>NZ_JBFUCQ010000013.1:0-116559 GCF_056405135.1 Devosia sp. P1_H9
CTACTATGCCACCAGTGCCGGGGCGCATCCCCTGCCGCATCGCGAGAACGATGGGAAACTCGGTCGGCGGCCGGAGTGCCAGCACCGCCTTCGTTGCTCCCGCCCAGCTCATGCGTGCCAGGCTTCGTCCCTTGGGCCACTCCGCATCGAGCTGCCCTCGCGTGATAGCGGCTTGACCGGCGAACCGGTCCTTGCCGTGATGGTTTCCGCCTGAACTGCAGCGACCCACAGCCCACCCGGTCTCCCCCGCACCAACCACTCGTCATGATCTCGCTTCGGTGCAGCGGACCAGCACAGAATCGCACGGGTGGGGAGGTGAGGGGATAGATCGGGGCAAGATTCTCGCAACGCCTTGCCCGGCCTCGCGATTGTGGCTCCACTCACCCCACCCATCCTCCCCCGCCAGAGGGGGAGGTGCCGCATCGAGTTTGGGGCACCATCGAGCCCACCCCCCGGGATGGCGGGGAGCTGCCAGTTGTTCGTCACACCGCCCGGCGGTTGCCCTCGTAGACCGCGACCAGCCGGTCGATGGTCATGTTCCAGCCGGCCACCATGCCGCAGTTCATCCACCAGTCCATCCGTTCCTCGGTGAAGTGGTCGGGGAACTGCACGTGGAAATCCATCACGGTTTGTGCGCCGTATGGGGTTAGTCGGATGGTAACCAGCGGGCTCTCGTCGAGGTTTTGGAGGTCGAGCTCCGGCCAGCCGCCGACGGCGCCCCAGTAGAACACCAGCTTTCGGCCTGGCACGATCTCGCGATAAACACCGCCGGTGAAGTAGCGCTTGTCGGCGCTCTCCACCATTTCCTGGCGCCACTGGCCGCCGACGCGGAGGTCGACCGTCACCGGGCGGTCGGTGGGGTTGCCAGGGTTGAAATACCAATCGAGATAGACCGGGTCGGTCCAGGCTTCAAACACGACGCTGGCCGGGGCCGCGAAGGTGCGCTGCAGCGTGAGGCCGCGGTCGAGGGTGTAGGTGGCGGGCATGTCACTGATCTCCCTTGGGGTTGTTTGCGGCATCGGCGCGGGCGCTCATCATGGCCTTGAGCTGTGTGTCGAGCCGGTCGAAGCGGGTGGTAAAGAACTCGCGGTACTGGGCCATCCACTCGTCGGCCGCGACGAGCGGAGCGATCTCCAGCGTACAGGGGCGGGACTGTGCTGAGCGCTGCTTGCTGATCAGCCCGGCCTGCTCGAGCACCTTCAGATGCCGCGAGACGGTAGGGAGGGTGAGCGCGAAGGGTTCGGCCAACTCGTTGACGGTCGCCGGGCCCTGGGTCAGCCGCGCCAGCATGGCGCGACGGGTGGGGTCGGCGAGAGCGGCGAAGGTGGCGGTGAGTGGATCTTGTGTTTGCATATGTATGTAATTACGTGAAGACGCAAATAATGTCAATGGCTGGACGCAAGGCACCTGTGACCCTGCGGCGCTTGTCTCGCCGTCACACAGATGCTTTAGGGACGCCCACTCGCACGCGGCCACGGATGGCCCGACATTTCCAGGGCCTCCACGCGCATGATCCGCCTCGAAAATATCAGCAAGCAGAACGGCAAGCAGATCGTCTTCATCGAGGCGTCGGCGGCGCTGCAGAAGGGCGAGAAGGTTGGGCTGGTGGGCCCTAATGGCGCGGGGAAGACCACCTTGTTCCGGATGATTACCGGCGAGGACCAGCCGGACGAGGGGCAGGTGGCGGTCGATCGCGGCATCACCATCGGCTATTTCAGCCAGGATGTCGGCGACATGGCCGGCCGCAGCGCCGTGGCCGAGGTGATGGAAGGCGCGGGCCCGGCCGGCGCGCTGATCGCCGAGATGAGCGAACTCGAGGCAGCGATGGGCGATCCCGATCGCGCCGACGAGATGGACGAGATCATCACCCGCTATGGCGAGGTTCAAGGGCAGTTCCAGGAGCTCGACGGCTACAGCCTCGATGCACGGGCGCGCGAAGTGCTCAACGGGCTCGGCTTCAGCCAGGAAATGATGGACGGCGACGTCGGAGCGCTCTCCGGCGGCTGGAAGATGCGCGTGGCGCTCGGCAAGATCCTCTTGATGCGGCCCGATGCGCTGCTGCTCGACGAGCCCTCCAACCACCTGGACATCGAGAGCCTGATCTGGCTCGAGGATTTCCTGAAGCGCTATGACGGCGGAGTGCTGATGACCTCGCACGATCGCGCGTTCATGAACCGGGTGGTCAACAAGATCGTCGAGATCGATGGCGGCTCGCTGACCGCATACTCGGGCGACTACGAGTTTTACCAGCAGCAGCGGGCACTTAGCGACAAGCAGATGCAGGCGCAGTTCGAGCGCCAGCAGGCGATGCTGGCCAAGGAGATCGCCTTCATCGAGCGGTTCAAGGCTCGCGCCAGCCATGCGGCACAGGTGCAGAGCCGGGTCAAAAAGCTGGACAAGATCGACAAGGTTGAGCCTCCCAAGCGTCGCCAGACCGTGAACTTCGAGTTCCGTCCGCCGTCCCGTTCCGGCGAGGACGTGGTGATGCTGAAGAGCGTCGACAAAGCGTATGGCAGCAGGACGATCTACGAGGGGCTGGATTTCCACGTCCGGCGCAAGGAACGCTGGTGCATCATGGGCATCAACGGCGCCGGCAAATCGACGCTCTTGAAGCTGGTGGCCGGCAGCACCGAGCCGGACAATGGCTCGATCAATGTCGGCCCGAGCGTAAAACTGGGCTACTTCGCGCAGCACGCCATGGACCTGCTCGATGGCGACCGGACGGTATTCCAGTCGCTCGAAGACAGCTTTCCGCAGGCGGGGCAGGCGGCGTTGCGGGCGCTGGCCGGGTGCTTCGGTTTCTCGGGTGACGAGATCGAGAAGAAGTGCCGGGTGCTGTCGGGCGGCGAGAAGGCACGGCTGGTGATGGCGAAGCTGCTGTTCGACTCGCCGAACTTCCTGGTGCTCGACGAGCCGACCAACCACCTGGACATCGCAACCAAGGAAATGCTGATCGAGGCGCTGTCGCAGTACGAGGGGACGATGCTGTTCGTCTCACACGACCGCCACTTCCTCGCAGCGCTCAGCAACCGGGTGCTGGAGCTGACGCCTGAGGGCGTGCACTCCTATGGCGGCGGCTACACCGAATACGTGGCGCGCACCGGGCAGGAGGCTCCGGGGCTCAGGGGGTAGGGCCAACCTCCGGCCTGCCTTCTCCCCTTGAGGGAGAAGGCCAAGGAGCCGTCGACCCGGCATACGGCTCAGGTCGCGATGCCGTGCACTGGCGCCAACGGGTGGGGCAGGTCGGTGTCGCCCAGGCGTCCCCGCAGTTCGATCTCCAACTCGCGGCAGATCTGTGAGATCGGCACGTCGTTGGCGTTGCCTTCGAACGGGTTGGAGGTGCTTTCGCCGACCAGGTCGAGCGCGAAGTACATCCAGCCGATGAGGACGCTGAACGGCACGCTCAGCCAGATCATCGCGCCGCCGGCACCGGCCACCGCGGCGAAGGCCGGCACCACGCCGAACGGGAGGAGGGTGCCGAAGATGACGACGAAGATGGTGCTGACCACGGCGTATTGGCGTGGGTAGGGCGTGTTCTTGATGCGGTCGCAGCGCGCCTGCTGGTCGTGGCAATCGCGCAGCAGCTTCATGAGCTCGGAATAGACCTGGGTGGGAATCGCATTCTGCTTGAGCAGGGCGTTGATCTCCTCCCCCTGGAGGTGAAGCAGCGCCAGCGCTGGCTGCGGCTGGGCGGCGATGGCGCTCGCCTCGGCTCCGAGCAGGGCCTGAAGCTCCTGCGGCAGCGAGGTGAGGTCTTCCTGGAGCTGATAGTAGCGGCGGCGGAAGGCGCGGTTCACTCCCTTGCCCGCGGTCTCCCAGGGCATCGGCCGGCGCAGCGAGAAGCGCAGCGCGGTGAGCCAGGCGAGATGGCGGCGGATCACGCGGCGGGCGGTGTCCTTGTCGAGGAAATCGCAGCTGAGGCTTGCCAGCAGCCGGCTGATCGCGGCGATCTGGGCGAAGGCCTGCAGCGCCTCTGAGCTCCGCTGCAGCACCTGGCCGTTCTTGAAGCCGGCGACGAGCGCGACGCTGGTTCCGAGCACCGCCACGATCGGCCAGGGGACCGAAAACCCGGCCAGTGGCGGCAGGCTGTACGCCGCCACCGCCACGAGGCTGACGACCAGCATGTAGAGCGCCCCGCGCCGCGACCAGACGGCAAAATCCAGCAACCGATATGAGCGTCCGACGTGCATTGAGGCGACTCCGAGATTCGACCTCGCCAGTATGGCACGCGCGGGGGAGAGTCACCGCCATTCGCGGCGACGGCGGTGTCTGCCAGAGGATCGAGGCTGGGTAGCCGGCCAAGGTCGCTAAATTGCGATCTTTCGCCAGAATGAGATGTTGATCGTCTTGATCTAGCGTTGCTTTCCGATGGCAGGGGGCCTGCCGCGGGGCGATTTTCAGATGTTTGGCTATTTCGACACGATGCTTCGGTATTTCGAATTCGCGGGTCGTTCGTCGCGTACCCAATATTGGGTGTTCACTTTGACGTCGTGGGTCCTGTTCGGCGTCGCGCTGTACGTGGATGTCTCGGTGCTAGGGTATTTTGGGCCGAGCGGGCGCGGTTTCGGGCCGCTGACGCTGTTCTGCATCTTCGTCCACATCATTCCAAACATCACGGCAACGGTGCGGCGGTTGCACGACAGCGGAAGATCGGGCTGGTGGTACTGGATCTCGTTGGTGCCGTTCGTGGGCGGCTTTTGGCTGCTGGTGCTGTTGTTCCTCGGGCCGGATACTTACGGCGCGAACGACTATGGCGACGATCCGCGCGAGGACGGGCCGGCCGTGGCGCCCCGAGGCAGGGCGCCAAAGCTCAGCCGGTCGCAGCTGTTCGTTGCCGAGATGGAGGCGCGCCGGCGGGCGCGGGGCTGACGGTCAGCCGATCACCTTCCACTGCTCGTCGCGCGGGCCGGTGGGGCGGAAATCGTAGCGGTCGACGCCAAGGCCGTGGAGCGTTGCCAGCTCGATCAGCGAGAAATCGGCCGGGTCGGGACGGTTGAAGTTCATCGGCTCCTTCAGCACCACCGGCGGGTTGGTCATGAAGCGCACGTTGGGCGAGTGGTTGTTCGACGAGGCGTGCAGCATGTAGGGGTGGAGGATGATGAAGTCGCCGACCTCGCCGGTGACCTCGACGAACTCCTCGCACTTGTCGATCAGGTGGCCGAAATCGAAGGAGGGATCGACGCCCTCCGGATGGTCGGCGAGGTAGCGCGCCACGTGCTTGATCGAGTCCGGCGCGATGAAGGTGCCGCCGCCCTTGTGCCCGACATTGGACCAGTAGACCACGGTCAGCAGGCCCTGCTCGCGGCTATCGAGGAAGTGGCGGAAGAAGCTGCCGTCCTTGTGCCAGCCGCCGGCCTCGGGCGAGGGCTTCATCCACGGCTTGTCGGCGCCGCGGCGGAAATTGACGATGAAGGCGTCCGACCATTCGGTTGAATCGATGGTGGTGAAGTGCTGCGACTCGATCTCCATGACCTTGTGATCGATGCGATCCTCGCCGCCGGTCACGTCGCAGAGGGCACCCCATGCCTTGGGCGAGATGTCCTTGATGGCGGCCACGTTGTTGCGGTCCATCCAGACGATGTCCTTGGTCCAGGTCGAGCGGTCGACGGGGTCGTAACCGAGCCGGGTGTAGGCCTCGGCGGTCCACTTCCGCGCCAGATCATGGTCGAGGCAGCCTTTGACGAGGACGTAGCCCTTTTCGACAAAGTGCTGCGCCTGCTCGGGAGTGAGCACCTGGAATTGCTGGGAAGTCATCGGGTGTTCCTACAGGTGGGATGGCTCTGACAGATCGATCCGCGGCGGCGGAGTGCTAGTATACAAGCACGGATTCTGTGGGGGTGGAACTCGACAAAGGGATGCCCGCGCGCGGCCGAGCACGGCAGGCAGACGGGCTAGGCGGCCTTGGCCGTGCGCGGCTGGAAGGTGGCGCGGGAGATCGAGATGCTCATCCCCGACGAGCTGTTCTCGGTTTCCATCTGGGCATCGAGCTGGCGCACCAGCGCCCGCACTATGGCGGTGCCGAGGCCACTGACAGGCTTGGCGTCGTCGGCCGATTTGCCCACGCCATTGTCGGCGACGGTGAGTTTCCAGTCGGTGCTGTTGATCTCGTAGATTACCCGGATGGCCGCGTCGTCCTTTGGCTCGGGGAAGGCGTACTTCACGGCATTGATCAGCAGTTCGGTGACGATGAGGCCGATGCTGACGGCGTGTGCCGAGGCGATCATGCCGCTGTCGGATCGGGTGACGATGGCGATGGGGCGGCCTTCGCCGGTCATCGAGGCGCCGAGGCTTTCGCAGAGCGTCGTCAGGTAGCCGCTGACTTCGATCTCGTCGATGCCCTCGGAGGCATGCAGATGCTGTTGCACCGCCGCGACCGACATCACCCGTTGATGGGCGTCCTGCAGATGGAGGCGAGTCTCCTCCGAGGTGACCGCCCGGGCTTTCAGCAGCAGGATGCTGGCGATGATCTGCAGGCTGTTGGCGACACGGTGCTGCATTTCCTGCAGAAGCACCTGCTTCTGGCGCAGCAGCTCCTCGGCCTGGGCGAGCAGCTCGGCCTTCTCCTGCTCGATGATGCGGCGCTCGGTGACATCGAGGAAGGCGAGCAGGATCGTCGAAGTATCGCTGTTGTCGTAGATCACCTTGCGGGCATTGAGCAGCATGGTGCGCCGGCCGACGAGCGGGAAATCGTGCTCGACCTCGAAGCCGTCCATGGCCACCTTTTCGGGGATGATGGTTTCGAGCAGGACGCGCAGCGCGGGGATATCCCACTGGCCGTCGCCTAGGTCGTAAAGCAGCCGCCCCTGCGTCTGCTCGGGGCTGACCTTGAACACGTCATAGAACGAGCGGCTGGCCGCCAGCACGCAAAACGCGTCGTCAAGCACGATGAACGGCTCGATGATGGTGTTGACGATGGCCTGGGCGAGTGTCTGGGCGTCGGCGATCTTGATGATCGGGGACATCATTGGGGCGACGGTCCGATCTGGATCAGCACTCCGGCGGCGGGGCAGCCGGCTGATATGCGGGGCAGTGTAGGGGGTATGGGGGTGGATGTCGCGGGGTATGTTGGGGTGGGGTAGGCGCGCTCTCAATTTCCGCGCCATCAAGGTTGATTGGAGCTCAAGAAACGGGAGGTAGCTGTGCGCGAACCACATCCGTTAGGTTGTCCCGCTCGGAGATTTCGAATGGGAACTTTGCAGACGCAAATAAGGGTGAGTTGATCGAAACGCGAAGTTGTCTGCGATCACTTGTAGACAGGTTCTCCAAGAGAAAAAGCGATGCGTCTGGACCTATGGCCGACGCGACCCGAGCATTGAGATCGTCGGTGGACATTGAACTGGTTGCCGTTTGAAACGCAGCACCGAGGGCCGCCGCCAGTCGTTCTCGCAGCAGCGCATTCTCGTCGACCTTATGAAGGGGGGGCGCGGCACGAACTGCTCTCAGAACGTCGTCGTAGTTCTCTGCCAATCCCGCTGAGCGGTCGAAGGTAGTGGCCTCTTCAGCGGCCGCCTCTGGCTTAGATTGCCCCGCGATTGGCCGGGTCAGAAAGTAATCCTCGATCGTACCCCTTCGGAGGACGAAACATCCCATCCGTTCGAGGGCACCCAGAATAGCTAACAGACGCGACCGAATATCACCAAGGTTGGCCGCCGCCGCAGACTTCATTAGCTCAGACGCGGAGGGGCCAAACAGGGAGGCTAGTGTGGCCCGGAAACGGGTATCGGCATTCCTCTCGTCAGCCGGAGTACCCGCCCAATATGGGTGAGCCGAGGCAACGGGTTCGATCTCATCCCAATGTCCTTCAACGGCCGCTCGAGCGTCGCTTCGAAACCTGGTATCCATAGCAGCGAGGCTATGGTGACCGAGTTCTGCGGCTATTTGGTTCGCATCCGGGTGAGTGTTGTAGAGGTTCACCAATTCGTTGCCGTCAGCGATGGCGTCAAGGTCGGCGAGTATGAACACCTTTTTCCCCATCAGGTGAAACAGGCCGTATACCGACGGGAACTCTCCCTTACCGGTAATTGGGATGACCTGTGTGTTGCTGACGAGCAATGGGTGACTCAATGCGCGCGCTAGTTGGTACACGATGGTTTCGTCACTTACCCCTTCAACGAGCAACACACTCTCAGCGAAGAATGCCAAGCGGTGGGTTGCTGTTAGTCTGGAGACCAGGCCGGCTAGTTTTCGACCTTTTAGCTCGGGAGCGGCTGGTTCGATTTGGACTGGCGGGGTCTTTTTGTCTCTAAAGAACACGACGTTTGGCAGGTCGGCAATCGAGTCTACGCCAAGCATGGTCGGTGAGTGCGTTGCGAACACGATGATCTTCTTGTGCTCAGGCGACGCAATCGGGTCTCCGGCAACACTCGCCAACTCCTGAAGTAAGAATGCTTGAAATTGCGGATGAAGGGATATCTCGGGCTCATCTATGATCAGCGCACCAACGCTGTCGTTGTAGAGAGCGGCCAGCAAAGGCACTAGCTGCAAGATGCCGCTTGCCTCATCATTCGCGCCGTACGCGTTGCCGCCCCCGATTGGCATAATTGAGATCTCGAGGCCATTCTGTGTCCATTGGAGACGGATGCTCCGAGAGAAGTAGCTTTGCAGGCGAGATTGTACTTTCAAGCGCAGATCCCCACGGTCGTGTAGGGCCAAGTAGTCGCCAGTAACGCTCTCGATCTCAGACCAATTTGGCGCATAACTAATATGCCCGACGGTGGCGCGCGCCATCTCGCGGCCTCCGGGGCTATCGATAGCCGCGCGGAATCGTTCCACAGGACTGCCACGGCCAGATGCGAGTAGCCTGACCTTCAGTGTACTGCCTCGACTGGCGAGAAGGGCCTGTAGCTGGCTCTTCAAGTTCCGGAGTACGGATGTCTTGCCAGCTCCATTGGGACCAACGAGTACCGTCGGGCGGGCGCTAAGCCGTATTGATACGGGCGTACCTTCGTACATGCCAGTAACTCCGCCTAGATTTAGGACATCTGGCAGCATCGGCGGTACCACATCATCGGACATTATCGTTCCCCCATGAGGAAACGTAGCGGCTCAGGTCTCAGGTTGCTACGCAGTCGAACTGGCTCGCCGTGCGTCCTCACCCCTTGACACCGCCGCCAACCTCCGCCCATAACTCCCCACCTAAATCTGGAGCACATCTCGTGCAGAAGCTTATCGTAGTAGCGGGGCGCATCGAGCACGTGGGGTAAATCCCTGCGAGGGTCGGTGCGCTTGTAAGGTCCCTAACGGGGCCTTTTTTGTTGCCGAATTTCCGCCGGTGACGGCGCGTTGCGAATAGAAGACCGGCTGAGCCCGGGTGGAGTGAGAGAAAAATGGCCGAGCAAATGACGGGCGCGGAGATGGTGATCCAGGCCCTGGTGGATAACGGGGTGGAGCACATCTTCGGCTATCCCGGCGGCGCCGCGTTGCCGATCTATGATGCGATGTTCCAGCAGGACAAGGTGCAGCACATCCTCGTCCGCCACGAGCAGGGCGCGACGCACATGGCCGAGGGCTATGCGCGCTCGACCGGCAAGGTCGGCGTGGTGCTGGTTACCTCGGGGCCGGGGGCGACCAATGCGGTCACCGGGCTGACCGACGCGCTGATGGACTCGATCCCGCTGGTCTGCATCACGGCGCAGGTGCCGACGACGCTGATCGGCTCGGACGCGTTCCAGGAATGCGACACGGTCGGCATCACCCGCTCGTGCACCAAGCACAATTACCTGGTGAAATCGGTGGCCGACCTGCCGCGGGTCATGCACGAGGCGTTCCACATCGCCAATTCGGGCCGTCCGGGTCCGGTGCTGGTCGATATTCCCAAGGACGTGCAGTTCGCGCTCGGCACGTATCTGGGCATCGACGAGATCGGGCCGAGCCGCCACAAGAGCTACCACCCGGCCGGCGCCGGCGACAGCAAGGCCATCGAGCAGGCCGTCGACATGATGCTGAAGGCCGAGCGGCCGATCTTCTATACCGGCGGCGGCATCATCAACTCGGGGCCGGAGGCCTCGGAGAAGCTGCGCGAGCTGGCGGAGCTGACCGGCTTCCCGGTGACCTCGACGCTGATGGGGCTGGGCGCCTTCCCGGGCTCCAACCCGCAGTGGATGGGGATGCTCGGCATGCACGGCACCTACGAAGCCAACATGGCGATGCACGACTGCGACCTGATGATCAACATCGGCGCGCGGTTCGATGACCGCATCACCGGCCGGATCGATGCGTTCTCGCCGGGCTCGACCCGCATCCATGTCGATATCGATCCGTCCTCGATCGGCAAGAACGTCCGCACCGATCTCGCCATTGTCGGCGACAGTGGGCTGGTGATGGAAGAGATGGTCCGCATCTGGCGCACCAAGACCAACCAGCCGCGCACTGAGGCGATCGCGCCGTGGTGGGAGCAGATCGAGGGCTGGCGCGCCAAGCACTCGCTGGGCTTCAAGAACTCGACCACGACGATCAAGCCGCAGCACGCGATCAAGCGGCTGTATGAGGCGACCAAGGGGCGGGATGTCTACATCACCACCGAGGTCGGCCAGCACCAGATGTGGGCGGCTCAGCATTTCCCGTTCGAGATGCCGAACCGCTGGATGACCTCGGGCGGGCTAGGCACGATGGGCTATGGCCTGCCGGCGGCGGTCGGCGTGCAGGTGGCGCATCCGGATGCACTGGTCATCGACATCGCCGGCGAGGCGAGCGTGCAGATGACGATGCAGGAGATGTCGACGGCGGTGCAGTACGGCCTGCCGATCAAGGTGTTCATCCTCAACAACGAGCGGATGGGCATGGTCCGGCAGTGGCAGGACCTGCTGCATGGCGGGCGCTACGCGCACAGCTATTCGGAGAGCCTGCCCGATTTCGTCAAGCTGGCGGAAGCCTATGGCGGCAAGGGCATCCGCTGCTCGGACCCGGCGCTGCTCGATGACGCCATCCAGGAGATGCTCGATTACGACGGCCCGGTGCTGTTCGACTGCATGGTCGAAAAGCACGAGAACTGCCTGCCGATGATCCCGTCGGGCAAGCCGCATAACGAGATGATCCTGCCCGATTTCGAGGACGATATCGGCGCGGTGATCGACGAAAAAGGCCGGCAGCTGGTTTGAGCCTGCGGCTCAACTTTTTTGATTGTCACATGTTCGAACCGGAAAAGCGCAAGCGACTTTTCCTGAACATGCTCCGAGGAGCTAGACCATGAACGCACATTTGCAGCCGAGCGGTTCGGCTTACTTCCTCGCCGCGGAAACGCAGAAGCCGGAGCGGCATACGCTGTCGGTGCTGGTCGACAACGAGCCGGGCATTCTCGCCCGGGTGGTCGGGCTGTTCTCGGCTCGCGGCTACAATATCGACAGTCTCACTGTCTCAGAGACCGAGCACGAGAAGGGGCTGAGCCGTATCACCGTGGTTACGGTTGCTACGCCCAAGGTGCTGACGCAGATCAAGCTGCAGCTCGAGCGGCTGATCCCGGTGCACCGGGTGCATGACCTGACCAGCGAGGGCAAGTCGCTGGAGCGCGAGCTGGCGCTGATCAAGGTCGGCGGCTCGGGCGAACCGCGGGCCGAGGCGCTGCGGCTGGCCGATGCGTTCCGCGCGCAGATCGTCGACGCGACGACCGAGAGCTTCGTGTTCGAGGTGACGGGGAAGCCGAGCAAGATCGACAGCTTCATCGCCCTGATGATGCCGCTCGGGCTGATCGAAGTGGTACGCACCGGGCTCGCGGCGATTTCGCGGGGTCCCGAAGGGATGTGATGTCGCGGGGGSGGGGACAACCCCCCCGGCTCTCCACGGCCCTTTGCAGCAGGCGCTGCATCGGCTCGACCAGGTCGGTCGAGAGGTTCCGGGCGCGCGTCGCGTCCAGCAGGTTGATGTAGGCGGCCGCCTGCATGGCAAGGTTGGAGCCGACCTCCCGGCCGTGATCGTCAGCATCGATCTGCCGTGCCATTTCGGGCAGGGCCGACTGCATCGCCGTGAGCCAGGGCTGGACCAGCTCGATGAAGCCCGCTGCCGGAACCCCGTCGGCGCGGAGCAGGGCGGTGCCGTGCAGGTAGCCGCCGAACATGCCGTACATCGCGGTCAGCAGCGCCAGGTCGTACAGCGCCGCGAGGCCGGGATCGCCGCCGAGGTAACGGCTCGAGCCGAAGCTTGCGACGGCGTCGGCTGCCTTTGCGCGGGCAGCTTCGGAGCCGCTCAGGAGGATCAGCGCCTCCGGCCGGCCGATCATCGGCGGGACGGCCATGATGCCCCCGTCGAGATAGGCGGCGCCTTCCGCTTCGGCCCAGGCTGCGAGGCCGCGGGCCTGCTCAGGGGTGCCGTTGGTGAGGTTGAGGATGGTCTTGCCGCGCAGCGGCATCGCCGTGTCGAGCACCGAGCGCACCGAGGGATAGTCGAGCAGGCAGATGACGACGAGGTCGGCGCCGGCGATGGCGGCGGTCGAACTTGTTGCCTTAGCGGCGCCGCGGGCCACGAGCGGGTCCGCCCGGCTGGCCGTGCGGTTCCATACGGTGACGTCGAGGCCGGCGTCGATGGCGGCGCCGGCGAGGGCCGTGCCCATGGCGCCGAGGCCGAGGAAGGTGATCTTGTGGGTCATCTGGTGCTCCGTTGTGGGTGGAGCAGAAGATGGGTCTCGCTTTCTTTCCCGCAAGAACCTACAATAAAGTCAGGTACTTACCGAAAAGTCAGTATGAGGATGCGCCATGCAACAGGTTCCCTACACGTGCGGGCTCGCGCCGGCGATCGACGTGATCAGCGGCAAGTGGAAGGCGCTGCTGCTGTGGGCAATCGCCGAGAAGCCGTGCCGGTTCGGCGAACTCAAGCGGGCGGTGCCGGGGATCACGGAGAAGATGCTGATCCAGCATCTGCGCGAACTCGAGGCCGACGGCATCGTGCATCGCGAGGCGTTCCACGAGGTGCCGCCCAAGGTGGTTTACTCGGTGACTGAACTCGGGGCGTCGCTGAACAAGGCGCTGGAGCCGCTTGGAGCGTGGGGTGATGCGCACATGACGGAGATCAGCGCGCGGCGGAACGCAAAGGTGGCGGTGCAGGAGGGGGTAGCGGGCGTGTGACGGTGCAGCTCGGGCTCGTCGAAGTGGTGCGAACCGGGCTTGCGGTGATATCGCGCGGGCCGGAAGGCATGTAAGGATAGCGGGCCGGGAGCGATCCCGGCTTTTCTTTGAGGGGACTTTCAGTGTCTTTCGCGTCGCACCCGTTCCGCGGGCCGTTGTTCATGGTCATCGCGACCTGCTCGTATGTGATCAACGACACGATGATGAAGCTCGCGACCGAGGGGCTGCCGCCTTACGAGGTGCTGATGCTGCGCGGCTGCGCGGGGCTCTTGTGGGGGCTGCCGCTGATGCTGCTGCTCGGCTATGGCAAGCAGTTGCCACTGGTGTTCGAGCGGCGGGTGCTGGCGCGTAACCTCGCCGAGATGGCGGCGATCCTCTGTTACGTGGTGGCGCTGGCCAACATGCCGATCGCCGACGCCTCGGCGCTGGGGCAGATCACGCCGCTGCTGGTGCTGCTGGGCGCCTCGATCCTGTTCCGGGAGCGGATCGGCGGCGTGCGGATGGCGCTGATCGGGGTTGGCTTCATCGGCGCGATTATGGTTGCTCAGCCAACCATGCAGGGGATCTCGATCTACGCCGCGCTGGCGCTGGCGAATGCGGTGCTCTGCGCGGTGCGCGATATCGCCGGGCGGCGGGTGGCTGCCGAGGTGCCGGGGATGATCGTTGCGATGTCGGCGATCATCGTGGTGTTGATCGGGGCGGGGGCGATGCATCTCGTCACGGAGCAATGGGTGACGCCGCAGACGCATCACCTGCTGCTGCTCGGCGGTGCCGGACTGTTCCTGATCTTCGGGCACTTCTTCATCTTCATGGCCTACCGCGTCGGGCCGACCGGCGTGGTGGCGCCGTTCTATTACTTCTTCACGTTCTGGGCGGTGCTCTCGGGGCTGGTGGTGTTCGGGCAGTTCCCGAACCTTCTGGCCATCAGCGGCATCGTGCTGGTGGTGGCGAGCGGGCTCGCTATCGTGCTTCTCGATGAGCGGAAGCGGCGGTTGGCGCCGGTGGCGTAGGACCATCTTCGGCGGTGATCGGGCTTATCAAAACGTTCGATTGGCTGGCCGGCGTCCGATGCGGTAAGCCTCGCGCCTGAACCTGCCGAGGCCCGCGATGACCCATCTCAGCGTCAATCTCAATGCCGTCGCCATGCTGCGCAACCGGCGATCGGTGCCGTGGCCGAGTGTCACCGGCATAGCGCGGATCGCGCTCGATGCCGGCGCGGACGGGATCACGGTGCATCCGCGGCCCGATGAACGGCATATTCGGCGGACCGATGTGTTCGAACTGGTGGCGCTGCTGCGGCAGGACTATGCGGGCCGCGAGTTCAACATCGAGGGCTATCCGACCGAGGATTTCCTGACGCTGGTCGAACGGGCGGCGCCGGAGCAGGTGACCTTCGTGCCGGACGATCCGCTGCAGGCGACGTCGGACCATGGCTGGCATATCGAGGCCAACCGGGCCGTGCTGGTGCCGGCGATCGAGCGGATGCGGAAGGCTGGTATTCGGGTATCGCTGTTCATCAATGCCGATCCGGCGGCGCCGGCGGCGGCGGCCAATGTCGGCGCGGACCGGGTGGAGCTCTATACGGGACCGTATGGCGGGTCGCTGAAGCCGGAGGTGCAGGCGGTGCATCTGGCGGCGCTGAAGGAGACAGCCGACGCTGCACGGGCCGCCGGCCACAACGCGCGGCCGGGGCAGGGTGGACTGATGGTCAACGCCGGGCACGACCTCAACCTCGTGAACCTGCCACCCCTGAAGCAGGCGATCCCCGATCTGGCGGAAGTGTCGATCGGCCATGCCATCACCGCTGACGCGCTGATCTACGGCATGGCTGAGACGGTTCGGCGCTACAAGGTGGCCTGCGCCTGACCGTTCAGGTGCGCCTGAGCTAAGTGCTTATGCTGGCTACGTGACCGCCATCGGTGCGCTTTCGCACATACGTTAACGGGCAACACGTGGTTGGCGGTCAAATCCGACTTAACTACCGCCGACGCCGCTCATTTCGCTTCAACCGTGGATGGACCAAGTTGGGGTCTTCCACGGATCGGGCGGGTTGCCATATGGCTTTGAGAGCAGTTGCGTACGAGCAGGCGATGAGCGACCCGATCAACGAAGCACTGGTGCTCTATACCGGGTTCGGCAGCTCGCCATTCCCGCGGGCCAAGACGCCGCATCTGGTGCAGCGCTTCGGCGAGGCCGAGGGCACGGAGCTGAAGCAGCGCATCCTCGGGCTGCTCGAAGAGCTGCAGCAGCCGGTCGATGGGCTCGAGAAGCGCTCGAAGAAGAGCCTGACCGAGCGGGCGATCGAGCAATTGCAGCCCAGGCACCCGGAGCTCGACGATTCCGGGTTGAAGGCGCTGGCCTGGACCTATTCCTTCGGGCTGCGCTGACACGCCTTCGTTACCAGTCGTTCGGTAATCGCGAACGGTGCATTTCGCATTCGGCGAGAATGATGCATCAGCTGGGCCGTTGCGCGATGGCGCGCTCGGTGAGGCCCGGAATAGCTTCACTCACAGTCCTGTAACCGCACGCACATGGCTGTGCCCGGGTTTGGATTCTGTGCCCCCGCTTCAAATTGGTGCCTGCTTGCACCGGGCCATGTGGGTCACTTATTTGCCGCTAGTCACATTTTGTTACTAGGAGTGCAGCAGCAAATGACCAAACCCAAGATCGCCGTCATCATCAGCTCGATCCGTCCGACCCGCTTCGGCGACAAGCCGGCGCAGTGGATCGCCGATCACACCGCCGCTCGCGGCGACGTCGATGTCGAAATCGTCGACCTGAAGGATTACCCGCTTCCGCTGTTCGACGCGGCCGCGTCCGACTTCTGGATGCCGACCCCGAACGAGGTTGCCGCCAAGTGGCAGGCCAAGCTCAACGAGTTCGACGGCTACATCATCGTCACCGCCGAGTATAACCGCTCGATCACCGGTGCGCTGAAGAACGCCATCGACTGGGCCTACAAGCCGTTCATCAAGAAGGCCGTGGCCTTTGTCGGCTACGGTTCGGTGGGCGGCGCCCGCGCCATCGAGCACCTGCGCAACATCATGGTCGAACTGCAGGCCGTGCCGGTCCGTCACGCCGTCCATATCGGTGGTTCGGACTTCATCCCGATCATGATGGGCCAGAAGAGCTGGGACGACACCAAGGGCAACTTCGACTTCTTCGTGCCCGAGATGCTCGACAACCTGGTGTGGTGGACCAATGCCACCCGCAACGCCCGCCAGGCCGACGCGGCTGCCGCGGCGACCAAGGCGGCCTAAACCCCGGCTAGCGTTTCCGGGGTCCTCCTCCTTTCGCACCCCGGTCGGGGACGGTGCTTCCCATGGCGCCGTCCCCTTTTTGTATTGTCACGTGGCCGATTGGGCGGCGGGTTGAGTGTGTAGGCCGTTGGGTGTAGACAACCGCCCTCGACAGGCGGAGCCCTTCATGGCACCCGAGAATACCGCTGCCCAGCCGGACAGCTCGACCACTCCCCTAAATGAAGAACTGAACCAGGGCCTCCCCGTGCTGATCATGGGGGCTATCGGTGTCGTCTACGGCGACATCGGAACGAGCCCGCTCTATGCGTTCCGAGAGGCGCTGCATGTCTCGACGGGGCATGGCGCGCGGATCGACCCGACGATCGTGCTGGGTCTGCTGTCGCTGATCGTCTGGACGCTGATCATTCTCGTCACGGGCAAGTACATCACCATCGTGCTCCGCGCCGACAACAAGGGCGAGGGCGGCACCCTGTCCCTCATGGCGCTTGCACAGGCGAGCTTCACCAATCGACCGGCCTGGGTGCTGGCGCTCGGCGTGCTCGGCGCCGCGCTGTTCTACGGCGACGCCATGATCACCCCGGCGATCTCCGTGCTATCGGCCATCGAGGGCATCCAGGTCGTGGCGCCCGCCTTCGACCGGTGGATCATCCCGATGACCATCGTCGTGATCATCGGCCTGTTCGCGGTGCAACGCTTCGGCACCAGCGGCGTCGCCGCGGTGTTCGGCCCGATCACGGTGGTCTGGTTCCTGGCGCTGGGCTATTTCGGGCTGACGCGCATCATCGAGGATCCTGCCGTCCTCTCCGCGCTGAACCCACTCTACGGGGTCAACTTCATCGCGACGCACACGGCGATCGCGGCGGCCACATTCGGCGCTGTGTTTCTCGCCGTCACCGGGGCCGAGGCGCTCTACGCCGATCTCGGTCATTTCGGCCGGAAGCCGATCATCATCGCCTGGATCGCGCTGGTGTTTCCCTGCCTCCTGCTCAACTATTTCGGGCAGGGCGCCTATGTGCTGGGCCACGGCGAGGCGGTCGCGAACCCGTTCTACCAGATGCTGCCGGACTGGTCGCAGGTGCCGATGGTCATCCTCGCGACAATGGCCACGGTCATTGCCAGCCAGGCTGTGATCACCGGCGCCTTCTCGCTCACCCGGCAGGCCGTGTCGCTGAATATCCTGCCGCGCATGACAGTGCTCCACACGTCCGCGACCCAGCACGGGCAGATCTACATGCCGCTGGTCAACGGCCTGCTGATGGTGGCCGTGGTGCTACTGGTGCTCGGCTTCGGCAGTTCGAGCCACCTGGGCGCCGCATACGGCATCGCTGTCACCGGCGAAATGATCGTGACGCTGGGATTGCTGGTGGTGGTCATGAGCCGCATCTGGCATTGGCAACCCTGGATGATCGCTGCGGTCGTCGTGCCCATCGGGATCATCGAGGTGATCTTCTTCTCCTCCAACGCCGCCAAGTTCTTCCAGGGCGGCTGGGTGCCGGTAATGGTGGCGCTGTCGATTGCGGCGACCATCGTGATCTGGATCTGGGGCCGCCGGCGGCTGACCGAGAAGACCCGCCGCGACGAGGTGCCGCTCGAGTTCCTGGTCGAGAACCTCGCCAAGAAGAAGCCGACCATTGTGCCCGGCACGGCGGTGTTCCTGACCTCCGACATCGAGGGCGCGCCGACGGCGCTGTTGCATAGCCTCAAGCACTACAAGGTGCTGCACGAGCACAATGTGATCCTCACGGTGATCACGTCCGACCGTCCGCGCGTGGCGGACGAGGACAAGATCAGGATCGATGCCTACAACGACCTGTTCTATCGGGTGGTGGTGACGTTCGGTTACATGGAGACGCCGAATATCCCGAAAGCACTGGCGCTGGCCCGCAAGCTCGGCTGGAAGTTCGACATCATGTCGACCTCGTTCTTCCTGTCGCGGCGGTCGCTGAAGCCATCGCCGAAAGGTGGGATGCCGCTGTTCCTCGACCGTATCTTCATCGCGCTGGCCCGTAACGCGACAGACGCAACGGAATACTTCCACATTCCTACCGGCCGCGTGGTTGAAATTGGCACGCAGGTGGTGATCTAGTCCGCTCGGGGAACCGAGGGACGCGAGCCTGCTGAAATCACTGGACATTGCGATCGCCGGGGCGGGACCCGGCGGGTTGGCGGCGGCGCTGATGCTCAGCCGTGCCGGCCATCGCGTGCGGCTGTTCGAGCGGTTCGAGACGCCGAGGCCGGTGGGCTCGGGGTTGATGCTGCAGCCGACCGGGCTGGCCGTGCTGGAGGCGCTCGGCCTTTACGACGAGATCGCAGCGCTCGGGGCGCGGATCGGACGGCTGATCGGCACGGATGCTCGCAGCGGCCGCGTGGTGCTCGACGTGGGCTACCAGCCGCTGGGGCCGGAGGCGCATGCGATCGGCGTCCATCGGGCGACGCTGTTCAACGTACTGCACGATGCTGTGGTGGCCGACGGGTTGTCGATCCGCACCGGGTTCGTGGTGGAACGGCTGGAGCGGTCGGGCGGCGGCCAATGGCTGCTGGGGCCCAATGGGCGCGAGGGCCCGTTCGACCTGGTGGTCGACGCGCTGGGCTCGGCTTCGCCGCTGAAGGTCGAGGCGCAGGTGCCGAGCCGGGCGCGACCGCTGAGCTTCGGCGCGATCTGGGGCACGGTCCCCTGGGTGGACGCGGGCTTTCGGCGCGACGCGCTGATGCAGCGCTATCGCCAGGCCAGCGTGATGATCGGGGTGTTGCCGGTCGGCCGGCCGAGGCGTGACGCGCCAGAGCAGGCGGCGCTGTTCTGGAGCCTGAAGCCCGAGGCCTACGAGGCGGTGCGCTCTGCCGGGATCGATGGGTGGCGCGAACAGGTGATTGGCCATTGGCCCGAGACCGCGCCGCATCTCGAGGCGATCGCCGATTTCGACCAGATGACCTTGGCGCGCTATGCGCACCATACCCTGCGGGTGCCGGCCGGTGACGGGATCGCCTTTATCGGCGACAGTGCCCACGCGACCAGCCCGCAGCTCGGGCAGGGTGCCAACATGGCGCTGCTGGATGCAGCGGCGCTGAGCAGTGCGTTGGCGAGTTCCGGATCGATCGGGGATGCACTCGACAGCTATGCGCGGCTGCGGCGCTGGCATGTGCGGCTCTACCAGATGCTGTCGCTGACACTGACGCCGTTCTACCAGTCCGACGGCGTTGTCCTGCCCTTGGCGCGTGACGTGCTGGTATCGGCGATGGCCAGGCTGCCGCCGGTTCAGTGGATACTAGCGGGCATGGTCTCGGGGCAATTGCTGAGTCCGCTGAAGGCGATCGGCCTCACAGCGAAAGCGTTACGCGAGGTGCCGGCATGAGCCGGCCGCACGTCCTGATCGTCGGCGGCGCCGGCGTGTTCGGCTCGCGGCTGGCCCGGCTGCTGGCGCGGCGAAAGGGATTCCGGGTTAGCCTTGGCGGGCGCACCGAGAGCCGGGCCCTGACGTTGCAGCGCGAGCTGCGGCTGATCGACGAGCAGGGCGAGTTCGGCTTCGTGATGATCGACCGCGACAGGATCGGGGCCGAGCGCCTCAAGGAAATCGACTGCGACGTGGTGGTGGATTGTTCGGGGCCGTTCCAGCTCAGCGGCACGCAACTGATCGAGGCCGCCATCGGGGCGCGGTGCCACTATGTCGATATCGCCGACTCGCGGGCGTTCGTTACCGGCGTCAGCAAGTTCGACAGCGCGGCGCGGGCGGTGGCGATTTCGGTGATCTCGGGGGCGAGCTCGACGCCGGGCCTGACCCATGCCGTGCTCGACAGCGTGACGAGCGCCTGGCTTTCCGTCGACAGCATCGATATCGCCATCGTGCCCGGGAACCGGACGCCGAAGGGCCGCTCGGTGATCGAGGGGATCCTCAGCTGGGTCGGGCAGCGGGTGCGGGTGTTCCGCGAGGCCGGGTGGGAGCAGGGGCGCGGCTGGAGCGGCGCCCGATGGGTGACCATCGAGGGGCTGCCGCGAAGGCGTGCGATGCTGGCGGACGTCCCGGATCTCGATCTGGTGCCGGCGCGATTTGCGCCGCGGGTGCGGGCCGGGTTTGACGCCGGGATGGAACTGCCGGTGCTGAACTGGCTGATCGGCGTGGTGGCGGTGCCGGTGCGCTGGGGGCTGGTGAAGTCGGCGCGCGTCTTTGCGGGGCTGGGCACGCAGATTGCCATGTGGCTCGACCGGTTCGGGACCACCGATGGCGGCATGCTGGTCGAGGCGGCCGGGCAGGATGCGCGGGGCGATACCCGGGTGGTCCGGTGGTGGCTAAGGGCGGCGAACGGTGATGGTCCCTATGTGCCGGTGGCGCCCGCCGCAGCGGTGATCGAAATGCTGACCCTTGGTGGCCGGTTGCGCGGCGGGGCCCGCTCGGCCGCGGGGATTGTCACGCTCGAGCAGATCAGGCCGTGGTTCGATGGGCTCGCCATCGAGACCAAGCAGATGGCGTTTCGCGGCGAGAAGCCCCTGTACCGGCGGGTGATGGGCGATGGGTTCGACCGGCTGCCGGAGGTGACCCGGCGGGTGCATCGCGGCCGGCCTGCTGTGATTGCCGAGGGCGAGGCCGTGGTGGCGCCGCCGGAGAATTTCGTCACCCGGTTCCTGGCGCGGCGCTTCGGGCTGCCGCTCGACGAGGGGCGGATACCCGTGCGGGTGGTGATCGAAAGCCGCGACGGGCGCGAGCATTGGACGCGGTTCTTCGCCGACAGGCCGATGCGGTCGGTGATGAGTCTGGCGTCGGAGGGCCTGATCGAGGAGCGGTTCGGGCCGGTGGCCATCCGGATGCGGCTGGTGCCGCGCGGCGACGGGCTGGATATGCAGCGGGTCTCGGGCCGACTCTGGGGCGTCCCGATTCCCGGCTTCCTGCTGCCGGTGATCAAGGCCGAGGAGCGGGTGGACGAGGGTGGCCGCCATCGCTTCGAGGTCGAGATCGCGCTGCCGCTGCTTGGCCGGCTGATCGCCTATCGCGGCTATCTGGTGGTCTGACGCCTAGATCGCGAGGGCCGCGTCGCGCTTGCCGTAGGCGCGCAGGAACGTCTTCACGCCGTTGCGGGCGGCTTTTTCCAGCTGTGCGTCGCTGACGGTTTCGCCCGGTTCGTTGGGAAGATCGGCGCCGATCAGTGCCATGAACTGGCGGGCGGCGAGATCAGGATCGTCGAGTTCGATGTCGCCGGCGCGCGCCAAGCGGGCAAACCGAGCTGAGATGGCCGGCCAGTTCTTGCCGGGGCCGTAGTCCTTCCAGGTCTCAAAGAGCTCCGGGTAACGCCGGCCTTCGTTCTCGATCAGCTTGCGGAGTGCACGGGAATTGGCGTCGCAGAGGCAGTTGCGGGTGAGCCGAATGGCGAAGGCGACGAGCTCGCGGCCGATGTCCTGTGGCTGATCGGGGAAGGTGGCGAGGGTTGCGACCATGCGGGTGCTGCCCTGCTCGGTGATGTCGCGCACCACCTCGGCGAACAGTTTCTCCTTGTCGCCGATCTGATTGTAGATCGTCTGCCGCGAGACGCTCGCCTCCTCGGCGATGGCGTCGATGCTGGCGCCGGTGAAGCCATCGCGCACGAACACCGCGGTGGCGGCAGCGATGATGGCGCATCGCTTGTTGTAGTTGCCCCGCTGCATGGCTGGGCTGCGAACAAGGTCGTGGCTGATCTCCATGCAGAGGAGGATAATGGGACTTGACGAATTGGACAAGAGTGTCCAAAAGTCATTTTGACACATGTGTCCATTTTTATGGACGGCATCGTCACATTAGCGGCAGCAGAGCCGGGTAGAACCCGGTGGATATGAGACGACGCGCGGGGGTGAAACGCGCGCGCTTGATCGCCGCCCGGTTGATGGATATTCAACTGGTACGTTATATACTGATTGGTTAAATACGAGCAGGTTGGGAATCACTGCTATGAACATGAACATCTTGAAGTCGGCCCTCGTGCTTGGGCTGCTGTCGGTGATCGGCCCCGTCGCCATCGACATGTATCTGCCGGCGCTGCCGGAAATTGGCGGACAGCTGGGGGCGAGCACTGCATCGGTGCAGCTCAGCCTGATGTCCTTCATGGCCGCATTCGCCGTCGGTCAGCTGATCTACGGTCCGATCAGCGACATGGTGGGGCGCAAGCCGCCGCTGTATTTCGGCATCGCGCTGTTCATCATTGGCTCGATCGGCTGTGCGGTTTCGCCTTCGGTGGAGTGGCTGATCGTCAGCCGATTCATCCAGGGTATCGGCGGGTGTGCGGCGATGTCGCTGCCGCGGGCCATCGTGCGTGACGAATATACCGGTGCCGAGGCGGCGCAGCTGTTCAGCCTCATCATGCTGGTGTTCTCGATCTCGCCGATCCTTGCACCGCTCTCGGGGAGCATCGTCATCGCCTTCGGCGATTGGCGGCTGTTGTTCTGGGTGATGGGCGCGGTGGGTGTGCTCGGGCTGATCCTGTCGGTCGTCGCGCTCAAGGAGACGCGGCCGAAGCACCTGCGAACCGAGTCGAGCCTCGGTGGCGCGATCCGTGGCTACGGCTCGTTGCTCGTCGACTGGAACTTCATGGGCCTGACCTTCATCGGCGCCTTCGGCATGTCGGCCTTCATGGCCTTCATCGGCAACTCGAGCTTCGTGTTCATCGAGCACTATGGGCTGACGCCGACCGAGTACAGCCTAGCGTTCTCGGTCAACGCGATCTCGTTCTTCGCGGTGTCGCAGTCGACCGGCTTCATGGTGAAGCGCTTCGGGCTGCAGCGGGTGGTTCGCTGGGCGGTGACCGGGTTCGCAGTGTCGATGGCGCTGCTGGCTGGGATCTTCGTCGCCGGCATCGACAGCATGTGGATCCTCAGCGGCCTGATGTTCGTGGCGTTCGGCTTCCTCGGCCTCGTGCTGCCGACGACCGGCGTGCTGGCGATGGAAGAGCACGGCGAGTTCGCCGGTACCGCATCGGCGCTGATGGGGACGCTGCAGATGGTGCTCGGCGCGGTGGTGATGGGCATCGTGGGTGCGTTCCACGACGGCACGGCCATTCCGATGGTGCTCGGCTTTGCGGTCTGTGCGGTGCTGGCGTTCCTGCTGACGCAGGTGACGATCCGCACGACGACGACGCCGGTGGTCGGTGCGCCCGCCGAATAACTGGCCTAACCCATGCGGGCCGGTCGGGCGCGAGGGAAACCTCGCGCCCTTTTCTTAAGGGCGGGCGGCCCTAGATGCTGGCCTGCACACTTTGCAGCGCGGCATAGACCCCGCTCATTGCCATCAGCTCGTCGTGCGTGCCCTGTTCGGCGATGCCGTCGCGGCCGAGTACGAGGATGCGGTCGGCGTGCCGGACGGTCGAGAGGCGGTGGGCGATGACGATGGTCGTCCTGCCCCGCGCCAAAGTTAGCAGGGCCTGCTGGACCGCCCGCTCACTTTCGTTGTCGAGGGCGCTGGTCGCCTCGTCGAAAATGAGGATGGCGGGATCCTTGAGGAAGGCGCGAGCAATGGTCAGACGTTGTTTCTGCCCGCCGGAGAGCTTCACCCCGCGCTGCCCGACATCCGTGTCGTAGCCGTGGGGCAGGGCCATGATGAACTCGTGCGCGTTGGCGGCTCGCGCCGCGGCCTCGACCTCCGCGTCGGTTGCGCCGGGGCGACCGTAGCGAAGGTTGTCGGCCACCGAGCCGGCGAACAGGTAGACGTCCTGCTGAACGACAGCGATATGGCGGCGGAGCGTCTCCAGCGTCACGTCGCGTACGTCTCGCCCATCGATCCGGATTGCCCCAGCATCCACATCATAGAAGCGCGGGATAAGCGCGCAGAGCGTGCTCTTGCCGACGCCGGACGGGCCGACCAGGGCGACGAACTCGCCGGAAGCGATATCGAGCGACAGGTTGCGCAGCACATGTGGCCCCTCCGCCTCGTAGCGGAAGGTGACATCGTCGAAGCCGACCGCGCCGGCGGGCGTGGGCATCGGAGCGGCCGTCGGCCGATCGGCGATGTCGGGGGCGACCTCCAGGATCTCCATGGCGCGGGTGAACCCGGTATACCCCTCCTGCAGCAGCCGGGCGAAGTTGGCGAGGCGCTGGATCGGATCGACCAGTACGGCCACGCAGAGGAGGAAGGTCAGCATCTCGGCGACGGTGAGTTCGCCCGACAGGATGCGAAGCGCGCCCACCACCACGACCAGGATCATCACCAGCTGGGCGAAGCTCTCGACGCCGATGGAGAACCAGGCCTCGGACTTGTAGCCATCGGCGCGGCTCATGACGAACCGCTGGTTCTGCTCGGCAAATCGCTGCGTTTCCAGCGTCTCGTTGGTGAAGGACTGGACCACGCGAATGCCGCCCAAGGCATCCTCGACCCGCTCGTTGACGGCGGCGATCTGCTGCTTGCTGCGCTCGAGCGCCCGGTTCATGCGCCGGTTGAAACAGAGGGCATAAGCGAGCGCCAGCGGGGTCAGCGCCAGGATGAGGCCGGCCAGCAGCGGATCGATGAAGAACAGCACCAGCACCGCCCCGCCGAACTTGAGCACGGCAATGGCGAGGTCTTCCGGACCGTGGTGGAACAGCTCGCCCACCCAGAGGGAGTCGCTGGTGATGCGGCTCATCAACTGGCCGGTGCGCTGCCGGTCATAGAAGCTGAAGGACAGCTTCTGGCAGTGCTCGAAGAGCTCCTGGCGCATTGCCGCTTCGATGCGGGCGCCCATCACGTGGCCCTGATAGTCGACGAAGAAGACCGCCGCCATCTGGATGGCGAGGATAGCCAGCATGCCGCCGCCCATGGCGAGGATCTGCCAGATGACTCCGGGCGCATGGGGCAGGGCCAACAGCCGCGTGGTGATGAAGTTGGCGCCGAGCGGCAGGGCGATCGCGGTGCTCGCAACCAGCACGGCACAGATCAGGTCGGCCGCGAGCAGCGGCAGATGTGGGCGATAGTAGGAGAAGAACTTCCGTGCCCGCGCCGAGCGCCGCTGACGGGCAGCGGGGTCGGACGAGTCGGCGATGCGATGGTGGAGCGGCTTATGGCGCGGCGGGTTTTTCCTCGCGCGCGGGAAGGTGGAAGGCATGAAGCGTGATGTCCTTGCTGAGATGGGCTCCTTTCCGAGTGGACAGCGTCGCTTTCATCGTGATCTCCCGAGGGCATGAATTGAGGGCGAACCATAGGCGAGGTGGGATGCCCCGACAACCGGGAGTGCCGGTTGTCGGGTGGCGGTGTGGTTGACGGGCAACAGGTGTAGCGGACGCTCGCGGCAACGTGCCGGGGTTCAGCTCTTGGGCATGTCCGGGCAGACGTAGGGCACGGTGGCCGTCACGTACTTCTCCTCGACCGCGTCGCTGCCGAGCTTGAGGCTCAGCACCAGTTCGGCGTCGGTGAGCGAGACGATGTCGGCGTTGATGTCCATGCCGTCCTCGTTCCACTTCAGCGCGGTGTCCGAGGTGAGCTCCCATGCCGACAGGCGGTGGGTTTCCCAGCAGGAATCCTGCACGAGGGTGCCGTCGGAGAGGAAGATCTTCATTACGCCGGGCAGGTCGCCATCGGCCTTGGTCCAGACCCGATCGACGAGCCCGGCCTTGCTGGTCTTGGCATCGGTGGCGGATTCGGTTGCCGTATCCTCGGCGAAGGCGGGAAGGCAGGCAGTGGAGCCAACGCCCCACATGGCGAGCAAGGCGAAAAGGGCGGCTTTGCTGGTCATTCGGCGTCAATCTCCAGTGGCAATCCGAACATGGGTGCGTGGCAATCGCCATACAAGGTGGCATGGCGATTACGACGGAAATCGGATCATCGGGGAGTGAAAATGAACGGCCGATGAGCGTGGGCTCAGCGGCCGCCCAAATGCCTGGCTACTGCCGGATGCCCAGCGCGCGGTCGCGGTCGCGGATGCGGTTGCGGGCCTGCTTGGGCCAGAGCTGGTAGGCATCGCCGCCGCCTTCGAGGGCATGGCGCGCGTGCACGGCCCAGTTCGGGTCTTCGAGCGCCGTACGGGCAAAGGCCACGAGGTCGGCCTCGCCTTCCTCGAGGATACGCTCTGCGTCGTGCGGATCGTCGATGAGACCGACGGCGATGGTCGGAATGCCGGCTGCCCGCACTGCCTTGGACAACTCCACCTGATAGAGGGGCGCCGCCTTGAGCGAATAGCCGTCGAAGCCGCCCGATGAGCAGTGGATCATATCCACGCCGAGCGACTGGAGTTCACGCGAGAGGACGATGGAATCCTCGACGCCCCAGCCACCCGGGCTGCCGTCGGTCACCGACAGGCGCATGATCAGCGGCTTGTCGGCCGGCCAGGCGGCGCGGACGGCTTCGGTGACCTCGAGCGCGAAGCGCATGCGGTTCTCGCGGCTGCCGCCGTACTCGTCGGTGCGATGGTTGGCGAGCGGGGAGAGGAACTGGCTGATCAGGTAGCCATGCGCGCCGTGGATCTCGACGGTGTCAAAGCCCGCCTGGTCGGCGCGGCGCGCGGCGTCGGCGAAGCTCTGCACGATGCGCTGGATGCCCGGCTTATCCAGCGCGACCGGCATCTGGAAGTTAGGGTTGTCGGCGTGGCGCTCGGCGCTGGGGGCCTCGGGAACCCAGGTCTCGTAGGCGTATTCGGCCTTGTCTGCCTCGGTCTCGTTGAAGCCGCCGCGCCACCAGATCGGCGTCGCCGCCTTGCGCCCGGCATGGCCGAGCTGGATGCCCGTCGCAGCGCCCTCGGACTTCAGGAACTTCACGATATGGGCCAGCGGCGCGATCTGTTCGTCGTTCCAGAGCCCGAGGTCGCCGTAGGAGATGCGCCCTTCGGGCGTGACACCGGTTGCTTCGAGGATGACGAGGCCAAAGCCGCCGAGGGCGAAACGGCCGAGGTGCACGAAGTGCCAGTCGTTGGCGAAGCCGTGCTGCGCCGAATACTGGCACATGGGCGCGATGACCGTGCGATTGCGCATGGTTAGCCCGCGCAAGGTGAACGGGGAAAATAGCTGGGACATAAATCGGCTGCTGCTGCAGGTGGAGGGAGCGGGGACCTTGCACCGCGAGCACTCCATCGGCAAGTACCGATGGAGCAGGTCTCACTTGCACTCAACATGCCGTGTTCGCCGGAACCGCCGCAGTGGGGGCGAGTTGCGCGTGCGAGGGTTGAGGAGAAAAGTGATGAAAGTTCTTGCTGCTGCGACCCTCTCCGCGGTCGCCTTGTTTGCCTCCGGTGTCCTGGCACAGGATACCAAGGTGCTGACGGGCAAGGCCGCCTTCGGCGATTTCACGCAGGATGCACCGGGTGTGAGGCGCCTGATCAAGGCGACGGACCTCGACCCGCCGAATGTCACCGAGTCCGCGTCGAATGCGCCGGGGACGGTGCCGATGCCCGAGGGCGCGCTGCCCAAGGTGCCCGATGGTTTCAAGGTGGAACTGGTCGCCTCGGGGATCACCAATCCGCGCGCCATACGCTTCGCGCCGAACGGCGACCTGTTTGTCGCCAACTCGGAGGACGGCGAGGTCCTGGTGTTCGATTTCGACGAAGCGGGCGGGATGAAGGAGGTGAAGCCGGCGGTCTACGCCGACAAGCTCAACCAGCCCTATGGGATCAGCTTCTACCCCAAGGACAATCCCGAATGGATCTACATCGCCGAGAGCGACGGGCTGAAGCGGTTCCACTACAAGGCCGGCGACCTGAAGGTCGAGGAGGGCGAGGATGGTCCGGACCAGGGTGAAGCGATCCTCACCGGCATCCCGGCAGAGCATCACTGGACGCGCGACGTCGCGTTCTCCACGGACGGACAGACCATGTACTACTCGGTCGGCTCGGGCTCCAATGTCGGGCTCGACATGACCATGGATCCGACGCCTGAGGGTGGCCTCGAAGCGTGGATCAAGGATCATCCGCTTGGCGTTGCCTGGGGTGGCGAGGAGCGCCGCGCGGCGGTGCTGGCCTTCGATCCCGAGGGCAAGAACGAGAAGTATTTCGGCACGGGCCTGCGCAATTGCGCCGGCATGACGGTACAACCGGCCACCGGAGATGTCTGGTGCGTAGTCAACGAGCGCGACGAGCTCGGCGACAACGTGCCGTTCGACTATGTGACGTCGGTGAAGGACGGGGCGTTCTACGGCTGGCCCTGGTACTATATCGGCGACAATCCCGACCCGCGCTGGACTGCGACGCCGCGCGAGGACCTCAAGGGCCACGTCACCGTTCCGGACGTGCTGTTCCAGACCCACTCGGCGCCGCTGAACATCGTCTTCGACGAGTCGGATGCCTGGGGCGCAGAGTACAAGGGTGACGCGTTCGTCGCCATGCACGGCTCGTGGAACCGCGGCAAGCGCACCGGCTACAAGGTGGTGCGGCTCGACTTCGACGACGCCGGCAAGCCGACCGGCGAGTACGAGGACTTCATGACCGGGTTCGTCATGGACGCCGACAACGTCTGGGGCCGGCCGGTTGGCGTGGCAGTGGCGCCCGACGGCGCGCTGTTTGTCTCCGAAGACGGCGCCGGCACCATCTGGCGCGTCAGCAAAGCGGAATAGGCGGAGGTCAGACCGCCTCAGGGACGTCCTCGTGGGGAACCGCGAGGGCGTCCTTCTTTTTGTCAGTCCGTCACCGTGTATTCGGTGATGCCGTTGGCGGCGACGCTGAGGCGTTGGCGGGCTTCGCCGACGCCGAATGCACCCGCGTCGACGTCCCAGCAGCCGGCCGAAACGGCGAAGCTGTAGGACTGCCCTGGGCCGATCGAGACGTTGTCGGGCAGGCGGTCGAAGCCGTAGGTCGAGGCATTGCAGTCTGAGATGGAGACCACGTCGATGTTGCCGCCGGTGCCATTGATGACAGTCAGCGTGCCAGTCGGCTCGCCGGGGCGAATGAGTTCGCCGCCGGTGATCATGGAGCTCGGGTCGCAGGCCGCGAGCACGAACAGACAAACGGCGACAGCGCCGCCACGAAATACTGAATTCATGACATCCCCCAATGACGATGCATACGTGACGCCGCGTCTGCCCAGTCAATTGCTAGCAGAGGGCCGCGCTGGCCTCAATCATCGGGCGAAGGCGAGCGGCTTATCCTTGGAGGGCTGTGAAGAAGTCTGGCTCAGGCGGCCTGGGGGCGGCGGTGACCGGAGACTTCCGCGCCGGCGTTTCGGTGCAGCGTCAGCAATTGCAGCGAGCAGGCGATGATGATCAGGCCCATCAACAGGTAAGCGATCTGGAAATCGATCACCCCCAGAGCGGGGGCGCCGCGCCACATCTGACTGAGGTTGAGGCAGCCAGCGGCGACGGCCACGCCGAACACCATCGACAGCTGCTGCGACATGCTGGAGATCGTCGTGGCCGAGCTGCGCTGGGCGGCGTCGACATCGGCAAAGGCCAGGGTGGCGAGGGCGGTGAACTGCATGGAGCGGGTCGCTCCGGCGATGAACAGGACCGCGGCGGTGATCGGGTAGGCGGTATCGGGACCGAGCAGGCCGCAGGCGGCGACCGAGATGCCGGCGAGGACGCCGTTGACGGTGAGGATGGTGCGGAAGCCGAAGCGGCGCAGCGTCGGCGTGGTGACCGCCTTGATGGCGAGGTTGCCGAAGAAATAGATCACCACCAGGGCGCCGGAACTCAGCGCGTCCATGCCATAGGCGACCTGGAACATCAGCGGCAGCATGAACGGGGTAGCGTTGATCGCGGTGCGCATGATGGCGCCGGCCTTGGCGTCGGTGGCGGCGAAGGTGTTGATGCGCAGGGTTCGGAGGTCGATCAGCGGGTGATCTACCCGCAGCAGCCAGAGGACCGCCGCGGCGCCCACCGCGAGGCCGAACGCGATCAGCAGCGTGGCGATCCAGGCGGGCAGCCCGCCCTGCGCCAGTGCGTCGAAGCCGTAGAGCAGGCAGCCCAGCGTGATGCCGGTCAGCATGAAGCCGGGGGCGTCGAAGGGGCGATCGGCGAACTCGGTGTCCTTGGGGACGATGGCCAGTACGAGCGCCATGCCGATGAGGCCGAGTGGGATGTTGATCCAGAAATTCCACTGCCAGGAGATGTATTCGGTGATGAAGCCGCCCAGTGCCGGCCCGAGCACGGGGGCAAACAGGGCCGGCCAGATGGTGAGGCCGATGGCGGCGACGATCTCGGACTTCTGCGCGGTGCGCAGCACGATGATGCGGCCCACCGGGAACAGTACAGAGCTGCTGGCGCCCTGCAGCGCACGGGCGAAGGCGAACTGGCCGAGATCCTGCGCGAGGCCGCAGGCGATGGAGGTAAGCGTGAACAGGGCGATCGCCACAACGAAGACGCGGCGGGCGCCGAAGCGATCGGAGAGCCACGCCGCGGCGGGAATGCAGACGGCCACCGCCAGCATGTAGATGGTGACGCCGAGGCTCATCTCGAGCGTGCCGACGCCGAAATCCCGCGCCATGCGGGGCAGGGCGGTGACGATGATCACGCCGTCGAGGAACTGCATGAACAGCGTGGCGGCAACCACGAGGGCGACGTTGCGGGCGTGTGGGGTGAGGCGCGTGGACATGATGAGGATGCGAATGACTAGTATGGTACCAGTACAGGCAAAGCGGGGCGGCGCATATCAGGCAATGGGATGACGCCGATGATTTCGCGCGAGTGTGTCCAGCGCGCTTGCAAAGGAGTGCGGGGCGCCGAAGCGCCTCGCTAGCCTTTCACTGCCCCCGCAGTCATCCCCGCCACGATCTGGCGGTTGAAGAACAGGTAGACGATCAGCGGCGGGATGGTGATCAGCAGGATGTTCATGAACAAGAGGTGAAGCGAGGTGTTGAACTGCCCCTGGAAGTTGAACAGCGTCAGCTGCACCGTGACGTTCTGCTTGCCCGGCAGGTAGTAGAGCGGGTTGGTAAAGTCGTTGAAGATGGCGACCGACTGCACGACGATCACCGTCACCACCACCGGCTTTAGCAGGGGAAGCACGACCTGGAAGAATAGCCGCAGCGGTCCGGCGCCATCGATGATCGCCGCTTCGTCGAGCTCGCGCGGTATGGTTGCGACGAAGGCGCGGAACAGCAGGATCGTGAAGCTCAGTCCGTAGGCGACTTCGATCAGGATCATGCCGTGCATGGTCTTGAACAAGCCGAACGACTGCAGCACCCAGATCGTCGGCACCACCGCCGGCGGGATGATCAGCCCGGCAAGCACCAGGAAGTTGACGATCGCGGTCCAGCGGGACGGCCGACGCTGCAGCACGAAGCCGACCATGGCGCCGAGCACCACCAGCAGCGTCACGCTGGCGACGGTGAGGATGATCGAATTGATGAACGCGGTGACCAGCATGTAATCCTGCGTCCGCAGCACCTCCATCAGGTTGTCCCAGAAGTGCCAGCTGGTCGGCCAATCGAACGAGCGGGTCGCCGCCTGCCGCCGGTCCTTGACCGCGGTGAGGATGATGAAGGCGAACGGCACGAGGAAGACGACGATCGACGCCGCAATCGCGATGCCGCCGAGAATGTAGCGTTGGGCGTGCCTCACCGGTCGGTCTCCTGGCGATTGAGCAGCATCGAAAGTGGCACGATGATCAGGGCCACCATCGCAAACAGCACGACGTTGCCAGCGGTCGAGAGACCGTAGAAGCCGGCCTGGTACTGCTTGTAGATCACCGACGCGATGACGTCGGAGGTGAAGCCGGGGCCGCCCTTGGTCATGGCCCAGATCATGTCGAATGAGCGGAGGCCGCCGATGAAGCTGAGGATGATCACTGTGGCCGTGGCCGGGTGGACCAGCGGTAGGGTGACGGTCCAGAAGCGCTGCCATGCCGTGGCGCCGTCGATCCTCGCGGCCTCATAGTACTCGAGCGGGATCGAGACGATGCCGGCGATGTAGATCACGGTGGCGAGGCCAACACCCTTCCACACGTCGACGAGCGCGACGGAATAGAGCGCGAAGCGCGGGTCGGTGAGCCAACCCGGCCCCTTGATGCCGATGGCGGCGAGGGACTCGTTGAGCAGGCCCTGGGTGGGATGCATCATCGCGGTGAAGGTGATGCCGACACCGACTGTCGATACTAGCACCGGGAAGAAGATAACGGCGCGCAGATATCCTCGCCCGAAGATATCGGAGGTGAGCAGCAGCGCCAGCAGCAGCCCGAGCACGACCTTCAGGCCCGAGGTGACGACGCCGTAGATCAGCGTGTTGATGAGGCCCTGGAACAGGAAGGGCTCGCGGAAGAACTGGGCGAAGTTCTCGAGGCCGATGAAGTCGGCCTTCTGCAGCGTCCAGCGCGTCAAGCTGAAGAATAGCGACGCGAAGGTCGGGAGCATGAACAGCACGGCGAAGATGATGGCCGCGGGCAGGTAGAACCAGCTCGGATAGAGCCCGGCGGTGCGCGACTTGCGGCGCGGATTTGTGATGGGCACTGAGCCTTCTGCGACCGCAACTGCCATACCCGTCATCCTCCTCGACGAATTGGCGCCCGACCCTTTCGGCCGGGCGCCGATTTTCACACGCAGATCGCGCGATTACCAGCCGGGCAGGCCGAGCTGCTGGGCCTGCTTCTTGACGTCTTCGTCATAGAGCGCGGCGCCATCGGCGGCCGGACGAATGCCGGAACCGACTTCGACCGTGATCTGCTCGAGCGCCGGCCCCTTGATGGGCGAGAGGAACTCGAGGGCAGGGGCCGAATGGCCGCCTTCCTGGAAGTAGGGCAGCAGGTCGGCGACGACCGGCGGCACGTCGGACGGCAGGGTGCAGTCCTTCACCAGGTACGGGCCGGTAGCGCCTGCCGACTGGGTCTGGATATCGCAGCCTTCGACGCTGGCGACGAAGGCGACGAATTCCTTGGCTTCGGCTTCGTGCTTGGTCGTCTTGGGGATGTAGAGGCCGGCCGGCATCCAGGTGGTGAGGCCGTTATTGGCGGCGTCGTCGCCCGGGATGGCGAAGAAGCCGACGTCGTTGACGTTCTCGGGCGCCAGTTCCTTGATGTTGGCGACTGCGAACGACAGCATCGGGTAATGTGCGCCTTCGCCGGTCGCGACCTTGGTCACGCCGTCCTCGAAGGTTGCCGCGGCGAAGTCCTCGTTGAGCAAGCCGGCCTTGAACACTTCTTCCTGCCGCTCGAAGCCCTTCATCGCTGCCGGCGTCGACGCGTACTTGGCCTTGCCGGCGGTATAGTCGGTGGCAAAGTTCGGATCGGCGGCGAGCACGTTGTAGAAGTCGCCGAGCACGAACAGCTGGCTGGTCCAGGTGGCACCGAACGTCTGGATCACCGCGGTCTTGCCGGCCGCCTTGATCTTCTCGTTGTTGGCCATGAACTCGGCCCACGACTTCGGCGGGGTCAGCCCGAGTTCCTTGTAGATCGGGATGTTGTAGAGGATGCCACCGCCCATGGCGGTGCCGATCGGCGCGCCGTAGACTTTGCCGTCAGTACCGGTGACGACGGTCTTGAAGCTGTCGATGACATTGGCCTGGAACGGCTCGGCGGTCAGGTCGACGAGGTTCTGCGTCGGGTTGATCGCCTGGAACAGCGAACCCGAATTGTAGAGGAACACGTCGGCCATCTCGCCGGTGGCGAGGCGGGTCTTGATCAGGTTGTCGCCATCGGCGCCGCCCGGGCGGCTTTCGGTTTCGATGTCGATGTTCGGGTGCTTGGCTTCGAAGGCCGCAGCCAGGGCCTCGGACATGGCGACCGTCGAGGGCGCATTGTCGAACAGGAAGGTCAGCTTGACCTTGTCCTGGGCCATGGCGGTGCCAGCCAGGATCGCGAGAGCGCCGGTGGTGGCCAGCGCCGCACGCGTCAGTTTGCGCATCAGCATTGATAGTTCCTCCCTTGCGGCCGCCACGGGTCCTCCGGCGGCCTGTTGCAGTTTCCTTGTCCGTCCGGCTCCTCTTGCCGTCAGGGCTTGCTGATCCGGAACGTCACCTTGTGCTTTCCGGGCGCCAGCAGGCTGCGCGCTTTTCCATCCGTGCCACGCTCGCTGACGGCGATGCCGTCGACGCTGGCGTCGGTGTAGCCGGCGGCGAGGACGAGCGTGCCGCTCGCGCCCTCGGGCACCGTGATGTTGTAGGTCACCTTGTCGCCATCGACCTTCCAGCCTGCCTCGATGCGACCGGCGGCGGAGTCATGGTTGGCCGCAACCGGCGAAAGGGCCGGGACGATCGTGGGCTCGAAGAAGATGTGCTTGAAGCCGGGCAAAGCCGGGTCGGGGCGGAAGCCCGCAACGCCCTCGAGCAGCCACTGGCAGACGGCGCCATAGGCGTAGTGGTTGTAGCTGTTCATCTGCGGATCGAACGCCACGCCGTCCTCGTTGAGGGCGTTCCAGCGTTCCCAGATCGTGGTGGCGCCCATCTTCACCTGGAACAGCCAGCCGGGCAGGCCCTCCTGGAGGAAGACCGAGGCCGCGAGATCGGCTTCGCCGATCTTAACCAGGGCTGGCAGCAGTGCCGGTGTGCCGATGAAGCCAGTGCCGATCCGCCCCTGGGAGCGGGCGACGGTTTCCTTGAAGTAGCCCTTGGCGGCGGCGTAGTGCTCGGCCGGGATCAGGTCCCAGAGAAAGCCCAGCGCGTAGGAGGTCTGGTCGTTGTAGCCGATACGGCCGGCGGCGGTCATGAACTCGCGCTGGAAGGCCTTCTTCACCTCTGCGGCGCGCTCATTGAGCCGCTTGGCCTGCGCCTGATCGCCGATAGCCTCGGCGGCTTTGGCGGTGAGGTGCGACGAGATGTAGAGGTAGATCGTGGCGGCGGCGTCGTCGCCGATGGTGGGGTAGGGCTTAGCAAAATCGCCCTGCGGCTGCAGCCAGTCACCGAAAGTGAAACCGCGTCCGCCCCAGCCCGATGGCGGGCGGACGATCGGGCCGTCGCTGATCGACCAGACGAAGTCGTTCCACTTGATCATGGCCGGCAGCGCTTCCTCGAGGATGCCGCGATCGCCGTAGTGGGTGTAGAGCGTCCACGGGATGACGCATATCGCATCGCCCCAGCCGGTCGAGCCGTAAAAGCCCGGGATCTCGTCCTCATGGTTGCGCGTCGGGTCGGGCACCACGTGGGGGATGGCGCCATCGGGCCGCTGGTCGGCAATGAGGTCGCGCACATACTTGGTCAGCATGCCGTGGCTCTCATGCAGATAGCAGGCGGTGGGCGCGAAAACCTGCGCGTCGCCGGTCCAGCCCAGCCGCTCGTCGCGCTGCGGGCAGTCGGTCGGCACCTCGATGAAGTTGGACCGCTGCGACCACACCGTGTTCTCGACCAGCCGGTTGACCAGCGCATTGGCCGAGCTGAAGTTCGCCGTGCGGGTGACCGCCGAGCTGATCGGGATCATCTCGATCCTGGTGATCGTCGCCTTGCCCTCGATGGCGACGCGCGCAAAGCGGAAGCCGAAGAAGGTAAAGGTGGGACGGTAGCTTTCCGGCGCGCCGCCCTTGAGCACGTATTCGACGCGGGCTTCGGCCGACCGCATGCTCTCGCGGTCGAAATTGCCGAGGTGGTTGACGATCTCGGCGTGCTCGATGGCGACTTTGGCGCCGGCTTCGCCCTCGACGGTGAAGGCGACATAGCCGCCGGCGTTCTGGCCGAAATCGTAGACCGTGCGGCCCTCTGCATCGGCGAAGGACTTGACCACGGGCAGGGCGGGTAGTTCGTGCACGCCGCCGGTTTCGGCCGGCAGCAGCGTCGACTTGTCGAAGCCGCCGAGCACGGTGGCGCCACCGCTCACCGGCGCGTTCTCGGCGCGGGCGTCATAGTTCTCGCCGTAGTAGATGCCGGATTTCTGCACCGGCGCGAGGCCGCTCTGCCAGGTGGCGTCGGTGCCGACGATGAGCTCGCCATTGGCGCCGCGCAGCTCGGCAATGGCGCCGATCTTGTCGCCCCAGGTGTTCAGGATCTGGTTGCGCGGCCACATCATCCGCGAGCGGTACCAGCCGTCGCCCAGCCAGATGTCGATGGTGTTGTCGCCGTCCCTGAGCAGGGCGCTGACGTCGTAGGTCTGGAAGCTAAGGCGGTCCCAATAGCTGGTCCAGCCGGGCGTCAGCAGATCCTCGCCGACGCGCTTGCCGTTGATGAACGCACGATAGAGGCCGAGAGCACTGATCCGTAGTGTCCCGGCCCCACCGCGGGAGGAGAGGTTGAAGGTCTTGCGGAGGAAGGACGACTGCGTGCCGACGCCCTGATCGACGCTGGGGTGGATCATTTCAGCGACCCAGGCGCCATGGCCGGATACGGCTTCACCTGCCCGGATGAGCATCGTCTCGTTCACTTTTGCATCCTCCAAGGGACCTGTTGCGGTCCGTCCGGCGCCTTTGGCTGCCGATCAACGTGTGACGTTCTACGTATACCGTTCTACACGATCAGTTCAAGCAGGATTCGCGCATGAACCGCCAAATTGGCGCATGAACCGCCAAATGCCCTCAACAACCGCCAAAATCGCTCACGTTGTGTTGTGGAAAGCGGGTTGCTAGAAGGAGGGCGGTTCGGGGGGAACTGTGGCGCCAATCACCAAGACCGGCCGGGTTACCATCAAGACGGTTGCTGCCGACGCAGGGGTGTCGGTGGCGGCGGTCTCGAAGGTGCTGCGCGATGCCTATGGCGTCAGCGACGCGCTTCGCGCCAAGGTTCAGGCCTCTATGGAGAAGCTGAACTACCGGCCGCATGCCGGGGCGCGGGCGATGCGCGGGCGCACCTACACGCTTGGCGTGCTGCTGCCGGATATGCGCAACCCGTTCTTCGCCGACATCCTCGCCGGGGTGAACGACGCGCTCGAGCGCACGCAGTATCAGACCATGCTGGGTGTGAGCCGATCGGCTGAGCCGATCGAGATGTCGCTCATCGACTCGATGATCGACCGGCAGATGGACGGGCTGATCATGATCGGACCGCGCATGCCGCCTGAGACGGCCGAGTCTGTTTCTGCACGGATCCCCACCGCGATCGTCGGCTATCACGTCCCGCAGATCGCCACGCTGGATACTGCCAACAACGACGACATCGCCGGCGCTGGTCTCGTGGTGCGCCATCTCGCCGCCAACGGCTATCGCCGCATCACTATGGTGACACTCGCAGTCCCCGCCAAGAACGTGGTGGTGACCGTGCAGCGCGAGCGCGGCTATCGCGAGGCGATGAAGGAGTGCGGGCTGAGCCAGTACATCAACATCGTGCCGGCCGACCAGTCGGCGCGCGAGACGCAGACGGCAGTCCGGCATCTGCTGGAGGCCCGGCACCGGCCCGAGGCGCTGTTCTGCTGGACCGACATGGTGGCGCTGCATGCGCTCAGCGTCGCCAAGGATCTTGGTCTGTCGGTGCCGGGCGATCTCGCCATCGTTGGCTACGACAACACGATCTACTGCGACCTCGCGCAGAACAGCCTGACCAGCGTCGATCAATCCGGCCAGGTGCTGGGCCTCCAGGCAGCCCGGTTGTTGATCGAGCGGATCGATGGCCGGCTGCAGGGCGAGCACTTCGTCGTAACGCCGCGGCTGGTCGTTCGCGGAAGTTCGCGTCCCCGCCCTTCGTAGTGCTTTCCGCCGAGCCGATTTTCACCCACCATCGCAATTCAACCCAATCAAGATTGTCGCCATGCCCTTTTTCGACCTGCCGCAAGCCCAGCTCGACAGCTACCGCTCTAGCGCCGTCGCTCCCGCCGATTTCGACAGCTTTTGGGCGACAACGCTCGCCGAGTCACGCGCCAAGCCGCTCGAAGCGGTGTTCGAGGCCGTCGACACGGGCCTGAGGCTGTTCGACGTGTTCGACGTGACCTTTTCCGGCTTCGGCGGCGACAAGGTGCGCGGTTGGTACATCAAGCCGGCGGGCGTTGCGCCGCGCGGCACGGTTGTGAAGTTCATCGGTTATGGCGGCGGTCGCGGTTTGCCGCAGGAGCATCTGCTGTGGCCGGCGACGGGTCGCGCCGTGCTGGTGATGGATACGCGCGGGCAGGGGAGCAGCTGGTCGCGCGGCGATACGCCGGATCCGGCCGGCTCGTTCCCGGCGCATCCCGGTTTCATGACCCGCGGTCTCAATGACCCGAAGGATTACTACTACCGCCGCGTCTACACCGACGGTGTGCGGGCGGTGGAGGCGGCGTTGGGCCGAGCTGAAACCGATCCCACCAAGCTCGCGGTGGTCGGCGGCAGCCAGGGCGGCGGTATTTCGATCGCCGTGGCCGGGCTCGAGTCGCGGGTGAAGGCGGCGATGCCGGACGTGCCGTTCCTCTGCGATTTTCCGCGTGCGGTGGGGCTCACGAGCCGCGACCCCTATGGCGAGATCGTGCGCTTCCTCGCGACGCATCGCGAGAAGGCGGCGGCGGCCTATAAGACTATCAACTACTTCGATGGCGTGCATTTCTCGGCGCGCTCCAAGGCAGCGGCGCTGTTCTCGGTGGCATTGATGGACGACGTCTGCCCGCCCTCGACCGTCTACGGCGCCTACAATGCCTGGGCCGGCCCCAAGACCATCGAGAGCTACACGTTCAACAACCACGAGGGTGGCGGCACCTGGCAGGAGCGGCGGCAGGTCGCCTGGCTCGACGAGACCCTGCCGTGACCGCACTGACGCTCGACTACGCCGACCGCGACGGGGTTGCTGCCCGTCGTCGGTGGGCGGTGTCTCGCGTTCTGATCTACGTCGTGCTGACGCTGTTCGCGCTCGTCTACGCGGTGCCTGCGCTGCTGGTGTTCTTCAACTCGTTCCGCGACGGGGAGGAGGTCTTTCGCAACGGCGTCATCGCCGTGCCGGAGAGCTTCTCGTTCGACAACTACCTGCGGGCCTGGAACGACGCCTGCGTCAGTGGCATGTGCCGGGGGCTGGGGCCGAACTTTCTCAACTCGCTGATCATCACCGTGCCGGCGACGATCGCCACGGCGATCATCGGGGCGCTCAACGGCTATGTGCTGAGCAAGTGGAAGTTTCCGGGCTCGGAGTTCGTCTTCGTGATGATCTTCCTCGGTATATTTCTGCCCAGCCAGATCGAGCTGCTGCCCTGGGCCTGGATCATCGGCCAGCTCGGGCTGCAGAACAACGTGCTCGGCTTGCTGCTGATCCACACCGTGATGGGCATCTCGTTCGCGACGTTGTTCTTCCGCAACTTCTACGCGGGGGTGCCGACAGAGATCGTAAAGGCGGCGCAGGTCGATGGCGCCGGGTTCTGGCGCATCTTCATCCGCGTGATGTTGCCGCTGTCGGGCCCGATCATCGCGGTGACGGTGATCTGGCAGTTTACCTCGATCTGGAACGAATACCTCTACGGCATGGTGTTCACCTCGGGCGACCAGCAGCCGATCACCGTGGCGATCATGGGCGTGCGCGCCGGCGGCTCCGCGGCGACGGTGATGATGGCGATCGTGCCGCCGCTGCTGGTGTATCTGATCGGCGGCAAGTATTTTGTGCGCGGACTCACCCAAGGGGCTCTGAAGTAGGCATGACGGCGAAGAACTACGTGATCGACGAGATGATTTCGGCCAAGGCGATCGCGGCGCGGGTGGAGGCACTCGCCAAGGAAATCTCGGAGTTTTACGCGGGCACCGAGAAGCTGGTGGTGGTGGGGCTGCTGCGCGGCTCTTTCGTGTTCATCGCCGACCTGGTGCGCGAGCTCGACCTGCCGGTGGAGGTCGATTTCCTCGAGGTGTCGAGCTACGGCAATTCCACCGAATCCAGCCGCGAAGTCCGGATCCTCAAGGACCTGCGCGGCGAGATCGAGGGGCGCGACGTGCTGCTGGTCGAGGACATCGTCGACACCGGCTACACGCTGAAGCACGTGCTCGAAATTCTCGGCACGCGCCACCCCAAGCGCATCGAGGTCTGCGCGCTGCTCGACAAGCCGTCGCGGCGCGAGACCAGCGTGAAGGCGCGCTGGATCGGCTTCGAGATCCCCGACAAGTTCGTCGTCGGTTACGGGATCGACTACGCCCAGCGCAACCGCAACCTGCCCCACATCGGGGCGGTGCGTTTCACCGCCTGACCGGGCCGACGCGCAATCATCTGCTGACGCGGCCTGTCCGATTGGCCGAGGACCGCTCCGGATCGTCCCCGGACCGGTAGAAATGGGTGCCCTACCGGCACCGGTAGCGCTCTCCATTGCTGGCGCGGCAATAACGAGGCCGCAGCCCAGCTGACAGGTGGTCATCGGGCAGTTGATGGTTGTGCCGGTGTGTGCCTGCACAACGCTGATGGACGGGTCACTGGTGACCGCATCGACCATTTTGACTGTCGGGATTGCGAGAGCATTGCGCGGCTACTATCGAGATCGAAGGCGAGACAGGCGTTTGCCTTCTTAACTGCGCGGAGACTCTGCTAGTATCGGTGCGGGGCTCTCGGAGGTTCCGGGAGCTTTTCCGCAACCAGTGGAGAAGCACGATGGCCGAGACGCAGTCTTCCGTACCTTCCGATCTTCCTCCCGGCCTGCGCCGCATGCTCGGCGACAGCTGGTGGCTGCTCCTGCTGCGCGGCATCGCCGCGATCGCCTTCGGCGTGCTGGCGATCTTCTGGCCCGCCATCACGCTGATCTCGCTCACCCTGCTATGGGGTGCCTACACCCTGGTCGACGGCGTCTTTGCGCTGTGGGCGGCGATCTCGGGCCGGACGATCGGTGGGATGGGCGCGCGCTGGTGGCTCGCCATCAGCGGGGTGGTGAGCGTTCTCGCCGGCCTCGCGGCGTTCTTCTGGCCGGGCATGACGACATTCGTGCTGCTGTTGTTCATCGGCATCTGGGCAGTGATCATCGGCGTGTTGACGATCTGGGGCGCCATCCAGGCGCGCAAGGAGATCGAGGGCGAGTGGGTGCTGGGGCTGTTCGGCCTGCTCACTATCGTCTTTGGCCTGCTGCTGCTGTTCCAGCCAGGCGCCGGCGCGCTGTCGCTGATCTGGATGATCGCCGGCTATTCGATCTTCGGCGGCGTGCTGCTGATCATGCTGGCGTTCCGGGCGCGGACGTTCAAGCAGGCGGCCTAGCGCCGACTGCCCGTCGCTAGAACCGTCCCATCATGCTGGCACGGATCGATGCCGCCACAAGGCCGGTGGTGTCGATCCCATAGTCGGCCAGCGCCCGCAGCGACCAATCCGGCCCGGCCAGCGTCACGCCACCGGTGAGCCCGGCAAAGGTGTTGTCGATCGCAAGCGCAGAGCCCGTGCCGCCCAGGCCGGCGCGGACGCCGATGGTCGGGGTCAGGTCGAGCTCGTCGCTGAATGCAAAGGTTCGCGCCAGCGTGAGGCCGCCGCCGAGTTCCAGCGTCGACGTCGAGAAGCCGTCGACGTTCACGACGTCTCCCGATGGGTTGGTCACGGTGTAATCGCCGACGTCCTCGTTGGCGAAGTACAGCCTGGCGCTGGGCCGGATTGTGAACGCGTCGGCGCTCCACTCGCCCTCGACCTCCACCTTGGTGATGAAGCGGTCAGTCTCGAAAGTGCCGGTGAAGGTCTGGCCGAAGAGAGTGGCGTTCGCGTCGTTCCACGAGTGGCCGAAGAATACGCTGGCATCGAGGGTGACGTTATCGAGGATCTCCAGCGACACATAGGGGCCGATAAGGGCGCCGGTGCCGGTGATGCCGCCGATGTCGGTCACGTCGCGCATGTTGTCGAGATAGAGCGCGACGCCGGCGAGGAACCGATCGTTCACCAGGTAGTCGGCGCCCGCGCCCACCACACTGAGCCTGCCGTCGGCATCGTCCCGCGTGTGGAAAGTGAGCGAGCCGTCGATCCAGAAGCTGAACGGAGCGGCGGTGTCCTCGGCCAGCAGGGCCGCGCCGGGACCGAGGTCCCAGGCGTCGCCGGTACGGGCAGAGAAGTTGAGCACGGCATCGCCGTTTGCCTCGGATAGCGAGACGTTGGGGCCGCCACCTCGGCGATCGCCGAGGCTGGGGGTGTCAATGGCGTTGCCGATGAGCTTCTGCCGGGTTTCGACGAAGCCGCGCGTCATCTCCTCGAAGGCTTGGGACACGGTGTCGGTGACCGCCGTCGTCGCAGAGCTTGAGTTGTTCGTCGTGTTGATATCGCGGTCGCTGCTGGCGATGCTTGCGACGTTGGTGATCGAGCCGTCCAGCACGGCCGTTGCGCCGATAGTGAAGGTTGCGGGGGTCGCAGGCGCGAATTCGCTGCGGCTGCAGGTAATGGTGCCGCCGCTGTCGACCGCCGGGGTGGCGCAGCTCCAGCCTGAGGGAAAGGCGATGCTCATGAACCTCAGGCCGGCGGGCAGCGCGTCTGTCATCACGGTATTGGTGGCAAAGCTCGGACCGGAGTTGTTCACCGTGACGGTATAGCTGAGCACTTCGAACCGCTCGGCGCTGGCGGGGCCGGTCTTGCTGATGCTGAGATCGGCTTCGCCCTCGACGGTCGTACCGACGGTCGAGCTGTCGTTCTCGCTGTTGATGTCATTGCTGGTCGTGCTGACCGAGGCGAAGTTCTGGATGAACGTGCCTTCCGGTGTGCCGTCCGGCACATGCGTCGTCAGCGTGAAGGCGGCGGAGCTGGCAGAAGGGTTCGTGGCGGAACAGCTGACAGTGCCGTTGCTGCCCACGGCCGGCGTCGAGCAGTTCCAATCGGATGGGGCCGCGAGCGATACAAAGGTCAGTGGGGCTGGCAGGGCGTCGGTCAGAGTGATCGTCGCGGGGCTGCCGCTGGCGGTGACGGTCAAGGTGTAGACGAGGTCGGTATCGTCCGTGACGTTCCCTGCCGCCAGCTTCTGTACGCCGACATCGACCCAGGGTGCCGGAATCTGTGCCGTCGCGGTGTAGCTGTTGTTCTCTTCGCTGGGATCGTCGGGGGATGAAACGGTCGCGATGTTGGTGAAGAACGCCCCGGGCGGAGTACCCGCGTCGATATGGGCGGTGATCGTGAAGACCTGGGACCCTGCCGCCACCGACAGCGGGTTGATCTTGCAGACGACGGTTCCATTAGTGCCAACGGCGGGCAGGGGATCAAATGCGGTGTTGCAGTCCCAACCAGACGGCGCGGCGACCGCTTGGAACGTCGTGCCCGGCGGCAACGGATCTGACATCACCACGTTCGAGGCGTCGTCGGCGCCAGGGTTACCCGCGTCCCCCACGTTAGTGACGGTGATGGTGTAGGTGATGTCGGTGTCGGCCGCTGGAGTCTCGTTACTCACGGTGTTGGTGAGCATCAAGTCGGGATAGGGCTGCGCCTGTGCAGCACCCACCGCCATCGCCGACACCAGCGCGAGGATGCAAATCCTCAGCGCTGCGAACCCAATCGCAGACCACCACGCACGCATAGACGATAGCCCCACCGCCGCAATATTTGCCTCAGCAACGTCGCGAAGCTGGAGGCTGCTGTAAATCGTCTTGATGGAGGGGAAAGCACGGGATTCGTGCTTTCCCAATGGGTTGCGGCGTCCGCGCCACACCGAGCCGGATAAGGTTACGGCCGTAGCGGGCCTTGGCCGGCGCCGGTCGCGGCGATGGTTTTGGCGATGGCGTCTAGGTCGGCTGCGTCGAGCTCGATGCTCGCGGCGTCGATCCAGCCGTCGACCTGGGCGGGTGAGCGGGCGCCGACGATCGTGGCGGTGAGGCCCGGCCAGGCGAGGGCCCAGGTGAGGGCGACGGTGGAAATCGACGTGCCGTGCTTGTCGGCAACCGGCTTCAGGCCCGCCGCCAGGGCGAGGTTGCGGTCGAGGCGGTCGCTGGTGAACTCGGGGTTGGTCTTGCGCCAGTCGTTGTCGGCGAGGGTCGCGACGCGTTCCCTAGTGAAGCTGCCGGTAAGCAGGCCCGCCTGCATCGGGCTGTAGCAGATGACGCCAGTGCCGTGCGCCGCGCACCAGGGGAGGATCTCCTCGGCCGTTTCGCGCTTGATCATCGAGAAGGGTGGCTGCAGCGTTTCGACGTGGCCCATCGCCTCCGCGCGCGCCAGCTGCTCGGCATTGTGGTTCGAGAGGCCGATGTGCTTGACCTTGCCCTCGGATTTCAGCTCCAGCATCGTCGCCCAATAGTCCTCGAGCGGCACGTCGTCGGCCGGCCAGTGCACCTGGTAGAGGTCGATCGCCTCGACCTGCAGGCGGCGGAGCGAATTCTCGAGCTCGTTGCGCAGGCTCTCGCGATTGGCGAGCCGGCGCGGGTTCTGCCCGTTGGCGTCGCGGATCACACCGCCCTTGGTGAAGACGTAAGGGTGCCGGTCGGCGGGCAGGGCCTTCAGCGTCTGGCCGATCACCTCTTCGGAGTGACCGACGCCGTAGGCTGCGGCGGTGTCGATCCAGTTGATGCCGAGATCGATGGCGTGGCGGATGGCCGCGTCGGAATCAGCGTCGTCCTGCGGGCCCCACATGTTGCCGCCCATGGCCCAGGCGCCGACGCCGAGGCGGGTGATCGCCATGCCGGTTTTGCCGAAGGCCCGGGTTGGCAGCGACGTCTTCATGCTCATCCTCCAAATGTTCTGAACTGCCATACCAGCATCCCATGTCAGATCGGACAACCCAGCCTTGCGGCTTATGGCGACGCCGGTGATCGTGGCGTTCAGGGGCGCCGGGAGGTATGACGGCCGCAGCCGACTGTCCGCCGCCGTCAAGCCATACTTCTCCTCTTGCGCCGAACCGTAACGTACGGTACGGTTCGTGACGTGGAGAATGAGCGGTCGGTTCGCGGATGCGGACCTGAACCGCGGGGGCCTTGGGTGTCGTCGTGGCGGTTGTCGTTGCCAACAGCGAAGAGGTGTTCACGCCGCGTCAGCAGCAAGTGCTGACGGCGGCGCTCGATCTGCTCGTCGAGCAGGGCGACCGGCTGACCATGACCTCGGTGGCGCGCCGCGCCTCGTGCTCGAAGGAAACGCTCTACAAGTGGTTCGGCGACCGTGACGGGCTGCTGACCGCAACGGTGCAGTGGCAGGCGGCCAAGGTGAAGGCGCCGCAGGTCGATCGTTGGCGGCTCGACGCCGCGTCGCTGCGCCAGAGCATCGAACAGTTTGCTCGGGACCTCCTGGGCACCATAGTCGGCGAGGTCTCGGTGACCCTGAACCGGCTTGCCATCGGCCATGCCGGTGCTGAGAAGCACGGGCTCGGCGCGATCGTGCTCGAGAACGGGCCGCTCGCTATCCGCAAACGGCTGAAGCCGGTGCTGGAAGCCGGACGGGAGGCGCGGCTGCTGCGCTTCGAGAGTTCGGAGGAGGCTTATCGCAGCTTCTTCGGGCTCGTCGTGCGCGACGCGCAGATCCGGCTGCTGCTTGGCGAAACCTTTGCCACCTCCGAAGCCGAGATCGCGCGGGACGCGGCTCGGGCGACGGAACAGTTTCTTGCCATCTACGCGGTCCACCACCAGCCCGCGTGATTTTTCAAATCGGCCGTGACGGCCCAACGCACAAAAGGGAGATTTCCATGCGCGTCTATTATGATCGTGATGCCGATCTGAACATCATCAAGTCCAAGAAGGTCGCAATCGTCGGCTACGGCTCGCAGGGCCATGCGCATACGCTGAACCTGCGCGACTCGGGCGTGAAGGATGTCGTCGTGGCGCTCCGCCCGAACTCCCCGTCGGCCAAGAAGGCCGAGGGCGAGGGCCTGAAGGTCATGTCGGTTGCCGACGCTGCGAAGTGGGCCGACGTCATCATGATGCTGACCCCGGACGAGCTGCAGGCCGACATCTACAAGAAGGACATCGAGCCCAACATCCGTGACGGCGCCGCGATCGCCTTCGCGCACGGCCTCAACGTGCACTTCAACCTGATCGAGCCCAAGGCCACCGTCGACGTGATCATGATCGCGCCGAAGGGCCCGGGCCACACCGTCCGTGGCGAGTACCAGAAGGGTGGCGGCGTGCCGTGCCTGATCGCGGTGCACCAGGACGCGTCGGGCAATGCCCATGACATCGCGCTGGCCTATGCCTCGGGCGTCGGCGGCGGCCGTTCGGGCGTCATCGAGACCAACTTCCGCGAGGAATGCGAGACCGACCTGTTCGGTGAGCAGGTCGTGCTCTGCGGTGGCCTGGTCGAGCTGATCCGCGCCGGCTTCGAGACGCTGGTGGAAGCCGGCTACGCTCCGGAAATGGCCTACTTCGAGTGCCTGCACGAGGTGAAGCTGATCGTCGACCTGATCTACCAGGGCGGCATCGCCAACATGAACTACTCGATCTCGAACACCGCCGAGTGGGGCGAGTACGTGTCGGGCCCGCGCATCATCACCTCGGAGACCAAGGCCGAGATGAAGCGCGTGCTGCACGACATCCAGTCGGGCAAGTTCACCTCAGAGTGGATGCAGGAATACAAGGGCGGTTCGTCGCGCTTCAAGGCGACCCGTCGCCTGGCCGACGAGCATCCGATCGAAGTCGTGGGCGAGAAGCTCCGTGGCATGATGCCGTGGATCAAGGCCGGCGCCCTCGTCGACAAGGCCAAGAACTGAGCGGGGCCTTGCTCCACGCCTGGTTTAATGCGCGCTGGCGCGCCACTGTGATCAAGGCTGGCGCCCTCGTGGGCAAGGCCAAGAACTGAGGCCGCGCTGCATCAGTCCAACGTTCGAAGGGGCCCTCGGGCCCCTTCTGCTTTTGTGCGTTACATAGACCTGCTACCGGTGGGCTTCTCCCGTATCCGACGTGGAGTTTGCCGTGCCCACGACGACCCGCAAACGGTTCGCATTGGTGCTGATCAAGCCGTCGCACTACGACGACGACGGCTACGTGATCCAGTGGTGGCGCTCGCCCATTCCGTCCAATTCACTCGCCGCCATGTACGGCCTGGTGCAGGACAGCATCAGCCGGCAGGTGCTCGGGCCGAACGTCGACTGGGACGTCGAGCCGATGGACGAAACCAACAGCCGCGTGCACATCAAGGACATCGCGGCCCGCATCAAGGCAGCCGATGCCGGCATGGTGATGCTGGTGGGCGTGCAATCGAACCAGTTTCCGCGCGCCCTCGACATCGCTCAGCCATTGCGCGCTCTCGGCATTCCGGTCGGGATTGGCGGCTTTCACGTGTCCGGCACGATCAGCATGCTGGCGGGAGACGACGATGGGCTGCGTGAGGCGCAGGCGCTGGGTATCTCGCTCTATGCCGGCGAGGCTGAAGGTCGTCTCGACGAGGTGCTGGTCGACGCCTGGGCCGGCACGTTGAAGCCTGTCTACAACTTCATGAACGACCTGCCTGGTATCGAGCACGCGCCGACCCCGTTCATGCCGGCCGGCCATGTGCAGCGCACCGCAACGCAGATCACCAGTTTCGATGCCGGCCGCGGCTGCCCCTATCAATGCTCGTTCTGCACCATCATCAACGTGCAGGGGCGCAAGTCGCGGCGGCGCTCGCCCGACGACGTCGAGCGCATCATCCGCGACAACCACGCCCAAGGGATCCACGCCTACTTCATCACCGACGACAACTTCGCCCGCAACAAGGACTGGGAGCCGATCCTCGACCGGCTGATCCACCTGCGCGAGGTGGAGAAGATCCCGATGAAGTTCGTCATCCAGGTCGATACGCTCTGCCACAAGCTCGATGGCTTCGTCGAAAAGTGCGCCCGCGCCGGAGTGAAGCGGGTGTTCATCGGGCTCGAGAACATCAACCCGGCCAACCTTGCCGGAGCCAAGAAGAAGCAGAACAAGATCACCGAGTACCGCAAGATGCTGCTGGCCTGGCGGGCGAAGCGCATCATCACCTATGCCGGCTACATCCTCGGCTTCCCCGGCGATACGGTCGACTCGATCATGCACGACATCGACGTGATCAAGCGCGAGCTGCCGGTCGATATGCTGGAGTTCTTCTACCTGACGCCGCTGCCGGGGTCGGAGGATCACCAGAAGCTTCATCGCGCCGCCGTGCCGATGGACAAGGACCTCAACAAATACGACCTCAACCACGCGACCACAGCGCATGGGCACATGAGCAAGGCCGATTGGGAACGGTGCTACGCCATGGCTTGGGATCGTTACTACACGACCGGGCACGTGACGACGATGATGCGCCGCGCCGCCGCGAGCGGCATCTCGGCACCCAACATCCTGTTCCTCTCCACCTGGTTCATGGGCTCGATCAAGATCGAGAAGGTGCATCCGCTCGAGGGCGGTGCGCTCCGGCAGAAGCACCGGCTGTCGCGCCGGCCAGAACGTGGCATCGAGTCAGCGTTCGTGTTCTACCCTCGATACTGGGCGGAAACGGCGGTGAAGCTGGCACGCTGGGGCCTGCTCTACGCGCGCTACGGGCGGCACTGGCTGAAGATCAAGAACGATCCCAACCGCAAGGCCTATACCGACCTCGCGATGACGCCGGTCTCGGAGCATGACGACGAACTCGAGATGTTCCAGTCGGAAGATGCACTCGCCTATATCAATCAGGAGAAGCGGCTCGAGCGGGCGCGGCACGGCGGCCTGGGAACGCCGGCCGAGTAGCACGGGCGCGGCTAGGCCTTGCCGCCGTCCTTGCCGATCCGCTCCTTGGTCAGCACCTCCAGCAGGCCAACGAGCCGGGTGATGTCTTCCTGGCGCAGCAGATCGATCTTTTCGTGCAAGGCTTCGATGTCGAGTTCGGCGCGCAGGTTCACGTCGTAGTCGAGCTGTGCCTTCTGGCGGTCGATGGTGGATTGCCGATTCTGCGCCATCATCAGGATCGGCGCCGTGAAGGCGGCCTGGAACGACAGGACGAGATTGAGCAGGATGAAGGGGTAGGGGTCCCAGTGCTGCATCCAGGCGACGACGTTCAGCATGATCCAGGACACCAGCAACACCGATTGGACGATGATGAAGCGCCATGAGCCGACGACAGCGGCTATGCGGTCGGCGAGATACTCGCCGTAAGTACGCGGCAGAACGATCGGCTGCCGGTGCCTGAGGCTGAAGCGCCGGGCGGCTTCATGGGCCGCAAGATTGGGTTGAGAGTCGCTCATCTGTAGCCGCCTCCGGGCAGTCGGTGTGGCGCAGTTCTAGCAGTTGTCGGCCCTTGAAAACACAAAGGGCCCCGATGATCTCGGAGCCCTTCTAGTTTGCTATGTCGGACACCCGGCGGCTATTCATGGCCGCGGGTCGGCGAAGCGTGGTGCCGGCCGGAACGCATGACCGCGAGGTCGGTGCGGGTGAGGCCAATATCGCGCAACAGGTGGTCGTCGAACTTCATCAGGTCGGTGAGGACCCGCTTCCGCTGCGAGCGGCGGAACATGGACGTCAGGCTGAAAGCCATTTGATCATCTCGTCAGTTTGGATGGTGCCGGGATCGGCGGGGGGCTTATGCCCATAAGGCGATGAACGCCTGATGAACTGTTGGCGGCTTAGCGGGCCTTGCGGCGGAACCAGCTATTCTGCTTGTTGAGCTCGGCGCGGGTGACACCGATATCGGCGAGCAGGCGGTCTTCGATCTGCTGGTTGGGCGTGCGGGCACGCAGGTGGTCCGCGAGGAGTAGAAGTTCGGGGATCATTGGTCGGTTTCCGTGTTGTGAACCGGTTCATTCCGGCGATGGCGCTGAATGAGCTACGCCGGTTGAACCGGTTCTGAACGATGCCTTCAGGGAGGATTGGATGAGCGAGATCGAGCTGCCGGCGTTTCCGGTCGAGGGCGGGTGCCAGTGCGGGGCGGTGCGCTACCGGATCACCGGAGCTCCGCTGGCGGTCTACAACTGCCACTGCCGGGATTGCCAACGTTCGAGCGGGGCGACCCACTCGATGTCGATGCCGATCAAGCGGGAGCTGCTGGAGCATCTGGGCGGCGAGCTGGTTGCCTATGACAAGGCGGCCGACAGCGGCCGCACGGTGCGGATGCTCGGCTGTGCCAGCTGTGGCACCAAGCTCTGGAACGAACCGCTGGCCTCACCGGCGATGTTCGTGGTGAAACCCGGGACGCTGGACGATCCGAGCTGGGCGGTGCCGATCGGCAATATCTGGACCGACAGCCGGCTGCCCTGGGCTGTGATCGATCGGACGCAGGTCAACTTCCCCGGCCAACCGCCAGACCGTCAGCCGCTCTATGACGCTTGGAGTGCGGCGACGGCCTGACCGGCAATCCCAATTTGCCGGAAGGATTCGCGGCGTCGGCGGAGGGCGTGGCGCCGGTTTCCCATGCTACGAGGGCGGCCGGAGTCTGAGGAGTGTTCGATGAGTTTCGACAGCGATATCGCGCTGGTCGCCGAGCAGGAGAAGCGGTTGGTGTTCAGCCGGTTCGACGAGGCGACGGCGCTGCAACTGGGCGAGGACATCCGCCGGCTGGCCGAGGCGGCAAAGGCGGCGCTGGTGATCGATATCCGGTTCTGGAACCGGCCGCTCTACTACTATGCGATGCCCGGCACCGGCCCGGACAATTTCGAGTGGGTGCGGCGGAAGAGCAATTGCGTCAGGCGCTTCAACCGCGCGTCCTACGCCATGACGCTGCGCCAGCAGCGCGACAAGCGGGGCTTCGCGCCGGACGACAATGTCGATCCAACCGAGATCGCGGCGCATGGTGGCTCGTTCCCGATCCGCATCGAAGGGGTGAGCGTGGTCGGCTCAGTCACCGTGTCCGGGGTGCCCGGGCGTCACGACCATGGCTTCGTGGTCACAGCCGTCGCCAACCATCTGGGCATCGATCCGGCACCGCTGATGCTGCCGCACGAGGAGCCGAAGTCCGACTGAAGGCTTGCTTGCTGTCACATCTCCCGGCTGGCTATATCCCGCCGCACACGAGGAGAGCGGACGGCATGGCCACGGCAGACGATATCGCCAAGATCATCGAGCAGGAGCAGGGGCTCGAATTCACCCGGTTCGACGAGCACATCGCGTTCTCCATCGGCGCGCGGGTGCGCGAGCGGGCGGTGCGCGAGAAGCTGGGACTGGTGGTCGATGTGCGCACCTGGGACCGGCAGATGTTCTACGCGGCGATGCCGGGGACGACCGCCGACAATCCCAACTGGGTGCGCCGCAAGGTCAACACGGTGCAGCGGCTGCTCAAATCGAGCTATCGCGCGGCGCTGGAGCAGGCGCGCGAGGATCGGCTGTTTGCCCCGAATCGTGCGCTCGACGGCGCCGACTTCGTGCTGGCGGGCGGGGGCTTCCCCATCCGCCTAAAGGGCTTTGGGCCGATCGGTTGCATCACCATTTCGGGGCTGCACGAGCGCGACGACCATCAGGTCGGAGTCGATGCGGTGGCCGACGAACTCGGGCTCGACAAGTTGGCGTTCGCGCTGGCCAAGATTTAGCGCTGGGGCGTGCTTGACAGTCCGGGCACGGCTGCCGCAACTGCTGCCGGTCGCGGAGCCCGGAAATGAAACTCAACTACCTGCTGCTGGACGTTTTCACCACCGAACGTCTCAAGGGGAACCCCCTTGCCGTAGTGCTCAAGGCGGATGGCTTGCTCGATGACCAGATGCAGGCCATCGCCGCCGAGTTCAACCTCTCCGAGACGGTGTTCATCCAGAAAGCGCAGTCCGAGCGGCATGCCGCGGCGGTGCGGATTTTCACGCCGTCGTCAGAACTGATCTTCGCCGGACATCCGACGGTCGGGGCGGCCGTGGTGCTGGGGCTGCAGAATCGCAGCACGGCGGTGCGGCTGGAGGAAAAGGTCGGGGTGATCACCTGCGTGATCGAGCGCATTGAGAAGGATATCGGGCTCGCCCGCTTCGCCCTGCCGCGGTTGCCCGAAGAAATCGGGAAAGCGCCGAGCGTGATGACCATTGCCACGACGCTGGGGCTCGAGCCCGAGGAGATCGGCTGCGGACCGTACGAGCCGGCGCTGTTTTCCGCAGGTGCGCCGTTCTACCTGCTGCCGGTGAAGGACGCCGAGGCGCTGAAGCGCATCCGCCTGGAGCGGCGCGGCTGGGACGAGATCTACCCCGTCGGTCGCGGCTCGATCTATGTCTTCACCCAGACGCCTGAAGAGCGGGACAACGATTTTGCAGCGCGCATGTTCGAACCCGGCATGAGCGGAGGCGAGGATCCGGCAACCGGTTCGGCTGCCGCGGCGCTGATCGGACTTCTGGTCCGTCACGCCGACAACGGGCAGCATGAGTTCCGCTTGCGGCAAGGCCACGAGATGGGGCGTCCGAGCCTGATCACGCTGCAGATGCGCAAGGAAAACGACCAGCTCACCCATGGCGGCATCGGCGGGCACGCAGTGATCGTGGGCGAGGGGACGCTCAACCTCGGCGACTAGCGAAAGGCGGTTTCGCCAACCCGACGGCTAGGGCCGCTTGTGCCACGGGCTAAGACTGCCCGGGCCGAGGCCGGTCGCGGGTTTGGCACCAACCCAGAACTCCTTGATGTAGGACGGCAGGCCGGCAGCATCGAGATAGGTGAGGGGGCTGAGCGCCAGCCCATCGCGGCGCCTCAGATCAACCGTCCAGAGACCGTCGTGCGGCGGCACGAAGCTGCCGCTTCCATCGAACGCCGACGGCAGGGCGTATGGACGATCGAGCCACAGCACGGCGCCGTGGCAGGCTGGGCCGACATGCACCTGGTAGGCAACGGCATCGCCCGGAGCGTATCGCGGCAGCGGATCGTAGGAATGGCGGGCAGTGCTGATGGTAAGCGTTGGCGGATCGTGCTCTGCGGCCGCGAGCCAGCGGCTTACCACCGCGTCGAACGCCGCGAGATAGCTTGATGTGGCTTGAGGCGTGAAAGGCTCGGTTCCGGTCCCGGCCGCGGCCGCGGGCAGGGTCGTGCAAGGCTGGTCGCAAAAAGCGGTGTCGTAGATTGCGGCGTCGAGCAGGCTGCGGGTCTCCGCGATCAGGTCCCGGTCGGCGGCTGCTGGAGCGTTGGCACCGGCGAGATAGTGCGCGGTCGTTTCGATCAGCGGGCGGAGTTCGACGCCGGCGCAATAGTTGCCGGCAGCAAGTGCTACGCCGATGCGGGCTGTCGCCTGCAGCATCAGCAGATCCATGCTGACCCCTTCGGCGCGCGATGGTGTCGCCGCCGAAATCACTGCTGCCAGGGCGACAAAGGCAAAGCCGAGAGACCGCACCATCGCATCCTCCCCAAGGCGAGGGTGAGCCAGGGTCGTCCCGCACCGTGTCGGCAGCAAGGCGGACGCGCATAACCCGAGTCGACAAAAATCAACTGACAGACTTGCATTTTTGTCAGTCGTCATCCATTTGCACGGTCTCACCACAAGGAGACTGGTCATGGATCATCGCACATTGGGAACATCGGGCCCCGTCGTTTCCGCCCTCGGGTTGGGCGCCATGGGTATGTCGGGCGCTTATGGGCCGTCCGATCGCAGCGAGAGCATCGCGACGTTGCATGCGGCGCTCGAGGCCGGCGTCACGCTGATCGACACCGGCGATTTCTACGGCATGGGCCACAACGAGATGCTGATCGGCGAGGCGCTGAAGGGCCGCCGCGACGATGCCGTGCTCAGCGTCAAGTTCGGCGCGCAGCGCGGGCCGGATGGGCAGTGGTTCGGCTTCGATGGTCGGCCAGCGGCGGTGAAGACCGCGCTCGCTTACACACTCGAACGCCTCGGCGTTGACCACATCGACATCTACCGGCCGGCGCGGCTCGATCCGAACGTGCCGATCGAGGACACCGTCGGCGCCATCAAGGACCTGATCGCTGCCGGCTACGTCCGCCATCTCGGCCTGTCCGAGGTCGGGCCGGAGACCATCCGCCGTGCCAACGCAGTACACCAGGTGGCGGACTTGCAGATCGAGTATTCGCTGATTTCGCGTAGCGTCGAGCGGGCGATCCTGCCGGTTACGCGCGAGCTGGGCATCGGCATCACCGCCTACGGCGTGCTGTCGCGCGGCCTGATCAGCGGGCACTGGAGCAAGGACGGGCTCGTCGCCGGCGACTTCCGCGGCCACAGCCCACGCTTCAGCGGCGAGAATGTCGATCACAACCTGCAACTGGTTGAAAGGCTGCGCGAGATCGCGGCCGGCAAGGGCGTCAGCGTCGCTCAACTGGCGATCGCCTGGGTGCTGGCGCAGGGCAGGGACATCGTGCCGGTGATCGGGGCGCGCCGCCGCGATCGTCTCACTGAGGCACTCGGTGCGCTCGATGTGGTGTTGACGGGGGCCGATCTGTCGGCCATCGAAGAGGCTGTGCCGCCGAATGCCGCGCGCGGCGAGCGCTACATGCCGGCGCAGATGGCGATGCTCGACAGCGAGCGAACTGGAGCCTGATGAACGAGGTCTTGACCCGCGAACGGATCCTCGAGGCGGCGGAGCAGGTGTTCCGCCGCTTTGGCCCGCAGAAGACCACCGTGGTCGACGTCGCGCGGCTGCTCGGTGTCAGCCATGGCAGTGTCTACCGGCATTTCCAGAGCAAGGCTGCGCTGCGCGACGCGGTGGTCGAGGGCTGGCTGAGGCGGACGTCCGATCGGCTCGAGCCAATCGCCTATTCCGACGTCCAGCCGAGCCTGCGCCTGCGGCAGTGGTTCGATGGATTGAGGACCACCAAGCGCAAGTATGCGTCGAGCGATCCCGAACTGTTCTCGATCGCCCGCGCGATCTTCAGCGAGGCGCCCGTCGTGATTTCCGGCCATGTTCAACTCCTCGTCGCCCAGATCGAGAAGATCGTCGCGGACGGTATCGCCGCCGGCGAGTTCCGCGAGGCCGATCCCAAATCGACCGCTCAGGCCATTTTCGACGCCATGGCGCGCTTCCACGATCCGGCACATGCCCTGGACTGGAACGACCCCGAGAACGACGCCGCTTTCGATCGGGTCTACGCGCTGGTAACCGCCGCTATCGCTGCGTAGTGGCGGTGGCGGGACGGCCCACCGCGTCGCTCAGGATGTGACTCCCAACGACTCTCGCACAAGTGTACGGTGACGTACCGTTGCTTGCTTGCTTGGGGGAGGCGTGCGTGGATGTAATCAATACAATTCTGTTGTGGCTGCACTTCATGGGCCTGGCGCTTGGTGGCGCCGCTGCCTTCGGCATTCCTGTGGTCGGAAGCCGAATGCAGAGCGCGGCGCCCGAGACCCGGCCGCTGCTGATGAACATCATGAAGGGGCTGGCGCAAGTAGGGCGCGCCGGGATCGGCTTGTTGATCATCACCGGACCGCTGATGATCTGGCTCAAATATGGCGGCGTCGGCGGCATCAGCGTCTGGTTCTGGATCAAGATGGTGCTGGTGCTTCTGCTGATCGCCGGCGTGATCTATAGCGGCATGCTGGGCAAGCGGATCGAGGGCGGCGACATGTCCGCCGCCAAGCTCGCGCCGAGGGTCGGCATGGCCAACGCCACGCTGCTCATTCTCATCGTGCTGTCGGCGGCGATCACCTTCGGCTGACGGCTCGCAGACGCCCGGTTGGCACATTGCCGGCCGGGCGCTAGTCTTGCGGCATGAGCGAACAAGCTGCCGGCACGGGTGCGATCGTCAAAACCGGGCGCGCCGGGTGGATACGCCGCGCGCCCGATGAGCCGGGTTGCGAGCGGATCGAGGCCTATTTCGCCGGCCGTGCCTACGAGCCGCACCGGCACGATACCTACGCGATCGGGCTGACGCTCTCGGGCGTGCAGAGCTTCAACTATCGCGGGGCGCGGCGCGACAGCGTGCCCGGCGGCACCATGGTGCTGCATCCGGACGAACTGCATGACGGGCAGGCAGGAGCAGAGGGCGGCTTTCGCTATCGCATGCTCTACATCGAGCCGGCGATGCTGCAGAAGGCGCTGGGTGGCCGGCCGCTGCCCTATGTGGCTGGCGGGATTTCGCACGATCCGCAACTGCGCGATGCCACGGCGGCATTGCTTGAGCATCTCGATGGACCGCTCGAAGGCCTCGAATACGACGATGCGGTTTACGACCTGGCCTGGGCACTGGACCGGGCCGGCGACAGCCGCGAAGGGCGACACACCGGGCTGAGCGACTATCGAGCAGCCGAGCGGGCGCGAGAGTTCCTCGATGGAGCGCTGGACGCGCCCGTGACGCTGGCGGAGCTCGAGGCGATCGGCGGGCGAGACCGTTGGCAGCTGTCACGCGACTTCAGGCAGCTCTATGGGACCAGTCCGCACCGCTATCTGGTGATGCGCCGGTTGGGCCAGGCGCGCAGCGCGATGCGCGAGGGCGCCTCGCTGGCGGCGGCCGCGATTGGTGCCGGGTTCGCCGACCAGAGCCACATGAGCCGGCATTTCAAGCGAACCTACGGGATGACGCCGGCAGCGTGGGTGCGGCTGCTCGCAGCCTGAGATCGCGCACGAACGTTCAAGACCAGCCGGCTAGCAGCGCGCCAATCTCGGCTCCCTAAAGGAGACCGGAATGGCCGCTTACACCGGCATCGACCTCATTGCGAAGATCGGAAAGATCGACGGGCACTGGCAGCCGCGCGTCGTGGCCGAGCTTAACGACTACCAGTTCAAGGTGGTGAAGATCGAAGGCGACTTCATCTGGCACGACCACAAGGATACCGACGAGGCGTTCCTGGTGCTGGAGGGGCAGTTGCGGATCGATTTCCGCGATGGATCGGTGACGGTGGGGCCGGGCGAACTCTATGTCGTGCCGCGCGGAATCGAGCACAAGCCGTTCGCCGAGCGCGAGGTGAAGATGCTGCTGATCGAGCCACGCGGTACGCTCAACACCGGTGCCGAGGGCGGTGCGAGGACGGCGGAAAATGACGTCTGGGTTTGAATCTGTCGTCACAGACGCTTGCCAATAGGCTTCAATTCCAGCACTATCCGCGACGCAAACGGAATTTCGCCATGCAGCGCAAACGCGCCATTGCCATCGCAATCGCTGAACAGAAGGCTCGGGAGAGCCGGCTGATTCTGGCTGCTGCGCTGCTGCTGCTGCCGGCCGCCCTGCTTCTCCTTCTTATCAGCCCCTGATAACCGACAGCTCGGATAGCGAGCGGGTGGTCAGGGGATAACGCGCAAGAAACCGAACATCGATTTGTCCGGTCGCGATGGTTTTCGAACCCCGGCCGTTTGATAGGAATACCGAAATGAGCACCCAGGCACAGGCGCAGAGCAACAAGGACCGCGTCTTCATTTTCGACACCACGCTGCGCGACGGCGAGCAGAGCCCGGGCGCGACGATGACGCTCGAGGAGAAACTCCAGGTGGCCGAAGCCCTCGACGAGATGGGCGTCGACATCATCGAAGCCGGCTTCCCGATCGCCTCGAACGGCGATTTCGAAGCGGTGGTCGCGGTGGCCAAGCAAGTGAAGAACTCGGTAGTTGCCGGCCTCGCCCGCGCCATTCCGGGCGATATCGCCCGCGCCGGCGAAGCGGTGCGCCACGCCAGGCAAGGCCGCATCCATACGTTCGTTTCCACCTCGCCCATCCATCTGGCGCACCAGATGAAAAAGACCGAGGAGCAGGTGCTGGAGATCATCTCCGCCACTGTGGCGCAGGCCCGCAACCTCATCGACAATGTCGAGTGGAGCGCGATGGACGCCACGCGCACGCCGATCGACTACCTGGCGCGCTGCGTCGAGCTCGCCATCAAGGCCGGCGCCACCACTATCAACCTGCCCGACACCGTCGGCTACGCCATTCCGGCCGAGCACGAGGCGATGTTCCGCTCGATCATCGAGCGCGTGCCGGGCGCCGACAAGGTGATCTTCTCAGCCCACTGCCACAACGATTTGGGCCTCGCGGTCGCCAACTCGCTGGCCGCGGTGCGGGGGGGGGCGCGGCAGGTCGAATGCACCATCAATGGCCTGGGTGAGCGCGCCGGCAACGCGGCGCTCGAGGAGATCGTGATGGCGCTGCGCACCCGCGCCGACGCCATGCCGTACCACACTCAGATCGAATCGACGCACCTCAGCCGGGCCAGCAAGATAGTCTCGGCGGCGGCGAACTTCCCGGTGCAGTACAACAAGGCGATCGTCGGAAAGAACGCCTTCGCGCACGAGAGCGGCATCCATCAGGACGGGATGCTGAAGAACGCCCAGACCTATGAGATCATGACGCCGGAGAGCGTGGGCATCAAGGAAACCACCTTGGTGATGGGCAAGCATTCGGGCCGCGCCGCCTTCAAGGACAAGTTGAAGGAACTGGGCTACGACCTTGGCGATAATGCCTTCCAGGAAGCATTCGTTCGCTTCAAGGACCTGGCTGACCGCAAGAAGCACGTCTATGACGCCGATATCGTCGCCTTGGTCGATGACGAGGCCGGCTCGGTCGACGACCGCATCAAGCTGGTCGACATGGAGGTGATCTCCAAGACCGGCGGCGTGCATCACTGCGACCTGACCATCACCATCGATGGGGTCGAAGTGAAGGCTGCGTTCGACGGCACCGGCTCGGTGGATGCGATCTTCAACGCGATTAAGCAGGCCGTCGGCAAGGATCCTCATCTGGTGCTTTATGCCATCGACGGCGTCACCGGCGGCACCGACGCGCAGGCCAGCGCCCATGTGCGCCTCGAAATGAACGGCCGCATCGTCTCCGGCAACGCCGCCGAGCCCGACACGCTCGTCGCCTCGGCCCGCGCCTACATCAACGCCTACAACCGCCTGCTGCTCGAACGCGGCGCCGCGGCGCAAGGCGCGACCGAAGCGGCAGTCGGGTGAGGGCACCCGCCGGTCCGAACAATCAGGAGCCGCCCTCGGGCGGCTCTTTTCTTATGGAGGGGCAATGACTTACGAGTTGAGGCGGGTGGAGACTCCCGAAGAGTGGGCGGCGATGCATCGGATTCGGCGCGAGGTGCTGTTTCCGCCCGAGCGGCATCCGGGCTTCGTCTACAACGATGCGCACCCGGACGACGCAGCCGCGAACCACATCAAGTTCCTGCTGCTGCTCGATGGCGAACCTATCGGGACGACCCGGCTCGACCTGAAGGGCGAACGCGCCGCCGTGCGCCTCGTCGGGATCGTGGCCGATCGCCAGCGGCAGGGGCATGGGAGCGTGATGGAGCAGGGGGTGATCAACCACGCTTACAAGCTCGGCATCACCACGCTGATGCTCAATTCGGCTCCGGAGGCCATCGGGTTCTACGAGAAGCGCGGCTGGCAGCGCGAGGTCTGGGACCCCGAGGAGCTCAGCGGGATGCGGAGCGGCTGTGTGCAAATGATGAAGCACCTGTAGCGCGCGGGCTGGTCCGGCGCCGCGGCTGCCGCTACGGTTCGGCGCATCTGACGGGGATCATTGCATGCTGCGTGAACTGAGGGGGGCGATCACCGCGCTGGCGCTGGTGGTGTGCGGCGTGCTGCTCGCGGTGAGCGTCGATTTCGGCGTTCCGGGGCAGGCGCTGCTGCAATCGCTGCGCTTTCATATCGCCGCCGCGTTACTGGGGCTGGTGCTGCTGCTGTTCATCGGCGGGGCGTGGCGACGCGGGCTGCTGTTCCTGTTCGTATTCGCCGTCAGCGCCGGGCAGGGCGGGGCGATCATCTATCGCCAGCAGGAAGCGCGGATCGCCGCACAAGGGGTCGGGAGCAAGCCGCTCTTGAGGCTGCTGAGCTTCAATCTCCTCGTGGACAACCGGAACGGCGCGGCGATTGCCGATTTCATCATTGGTTCCGGAGCCGACGTGGTGCTGCTGATGGAGGCTTCGCCGATCGGGCCATATCGCGAAAAGCTGCTCGCTACTTACCCGTATCATGCCGGCTGCGATATCAGTGATGACTGCTCCACCGTGCTGCTGTCGCGCACCCCGCTCGAGAGTGTGGCCGTAGGCTCATTGAGCGAGGTATGGCGGAACCGGCTGATCACCGCAGCGACTGTTGTCGGTGGCCAGCGCGTCAACATCGTCGGCGCCCATCTGGTCAAACCTTATTTCGACGACTTCCCGGACGAAGAGCTCCGCCGGTTAGGATTGGCGATCGGTCGGCTCGAAGGGCCGCTGGTGCTGGCCGGCGATTTCAACTCTGCAGCGTGGTCCGCCAGGATCGACGGACTGGCGAGTCGCGAAAAGCTGGCGCCGGGCCCGTTCTATCCGGCCACCTGGCCGGTGCGCCTCGGCCCGCTTGGCGTGCCTATCGACAACGTCTTCGCCCGCGCGCCGCTGGTGATCGAGCAAGTCGACGCAATGGGAGACTCGATGGGCTCGAACCACCGGGGGCTGATCGCGGAGATTGGGCTGGCGGGGAACCGCTAGCGTCGCTGCTCAACTGTGGTTTCGGCGAACTCGACATGCCCTGGCCGACTCTGATGCATCAGTAGTCCGAACAGGTCCTTTGGATCGTCGAGTTCGGGGATCAGGTCGATGTGGCGTGCCTCGACAAGGCTCAGATCGCGGACGTAGCGCAGGGTTGAGAAGTCTTCGACGGCGAAGCCGACTGAGTCGAAAAGGGTCACCTCGGCGGCCGTGCGGCGACCTGGGCTGTGTCCCGACAGCACCTGCCATAGTTCTGTGACGGCGAAGTCATCCGGCAGTTGCTGGATTTCGCCCTCGATGCGGGTCTGCGGAGTGTATTCGGTGAACACCGAGGCCCTGGCGACGATGTCGCGGTGCAACTCGGTCTTGCCGGGGCAATCGCCGCCGATGGCATTGAGGTGCACGCCGGGGGCGATCATCTCCGGTATCAGCACGTCGGCGTGGCGCTTGGCGGCGGTGCAGGTGGTGACGATGTCGGCACTGCGCACGGCTTCGGCGACGGACGGAGCGCGGATGAGGCGTAGGCCGCTGGTTGCGAGGTTGAGGCAGAATTTGTCGACTGCTTCGACATCGACGTCGAACACACGCACTTCTTCGATGCCGAGCAGTGCCCGGAAGGCCAGGGCCTGAAATTCAGACTGGGCGCCGGCGCCGATCAGCGCCAACGTCCGGCTGCCCGGCCGGGCGAGGGTGCGCGCAGCGACAGCTGAGGTTGCGGCGGTGCGCAGCGCGGTGAGGATGGTCATCTCCGAGACCAGCAGCGGATAGCCGGTAGCGACATCGGCGAGGACGCCGAAGGCGGTGACCGTCAGCTTGCCGGCGGCGGTGTTCTTGGGATGCCCGTTGACGAACTTCATCGCGTAGAGCGCGCCATCCGAGGCCGGCATCAGTTCGATGACGCCATCGTGGCTGTGACTGGCAAGGCGCGCCGCCTTCTCGAACTGCTCCCAGCGGCGAAAATCGGCTTCGATGTAGTCGGCGAGCCCGACGAGGAAGGGCTCGACGCCGGTCTTCCTCAGGAGGGCGCGGATATCGCTGGTGCCGATGAACTGGGTCATATTCGCCTCTTACTTTGCTGGAGCAGTCAGGCTTCGAGTGCTCGTGTTGCGGCCGTCAGGCCGTCATTGACAGGGCCGCTTGCCTCGCGGCCGGGGTGGAGTGGCGCTCGCCGAACAGGCGGGCGGTGAGGTCGATCATCAGGTCGGCGCTCATGCCGAGATGGTCGAGGAAAGGGTTCAGTTCGACGAGGTCGAGCGAGCCGACGCGGCCGCTCCTGTGCAGCATGTCCATCACCAGGTCGCCTTCGTCGCGGCTGAGACCGCCGGACACCGTGGTGCCGACGCCGGGGGCGAGGCTGGGGTCCATGGCATCGACGTCGAGCGAGAGATGCAGATGGCCGTTCGCCGCCTCCACACGATCGAGGAAGTGCTGGAGCGGCGTCGCCACGCCCGCGACGCGGATGGCGTCCATGTCCACCACCTGCACGCCACGTTCGTCGAGCAGCTGCGCCTCTTCGCAATCGAGGGCGCGCGCGCCGAGGATCATGACGTTGGCTGGGTCGACCGTGGCGAACCAGTCGGTGGAGTTGTGGAAGCCCGGCTCGCCGCACAGGCGGGCCAGCGACATCCCGTGGATATTGCCGGTTTCGGTGGTGGCCCAGGTGTTGAAATCGCCATGCGCATCGAACCACAGCACGAACAGCGGGCGCCCGGTGTCGCGGCAGTGCCGGGCGACGCCGGCGACCGAGCCCATCGAAATCGAATGATCGCCGCCGAGGAAGACCGGGCGGGCGCCATTCTCGAGGCTGCGATAGCCGGCCTCGCTGGCGGCAACGGCCAGCGCGTCGATCTCGGCGGCTGGGGCCAGCTTCTGGCTGACGTTCACGTCGCCGAGATCCGCAACGGCGTAGCCGATGCCCGCGAGACGCTCAGCGATCCCGGCGGCCCGGAGGTCGTCAGGGCCGAGCGCCGCACCACGACAGGACGCGCCGGCATCGGTCGGCAGGCCGATCAGGTCGATCCGGTTACCGGTAATGGAACGGCGGGCGCGGGCGTCGTGCAGCATTGGGGGCCTCGATTCAGTTCCCGCATATGTGAGGATCGATGCGTGCAGACGAAAAGACGGAGAAGTGATAAGATTGCGCAGCGAGATGTGCAAAGTGGCGGTGCGAATTGACGAATAGTACACCGGGGCTCGACGACCTCGATTATCGCCTGATCGCTCTGCTGCGGACCAATGGCCGTTTGCCGGTGGCCAAGCTCGCGGCCGAGCTTGGCGTTTCGCGCGCCACGGTAACGGCGCGGATGGAGCGGCTGGAGCGCTCGGGGGCCATTGCCGGCTATACGGTGGTGGTGCAGGCCAAGGGGCGGGCCGACGCAGTGCGCGCCGTCATGATGGTCGAAGTCGACGGCAAGAACTCCGAGCAGATCATCCGCCGGCTCGCCGGCTTCCCCGAGATTCGCGGGCTCTACACCACCAATGGCCGCTGGGACGTGGTGGCGGAGATCGAGACGCCGACGCTGCGTGAGTTCGACGAACTGCTGCGCAAGGTGCGGCAGATCGACGGCATCGCCAATACCGAGACGAGCATACTGCTCGCCGCCCGCAAGGAACTGGGGTAGGGGCGGGCGCCCCTACCTGATGGTCAGCGGCGCCAGCGCCCGGCCGAGGCTTGCTTCACCCATGCCGTAGGTCGCCGCGTTGTAGTTCAGCAGCGTGTCCTTGCGGGCAGTATTCAGCAGCTGGTTGGTGATCTGGGTGGGCGTCGCCGTGGTGAACTTGCTGCCCAGGATCGAGGCATAGCCCGAGATGATCGGTGCCGCAAACGAGGTGCCGGCGAGGCCCATCTTGCTGCTGTCGACGCCGACCACGAGGAAGTGGCTCTGCACCGCGGTGTTGGTGCCGGCCTTGTTGGAGTAGGACGCGAGGCTCGCTTTGTTGGCAACGGTTCCGTTGGTATTCAGCGCGCCCACGTAGATGGTGGATTGCGTGCCTACGAGCGCGAGGTTGAGATAATCGACCTGGCCGCTCTTGTTGGTGCCGCCGATGGCGATCCCGTCATTGCCGGCCGCCTTGGCGATCACTGCCTTGCCGTTCCTGGCATAGGAGATGATCGAGGACTCCTGCCCACTCCAGCCAATCTGGCTCGCGCTGTAGCCGGCCCTGGCGTACATGCCGTAGCTCAGGTTCAGAATATTGAGCCCCGCCGCGAGGCTGACGCTCGTGCTGGACCTGAATTCCTTGGATTTGATGGTGGCGAGGGGCGCGATCATGCTGCCCTCGAGCCGCGTCCACTCGCCGTGGCGCAGGACCTGGCTGGTACCAGTGAGGTTGCCCCCGAACTTCGACGTGCTGGAAAAGTCGTCGATGAAGGTGATCGTGGTCTTCTGGCCCTTGTAGCCGGCGGTCCAGGCGTCGGCGACCTCCGGGCTCATCCAGTTGCGCCAGATGGGCGTCGTGGTTTGGGCCTGCGGGGCGGAGACGCCGCCGAGCAGGGCGAGGGCGGCGATGACTGCCGTTACGAGATACTTGATACGTGAGGTCATGGCGTTCACTCCTGAAAGCTAGAAACTGGCACTGTAGGTAAGGGAGACATGGAGCCGGTTCGGCTCGGCGTCGGCGAGGTATTGCAGCGTCTCCTGCGTTGGCAGCGGAGTCGCGGCGAGGCGGCAGTTGACGGTCTGAATGCCGCCGCCGATCTCGCCGTAATCCCCCTCGCAGGTCTTTTCGGTGAGGTTGCCCCAGAGGATGCCGCGGACGGTCAGCGACAGGGTGGTATTGGCGCTCGGGTGGGCCTGTGCGACGAAGCCGATCCGCAGGCTTGGGTCGATGGTGTACTTCTCGCCACGCTCGCCGGTGCCGAGGCCCCACAGCAGCCCGAAATCCTCGCCAACCTGGGTGAGCATGTCGATGTGGGTATCCGGCCAGTCGGTGTGGTACCACTTGGGCAACGATACCCAGGTGCCATCCGACAGTTCGTAACCGCCGTTGGCGAGATTGCGGACGCTCTCGGTCAGTTCCGACCCCTGCGCGATATCGATCACGTGGAGCGCAACGGCGAGTTCCTGCGCGGCAGCGGGCGAGGGCGACGCGGCGGCACAAGCGGCGAAGAGCCACCCGGCCAACAACCAGCGGACCCGCACTTGCGGTTCGACCTGCCGATCAACCTCAGGGTCGACTGCGCCCACGAGATATGCCCCACATCAGAGGGGGCATATCAAATCGCATTTTCTCTAAAGAAGTGTTCGCGATCGGAACTAATTCGACGGAATTATCTAAGCCTCGCGTAAGGCCACCGGCAGTTGCTCGGCCACGACGGCCAGCTCATCGGGCCGCCCCACGCTGATCCGGATGTGTCGGTCGAGTCCGGGAGCCATGGGTTTGCGTATGAACACGGCCCGGGCCTCCAGCGCCTTCAGCACGCGCATGGCGTACTCTCCGTCGCTTCCGCAATCGATCGCTACGAAGTTGGTGGCCGACGTCACAGTGCCGAGCCCGTTCTCGGCAGCAATGGCGTAGAGTCGCTCGCGGCCGGCTGCGACCCTCGCAACCACGTCCGCCAGCCAATCCTGATCGGCTAGGGCCGCCATCGCTGCCACCTGGCTCAGCCGGGTGACGCCGAAATGGTTGCGAACCTTGTCGAAGGCCTTGATGAAGCCGGTCTCCCCGATGGCATAGCCGACGCGCATGCCGGCGAGGCCGTAGGCCTTGGAGAAGGTGCGGGTGCGGATCAGGTTGGGGCGTTCGATATCGAGCGCGGGCAGGGTGCCGGCGGGCGCGGTCTCGCAATAGGCCTCGTCGAGAAGGATCAGGGTTTCCTCGGGCACCGAGGCGATGAAGCGGTCGATCTCGGCAGCGTTCCACCAGGTGCCCATCGGGTTGTCCGGGTTGGAGAGGTAGATCACCTTGGCGCGCTCGCGCCGGGCTGCCTCGGCAAGTGCTCCCAGGTCCTCGTAGTTGCCGGCATAGGGCACGGCGACGATGCAGCCGCCATAGCCGGCGACGTGATAGTTGAAGGTGGGGTAGGCGCCTAGCGAGGTGACGGCGACATCGCCGGGTTCGGTGATCAGCCGAGCAATCAGGCCGTGCAACCCGTCGATGCCTTCGCCAATCGCGATGTTCGCCGGGGGGATGCCGAGATGGGCGGCAAGCGCCGCCTTCAGGTCATGAACCTCGGGATCGCCATACATCCACACGCCGCCAGCCGCCGCGGCGATGGCTTCGATCACCTTCGGTGATGGCCCGAAGCCGCTCTCGTTGGCGCCGACGCGGGCGCGAAACGGCGCGCCGGTGCGCCGCTCCAGCGCTTCGGGGCCGGTGAACGGGACAGTCGAGGGCAGGGACTGGGCGAGGGGCGTCAGGATGGAACGCATGCGGGCGAACTTAGCGTGCCCGGCGCCCGCCGCAACGGGCCGATCACGTGCCGCGAGCCGAAAAGTTTCACCAGCCGCGCCGCACATTTGATTGTGTTGCGCGTGACGATGGGCGGGTCCAATCATGCCGCCACAATCCTCATGGGTGGATCCAATGATGAAGAACAGGCTGGCGCTCGCGGTAGCAATCGCGGGCGCGCTGGGAATGACCGGCGCACAGGGCGCCGAGACGGCGACCGCGATCTTCGCGGGTGGCTGCTTCTGGTCGATCGAGAGCGATTTCGACCACGCGCCGGGCGTGCTCTCCACCACCTCCGGCTATATCGGCGGGCATGTCGACAACCCGAGCTACGAGCAGGTGGTCACCGAGACCACCGGCCACCGCGAGGCGGTGAAGATCGTCTACGATCCCTCAGTCACCAGTTACGACAAGCTGGTGGACACGTTCTTCCACCTGATCGACCCGATCGAGACGCGCGGGCAGTTCTGTGATTTCGGCGAGAGCTACACCACCGCGATCTACGCCGGCAACGACACCGAACTGAAGGAAGCCGAAGCCGGCAAGGAAGCCACTGCCGCGGCTCTGGGCAAGCCCGTCGCCACAGTCGTCGCCATGGCCCCGACCTTTTGGCCGGCGGAGGACTACCACCAGGACTTCTGGAAGGGCTCCGAGATGCTGCAGAACGGCCTGACCCGCGCCGAGCACTATGCCCGCTACCGCGCCGGCTGCGGCAAGAACGGCCAGGTCGAAGCCATCTGGGGCAAGGACGCTTTCAAGGGGCTGGACGGGCACGCCTGAGGCGGGCTGCTGTTCCCGTCACCACAAAGCTTGGGGGGCGGGCTAAGTCAGATCCGGCGTCCGCTCACCAGCATTCTGTGTATGCGGGTCTGCGGCCAATTCCACCTGCGCGTGCTCGCCCTCTGCCGAGAGCATCTTGTTGATGGCGAGTTTAGCCTTCTCGGTCAGGTCCCGCAGCGTCGGCAGGTATTCCGGAGTCGGCACCCAGGCGCGCAGCTGCAGCATGATCTTGTCGCCGACGAAGCTCTCGACATGCACCGTCGGCGGCGGGTCGACCTGCACGCGCTTGTCGGAGGTAGCGATCTTCAGCATCGTGCGGCGGGCGGCGGCCACGTTGATCGAATCCGGCACGGTGATGTTCACGTCGATCCGCCGGCGCGGCTCGCGGCTGTGGTTGGTGATGGCCGAAGACCAGAGCTTCTGATTCGGCGTGAAGATGTAGAGGCCGCTGGTCGAGCGCAGCCGCGTGCCGAACAGGCCGATCTCCACCACCACGCCAGCCACGCCATCGCCGACGATGTACTCCCCGATGGCAATCGGTCGCAGCCACACCAGCATGATGCCGGCCGCGATGTTGGCGAGCGTGCCCTGCAGCGCCAGCGCGATGGCGAGGCCGGCGGCGCCGATCACGGCATAGATCGACGTGCTGGAAACGCCGAGGAAGCTGAGCGCCGTGACGATTGCGAAGATGATGACGCCGTAGCGCGTCACCTGAGCGAGCAGCGGCGCGAAGTTCTTGTCGACGCCATAGGCGCGCGGCAGCAGGTTGCGCACCATCCGCGACAGCATGCGCGCCAGGTACCAGCCGGCCACCAGTACGAAGAGCGCACTGAGCAGCGCCACCGAATTGTCGGCAAGCCAGCGAAGCGGAAGGGAAACGGCTTCAGTCGCCTGGGTTGGCAGATCGGTGTTCAGATTGTTCATGGGCACTTCGCGGGGCTGTGGCGTGGGCGGGCGTTAACTTACCAATCTGGCAAAACCGCGAAAGTCCACAGACACGCGAATGGGTGCTGGACAAGGTGGGGGAGCCCTGATAGTCAGCCGCTCGGACCGGGTGCGTAGCTCAGATGGTAGAGCAGCTGACTCTTAATCAGCGGGTCCACGGTTCGAGTCCGTGCGCACCCACCAATCCTCCTAAAGCTTTGATATGACGGGCCTAACGGCCAGTCTGCCGCGGGTCGCAGGTTGCGACGCTCTTGCGGCCGTGCCTGCATCGGCGAGCCTCGGCCGGTGCGGACGAATCCGGCGTTGAGTCGGCTCGACTGATAGCCGGCGTTGGTCGCGCCGTGGCGTCGCAGGTGTTGAATTGTTCCAATGGCGCTCTTCACAAGCTCCACACAGGTCCTTACATAGCCGCGATTAACCTTTTCAGCGCGGAGATGACCCGGAATGCCCTTTGGCCTTGATGCATCGGCTTTTGCGGCATTTTTCCAGGTTATCATGATCGATCTCGTGCTCGCTGGCGACAATGCCGTCGTCATCGGGCTCGCCGCGGCCGGGCTGCCGTCCGATCTCCGCCGCAAGGCCATCCTCATCGGCATCATCGCGGCCACCGTGCTGCGTATCTGTTTCGCGCTGATCACCACACAGTTGCTGCAGCTCGGCGGCGGTCTGCTCATCGCCGGCGGCCTGCTGCTGCTGTGGGTCTGCTGGAAGATGTATCGGGAGCTGTCGGTCTCGCACGAGGACGAGCAAGACGCCACCGAGGCGCTCGCCAATGCCGATCTCAATGCCGACGGCACCGTTGCGGGCAAGAAGAAGAAGACGCTGAAGCAGGCGGTCTGGCAGATCATCATCGCCGACGTCTCGATGTCGCTCGACAACGTGCTGGCCGTGGCCGGCGCGGCGCAGCACCATGAAGTGGCGCTGATCTTCGGGCTCGGCCTCTCGGTGCTGCTGATGGGCGTTGCCGCGACGCTGGTCGCGGGCCTCCTGCACCGGTATCGCTGGATCGCCTGGCTCGGTCTCGTCATCATCCTCTACGTCGCAGTGAAGATGCTCTACGAGGGCGCCGACCAGTTGATGGGCCACACCTTGCCGATGATTCCGCTGATCAAGGGCGCTCCGGCCGTCGCGCACTAACCGGCTCGTAACCACGGCCCGACTTTCCTTCGCATTGCGCGGCGGGCCGTAGGGATTTCATCATTGCGCGGACGATAGCGTCCGGCAGGTCTTCTGCCGGATTTCGTCCATGTCGCTCGCCACCCTGTCTCCCAGCCCGCTCACTTACGCCGACCTGCCGCCACGACCGGCGTCGGGCTTCGTCATGCGCCTGGTGGAGCCAGAGGCATGGGACGATGCGATCGCGGATTTCGAGGGCGTGTGCCAGGAGCAGTTGGCTACCTTCGCGCGGGCCCGCTGGCCGGGCGTGGCGCTTGAGCCGCAACTGTTCATGCTCGGTGGCAAGGTCGTCGGCGGATGCCTGATCATGGTGCAGGGGCTGCCGCTGGGCCTGGGTTCGATCGCCGTGGCCAAGTGGGCGCCGATGCTGCGTCGCACCGAGGGCGCCGAGGCCAACGCCGTCTACGCCCGGATGATCGAGACGCTATGCGCCGAGTATGCGGCGCGGCGCGGTATGATGCTCTCGGTGCTGCCGCGCGCCTCGCTGGCCGGCGGCAACGCGGAATACCGCCTGCTGCTGGAGCACGGCTTCCGCCAGGGCGCGACGCTGGGGTTTCCGGATCGCTACATCGTCAATCTCAGGCTCAGCGATGCCGAGCAGCGCGACAGCTTCCACCAGAAGTGGCGCTATCATCTCAACAAGGCCGACAAGGCGGGGCTGGCTTTCGAGCACGCCGGGCCGGAGCGGCGGCCCGAGTTCGACGCGCTTTACGAGCAGATGGTCGATCGCAAGAAGTTCCCCGACCACTCGGCCTACGGCACCGTGCCAGCGTTGATGGACATGGCGAACTCGACGCTCAGGCCGGAACTGTTCTTCGTCCGCCATGCCGGCGAGATCGTCGCCGGCGCCATCATCTTCAAGGCCGGCGACCGGGCGGTCTATCTTTACGGAGCCACCAGTGCTGCGGCGCTCGAGCTGCGCGCCGGCTATTTCCTCCACTGGCACATCATCCGTTGGCTACGGGACAACACGCCGGCCCGCTGGTACGACCTGGGGGGCACGGACGGCTTCCAGGGCCTGCACCAGTTCAAGAAGGGCATGGTCGGCGAGCGGGGCGTCATCACGCCGGTGCCGCCGGTCGCAAACTACGCTGCACGCTGGTGGCCGCGCCTGCTCGGCGAGGCGGCATTTGCTGGACGTGAGCTGGCTCACATGGTCGGCCGCCGCATCGACCGGTTGCGGCCCGACCGGGCCAAGCCCGACCAGCAGCGGGACGCCCGATGAGCCTCAGGCAGCGCCTGCTCTCGCAATCCGGCATCATTTTCGGCGCCCGGCTGTTCGGCGCGGGGGTGATCTTCCTCGCCCAGGCGGCGATCGCGCGCCTCTGGGGCGCCGAGATCCTCGGCGAGTACCTCCTGATCATCGCGACGGTGAATATCGTCGCGGTGGTTATGCCGCTCGGCTTCGAGACCATCGGCACCTATTTCGCCGCGGAATATCGCTCGAAGGGCGAGGGCCGTTTGCTGCGCGGCTTCATGCTGCGCGCCTATGGCCACGTCGCCGCGACGGCGCTGTTGCTCGTGGTCGCCGGCTACCCGCTGGCCACGCTATTCGGCGAGCCGGGCAGGGTGCTCACAGCCCATTGGCTACCCGCCTGCCTGATGACGCTCGCTACCGCCGTGGTCTACTGCAACAGCGCGCTGCTGGTCGGGTTGAAGCGGCCGTTCGCCGGCTTTTTCGCCGACACCATCTTCCGCCCGCTGCTCATCGTCCTTTGCTTCGCGCTTGCCGCTATGGCCGGTGATGCCGAGGCGAAATTCGCCGAGCTGATCTGGTTCCTCGCGATCGGCTTCGCTCTCATCGCCGCAGCTCAGTTCGCCTGGGTTCTCCGTGCCGTCCGCCAAGTGCCCGATGCCAGCGCCGTCAACCCGGCCGAGCAGAAGCGCTGGTGGCGCTTTGCGCTGCCCTGGGTGGTGATCGCGCTCGCCACCGACTTCTTCTTCGACATCGATCTCCTGATCCTGTCCAATTTTCTCGACCGCGAAAGCCTGGCGGTGTTCGGCGTCTGCATGCGGGTATTCTCGCTTGTGGCCTTCGCCGTATCGGCGGTCTACGCCGTGACGCTGCCCGAGATGTTCGAGCGAAACGCTGCGGCCGATCGCGACGGCTTCATGAAGCAGATCGGCGAGGCCAACCTCGTCGCCGCCGCTATCTCGATCACGCTGTTCGCGGTCATCGCCGCAACGGGCCCGCTGCTGCTGATGCTGTTCGGGCCGGAGTTCCAGGCGGGTGTCGGTCCGCTGGCGGTGCTGTGCCTGACGCTTTGCGTCCGCTCGCTGTTCGGCCCCGCCGCGCTGGTGCTGTCGATCCACGACCGGCCCTATGCGACGCTGCCAGCTATTGGGCTTGGGATGGGCGTGCTGGTGGGGGCCAATATTCTGCTGGTCCCGGTGCATGGGCTGATGGGTGCTGCCGTGGCAGCGCTGGCGGCGCAGACGTTCTGGTGTGCGGCCATGTGGCTGACGGCCAAGCGGATGGCCGGGATCGATGTATCGATCGGACCGCGCTTGGGCGAACTGCTGCCCGGCCGCCGGGTAAAGGACGTCTAGGGCTTTACCGTCCCAACAGCGAATTGATCCGCGCCCTGAGCTTCGCCAGGCGCCCCATACCCATCCCCGAGTCGTACTCCTCGGTGACCTTGGTGTAGAATTTCTCCATCACCACGTAGTCCTGCCCGAAGATCTGCTGGCGCAGCAGCGCGGACTGCTCGTAGCCGTAGCGGCGGAGCAGGGCGAGGGCGACTTCGTTCTCCGGCCGCACCCAGGTGAAGGCCTTGTGGAACTTGCCGTTGTCCCAATGCTCGTCGAACACCCGCATGCCGTAGATACCCAGCCGGCTCTGCCGGTGGGCGGGGAAGATCCAGCTCCAGTAGCGGAAGATCGCGCCGGTCTCGGGCCCGGAGATCAGGCCACCGCCGGCGACGCCGTCCTGGGTCAGGATGATGACGTGGAACGGATCGACCCGCTGCAATGCGCGCAGGAACCCCTTCGTCAGCCGCCCCTTCTCGTGTTCCTTGAAGCGCTCCGAGTAATGCGGAGACTCGTCGATCACCGCCATCAGTTCGCGGTGGATCATGTCGAGTTCGTCCGGTCGCGCGGCGTGATAGCCGAGTTCGGGCATCGGAGCCTCCAAATGGTATTGCCGCCATTGTCGCCCGGAAACCGCCGAGAAAGCGTTTACGGCAAGGGTTTCCGAAGGGTTTTCAGAGCGTTTCAATTGACCCGGAGCCGGCAAGTGGTCTGCTTGCCCGGCCTTGAGGGCTTGGTTAGAACGGTTCGCAAAATCGGAGGAAGACGATGAGCGAGAGTTTGGTGTTCGCGCCCAGCGCGGCAGCGATTGCCCACACCCGGACCACGGCAGCGCAGTACGAGGAGATGTACGCCCGCTCGCTGAGCGATCCGGATGGCTTCTGGAAGGAGCAGGCCCAGCGCATCGACTGGATCAAGGCGCCGACCAAGATCAAGAACACCAGCTACGCCTACCCCGACGTCTCGATCAAATGGTTCGAGGACGGGGTGCTGAATATCTCCGCCAACTGCGTCGATCGCCACCTCGCGACGCGCGCCGACGAGACCGCTATCATCTGGGAAGGCGACATCCCGGGCACCGACGACAAGATCACCTACCGCCAGCTGCACGAGCGGCTCGGCCGCTTCGCCAATGTGCTCAAGGCCAACGGCGTCAAGAAGGGCGACCGTGTCACCATCTACATGCCGATGATCATCGACACCGCGGTGGCGATGCTGGCCTGTGCGCGCATCGGCGCGGTGCACTCGGTGATCTTCGGCGGCTTCTCGCCGGATTCGATCGCCGGCCGCATCAATGACTGCGACAGCAAGATCGTGCTGACGGCCGACGAAGGCCGCCGCGGCGGCAAGACCATCCCGCTGAAGAAGAACGTCGATGAGGCGCTGACGAAGACTCCGGGCGTCGAGCGCGTCATCGTGGTCAAGAACACTGGCAACCCGGTGGAGATGAAGGGCGGGCGCGACGTCTGGTACGCGGACGAAGCCGCCAAAGTCTCGGCCGAGTGCGCGCCGGAGCCGATGAACGCCGAGGACCCGCTGTTCATCCTCTATACCTCCGGCTCCACCGGTAAGCCGAAGGGCGTGCTCCACACGACCGGCGGCTACATCGTCTGGGCTTCGCTCACCCACGAGCGGGTGTTCGACTACCGTCCAGGCGAGATCTACTGGTGCACCGCCGACGTCGGCTGGGTCACCGGCCACAGCTACATCGTCTATGGGCCGCTCGCCAACGGCGCCACGACGCTGATGTTCGAGGGCATCCCGAGCTATCCCGATGCCGGCCGCTGCTGGCAGGTGGTGGAAAAGCACAAGGTCAACATCTTCTACACCGCCCCCACCGCTATCCGGGCGCTGATGGGCGCCGGCGCCGCCATTCCCGACCAGTACGCCATGCCGTCGCTGCGGCTGCTCGGTTCGGTGGGCGAGCCGATCAATCCGGAAGCCTGGCTCTGGTACCACAAGCATGTGGGCAAGGAGCGCTGCGAGATCGTCGACACCTGGTGGCAGACCGAAACCGGCGGTATCCTGATTTCGGCGCTCCCGGGTGCCATCGCCACCAAGCCCGGTTCGGCCACCAAGCCCTTCTTCGGCATCAAGCCGATCGTGTTGTCGCCCGAGGGGAAGCTCCAGGAGCAGACAAAAGCGGAAGGCGTGCTCTGCATCGCCGATAGCTGGCCGGGCCAGATGCGCACCGTCTATGGCGACCACGCACGGTTCGTTTCGACCTATTTCGAGACCTACAAGGGCTACTACTTCACCGGCGACGGCTGCCGCCGTGACGAGGACGGCTATTACTGGATCACCGGCCGCGTCGATGACGTGCTCAACGTCTCGGGCCACCGCATCGGCACCGCTGAGGTCGAAAGCGCGCTGGTGGCGCATCCCAAGGTCGCGGAAGCGGCCGTGGTCGGCTACCCGCACGACATCAAGGGGCAGGGCATCTACTGCTACGTCACCCTGATGGCCGGCGAGAAGGGCGACGACGCGCTGAAGACCGAGCTCAGGAACTGGGTGCGGAAGGAAATCGGCGCCATTGCCTCGCCCGACCTGATGCAGTTCGCCCCGGGCCTGCCCAAGACCCGCTCCGGCAAGATCATGCGCCGGATTTTGCGCAAGATCGCCGAGAACGACTACGGCGCGCTGGGGGATACGACGACGCTGGCGGACCCGAGTGTGGTGACCGATCTGATCGAGAACCGACAGAACCGGTAAGGCTCGCCCAGAGGGCCATCAGTCAGTGCCTTCTCCCCTTGTGGGAGAAGGTGCCCGAAGGGTGGATGAGGGGTATCTCTCCGCGTACCCGGATCACTCCTCGTTTCACTCCGATCGCGCTGCACTTCGTTGCGCGGACCCCTCATCCGGCCTGTCGGCCACCTTCTCCCACAAGGGGAGAAGGCACCGACTGAGAGCTCAGAGTATTCGTAGCGACCGGCTTTTCGCCGCACTCCTGAGCCAAAAGCCGCTTCCCGATTTCCCGAGACCCCACCCACATGCATTTCGCCACGAAGCTCCTCGCGACGGTCCTCGTACTTGCCGCGTCGCCCGCCTCCGCCCAGTCGCTGGAGCAGATGGCCGGGCAGATGATCGTCGTCGGCTTTGCCGGCAATGGCGTCGATGACAAGGACGTGGTCGCCCTGCGCGAGGAAGTGGCGGCCGGCGACATCGGCGGTGTCATGTATCTCAAGACCAACGTCGCGAGCCGTGCGGCTGTGCAGGCGATGAACGCGGCGTTCCGCGACGCTGCACCGGCCGGGCTGCCGCCGTTCATCACGCTCGACCAGGAGGGTGGGCTAGTGGAGCGGCTCGATGACTCCGTTGGCTTCAAGGAGATTCCCGACGCCGCGACGGTCGCCGCCAGCAACACGCCCGAGGAGGCGCGCGGCGTCTACGAGAAATTGGCGAAGGGCGTCGCCGAGTGGGGCTTCAACGTCAATTTCGCGCCGGTGGTCGATCTTGCGGTCAACCCGAACAATCAGGTGATCGCCAAGTTCGGCCGCGCCTACGGCAAGACCGGCGACGTGGTCTCCTCCTACGCTGCCGAGGTGATCGCGGCACATCACGACGCGGGGCTGCTCACCTCGCTAAAGCACTTTCCCGGGCACGGCTCCTCGACCGCCGACAGCCACGAGGGTTTCGTCGACATCACCAAGACCTGGCACGACAGCGAGCTCGAGCCCTACCGGGCGCTGATCTCCGGCGGCTACCAGGATTTCGTCATGATCGGCCACCTGATCGACACCAACGTCGATCCATCGGGCCTGCCGTCGAGCCTCTCCAAGGAGTGGATCGACGGGGTGCTGCGCGGCCAGCTCGGCTTCAAAGGCGTGGTGATCACCGACGACCTCGAGATGGGCGCCATCCGCGACCATTTCGACCTAAAGGAAACGGTGGTGAAGGCCGTGCGCGCCGGCGTCGACGTGCTGCTGTTCTCCAACACCGCCTACCAGCGCGCCACGCTGGGCGACGAGGTGCGGGCGATCCTGGTTGCCGAGGCCGAGGCCGATCCGGCGTTCAAGGCGCGGATCGAGGAGAGCTACAAGCGCATCGTGGCGCTGAAGTCGCGTATCGGGGTTGCAAATGTCGAAGCTCAATAAGGCAGAAGTGATCGCTGCCCTGGGCCTCGGCGGGCATTTCGAGGGCGGCTATTTCCGCGAGACGTTCCGGCCGACGCATCGCGAGAGGCTGGAAACGGCGCGCGGTCCGCGCGGCACCATGACCAGCATCTACTACATGCTGACGGACGACTCCCCGGTGGACCACTTCCACACCAAGCACTCGGATGGCATTCAGTTTCACCATTTCGGTGCCCCGCTGACCTATCACATGATCCACCCCGACGGCCGCTACGAAGCGGTGGTGCTCGGCCCCGACCTCGCCGCAGGGCAGGTGCCCAGCCTCGCCGTCGCCGGCGGCGTCTGGAAGGCGGCCGAGCTGCCGGCCGGCGAGTATGGTCTCGTCAGTGAAGTGGTGGCGCCGGGCTGGGAGATGGAGGACATGATCCTCGTCACTCGGGCCGAACTGCTGGCCAAATTCCCGCAGCATGTCGAGGTGATCACCCGGCTGACACCGGCGCCCTAGGCCGGTCGCACGCTTGTCGCACTGGTGCTGTTCGCTTATGAGGGCCGGAGTTTTCCCCACCTCGCGGCCGATGGAGCATCGAAAGCGCTCCCGTCCCATAGGTCAAATGAGCTAAACTCCTGATCCCGAAGGCGAGAGGTTTGAAGGCATGAGCGAAGAGGGCAGGGAGGTGCGGCGGGTTCGCGCGCTGTTCATCTCCGATGTGCATCTCGGCATGCGCCCCACCCGTATCACCCAGTTGATCGATTTCCTGCGCTGGCACGAGGCGGAGGTGATTTACCTCGTCGGCGACATCGTCGATGGGTGGCGCCTGGCCAAGGCCTGGTACTGGCCGCCGGAATATCACCAGCTGGTCGAGATCTTCCTCGACAAGGCGCTGAGCGGCACCCGCATCGTGGTGCTGCCGGGCAATCACGACGAGTTCCTGCGCGAGTATCTCGGCACCTATTTCGGCGAGGTCGAGTTCGTCGATCGCACCGTGCACACCACGGCGCAGGGCAAGACCTACGTGGTCATGCATGGCGACCAGTTCGACGTGGTGGTGGCGCATGCCAAGTGGTTGGCGCATGTCGGCGACTGGGCCTATCGCGCCGCGCTCCGGATCAACATCGCGGTCAACTGGGTGCGCCGCCGCATGGGTCTGACCTACTGGTCGCTGTCGGCCTGGGCCAAGCACAAGGTGAAGAACGCCGTCAGCGTCATCGGCCGCTTCGAGGAGGCGCTGACCCTCGAAGCCCGGGACAGCGGCGCGGATGGCGTGATCTGCGGCCACATCCACTATGCCGACATGCACGAGCGGCTCGGCATCCATTACGTCAACACCGGCGACTGGGTGGAAAGCTGCACCGCAGTGGCCGAGACGCATGAGGGTGTGCTCGAGCTGGTGCGCTGGACTGAGACGCCGCTGCCGCGGAAGCCACGGCGGCTGCGGTTGCGGCGCGCGCCGGCGGTGCCGGGGCAGTAACTCGCATCGAGGCCGTGGCCACCCCCACCCTTGATCCCTCCCCACAAGGGGGAGGGAGACGCAAGAACTGAGGCTCTGCAGCTGTCGTCTCCCTCTCCCTTGTGGGGAGGAAATGAGGATGGGGGTGGTCCCACGCTCCGACCTTGCGAGTGTGACACTACCTAACGCCCCGTCATCCTACCGTCACAGCCCATTCGCAACGCTGTCACCCGACTCCCGTAAACCGCCAGCATCGCTTCCCGAGGGTGGGTCCGATGCGCAAGGTCTTGATCGTCACCGATGCCTGGTTGCCGCAGACCAACGGGGTGGTGCGCTGCCTCGAAGCGGTTGGCCGCGAGCTGATGGGCCGCGGCCACGAAGTGAGCTATCTTACGCCGGAAGGCTTCTGGACCTTCCCGATGCCGACCTACCCGGAGATCCGGCTGTCGTTGGTCACACCAATGACCATCGGCCAGGTGATCGCGCGTGAGGCGCCGGACCACATCCACATCGCCACCGAAGGCCCGCTTGGCCTGCTTGCTCGCTTCGTCTGCCTCGAGCAGGGCCTTGCCTTCACCACCAGCTATCACACGCGCTTCCCCGAATATGTCGCAGCGCGGATGCCGATTCCGACCGAGTGGACCTATGGGTTCCTGCGCTGGTTCCACGAGCCGGCCGCCGCGACCCTGGCGCCCACCGCCTCGATGCAGGAAGAGCTGACCTCGCGCCAGTTCGGCCACGTGCGGCTCTGGACTCGCGGCGTCGATCACTCGCGCTTCTCGCCCGGCGAAAAGACCGAATTCCTCGATCTGCCCGGGCCGCATCTGCTCTATGTCGGCCGTGTCGCGGTGGAGAAGAACGTCGAGGCCTTCCTCAAGCTCGATGTCCCCGGCACCAAGATCATCGTCGGTGACGGCCCCGCCCGTGCCGAGCTCACGGCGCGCTATCCTGACGCCGTGTTCCTCGGCCTCAGGACCGGCGACGAACTCTCTGCGCTCTACCGCTCGGCGGACGTGTTCGTCTTCCCCAGCCGCACCGACACCTTCGGCAATGTGATGATCGAGGCGCTGGCCTCCGGCGTCCCGGTCGCTGCCTATCCCGTCACCGGCCCGCGCGACATCCTCACCGACCCGACCTGCGGCGCCCTCGACGAAGACCTCGGCTTCGCCGTCATCCGCGCCCTGACCCTCAGTCGCGAAGCCGCCCGCGCGCATGCGCTGGGCTTCACCTGGGCGCGCTGTGCCGACATCTTCCTTGATGCACTGGTGCCGGTTCGCGAGGCTGCGGCCCAGGCTGCATAACGCCACGGCATAACGCACATTAGCGCCGTGCCCGTTGATCTTTCTCCGGCCCCTCGGCACTGTCGGCCCGTGCGGCGGATTCTCCCGCCCGGAGCACACCCTGATGTCGTCGACCACTATCGCGCCGCGCGTCTCGCCAGAGCTGCGCGCTGCGATCTACCATTTTGCCGTGTTCGGCAGCACCGGCGTGGCGTCGGTCTATTTCGGCATCTGGCTCCTCAATCGCGGCATCAGTGCCGAGGAGATCGGCATCATCAATGCCGCGCCGCTGCTCGTCATGCTGCTGGTCAACCAGCTGGTGGGCCGCATCGCCGACCGCATGCCGGATTGGCGCGGCGTCATCATCGTCCTGTCGCTGATCGCCGGGCTCGTGCCGATCGGCCTGTTCTTCGTCTCCGGCTTCTGGGGCATCCTCGGTGTCTGGATCTTCACGGTGATGCCGGCCTTCGCGCTGGTGCCGATCATCGACGCGGCAACGCTCCGGATGACGCAGCGCCGTGGCACAGATTTCAGCATGGTGCGCGCCTGGGGCACCGTCGGCTTCATGGTCACCACCGGGCTGAGCGGCCCCCTCATCGCCTGGCTCGGCGACGCCGCGTTCGTCCCGGTATTCGTCGCTTGCGCGCTGTTGCGCGCAATACTGGCGTTCCAGTTGCCGCAGTTCCGCGCCGGTGAAGACCGCGCCAGTAAAACCAAAGGCGCCAGCCGGCTGCGCCAAGTGCTGAAGCCGTGGTTCCTGATGGGTCTGCTCGGCCTCGCTATCCTCTACTCGACCCACGGCGTGCTCGGGGCCTTCGCCGCAGTGCTGTGGACGGAGCAGGGCATCCCGCAGGGGCTTATCGGGCCGCTTACTGCCACTATGGCGGCGGCCGAAGCGCTGATGATGTTCGTGTGGAGCCGGCTGAAGCTCAAGGTTTCGGCCCGGCACATCATCATCTTCGCCTGTCTCGTCGCAGCCTTCCGCTGGACAGTGATGGCGTTCTCGCCGCCGGTCTGGCTGCTGTTTGGGCTGCAGCTGCTGCACTCCATCACCTTCGCCATGGGGTACCTCGGCGGCATCTACTTCATCGCCAACTGGACCAGCGACGACATCGCCGCCGAAGCGCAGGGCTTCTCCTATGTGCTGCAGCAGGGAATGTCGGTGGTGGTCATCGTCGCCATGGGCTGGTTCGTGGCCGCCTTTGGTCCAATGGCGTGGTTGTTCGTCGGAGCCTATGCGGTGGTCGGAGCGCTCTGCGTGGTGCTCTCGCTAAAGCTCCAGCCACCATCCGCGCATCCGATCACGTCGGATCAGCTCACCGTTGCCGATCCGGCCCCCTGAGGTCCAAGAATGCCTGCCAACGCGGCCAAAGCGCCGACAATCTCGCCCGAGCTGCGCGCGACATTCTTCTACTTCAGCATCTACATGGGGGGAGCGGCCTTCAACGTCTATGGCGGCATCTGGTTCGCCGACCAGGGGCTGACCTCCGAGCAGATCGGCATCATCAACGCGCTCCCGGTGCTGGTGACGCTGCTGCTGAACATCCTCGTGGGCCGCATCGCCGACCGCGCCTCGGACTGGCGGCAGGTCATCGTCCTGGGCTGCGCGCTGTCGGCCATCATCCCGATTGGGCTATTCTACGTCATTGGCGATTTCTGGGGCATCCTGGTCGTCTGGACGCTGGCGTTGCTGCCCGCCGGCCTTATCGGGCCGGTCGCCGATGCCGCGACCATGCGGATGACGCGACGGCGCGGCACGCAGTACGGGCCGATCCGGGCCTGGGGCACCGTCGGCTACATGGTCACGCTGTTCTTCGCGGGCTGGCTCATCGCCACGTTCGGCGGCGGCATCTTTCTGCCGATGTTCGTCGGGTTGTCGATCCTGCGCGGGCTTGTGGCGTTCGGGCTGCCGCGCTTCCGGGGGCCCGAGGGCGAGACGGCGCCCGTCAGCTCCGGCGCGGCGCAGCTGCGCGATGTGATGAAGCCGTTCTTCGTCCTGCCGCTGATCGGCTTTTCGATGGTCTACGCCACACACATCGTGCTCAACGCGTTCCAGGCGTTGCTCTGGATGGAGCAGGGGCTATCGCCCGACCTGATTGCGCCATTGCTGGCCCTCGCGGCCTTCGCCGAGGCAGCGATCATGTTCGTGTTCGGCAAACTGGCCCGGCGTTTCCCGGCCCGCAGCCTGATCCTCCTCTCCGCCGTCACCGCGGTTTTCCGCTGGATCTGCATGGGCTTCCAGCCGGGTCTTGAGTTCCTGATTCCGCTGCAGCTGCTGCACGCCTTCACCTTCGCGGTCGGCTTCATGGGGTGCGTCCACTTCATCGCCAACTGGACCAGCGACGAGATCGCCGCCGAGGCGCAAGGCTTCTTCCAGATGCTGCAGCAGATCATGAGCGTCATCGCGCTGATCGCCTTCGGCTGGCTCACCGGGATGATGGGCGCCAAGGCCTATTTCATCGCTGCCGCCTTCGCGTTGCTGGGAGCTGTACTGATCTGGCTCTCGATCGCCATGCAGGGTCCGAAGCGGCGGACGGAGGCGCGGCTGGGTTGATCGTTGCGCAATATTTTGCGCAACGGCCTAAATGCCGCTATATGAAGAGCATGCGGAGGTCGGCATGCCCTACGAGACCAACACTGCAAGGGTGGTGGCGCGGCTTATCAGCGAAGGCTGGGAGCAGGTCGGCGGGAGCAAGCACGACAAATTCCGCAAGCTCGGTGTCGGGACCATCATGGTCCCCCGACATCGCACGCTGACGCCCGGCGTCGCGCAGTCGATTGCCAAGGCCGCCGGCTGGACCAAGTAGGAGACTGAAATGGCTCGCTTCATTGCATTGATCGATGCGTCGGACGGGGTGTTCGGCGTTGCCTTTCCGGATGCGCCAGGGTGCACCGCCATGGGCGAGACACAACAGGAGGCCATCGACAACGCCACCGAAGCCCTGGCCGAGTGGGTAGCGGATGAGCTAGCGGATGGTCGCGCCGCGCCTTCCCCACGCTCGCTGGATGAACTTGGCAGGCTGACCGAGGTTAGCACGGCGTTGGCATCGGGCGCGGTGCTGGCAATGATCCCGCTCATCCTCGACAGTGGGAAGGTGGCCCGCGCCAACATTTCCATCGACACGGGCTTGCTGGCCGACATCGACGAGGCGGCGCGGTTGCGAGGCGTTACCCGCTCGGCCTTCCTTGCGGCGGCGGCGCGCGACAAGATCAAGGCCGGCGCATAGACCCAAAGAAAAAGGCCCCGCGGTTTCCCACGGGGCCTGTAGTCGAGGTCAAACCTTAGGCGTCAGCCGAGGCGGCCGCTGGCGTGGGCCAGCATGGTGTAGACGCGGCCGCGATCGCTGAGCAGGTACTCGCGGGTTTCGCCGGCCGGGTTCGGCCCGGTAGCGGCGCGCTTCAGCAGCTGCTCGAACTCTGCCATGTAGGTGGCGGCGGTCTTGGCGAAGTCCTGGTCGCGCTGGACGCGTTTCCTGACTTCGTCATAGGTCGCCTGGCCGCCCAGCGTATAGATGCGGCGCGAGAAGACGTTCTGTTCGCCGGCCTGGTAGCGCTGCCAGGCATCGGCCAGCGCGGCCGGTTCCATGGAGCGGGCGATTTCCTCGGTCAGCGTCGAAAGGTTTTGTGCCGGGGCAGCAGTTGGCGCGGCAGGGGCCGGAGCCGGGGAGGGCGCCGGAGCGGCGGCGGTCGGACCAGAGGCGTTGCGAAGCACGTCGCGCAGCCAGCCGCCACCTTCCTCAGCCTTGGGCGCCGCAGCTGCGGGCTTGGCTTCGGCAACGGGCTGCGGGCGCGGTGCGGTGACCACAGTGGCCGGCACGTCGGGCATGGGCACGAACCGCGGCTGGCTGCGGGCCGGCTCAGCCTTGGGCGGCTCGGCGGCGCGCACCGGCTCCGGACGGACCGGTTCCGGACGCGGCTCGGGCCGCGAGGGGGCTTCGTCGCGAGCGATGCTCTGGCGGCTCGGGGTCGACGGGCGACGCTCATTGAGGTCGTGGGTTGCCGGCTGGGCGCGGACGATGGCGTTGAGCTCGGCGAGGGCCTCGATCTGCTCGGCCACGACGCGGCGCATTGCAGCAGCGCTCGACTTGGTCTCCTCGGGCAGCTCCATCACGCCGCGCGCCAGTTCGGAGCGGGTGTTCTCGAGTTCCGAGCCGACTTCCTTGGCAGTGGCGCGCATCGCCGTCGCCGTCTCGTTGAAGCGCTGCGTGGCGGCCTCGAGGGCCTGCTGCATTTCGAGGATCATGGTCGCCTGCGTCTGGCGCAGGGCATCGGCAGCGCGCTGGCTCTCGTTCGCCGCGGTATCGGTGAACGAACCGAGCTGCGTCGCAACGCGGTGCGACGTGCCGTCGAGGGCTTCCTCGAGGAGGTTCGTGCTCTTGCCCAGCACCGACTGCATCTCGGCAGTGGCGTTGGCGAGGGCGCTCTGCACCTTGTCGGTGGTGCCGGTGAGGGCCTGCTCGAGCTGACCGGTGGTCTCGCCGAGGGCGTTCTGCACTTTCTCCGCCGTGGTGGTCAGCACCGACTCAAGCTGGCTGGTGGTTTCGCCCAGGGCGGTCTGCACCTGCTCGGCAGTATTGGTCAGCACGCTCTGCAGCTGACCGGTGGTGTCGGCGAGGGCAGCGTTGATCGTGCCGGAGGTGGCTTCAAGCGTCTCGGCGACGTTGGACGTGGTCGAGGCAAGCAGCTGTTCCATCGACTCGCGGGCAGCGACGAGGCGCAGTTCGGTCTCTTCGACGGTGTCGGAGATCGAGTGGGCGAAGCCGCGCATGCGGGTGTCGATTTCGTCGGCGCGGGCGGTGAAGGCCTGTGCCAGCTCGTCCATGGCCGTGCGGCGCTCGTCGAGGTTGGCGAGCGTCAGCGTGCCGGAGGCCGAGAGGTTCTGCGCGGCGGTGTCGAGGCTCTTGGCCTCGCTGTCGAGGTTGCCGAGCATCGAGCCGAACTCGTTGACCATCGAGGCGATCGAGGCCTGCAGTGCGCCGACATGTTCGGTCACCAGACGGCCGGCTTCCTCGGTCGAGCCGATCGCTTCGCGAACGGTGGTCGAGTAGGTGGCGGTCTGCTGGGCAACCGAGGTCTCGAGGTTGGCGAGGTTCGCCGTCGAGGCGTCGAGCACCTTCTGCAGCAGCATGTTGGAGTCGTTGAGCTTGCCCAGCGCCGTCGTCACATCGGTGAGGATGCGCGAGGTCGACTGGTTCATCAGGTCTTCGGCCTGCGAGGCATTGGTGATCAGCGCCTGGGCCAGGACGTTGCCGTGGTTCTGCAGGCTCATCTCGAGCTGAGCCGAGCTGTCGGAGACCAGCGCCGAGAAGGCGTCGGTCTGCTCGGAGACGACGCGGTTGATTTCCGCGACCTTGCCGCCGATGGCGTCGGCAGCGGCCACCGCCTTGATCGAGATCAGCTCGTCGATATTGCTCGACGCCTGCTGGATCTGCGCCAGCGCGCGACCCACGGCCACGTCCATGCGGTCGGCCGTGGTGGTGACGTCGTCGGCGATATTCTGGGTGGCCGAAACGATGCGGCGGGAGATGGTCTCCTCGATGCGGTCGGCGCCGGCCTCGAGGTCGGTCATCGACTGCACCAGCGCGGTGTTGATCGCGGTGTTGAGCGAGGCCAGGCGCTCGGCCGTGATGTCGGCACGGGCGGTGATCGCCTCAGGCAGGGTGCCCAGGCGCTGGTCGACCATGTCGGTGATGGCCTTGCGGGCCGAGTTGACGCCGGTTTCGATGATGTCGGCGGCCTTGCGGGCGCTCTCGCCAACGGTGCCGGCGGCACCCTCGATGCGGGCATTCACGCCGGCTTCAGCGTCGGCCATGCGGAGGATGGCGCTGTCGATGCCGCGGCCGAGGCCCTCACTGACTTCGGCGACCTTGGTCTCGAGCAGGGTCGAGACGGCGCCGGCGCGCTCAGACATCACATCGGTGACGTTGCGGAGGCTGGCTTCGATCCGGTCGCGGGCGGTGGCGCCCTGGGCGTCGATGGTGCGGGCCAGCTCGCTCGTGCGGTCGCCGATCGCCGCGGCGATGCCGACGGTGTGGCTGCCGAGCGTTTCGGCGAGCTGCTGGGTGCGGGTGTTGAGCGCTTCGGCGAGCTCGGCCGAGCGGGTCGACACGGTCGTCGCCAGTGCCTGAGTGCGCTGGTCGAGGCTGTCGCCGATCTGCTGGGCGTGCTGCTGCAGCGTCGTGTCGAGCGCCTGGGTGCGCTGGTCGAAGCTATCACCGATCTGCTGCGCATGCTGCTGCAGCGCGAGGTCGATGGCCTGCGTGCGGGTCGCGACCGACTGGTCGAGCGCCTGCGTACGGCTGGCAACAGACTGGTCGAGCTCCTTGGCGCGGCTGGTCAGCACGTTGTCGAACTGCTCGACGCGGGCGCCGAGCGCCAGGTCGATGGCCTGGGCGTGGGTGATGATGTTGGTGTCCATGGCGCGGGCATGGCCGGCAATGGTCACATCGAACGCCTTCACGTGCTCGTCGAGCGCGGCGCTCAGCTCGCCGTGGCGGCTCTGCAGCGTCTCGTTGAGCAGCTGGGTGCGGCCGTCGAGGGCGTCGGCGATGATCTGCGTGTGGCCCTCGAGCGAGTCCGAGATTTCGCGCGAACGGTTGGCGATCGACTCGGTGATCTGCTTGGTGCGCTGGCCGAGCGTCTCGGTCATCTCGCGGGTGCGCTGCGACACGATCTCGTTGAAGTGCTCGGACTTCTCGTCGAGCGCCATCTCGAGGACGTTGGCGCGGGCGGCGAAGCTCGCATTGTTCTTGTCGAGCGCGGCGATCAGCTTGTCGCCCTTGTCGCCGATGACGCCGTCGAGGCTCGACAGGCGGTTGTCGATGACCACAGCAATCTCGTCGAGGCGAGCGTCGAACTGCGCGAGGTTCTGCGAACCGGCGCCGGTGAGGGTCACGCGGGCCCGCTCAGTGGTGTCGTCGAGAGCGCCAGAGAGCTCGATCATCGCCGACTGCAGGCGCGATTCCATCGAGTTGACCTGGATCTGCACCTGCTCGTCGAGCTGGTGGCTGAGGCCACTGAGCAACTGCTCGGCTTCACGGGCACGACCGGTGATGTCGGACGCGATACGGGTGCCGATCATGTCGAGCGCGCTCGACACTTCATGGCCGCGGTCGCGCAACTGGTCGAGCAGCGTGATGCCGCCCTGGCTCAGGAGCTTGGCTAGCGAGGAGGTACGGTTGTCGATGGCGTCCGACAGCGTCACGGCGCGGCTATCCAGCGCTTCGGTCAGCGACTGCATGCGGCCGTCGATGACGTTGCTCAGCTCCAGCGTACGGTTCTCGAAGGCGCCGGAAATGGTGCCGGCACGGTCCTCGAGGGTGATGTTGAGGCGTGAGGCGGAGTCGTCGAGGGCAACCAGCAGGTGGCTCGTGCGCTGGTCGATCAGCGACACAAAGCTCTCGGTGCGCTCACCAAAAGCGCCGTTCAACGAATTTCCGGCGGTCTCGAGCGCCTTGGTCAGGTTGCCACCGGATTCGACGATGGTGCCGGCGATGCGCTGGCTGATCATGTCGAGGTCGAACACCAGGCCGGTGTGGCTCTCGGTGATGGCTTCGCGGACGCGTTCGGTATTGGTGATCACCGCTTCGCGCTGGCTCGCCAGTTCCTGGATCAGCGCGCGCATGCGGGATTCATTGTCGGAATAGGTGCGTTCGAGCGCGGTGACCTCGTTATGAATCATCACTTCGAGCTCGCCGGCGCGCGACAGGGCTCGCTCGAGGCCATCGCCCAGCGCGTTCACCTCGCGGCGCACGGCCTGGCCGACCGAGGCGACCTTCTCGGACGCGGTGGTTTCCGGCTCGGCGAGGCGGATCGCCGCCTGCGTCACAGCTGCGGCGGCATTGCGGAGGTCCTGCGCACGGCGGATCAGCGTGGCGATGGCAAAAATGCCGATCACCGGCACGATGGCGAGCGCGAGCAGGCCGATGAAGTCGTTCGAGCCCCAGAAGGCCGCGGTGCCCATGTCGGCGCCGTTGCGGATCATCGCCACCAGAGCGATCGCGACCACCCAGCCGAGCGCCACCAGCCCGGCAACCATGGTCGGCGCGCCGGACGATTTCGACTGCAGGCCGTAAAGGATCTTGGAGGAGGGGAAGCGGTCGTCGTTCGCCACCGAACCGGTCTGCGCCGCGAACTTGTCGGCGGTGCGCTGACGCTCGGAGCGGGGCGAGTTGTCCCTCGGCATGGGCCTTGGAGCGGCCTTTTCCGCCGGTGCCTCTTCAGCCGCGGCGGGCTGGTCCAGGTTCGCGAAAACCGAGTCTTTCAGCGCGTCCTCGACGGCGGAAAAAGCGAGCGTAGCAGGATCGTTCTGGGGTGTTGCGGTCTTTTTGGCCATAACTCTTTACAACTCTCGCATCGGCACTCGGCGGTCGATCAGAGCTTGCATTGGACCACCCCGGGGGTTCCGGTTAGCCGTCCAAATTGGGTAAAATGCGATTCAAATGCCCCGCAGTCTGCCCTATGCCCCACGCCGCCGCACGCTAGGTGGACCTCAAACATACATGCAATTTGAGGCAAACCGAACGCATTCTTAATGGAAGGTTAATTTCGGGTGGGAATGCGGCCGGTTAAGGGCATAGGTAAGATTGTACCCATTCATTTGGCGGCCCCTTCATCCGCTCCCGCTAGTTTGCATCCAGCCTAGAAACGGGCGGGAACGAACCAAGGGCCACGGGGATGAGCGGGAAGAACGCAGTGAAAACGGGGCAGGATGCTCCGCTTCGGGATCTCTCACAGACGCCCATCGACATGGACCATCTGGACCAGCAGTCGCTGGGTGATCCGGGGCTCCGCGACGAGGTATTGCGGCTCTATGCCGAGATGTCGAGCGTCTATCTCGGCCGCATTGAGGACAGCACCTCGATCCCGCTGCTGCTCGAACATCTCCACACCCTGAAGAGCGCGGCCGCCGGCATCGGCGCCTGGGGCGTTCGCGATCTGACCAAACGCGCCGAGGATGCCCTGCGCGCCGGCAATCCGGTCAATCCCGAGCACATCCAGGACATCGCCGCCGCCGTGGCCGATTGCCAGGCCTTCATCGCCGAACTCGTCGGCGCCGAAGAGGCCTGAGCCTGCCTGCGCCGTTTGGCGCGCTTGCGACGAGGGGGCGGCACCGCTATATGCGGCTAACCCTCCCGAGCGAAGTTACATGCCCCACATCACCTATATCGAATCCGACGGCACGCGGCACGAGACCGAGGGCGAGGTTGGATCGACCGTGATGGAGACCGCGATCATGAACGGCGTGCCGGGCATTGTTGCGGAATGCGGCGGCGCCTGCACCTGCGCCACCTGCCACGTCTATGTCGACGACGCCTGGACCGAGACGGTCGGCGGCCCCTCGATGATGGAAGAAGACATGCTCGACTTCGCCTACGCGGTGAAGCCGACCAGCCGGCTGAGCTGCCAGATCAAGGTCAAGGACGCGCTGGATGGGCTCGTGGTGCACGTGCCCGAGCGGCAGGGCTGATCTCGGCAGAGTGTCCCGAACAGCGCCATCGTTCCATCATCGGCGCCCGCCATGGATTCATTTGTCGAGCTAGATTGCCGGACCTCAACGCAATTCTAATCCGCAGCTGCTATGGGAAACATTAAAGCTATTGAATTTCAATGGCTTGTCCCAAAGAGCCGAAGTCAGTATGTATCCGGCTTCGGAAAGGCCGTGAATGGGTGAACTGAACACATTCCCCGTCAGCTACAAAGTCCAGGGTCAGCGCATCGTCATCGTCGGCGGTGGAGAAGAAGCCCTCAACAAAGCCCGGTTGGCCTCTAAGACGACTGCTTTGGTCGTCATTATCTCCCGAAACATCGAAGCCGATTTCTCTGAGCTGCCGGTCACCGTGTTGGCGCGTCCGTTCGAGGACGCCGATCTCGTTGATGCCGCACTGGTTTTCGTCGCGGACCACGGTCCGGATGGTGACGCCGCGAAGCTCGCTGCACGCGCCAAGCGGGTGCCACTGAACGTCGTCGACGTGCCCGAAGAGTGCGATTTCTACACCCCGTCGATCATCGATCGGGCTCCGGTCACCATTGCCGTTGCCACCGAAGGCGATGCGCCGGTGCTGGCTCGGCTGATCCGGGCGCGGATCGAGGCCGCGCTGTCGCCCAACCTTGGTGCGCTGGCCAAGCTCGCCGGTTCGATGCGCGACAAGGTCTCCGCGCTGCTGCCCGGGGCCCGCGCCCGCCGCTACTACGAAGAACTGGTCACCTCGCCCGAGGTCGAAGTCGCGCTGCTCCGCGGGCAGGGCGCCGACAAGGCCGAGACGCTGCTTGAGCGGCATGCCGCCGACGGCGAGAGCCCGGGCGTAGTGTGGCTGATCGGTGCGGGTCCCGGCTCCGAGGATCTCCTCACCCTGCGCGCCCAGCGGCTGCTGCAGGAAGCCGACGTGATCGTCCACGATCACCTGGTGCCTGCTGCCGCGGTCGAGATGGGCCGGCGCGATGCCGAGCGCATCCTCGTCGGTAAGCAGAAGGGCCATCATTCCTTCACCCAGGCCGAGATCAACGCGTTGATCGTGCGGCTCGGCAAGGCGGGCAAGCGGGTGGCGCGTCTCAAGGGCGGCGACCCGATGGTGTTCGGCCGCGCTGGCGAGGAAATCGACGCGTTGAAAGCCGCCGGCATCCCGTACCACATCGTCCCCGGCGTCACCTCGGCGCTGGCTGCGGCCGCAGACACGGCAACGCCGGTGACGTTGCGCAAGGTTTCCACGGGCTTCGTCCTCGCCACGGCGCACGGCGCCGAGTCCGAGGAGCTGAAGCACTGGGCGGCGCTGGCCTCGACCGGCCTGACCCTGGCGCTCTACATGGGCAAGTCGGTCGCCGGCCCGACCGCGACCCGGCTTATTGCCGAAGGCGCCGCCGCGACTATCCCGGTCGGGGTAGTGGTCAGGGCAGGGCGCAAGGATCGCGTGCTCTATCGTGGCACGCTGGGCACACTGGCCGCGGGCACGATCGAGCTTGATGACGGTCCGGCAATCATTTTCGTGGGCGAAGCGATCGCGCACGGTGACTGGAGCGACGCGATCGAACTCGCCAGCTCCGAATTCAAGGTGGCGTAAGTGAGCATGGAAATCCTCACCGGCAATGAGCTGATGAGCGGCGCGACGGTCTATCTGAACCGCGCCGGCAAGTGGGTCGAAGAGCTGCAGCAGGCCCGTGTCTTCCTCGCGGAAGAAGCGGAGGCCAAAGATGCAGCGGTCGCGGCCACCAAGAAGACCGGACGCATCAATTCCATCGAGGTCGAAACGGTCTCGCTGCGCGACGGGGTGATCCATCCCGACCGTATCCGCGAGCGCATCCGCGCCGAGGGCCCCACGGCTCCGCGCTTCGACCGCCAGCATCTCGACGAGGACGGCCATGTATCGATATGACGAGTTCGACGCCGCGTTCGTGAAGGAACGCACGGCGCAGTTTTCCGACCAGGTGGCCCGCCGTCTCACCGGCGAGCTGAACGAGGACCAGTTCCGGCCGCTGCGGCTGATGAACGGGCTCTACCTGCAGCTTCACGCCTACATGCTCCGCATTGCCGTGCCCTACGGCACGATGAGCTCGAAGCAGATGCGGATGCTGGCGCGGATCGCCCGTGACTACGATCGCGGCTATGGCCACTTCACCACCCGCCAGAACATCCAGTTCAACTGGCCGAAGCTGCGCGACATCCCGAAGATCCTCGCGGACCTCGCTTCGGTCGAGATGCATGCCATCCAGACTTCGGGCAACTGCATTCGCAATATCACGACGGATCAGTTCGCCGGCGCCACCGCCGACGAGATCATCGATCCGCGCCCGGTCGCCGAGATCCTGCGTCAGTGGTCCTCGCTGCACCCCGAGTTCAGCTACCTGCCGCGCAAGTTCAAGATCGCGATGACCGGCTCGACCAACGACCGCGCCGCGATCCGCTTCCACGATATCGGTCTGCAGGCAGCGACCAACGCCGTCGGCGAGATCGGCTGGGAAGTCTGGGTCGGCGGCGGTCTCGGCCGTACGCCGATGATCGGCAAGCAGATTTCGCCGTTCGTGCCGCATGAGCACCTGCTCGCCTATCTCGAGAGCATTCTACGCGTCTACAACCGCTACGGCCGCCGGGATAACAAGTACAAGGCGCGCATCAAGATCCTGGTGCACGAGACCGGCATCGACACCATCCGCGAGCAGGTCGAAGAAGAGTTCGCCCACGTGAAGGGCGGCGTGCTGACCCTGCCGCAGGAAGAGCTCGACCGGATCACGAAGTACTTCGCGCAGCCCGACTACGAGCTGGTCAATGAGACCATCGTGGACGTCGCCAAGGAAAAAATACTCAACCCGCCCTATGGCCGCTGGCTCGAGCGCAACCTCAATGCGCACCGGCAGCCGGGCTATGTCTCGGTCACCATTTCGCTGAAGCCGACCGGCGGCGCGCCGGGCGATGCCACCGACAAGCAGATGGAGGTCGTCGCCGACCTCGCCGAACGCTATTCGTTCGACGAGCTTCGCGTCACCCACGAACAGAATCTCGTGCTCCCCCACGTGAAGATTGCCGATCTTCCGGCCGTCTATGCCGCGCTGGTCGAGCACGATCTGGCCGAGGGCAATGCCGGGCAGATCACCGACATCATCTGCTGCCCGGGCCTCGATTTCTGCGCCCTGGCCAATGCCCGTTCGATCCCGCTCGCCCAGGAACTCAGCCGCAAGTTCGCCTCGCCTGAACGGCAGGCCGAAATCGGCGACCTGAAGATCAAGATCTCGGGCTGCATCAACGCCTGCGGCCACCACCATGTCGGCCACATCGGCATTCTCGGCGTCGAGAAGAAGGGCACTGAGCTCTACCAGATCACCGTTGGCGGCGATGCCACCGAGAACGCTGCGATCGGCAACATCCTCGGCCACGGCTTCGTGGTCGAAGAGGTGCCTGCCGCGATCGAGCGGCTGGTCGACGTCTACATCTCGAAGCGCATCAGCGCCGACGAGCCGTTCATCGCTGCCTATCGGCGGCTGGGCGACGCGCCGTTCAAGGAGGCGTTGTACGGCAATGCTTGATCTCGCCGTAGCCCCGGGCGTTCGCGCCCACAAGCCGGACAAACTCCGCGAACTCGGCATCATGTCGCTCAACGGCATGTTCGACGAGATGGACGGTGTCGCCGTACTGCGGCAGGCCGTCGAGGAGTTGCTGGTCGACGACGTCGCCATCGTCTCGTCGTTCGGTGCCGATTCCTCGGTGCTGCTGCACATGGTCTCCGAGGTGAACAAGGACCTGCCGGTCTATTTCCTCGAGACCGGCAAGCACTTCCCGGAGACGCTCGACTATGTCGAGACTCTGAAGCGACACCTCGGCCTCACCAACGTCATCGCGCTCCACCCGGACAGCAAGGACATCCAGCGCTTCGATCCCAACGGCGACCTGTGGGAAACGGATCCGGACTCCTGCTGCCATATCCGGAAGACCGAGCCGCTCGATGCCACGGTTTCCGGCTTCGGCGGCTGGGTCACTGGCCGCAAGCGCTTCCAGACCGCCGAGCGTGGCGTGCTGCCGCATTTCGAGCTGACCAGCGACGACCGCATCAAGGTCAATCCGCTGGCCTATTTCTCCGATGCCGATATCACGACCTACAAGCTCAAGTATGGGTTGCCCGAGCACCCGCTCTACAATAAGGGCTACAAGTCGATCGGTTGCGCGCCGTGCACGAGCGTGGTGGCCGAAGGCGAAGACCCGCGTGCCGGCCGCTGGCGTGGGCTCAACAAGAAAGAATGCGGCATCCATTTCGATTTCAACGGAGCCATCGCCAAACCCATGGCCGCTCAGGAATTGAACCTCTGGAAAGACGGCGCTTTCATCGCCGACCCGTTCCGCGCGTGGGCGGAAGGCGATGATGCGGGCAGCGTGCGCTATACGCACATCCCGCTGCCGGTGTTCCTCGAAAACCGTGAAGCCATCCTGGCCAACCCCCATCCGGTGGGCCTGCTGGTGTCGCCGGGCGACAATGTCGAACTGGTGCAGGGCGATCTCGATCGCTTCAGCTCCATCGCCATCAATTTCCCGGCCTTCGGCGATGGCCGCGGCTACTCGTCATCGCGCCTGATCGCCGAGCGCTATGGCTACAAGGGCGAACTCCGCGCCGTGGGCGATGTGCTGCACGACCAGATTTCGCATATGCGCCGCTGCGGCATGAACGCCTTCGTGGTCAGGCACGAGCCGACCCGTAAGGCGCTCGAAGAAGGCAAGCTGGCCACCGTCGATATCTTCTACCAGCCGGTCGGCAAGACTGAGGTGCCGCTCGGCACCCGGCCGTTCCTCCGCCGCGCCGTCGAGAACGCCTGACACCTCCGTATTCGCGGCGGTTCCCGTAAGCGGGGATCGCCGTTTTCGCCGCGCCTAGCGTGACAGGCGGCGCGATACCTTAGCACTGGAAGGTCGACGCGGCCTTCAGCCAAACGAGAAGCGAATGTCGAACGAAATCGTCACTGATGTGGTCATCATCGGCGCGGGCCCGGTGGGTCTGTTTGCCGTATTCGAGCTGGGTCTGCTCGATGTCAAATGCCACCTCGTCGACATTCTCGACCGTCCGGGCGGGCAGTGCGCCGAGCTCTATCCGGAAAAGCCGATCTACGACATTCCTGGTTTCCCGGTGGTCACGGGGCAGGGCCTCGTCGACAACCTGATGCAGCAGATCGCGCCGTTCGGGCCCCAGTTCCATTTCAGCCGGATGATCACCTCGCTGGTGAAGCAGGACGACGGCACGTTCGTCCTCACCACCGACGCCGATGAGACCTTCCGCTGCAAGGTGGTGGTGGTTGCTGCCGGTGGCGGCTCGTTCCAGGCCAAGCGCCCGCCGGTCGAGGGCATCGAAGCCTATGAGAACAAGTCGGTGTTCTATGCTGTCCGCAAGATGGACGATTTCCGCGACCAGGACGTGGTGATCGTCGGCGGCGGCGACTCCGCCCTTGATTGGACCCTCAATCTGCAGCCGATCGTCCGCTCGCTGACGCTGGTGCACCGCCGCGACGCCTTCAAGGCGGCGCCGGCCTCAGTCAACAAGATGAAAGAGCTGGTCATGGAGGGGAAGATCAATTTCCTCCTCGGCCAGATCGGCAAGATCGACGGCGCCGACGGCCAGCTCCACCACATCCACATCACCATGGATTCCGGCGACATCCCGGTGCCGGCCACGCGCCTCCTGCCGTTCTTCGGCCTCACCATGAAGCTCGGCCCGGTTGCCGACTGGGGCCTCGAGCTCAACGACAACCTGATCACCGTCGACACCGAGAAGTTCGAGAGCTCGATCCCGGGCATCTTCGCCATCGGCGACATCAACCACTACCCAGGCAAGCTCAAGCTCATCCTCTCGGGCTTCCACGAAGCCGCCCTGATGGCCCAGGCCGCCAAGGCCATCGTCTCGCCGGGCGAGCGCGTCGTGTTCCAGTACACGACGTCGAGCACTAAGCTGCAGAAGAAGCTCGGCGTGGTGTGATAGAAGCACCGGCCTCTCCGTGATCCTCCCCCGCGTGGCGGGGGAGGGGGACGAGCGAAGCTGGTGGAGGGGGCGGCCAGGTGCACGGACCTTCGCTGGGATGACACCGGGACAATTTTCCAGTAATGGGGCACGCCCCACGTCACCGGAGCCAATGCACCGATGAAAATCCTCGTCACCGACCAGTCTGGTACCGAACACGAGCTCGAGGGGCTCGATGGCTGGCGCACGATGGAAGTGATCCGCGACTGGGGCCTCAACATCAAGGCCGAGTGCGGCGGCGCCTGTTCGTGCGCCACTTGCCACGTCTATGTCGATGACGAGTGGTTCGACAAACTCCCGGCGCCAAGCGACGACGAGGAAGACCTGCTCTACTCGACGCTAGACAAGAAGCCGAACTCGCGGCTGAGTTGCCAGATCCTCTTGGACGAGGATCTCGACGGGATGCGCGTCACGCTGGCCCCGAGCGCCGCCAAGGACTCCGAGGCGGCATAGTCCCCGCCGCCCATCAGATACGAAAACAGCGGGCGTCCGGAGGTCGCTGGACGCCCGCTGCACTTGGCTCCCGTTAGCGGCGGACCCGGGAGCGCCGGGCTCTGATATGGCCCGTTAGCGAAGCTGCGCTTCGGCCGTCGCGGCAGGACGCAGCAAACTTCCGTAGACCCAGCCTGTCCGGCCGGTCTCGTCGGTGATCAGCACCCAGCCCTGTACGTTGTCGCTGATGTTGACCCAGCTGCCGCCCTTGAGCGTGAACACCTGGGGCTGGGTCTTTTTCGGGCCCGCCCTGACCCGTAGCGCTTCCACCGCGACGGTGTGGCTGAAGGCCGGTGCCGGCGACGCCGTCAGTGGATCTGGTGTAGCGACAGCGATGGATGTCACCGGCACCGATCTGGCGACATTGAGGTCGTCCGCCTTGGCTTGCGGCAGGCGGGCGATGTAGCTGGGCTTGAGATTGGTGGTCTTGACCGGCATGGCCGCGGCAAAGCTGCTCACCGTGTCAGCGCTGTACTTTAATCCCCCAACGGTCAGTGTGCCGGAAACCAGCGCCACGGCCGAGAACGTGGCGAGTGAGACAAGCAGGTGGGCCAATTGCAGCTCCCTTGTTGGAGAGCCGCAAAGCCGCGCTGGACTTGCTCGTCTTGCTCGTGTGTCCGGCTGGCCACGGGCTCTCGTAGCGATATTAAGTTCCGAGGCAGCAGGAAGTTCCGTCGCGCTGTGGAATCGCCCCCGGCGGCGGCACGGCGCCTCAGCTCCGCGCCGCCAGTGGGCGTCGGGCCTAAGCCGCCTGCTCCAGCGCCTCGACGTCGCGCCCGGCCTTCAGCGTCCTGGTGTACCAGGCCAGCTCGTCGAGCATCGCCGTCACGGTCGGCGCCAGGTAGTCGTAGTCGGCAAAGTCCTTGCCGCCGCGCAGCATGCCGAGCAGCGGCTCCATATTGATGTGGACGCCGGCCTTCATCGGCACCATGCTGAGTTCCACTGCCATCAGCCGAAGCTGCTCCACCGCGCGGGCCGCGCCCACGGCGCCATAGCCGACGAAGGCAGCCGGCTTCCGCGCCGGCTCGTCGTAGATATGGTCCAGCGCGTTCTTCAGCACGCCCGAGATCGAGCGGTTGTACTCGGCCGTCACGAAGATGTAGCCGTCGAGTTCCGACACCTTCCGTGCCCACTTCAGCGCCACCTCGTTGGTCTGCGGCACGAAGCGCGGCGAGCCGGCGGCGTCGAAGAACGGGATGGGATAGTCGCGCAGGTCGACGATTTCATAATCGGCGTCGCCGCGGGTCTTGGCGATATCGAGCACCCATTGGGCGGGGCGGTCGGCGAAGCGGGTTTCGCGGGTGGTGGAGAGGATGATGCCGATACGGGGCTGGGTCATTTGGATGTCTGCCTTGTCAGGAATGCATGGGTGGCCACCAACGGAGACCTAGTCACCGTCAGTAACTGGCGCTATGTTGGTGACTACCTCGGAGGTGCACAAGACGGCACCGTTTCTTCACGGAGTTACCCATGGACGACCTGGTCACCCACACGGAACTGCCCGCAGCGACCGCCTCCGACGCCGTTGCTGCGGCGTTCGAAGCCATCCGCACCGAGCCGCACAACTTCGCCGAGTGCCAGCGCGCCATGCTGCCGGTGCACGAGGTGCTGGCGCAGATCAGCGGCAAGTGGACGATTCTCGTGGTGCGCGGCCTCAGCGACGGCCCGAAGCGCTTCTCTGAGCTGAAGCGGCAGATCGACGGCGTCTCTCAGAAGATGCTGACCGCGACGCTGCGCGATCTCGAAAAGGATGGCTTCGTCTCCCGCAAGGTGACCCCGTCGATCCCTCCGCGTGTGGATTATGCGCTGACCGAAATGGGCGAGGAGTTGCAGGAACCGCTGCGGGTCATCGGCAACTGGGCTCATCTCAATCGCCACCGCGTCGAGGAAGCGCGCGAGCGCTTCGCCGAGCGCGAGGCCGAGGCCCGCGCCCTGGCCTGGTGATCAGGCGGGCTTTAGAGCCCGCGCACCGGCCCACTGGTTGACGATCAGCCCGGTCATCACCAATAGCACGCCGACCACCTGAAGCGGCGCCGGGATCACGTTGCGGATCACCGCATCGAGGATGAAGGCCACCACCGGCGTGATCAGCACGAACGGGATCACCGAGGCTGCACCGAGCGCCACGATGGCCCGGAACCACAGGATGAAGGGCAGGGCGGTCAGCACTACCGCAAGGATCGCCAGCCCCAGCACGTTGCTCCACTCGATCGACGCCGGCAGGTCGCCGACGAGCAGCGCGAGCACCGCGAGCTCGGTGCCGCCGATCAGCAACTGCCAGGCGGTGAAGCTGACCAGTGACATTTCGGCAGGCCGGCCCCAGCGGTTGATCAGGATGCCGCCCAATGAGCCGGCGACCACGCTGCAGAGCGCTGCGACGACCCCGAGCATGTCGATCCCCGCATCGCCGCGCAGGATCACCAGCGTCACACCAACCGCGCCGATCAGGATCGAGACGATCTTCAGCAGCGTCGGCGGCTGGCTGAGGAGGGCCCAGGCGAGGAGGATCGTGATCAGCGGTCCCAGCGTCTGGAACGTCCCGGCGACACCGCCGGGCAGCCGGATGGCCGAGATGAACAGCAGCGAAAAGAACGCCCCGAAGTTCAGCGTCCCCAGTACGATCAGCTTGGGCCAATAACCCCTCGGCACCATCTGCCGGGCAAACGCCAGCAACAGCAGGCCACCGCCCAGCGCCCGCACCGAGCCGATGAAGATCGGGTTATGCGGCAGCATGGTTGTGGTGATGATGTAGGTGAAACCCCACAGGATCGCCGCGCACAGGGCAGCCAATTTCAGGTTCATCGCGGGGCTCGGGAATCAGGTGGAATGGCGAGCGTAGGACCCACGAGCTGGGCTGGATAGTGCCACAGCGCATCTCCCTCCTTGCGGGGGAGAAAGCGAAAGCTCGGGTTTAGCGCAGCCAAGCCCTTAGTTTTCGCAAGAGGGGGGACGTTCTGGCCACGGTGCCCTCCACGTCCCCCTCTTGGAATTTCCAAGGCTTAGCCCAGAAGCTAAGCCCAGGAAGTTCCATTCTCCCCCGCAAAGGGGGAGATGGGCATCGAGTTCGTCTGTCCATTCATCCCCCGTTCACCGTCGGCGACATACGCAGCGCGCGCTTCGCGGGGGGCTTCGCGAGGGTCACGATGGACTTCTATACAATCTTCAAATTCCTGCATGTGCTCGCAGCCATGGCCTGGTTCGGCGGCGGCGCGGTCATGCTGCTGCAGGCGGTGCTGGCCATGCGCCAGGGCGACGACGAAAGCCTGATGCGGGTCACGGGCGGTCTCGGCAGCCTTGCCATGCTGTGGTTCCTGCCGGCCTCGGGGCTGACGCTGCTGTTCGGCCTCGTCACCGTGCTGCTCGGCAACCTCTGGGGCGAGGCGTGGGTCATTCTTGGGCTGCTCGGCGCCCTGGCCAGCTTCGTCGTCGGCCACTTCTTCCTGCGCCCGATGGGCGAGCAGGCCGCTGGGCTCATTGCGGACGGCAAGGTCGCCGAGGCCGCGGTGTTCGGCAGCCGGATGATCCGCATCGCCATGGTCGATTACGCCAGCATCGTCGCCATCGTCGCGCTGATGGTGCTCAAGCCCGGCTGGACTGACATTCTGGCACTGCTCGTGATCTATGGCGGCCTCGGCATCGCCGCCTTCCTCATCCTCGGCGGCAGGGAGCGCCTCAGGGCACTCCGCGCCGAGTGAGCGCTGGTGATCGCCGCCTTGCTTGGGGGCGGGCGGCGATCACCGGTGGGACTCAGTCGTCCTCGTCTTCATCCTCGTCGTCATCATCGTCTTCATCGTCGAAATCCATGTCGACAAGTTCAGCGACTTCCACCGTGCCGCCATCGGCGAGCACCGGGCAGCCTTTGGCGATGGCCAGCGCAGCGTCCATGTCGTCGGCTTCGACGATCGAGTAGCCGCTGACCGCATCGGACGGCGCAGGGCCCACCGAACCATCGGACCCGACGGTCATCGTCGCGCCGACCGGGCTGCCGAGATCCAGCATCGCCTCGCCGGTGGCTTCGAGCCATTCGTTCCAGGCCAGCATCACGGCCGCCTGCGCCTCTTCGCTCTCGGGGTTGCCACCGCCATGGTAGGCCAAGAGATAGTTGGGCATCGCGCATCTCCATATCGCCGGCAAAGTGCCGGATAGGAAACGGGTAGCCCGTCGATGCGACTCTTGTGTGAAGGCGATCAGGCGGTTTTGCGCTCGATTTCCTCGACCGTCTGCTGCGGCGCGGCGAAGCGGCCGACCCAGTCGGTGAAGCGCTCCACCCAGATACCCAGATTGGTGCGGATACGCTCGTCGGTGATATTGCCGTCGTCGTCAATCGAGCCGGGGCGAGACTGGAAATAGATCTCCGGCGCGCCCATCAGCGCGAGGCCCAGCACCGGCAGGATGGAGCGCAGGTGCGCCTGCGCTGCCGCCGTGCCGCTGACGCCGCCGGTGGCGCCGGCAATCGCGGCGGGCTTGCCCGACCACACGCCATCCCCATAGGGCCGCGACGGCCAGTCGATGGCGTTCTTCAGGATGCCCGGAATCGAACGGTTGTACTCGGGGGTGACGAACAGCACGGCGTCGGCTGCCGCGATCTCGCGCTTCAGCCGGATCACCTCGGCCGGCGGATCGTTCCACAGCGCGTCGTCATAGAACGGCAGGTTGCCGATCTCGATATAGTCGAACGCCAGCCGGCCGGCAGCCAGCTTTTCCAGCGCCTTGGCGAGCTTGAGATTTGACGAAGTCGGGCGTGTGCTCCCGACGAAAACGGCAACCCGGTACATCGGTGCCCCCTTGGTTACAATTTGTGACTGGGGGTGGATATGTGCCTATGGTTCGAACGGCGCAAGGCGGCACAAAGTTGTAACTGGCATCCGCCCGACAAACGAAAAGGCCGGGCATGGGCCCGGCCCCCTCAGAAGGGCAAATGGTCCTTACAGCGTGTCGCGCAGCCAGGCGGTGGTCTTGTCGATCACCTGCTTGCCGATCTCGGGCTGCTCGCTGTAGACGCCGAGCATGTGGTCGGCGCCGGGAATGGTCAGGGCTTCGGTCTTGCCGGCGGCCAGTCCGAGATACTGCCGGAAATAGCCGGTGGCAGGGTCGGCATCGCCGGCGATGGTCAGGAACGGCCCGGCATACCCGGAGAACCGCGCTGCGAGATCGTGCTTGGCGAGGCTGTCGAAGAACGTCTGCTTCAGTGTCACGACGCGCCAGCCGAGATCGACGCTGGCGACACCCTCAGTCTTCGCCTTGTCGTAGAAGTCCTGGCCGAGGAACTCGTGGAACTCCGCCTGCAGGTCGCCCATCTGGCCCCACACCACCACCGACTTGAAGTCGTCGGGCTCGAGCATGGCGACCGCAGCGCCGAAGCTGTAGCCGATGACGCCGACGCGGGCCGCATCGATGCCGTCGACGCCAGCGAGATAGGCGCGGGCCTCAGCGGCATCCGCGACCAGCCCCTCGAGCGTAGTGTCGGCCATGTCGCCGGTGCTCTCGCCATAGCCGCGGAAATCGATGCGCAGCGAGGCGATGCCTTCGGCGGCCAGTGCCGCGGCCTGCTGGGCAAACAGCCCGCCCACTTCGTCACGCGAGCTGCCGAAGCCGTGCAGCATCACGACGGCCGAACCGGTGGCGCCGGCGTCCGGCACGGACAGGGTGCCCTTCACACCACTGGGCAGGTCCACGACCGTCTCGGCCGCGAGGGAAACACCGGCCAGCAGCGCGAAAGCGAGGGTGGCGGCGGTCTTGGTGCTGGTGCTGAGGATCGACATCGACATTCTCCGTTGTTGGCGCGAGGCCGAGTTGATGTCGTCAGTTCTAGCGATGGGGACCGGACCGAGATTGGAGAAATCCGACAATGTGGGGGCCCGGATCTCTCAGTCGGTTCCTTCTCCCCTTGTGGGAGAAGGTGGCCGACAGGCCGGATGAGGGGTCTCGCAACCCAGGGGGTTGCGCGTTCGGAGCGGAGCGACGAGCGACCCAGTGCGCGGAGAGAACCCCTCATCCGCCCTTCGGGCACCTTCTCCCACAAGGGGAGAAGGCCAGGAGGCTACCCCTTCTTCTCCGCATTGAGCACGTTCGCCAGCTCCGGGATGAAGTCCTTGACCATCGGCTGCTTCACCACCTCGAACGGCAGCGGCCGCACCACGCGCATCGCCGCGATGCCGACGCGCACCGTCATCAGCCCGTTGACCACGCCCTCGCCGAGCCGCGCCGAGAGCTTCGAGGCCAATCCCTGGCCCAGCAGCTGCTCGACCACGCCATCAGTCAGCACCAGCCCACCCGTCACCGCCAGGTGCGCGAGAATCGCGCCGATCAGCCGCCACGTGCCGATGAAGCCCGGTCGCGCGCCGTAAAGTCGGGCGATGTCGCCGCCCAACCGGACGCTCTCGAAGATCACGAAGGCAATGTCGATCAGCGCCCGCGGTGACACCGCCGTCACCAGCGCCACGCGCCGGGCCGAGGCCGCCGTCAGCGCCCGTGCCCGGGCATCGAGCGGCGCCATCAGCAGCCGCTCACCCAGCCGCACATGCTCGGCCCCATCGAAGATGTGATGGGCATTGCTCTCGAGCTCGTCCCGTGGACGGGCCAAATCGGGCCGGCGGGCGTATATCTCGAGCAACTCGCGGGTGATCGCCGCGCCGTCCTTGTTGCGATCGCTGGCCAGCGCCGCGATCGCTGCATGGCGCAGCCGGTCCAGCGCCCTCAGCCGCATCAGCGATGCGACCTCGCGAATGATGATCACCACCAGCGCGATCACCAGCACCGCTAGCACCGCCAGCCCGACCCAGCCGAGCCAGGGCTGCGCACCGAACAGGTCGGCGATCAGTCGTTCCGCCGCCAGCCCCAGCGCCAGCGACACCAGGATGCCGCCGGCGGTCCATGCCACCCGCCCGGCCCAGCTGAGCAGGCGCGGCGGCCGCGCCGTGTCGTCCAGCGGCACGTCGATATCAGTGATCGGCTCGATGCTCTCGGGCAGCGCGACAGCCTGCGCCGGCTCGAACGCCCGAGGGCGGCGCGGTTCGTCGGCGGCCGTGCCGCTGGTGGAGACCGTGCGGGCAAAGGGCGGTTTCATTTCAGCCAGTCCCCGATCAGGTAGTCGAGCGCACGGTCGAAACGGATGTGCGGCAGCACCACGTTGCCCTCGGCGTTCTTGTCCAGGCGCTGCGGCGGCTGGAACCGCATGAACTTGAGTGCAACCGGGCGGCCGTCCTCAAAAAGCGAGTCCGGATGTTCCGGCAAGTCCCCGGGAAACAAGGCGATTTCGGTGTTGCCGTCATAGGTGGTACCACCCAGCACCTCACCCTTTTGCGGCGTCCCAACGATCACCTCATGCCGCTCGCCCGCCTCCTCGATGACGCTCTCGCGGGTGGCGCGGATCGCCGCGATGGCCATCGAGCGGGTCTCCGCCCCGGCGAACCGGGCCTTGCGTGCCGCATCGGCGACCAGCCGGTTCATCACCGCTTCGAGCCGGTCGTGGCTGGAGGAATGGATGTGGTCGGCCTTGGTGGCGGCGAACAGGATCCGGTCGATCCGCCGCGCCACCAGCCGGATGATCGGATTGTTGTCGCCCTGCCGGAAGCAGGCAAGGATATCGGTGAGCGCGGTTTCGAGATCGGCGACAGCGGCCGGCCCGGCATTCAGAGCCCGTAGCGTGTCCACCAGCACGACCTGCCGGTCCAGCCGGGCGAAGTGATCGCGGAAGAACGGCCGGACGACGATCGCCTTGTAGGCCTCGTATCGTCGCTCCAGCATGGCGTAGAGGCTCGACGAGCGCACCGGCCCTGTCGGCGGCGGCAGCGGTGCAAAGGTCAGCGCCGGGCTACCCTCGAGGTCACCCGGCAGGAGGAACCGACCCGGGGGCAGGGTGCTGAGCGCCCGTCCGTCCTCGCGGCTACGGCGCAGGTAGTCCGTGAAGGCCACGGCGAGCCGTTCAGCATCGACGTCAGTGGCCTCTTTCGAGCTGTCCGTTTGTTGTAATTCGTTCAGGAATGCAGCGGACTCGGTTTTTGAATGGGGCAGCTCTGCTCGCCTAAGTGCCTGCTCGCTCCATTCCGCAAAGCTCAGCGAAAGCAGCGGCAGGTCGAGCAGCCACTCGCCGGGATAGTCGACGATATCGAGATTAAGCACCGTCGGCCCGAACATCCCCGACACCCAGCGCTTCGACTGGAACTTCAACGTCAGCCGCAACTGGCTGATCTTCCTCGTCGATTCCGGCCAGTGCGGCTCCTTGCCGGTCAGTGCCGCGAGATGCTGCTCGTAAGCAAAACGCGGCACGCCCGCATCCGGGTGCTCGGCCAATCGGGCGCCGATAAAGCGCCCCTCGGTCAGCGCCGCAAACCCCGGCAGCCGCCCGCCGGTTAACAGGTTATGGACCAGCGAAGTGATGAAAATCGTTTTGCCAGCACGACTTAGGCCGGTAACACCAAGCCGCAAGGTCGGCGTGAATGGGGCGGCGGCCGCATCGGCGAGGTTGCCCAGCGCGATGCCGATCTCGTCGGTGATGGTCGTCGGCGATTGCGGCATCAGGGTCCCCGGATCGCCGGGAAGGTAGGCGGTCCCCGCACGATTGCAAGGCTACCGCGCTGGGCGCTCTAGAGGAATCGTGATCGCACGGTTGGGGGAATCTTCACTGTTGTTCGCCTTATCTGGGGCATGGCTTACGCTGTAGCTCGTAGCTTCGAGAGTGATGCGGCGGAACTCCTGGGTGTTCCGCGCGAGCGAACGGCTGGCGACCGACTGCATCTCGATGTCGCCAAGCTGTTGATTTCAAATAAGACCCTGCGGCTCACCGACCTCGCCATCGCCATGCGGCAGACGGCGGAGTGGGGCTCCAGCCTCGCCTCGACGATCATCGCGCTCGGGTTCGTCAGACCCATCGACTACTACCGGGCGGTCGCCGAGGTGTACGGCTTGCCGTTCGTCGATCTGCAGAAGGAGCCGATCGACGAGAGCTTGACGCGGGTCGAGGACCGCGCCGACTATGCCGAGCGCAATATCGTGCCGTGGCGCCGGATCGACGGCCGGCTCATCCTCGCCGCCACGGAAATCTCGACCGAGCACTTCCTGTGGGGCGACGAGCGGTTCGGCGCCGACAACTACGATTTCGTCATCACTTCGCCGTTCGACATCCTGTGGCAGACGCAGCAGCTGTTCCGCGAGTGGGACAGCTTTTTCGCCCGCGAGGCTCTGTACTCCTGGAAGCCCGAGCACTCGGCCAAGTTCACGGTAACGCGGCCGCAGAAGCTGGTGCTTTGGGGCATGCTGGCGGCGTTGGTGGCGGGCCTTTTGCTCGCGCCGATGGCCACCGCGGTCACGCTGATGGCGTTCTTCACCACCATCTACACGCTGACGTTCGCGTTCAAGTTCGTGCTGACCTTTGTCGGCGCCTCGCGCAAGGCTGACATGGAAATCTCGGCCGAGGCGATCGCGGCGCTGAAGGACAACGAGCTGCCGGTCTACACCGTCCTGGTGCCCATGTACAAAGAAGCGAAGGTCTTGCCGCTCCTCACCAAGGCGTTGAAAGGGCTCGATTATCCGGCTTCGAAGCTCGAGGTGAAGCTGGTTCTGGAGGAAGACGACACCGAGACCATCGAGGCGGCCAAGGCGCTGCGGCTGCCCGGTACGTTCGAGATCGTGCGGGTGCCGCCGAGCCAGCCCAAGACCAAGCCGAAGGCCTGCAACTACGCGCTGCAGTTCAGCCGCGGCGAGTTTGTGACCATCTACGACGCCGAGGACCAGCCGGAGCCGGATCAGCTGAAGAAGGCGGTGCTGGCGTTCCGCAACGGCGATCCGCATCTCGCCTGTGTGCAGGGGCGGCTGAACTACTTCAACCGCTCTGAAAACTGGCTGACGCGGATGTTCACGCTCGAATACAGCCAGTGGTTCGATTTCCTGCTGCCAGGCCTCGACTGGCTGAAAGTGCCGATCCCGCTGGGCGGTACCTCCAACCACTTCAAGCTCTCGGCGCTGCGCAAGGTCGGGGCGTGGGATCCCTACAACGTCACCGAGGATGCTGATCTCGGCGTACGGCTGGCGCAGGAAGGCTACACCGTCGGTGTCATCAATTCGACCACCTACGAGGAAGCCAACGGCGTCTTGCCGAGCTGGATCAAGCAGCGCTCGCGCTGGATCAAGGGCTACATGCAGACCTGGCTGGTGCACATGAGGCACCCGATCCAGCTGTGGAAGTCGATCGGCGCCAAGGGCTTCTTCTCGTTCCACTTCTTTATCGGCGCGCCGCCGTTCACGATGCTGCTGGCGCCGATCCTGTGGGTGATCACCTTCCTCGTGTGGTTCACCAACAGCTGGGATTTCGGCTGGCTGTTCCCTGAGCCCTTCGGGACCATGGCACTGTTCAACCTGGTGATCGGCAACCTGTTCCTCGTCTATTTCGGGGTGATCGCGGCGCTGAAGCGCCGCTACTACGACCTGGTGCCGGTGGGGGTGCTGCTGCCGTTCTACTGGGTGCTGCACTCGATCGCGGCCTACAAGGCCTTCTGGCAGCTGATCTTCAATCCCCACTACTGGGAAAAGACCGAGCACGGCACGTCCAGCGTCACGCAGCAGACGCTTGAGCAGGTCAAGAGCGAGGCGGCCAAATGAGCCTCGCAGACATCACCGCCATCGTCACGGCTCCGCCCAAGCGCGTCAAGTTCTGGCGGCTCTCCACGGTCGCGGTGACCGTCACGGCGCTTTCGGCCTTCCTGTGGCTGGCGCAGTACGTCATCGACAACGGCTTCCTGCGCCGCGACATCGCCGCGTTGCAGGCCGGCGAGGCCTGGCGCACAGGCGGCTGGCTGTCGCACGCGGTGCTGCGGATCGTCGGGTTGATCCCCTACACGCAGGTGCAGCAGAGCGTGCTGTCGCTCACTGCCGCAGCGGCCACGGGGCTGATGTTCGGCATCCTCTATCATCGCATGCGCGCCAACGGATGGTTCGTCATCGGCACGGTGCTCACCCTCGTCGCGCTGGGGCTCCATGCCGACGTGCTCTACGTCACCACCGCCGCCAGCCGCGGCCTGCCGCTCTACTTCGCGTTCGCGGCGCTGATCCCGGCCATCCGTGGCATCGAGGATGTTGGAGACGTGCAGTCCGCCATCGGTCTCGGCCTCCTTATGCCGCTGCTGCTGCTCGCCAGCCCCATCACGACGCTGCTGATCCTGCCGTTCGCCCTTGGCGCCGCGCTTGCCGAGCCCGACGGCCGCCGCGATCCGCGGGCGTTCTTCGCCATGCTGCTGGTGGCCATCCTGCCGTCGCTGATCGTCGCCGTAGGAATCATCGGCTTCATCGCGCAGGCGCGGCTCGATGTAGCCGCCGCGCTGCTCCCCTATGTCGCCACCTACGGTACCCTGCGGTTCGGCGACGTCGGCACCAGCCTGTTGTCGCTCGTCACCTTTGCGCCGGTAATGGTGGTGCCGCTGGCCTACTGCTTCTGGTCCAGGCTGCCGGAGAAGCGGCACGTGTTCAGCGCGCTCGCCGTCATCGTGCTCCCGGTCTATCTCGCGGTTGCGCGGGTCATCCTCAACACGCAGATGCAGGCGTTTGTGCCCGCGGTGGCGCTCCTGGCGGCCTTCGCCTCGTGGCTGGCGGTGGTACGCCTGCCGATGCCGCTGCGGCTCTTCGCACTGGTCATGCTGGGTGTCTCGGTCATTCTCAGCTGGACCCTCACGGGCTTGTGGGATGATCCGCTCTGGAAGGCGGCGTTGTTCAACGCCGTGCCGGGCGAAGTCGGCAACCTCTCCTTGCGGCCAGGCGTTTGACCTACCAGCAAAAGGAGGACGAAATGCACAAGCCCGTCGTCGAAATCGACACCACCATCGCCGCGCCTGCCACCACGGTCTGGAAGGCCATGCAGAAGGGCGCCATGTTCCCCGGCACGACGATCGACACCGACTGGAAGATCGGCCATCCCATCACCTTCAAGGGCGAGTGGCAGGGCAAGAGCTTCACCGATCGCGGTGAGATCCAGAGCCTTTCCGAGGCCAAGGAACTCAGCTTCTCGCACTGGAGCGACAAGGACGGCTCCGGCAAACGCCCGCCCAGCTACCACGTGGTAAAGTATGAGCTGGAACCAACCGGCCAGCGGACCAAGGTGACGCTCAGCCAGTTCAACGAGGGCGAGGAGACGCAGGTAGATGCCAAGACGAGGGCGGAGTTCGAGAAGAACTGGTCGATGATGCTCGACGGGCTGAAGAAGTCGGCCGAGGGGATGCACTGACTGCAGCAGACGCCCCCGTCCCGGCCTCCCTCTTCATGGGGGGATGGGAGGGGGGCGTCTCTCCCAGTTTTCGCGCGAACGAATTGAACGAATATCGTTCTATCCGTTCAGTCCGATCTTCTCGAGCTCGTACGGCGTCGTCTGGTAGATTTCGTTGATCCAGTTCTGGAACAGCAGGTGCGCATGGCTGCGCCAGCGGTTCTCCGGCTCCACCGTGGTGTCGCCGTTGGGGAACAGGTTCACCGGTGGCGGCGTATAGAGCCCGGCCTTCACGTCCCGCTCGTACTCGTCCGCCAGCGAGCGGTTGTCATACTCGAGGTGGTTCAGCATGTAGAGGGCAGGGCGCACCTTGTCCTGCAGCATACAAACGCCGATTTCCTCATTGTCGATAAGGACTTCGAGGCCTTTGCCAAGGCTGTTCCGGTCGATGTCGTTGTAGCGGCTGACCGGGATCATCGGGCTGTCCGAGAAACCATGCAGCCACGGCGTCTGCGGGCCGACCAGCTTGTGCCGGAACACCCCGAAGGCCTTGCTGGGCATGCGGTAGCGCTTCGCCCCATGGAAATGGTGCAGCGCCGCCTGGGCGCCCCAGCAGATGAACATCGTGTGGTGCACGTTGGTCTGCGTCCAGTCCATGATCTCGAGCATTTCGGACCAGTACTTGACCTCCTCGAACGGCATGTTGGCCACCGGCGCGCCGGTGACGACAAAGCCGTCAAACCTCTTCTCCCGCACCTCTTCCCAGGTCGAATAGAAGCTCTTGAGGTACTCTTCCGAGGTGTTCTTGGACTTGTGGTCGCTCACCCGCACCAGTGTCAGGTCGACCTGCAGCGGCGTCGCGCCGATCAGCCGGGCGAACTGCGTCTCGGTGCGTTCCTTGTTGGGCATAAGGTTGAGCAGCCCGATCTGCAGCGGGCGGATGTCCTGGCGGGCGGCGCGGGAGGAGTCCATGACCATGACACCCTCCGATTCAAGGGTCTTGGCCGCAGGCAGGTGGTCAGGGATACGAATGGGCATGATGTCCCTCTAGATGGGTAAGCGATCGGGTGAACTGAAGCGGCGCCGCGGACGGCGCTATCGCATTCGCTTCCGGATCGCTCCCGCCACGAGGTCGAGGAATTCGTCGCCATCGCGCACCGTGGCGAGGTCGCTGGCTTCGATGGTGTAGCCGAAATTGTCGGCGAGCAGTTGGTAGCGCGGCAGCCGATCTTTCAGCAGCGCCTCGAAACCCCACGCGCCAAAGGCATCCGGATCGACATCGGCGTCGTCCTTGACCTTGTTGAGCTTCTTGAACTCGGCCCACTTCTCGACGAGGAAATGTGGCTGGTAGTACATCGGCTTGGGGCTGTGCTTGAAGCGGCGGACCAGTTCCGCCGTGTCGTGCTCGGTGCCCCGGATGTAGAGCAGCAGGGTGCTCGAAGTCAGCGCCTTGATCACCGGATCCTCGGCATTGGCCGGGTCCACCACCTCGATCAGCGAACCGCCGGTGTCGGCGATGAAGTTCGAGTAGCCGTAGAGCGTATCGGCGCGCTCGATGAAGTAGGGCACATCCTCGAGCGCCGCGATCTCGGCAATCCGGTGCTGCTCCTGCCGCCGCTGGTACTCATCGAGCGGCAGGCCGCCACGGCGCGTATCGCCCGGCCGCCCAAGATAGGTCGAGAGCGGGTCGAGGTTGGCGAAGGTGATGTTGCTGTCGATCTTGATCGAGTCCGAGCGCAAGAGGTCGCGCAGGAACGGCACCTTCATGGCCTCGGCCTTGAAGTTGTCGACAATGAACTCGCCCATGTAGCGCGTGCCGATGCGGTAATCGGCCGAGTAGTGGAACCACTGGTGCTTGCGCAGCAGCGCCGCCAGCCAGGTCTTGCCGACGCCGGCCATGCCGAACACCGTCACGGCGTGACGCGGCGCGCTCAGGAAGTCCTCGGCGGAGTTGAACAGCATAGGGGCGGGTCCGGTTCGGCGCATGGATTTAGACGATGCGCGCAGAGCGGACAAGGGCAGGGGCTCAGGCGAGATCTCATGCTATCGGCAATTCCTGCCGCATAGCTCGGACTCTTTTGCCTTGTTATCGCCGCATCCGTTACCGGCGCGCCAGAAAACCTAGCAAATTCAACGGCATCCCGATCTGGCATCGAGCTTGCATTGCTTTACCCGAACCCGCGTGTCCGCACGCCAAATGGGGGTATGGAGCAAACTATGGGCATCTACGGCGCTCTTTCGACCGCAGTCACCGGGCTACGCGCCCAATCCTTCGCGCTCGAGAATATCTCGGGCAACATCGCCAACAGCCAGACTACCGGCTTCAAGCGCATCGACACCGATTTCGTCGACCTGATCCCCGACGCACCGCAGAAGCGGCAGACCGCTGGTTCGGTCCTGGCGCAGTCGCGCTCGACCAATAACCTGCAGGGTGACGTCAAGGGCACGTCGACCGAAACCAACATGGCCATCAACGGCAACGGCTTCTTCATCGTCGAGCCGCCGATCGGCCAGTCGGACGGTGACGCGCTATTCGCGGGCGCCAGCTACTACACCCGGCGCGGCGACTTCGAGCTCGACAAAAACGGCTACCTGGTCAACGGCTCGGGCTACTACCTGAAGGGCCTGCCGATCGACCCGGTGACGCAGAACATCTCGGGCTCGGTCCCGCAGGTGCTACGCGTCTCCAACTCGTTCCTGCCGGCGCAGCAGACCACGCGCGTCAACTACGAGCTGAACCTGCCGCAGTTGCCTAAGACTGCAGCGTACCAGGCGGCGAAGACCGTCGGCAGCGAGCTGCTGCGGGCGCAGGACTTCCTGACGCTCACGCCGGATACTCCGGCCACCACCTCGGGCGCCACCACGACGGGCACGGCCTTGCCGTCGACCATCGCCGCAGCCGGCGACTCGCTGAGCGTCGCCGTCAATGGCGGCACAGCGACGACCATCAACTTCATCAGCGGCGGCGGCAGCTCCGGCAACAACATCGACATCACGGCCTACGCGGATGTCGACGCGATGCTGACTGCGGTTCAGGGCTTGCTGCCGGGCGGCGTTACCCTCGCCCGGAACACCGCCGGTGCGATCACAGTTACGGCCGCCAACGCCACCGACACGGTCACCCTCACCGACAATACCACCGGCACCTCCACCACCGGCTTCAACCTTGCCAATGGCACGATCAATCCGACCGTGTCGGCCGCGACGGCCCTCTCCGCACGCGTCAACGCCGTCAGTGCCGACGACGCGGACACTTTCGTCGCCCAGTCGATCTCGGGCGGCGCGATCACGGTCTATGCCGGCAACGGCGCTCCCGCCAACGTGCAGGTGCGCTGGGCCAAGGTGAACTCGACCGCCAATGGCGGCGCTGAGCGCTGGAACATGTTCGTCCTCACCAACTCGGAAGCCACCGGTTCTGGTACCGCCTGGACCCGCATGGGCGGCGACTACACCTTCGGCGCCGACGGTTCGCCCAACCCGGCAGTGGAATACACCGACCTGCCGGGGCTCACGGTGAACGGCGTGACCATTGGCGACATACGTCTGCAGCACGGCGCCAACGGGCTCACCCAGTTCGCCGATCCGAACGGCACCGCCGAGGTGACCACGCTCAACCAGAACGGCTACGCCGCTGGTGAGTACGTCTCGGTCGCGGTGAACGACAACGGCCGCGTCGTCGTCTCCTACAATAACGGCCAGCAGCTCGAGGTCGCCCAGGTGGTGACGGCGAACTTCAATGCCGCAAATGCGCTGAAGCGCATGGATGGCGGCGTGTTCGCTGCGACGTCGGAGTCGGGCGAGCCGCTGCTCGACAATGGCGGCGTCATTGGCTCCTCGCTCGAAGCGTCGAACACCGACATCTCCGAGGAGTTCACCAAGCTGATCATCACCCAGCAGGCTTATGCCGCCGGCACCCGCATCGTCTCGACCGCGGACCAGATGCTGCAGGAAGCACTGAACATGGTCCGCTGACGCGGCGGATGAACAGAGCTGTCGCGGGTCAACCGCGGCGGCTCGGGATGGGGCTGGAGTAGGACGGAATGGGGCTTTCGGTTACCCTCAGCAATGCGCTCAGCGGGATGCGCGTCGGGCAAAGCGCGCTCGACACGCTGTCGAACAACGTCGCCAATGCCGGTACCCCCGGATACCACCGGCGTTCGGTCAGCATCATCGACTCGGTGGGCGTCAATTCCACCTATGCCCGCGAGGGGCAACTCACCCGCACCTTCAGCCAGAGCCTGCAGCAGCACTACACGCGTGCCACGGGCGAATCCGGCTTCTCCAGCGTCAAGGCGAGCTTCCTCGATCGCGTGCAGACGCTGTTCGGCAAACCCGGCACGACCGGCTCCGTCGATAGCGCCTACAACGCCTTCGAGAGCGCGCTGGCGGCGGCCGCCACCAGCCCGGACAGCTACGCCAACCGGGCCGACCTAGTGCAGAAGGCCGAGGGGCTGGCGGGGACGCTCAACCGGCTCACCTCCGACATCCAGTCTCTGCGGCAGGAGACCGAGTCGCGGCTCTCCAACAGCGTCGATACCATCAACAACCAGCTGCAATCGCTGGAGAAGGTCAACCTCAGGCTGGCCGACCAGGGGATCGATCCGACCTCGCGCGCCACGTTGCTGGACCAGCGCGACCGGCTGGTCGAAGGCCTGTCACAGCAGATGGACCTGCGCGTCAGCTATCGCGGCGACGGCACGGTCTCGCTGATGACGCGCTCCGGCGTCGGCATCCTCGATGTGAAGGCATCGGTATTCTCGTACGAGAGCGCCGGTGCGCTGTCGGCCAGCTCGCGCTTCAGCCCCAACGATGCGGTCAGCGGCGTTGGCAAGCTCACCATCATGACCCCGGCCGGGCTTGAGATCGACCTGGTCAAGCAGAACGTTCTCAGCTCCGGTGAGCTCGCCGGGCTCATTGAGTTGCGCGACCAGTCGCTGGTGGAGGCACAGGACCAGCTCGATGAGATCGCCTCCTCGCTGGCTAAGGCGATGTCGACCAACGTGACCACGGGAACGCAGGTGACCTCGGGCGCCTCCAATGGCTACGAGGTCGATCTCGCCAACGTCCGCAACGGCAACGAGTTCACCTTCAAGTACCTGCAGGGTGGCGCCGAAAAGAACGTGCGCGTACTGCGCGTCGACGACACCTCGAAGCTGCCGATCGACTATATCGATGCCAACGGCGCGCGAGTGGTCGGGCTCGATTTCTCCGGCGGCGCGGCGTCGGTTGCGGCGCAGCTGCAGGGAAAACTCGGTACCAGCCTCTCGGTCAGCAGCCCATCGGGCACCATGCTGCGGGTGATGGATGACGGCGCCGCCGGCACCACCGACATGCTGTCGCTGCAGACGCGGACCACGGCGACGGGCCTGCAGAACGGCGGCCTCGGCTTCTCCCTGTTCGTCGACACCAACAATGCCGACTATACCGACAGCCTCGACGGCGTCGGACAGAAGCTCGGTTTCGCCGGGCGCATCAGCGTCAACCAGGCGGTGGTGAACGATAACAAGCTGCTGGTGCAATATACCGGCACCACGCCGCTCGGCGACCAGAGCCGGCTGAACCAGATCGTCTCCAACCTCGACGGCATGCGCTTTGCCGGCGCCGAGGGATCGAGCGGCACCACCGCGAGCTTCCGCCTCGGCGGCACCGTGGCCGACATCATCTCGCAGACGATCAACTACCAGGGCAACGCGGCGGCCTCCGCGATCTCGGATAGCGAGACGCAGGAGATGACGCTCGATGCGCTGACGCAGCGCCTCGACAGCGAGTACGGCGTCGACGTCGACGAAGAAATGGCACGTCTGATGGAACTGCAGAACGCCTTCGCCGCCAATGCGCGCGTGATGAGCGTAGTGCAGGAACTGATGGACTCCCTGATGCAGCTCTAAGGTGCGAACACCATGACCTCAGTCGGCAAGACGATGTTCCCGCTCGCCAACGGCATCAAGAACATCACCAACATGAAAGAGCGCTACGACAAGCTGCAGACGCAGCTGTCGAGCGGGGAGAAGGCCTCGACGCTCGCAGAGATGGGCTCGGACAGGTACTTCGACCTGGCACTGCGCCAGCGCGTGGCGCGGATGGATGGCTACCAGCAGTCGATCTCGACCGTGAACCTTCGCCTCGAAGTGCTGGATACGGTGATGAGCCGGCTCGACACTATCGAGTCCGACGCCCGCGCCGCGGCTATTTCTGGCGGCGGCGGCACCTCCGGCATCAACTTCCAGACCACGCCGACGCTCGCCGGTTCGCGCTTCGACGAGGTGATGACGCTGCTCAACACCGATATCGCTGGCCGTTACATGTTCGGCGGCAACCGCACCGACAGCAAGCCGGTCTCGACGCCGGCGGACCTGATGAACGGCGTCGGCGCGCGCGCGGGGTTCAAGCAGGTCGTGGGTGAGCGGAAGCTTGCCGATCTGGGGACCGACCACCTGGGCCGGCTCGACGTCAGTACCGTGACCGACACGGTGACGCTGGCGGAAGAGACCACCGTGTTCGGCATGAAGCTCTCAGGCGTCACCACCACCTCGGCGAACATCGCGGTGACCGCCCCCGGTGGTGGCCCGCCGCCGCAGCTGACGGTGCAGTTCGGCACGCCGCTGCCGTCTGCCGGCGACAAGGTGCAGGTCAGCTTCACCATGCCGGACGGCACCGAGGAGCAGGTCGTCCTCGTCGCGACCACCGCCACGCCGGGCGCAGGCGAGTTCCAGATCGGCGCCGATGCCGACACCACCGCGGCGAACTTCGGCACGGCACTCACCAGTTCGGTGAAAAACCTGGCCGAGACCGCGCTGGTTTCGGCATCGGCCTATGCCGCAGCGGACGACTTCTTCAACGGGCAGGGCGAGCAGGTGATGCGCGTCGACGGCCCGCCCTACGACACCGCCACCGGCCTCATCGCCGGCACCTCGGCCAACACGATGCTCTGGTACAATGGCGAGGACAGCGCCGATCCGCGCAACACCGTCACCGCCCGGGTGGGTGAGGGCACGACCGTGGGCTATGGCGTGCAGGCCAACGAAAGTGGCTTCCTCAACCTGATCCAGACGCTGGCCGCCGTGGCCGTACAGGATTTTCCGGACAGCGATCCGACCTCGGAGGAGCGCTACACCTCGATGATGTCGCGCAACGCCTCGCGGCTCGCCGACACCAAGGACAATCAGCCGGGCTCACTGGCGGCCATCACGGTCGAACTCGGCCTCGCGCAGAGCACGACGGGCGCCATTGCCGAGCGGCACACGGCGCACTCGGCGCAGCTCGGCAACATGCTGGAGCAGATCGAGTCCGCGCCGACCGAGACCATCGCGATGGAGATCCTGGCGCTGAAGACCCGGCTGGAAGCCAGCTACCAGACCACCGCGCTGCTGAGCCAGCTATCGCTCGTGAACTACATGCGGTAGCGGCCGCCAACGTTCCGCAGACACCGATCGCACAAGTCGTCCCCGCGAAAGCGGGGATCTCTGTTTCTGGTGCGCAGGCATGGCCGCAGCAACGGCTAGAAACAACAAAGCCCGCGTTTCCGCGGGCTTGATCATTCGCAGCGATGTGTCGCGCTCAGCTCTGGCCGGCGCGCAGTCCGGTGGCGATCTCGCGGTTGATGTTGATCAGTACGGTGAGCTTGTTGGCCGACGGCTCGGCCTGGATGGTCATCGTCTGCTTCATCACGAACAGGCCGAGGTTGGCGATGTTCTCGCGCAGCGACTTGGGCAGCGGGCTTTCCTCGCCGGTCACCGAGCCGAGGAACACGGTCCAGAGCTTGCGGTTGAACATCAGGGCGTTGTGGAGCTCGTGACGCTCGTTGTCCCAATCGTCCCTGATGCGCTGCATCTGGCCGGCAGCTCGAGAGAGGAGGTTCGCCTCGAGGAGACGAGGATTAACCGTCTGCCTGCCTACCTGCTGGTAGGCGAGGGCCGCACTATTCTGCATTGCCGAGGAGTTCCTGTTCGTACTGGATCAGCTTTTTCGCAGCCTTGAGTGCTTTGTACAGGGAGCCGGTTAATATCTCGTTATTGATTTCGTCAACAATGCGGATTGTTGATGGCGCTGCCGTGATGATGTCGTTGACCAGTTGAAAGTAGTCCTGCGTAAGTCGTTCGACGCTCTCATGAATATACATGAGCTGCACCGCCAAGTAGATGCGCTTGGCGGGACTGTCGGCGGTGTCGAAAGTCAGGATATCCTTCTCGCGCAGGATTGGCGCCTTACCGTCGATGAACAGCCGCGTGCGCTGATCCGAGTTGGTGATGACGCAGTTGCCGACGATCAGGCGTTCGCCCGGCTTCAGTTCGACCTTTAGCGACATATCGGTGGCTCGACCCCATGATTCCGTGGAGCAGCATACTGCATACGGCGCGTCACCAAAACGCTACCGGCGCAGGGCGAATGCGAGTGCTCCGAGACCAAGGAGGATGAGCAGGGCGCCGCCCAGGATGAACGGTGCCGGGACCCCGAAGCCGGCGCTGATCAGGCTGCCGAGGAACGGTGCCGACATCATGGCCGAGATCATCGCGGCCTCGCCGGCGGCGGTGACCCGGCCGATCCGATCGGGTGGCGTTTCGGCCTGGATCACCGAGCGATAGGGCACCATCATGAACACCGTGGTGCCGCCCATCACCGCCATCACCAGACAGAACAACGGGAACGGGATGGCGAAGCTCCAACCCGCCGCGAGCGCCACGGCGATGGTCACCGGGCCGGAGATCAAAGCCGGGATGGCCATCATCGCCAGGGGGCGCTTGGGCCGGACCATGCCCGCTAGAAATGCCCCGATGACGCCGCCGACGCCGGAAGCGGTGACCGTCAGGCCAAAGGCCGTTGCGTCGTAGCCGAGGCGGCTGGTCAGCAGCGCAATCTGCGTGTCGTAGAGAAAGAAGATGAAGTTGGCCGCGGCGGCAAAGATCAGCACCGCGAGCAGCCGCCGGTTGCGCCCGAATTCCGCGATGCCCCCGGACACGCGGCGCAGGAATGGCTCCGCGGTACCGTGGAGCACATGGGCGCGAGGCGGCAGCTTCAGGCCCAGCAGGATCAGGAACGCCACGACGGACAGGAAGCCGTTGACGACGAACACGCCCTGCGCCGGCAGCAGCGCCAGTAGCAGCCCGCCAGCCGCCGGGCCTATGATCTTGCTCGCCTGGTTGATGCCCTGGTGCAGGCCATTGGCGGCCATCAGCAGCGGCTCGGGCGTCGTCAGTTGGATGGCCGACTGCCGGGCGGGGGTGAAGGCGGAATCGACGATGCCGCGCAGCAGGACAAGCAGCAGCAGAACCTCAACATTGGGCGCCAGCGCCAGGGCGAAGGTCAGCGCGCCACGGCCAAGGTTGGAAACCAGCAGCACGCGCTTCAACTCGGTGCGATCGACCCAGGCGGCGAGCAGCGGGCCGGTGATGACGTAGGGCAGGGAGAAGGCCAGGGCCAGGAAGGCGAGGGCGACCGGGCCGTGGCCCCAGACATAGGCGATCAGCGCAACCACGGCGACGTAGTCGAACCAGTCGGCGAAATCGGCGGGAATGGCTGCAAGCAGCAGCCGGCGCTGCGCCGGGATGCGGAGAAGGTCTCGGAACGGCGTCATGGTGCGACGATTGCCCGGCGAGGGGGCTATGACAATGGAAAAGGCGGGTACCGCCCCGCCTGTCCTCAAGTCTCGGCCAATGCTGCTAGAACAGCCGCAACACAGCCTGGCGGGTCTGCAGCGCGAGCAGGTTCGCGGCTTCCTGGTTGGCGACGGCCAGCGTCAGGTTCGCGGCGCTGCTTTCCAGGGGGGTGATCATCGACTTGGTGAAGTCGTTACGGCTCGTCACAATGAGTATCTATCGAGCCACAGGTGCAAACGACCGGTTAATCGGGTTGCGAAAACAGTCTAGCCCAAAAGAAAAAGGCGGGCCGGAGCCCGCCTTCGCCTTGTCTTGCGACTGACTTCTTAGAACAGGCGAAGCACGGCCTGATCGGCCTGCGAGGCCATCGACAGAGCCGTCGAAGACAGCTGCTGGCGGGTCTGCAGAGCGAGCAGGTTCGCTGCTTCCTCGTTGGTGTCGGCAAGCGTGAGGTTCGCCGCACCGGTCTCGAGGGTGTTGATCATGTTCTTGGTGAAGTCGGTGCGGTTCTGCACGATCGACAGGTTCGAGCCGAAGGCCGAAGACTGCGAACGCAGGTTACCGAGGGCGTCGCCCAGCGTGCTCAGCTTGGCGTCGATCGACGCGTCGCTGTCCAGGTCCTTGTCGGCAACGGTGGTGATGCCAAGCGAAGTGTTGTTGATCGAGGTGGCAGTGCCGTCGGCATCCTTTGCCTGGATGTCGATGGTCGAAGTGCCGGTCTCGTTGAACGTCAGCTTCAGCTTGTCGCCGCGGAGCAGGTTGATGCCGTTGAAAGAGGCGTCATCAGCCAGCTTGTCGAGCTGGTCGCGCAGTTCGTTGAACTGCTTGGCCAGGTTCTTGCGGACGTCATTGCCACCGATGTCGGCAGTCCCGGTGGTGCCGTCGACTTCACCGTCGGTACCAACGCCGGTAACGGTGAGGTCTTCGGTCGAGAGGTTCTCGATGCGAAGCTTGCCGCCGTCGTTGGAAGCGCGGATCTTGTCCTTCAGTTCGGCCTTGCCGTTGATCTCGGTAACGAGAGCATCAACGGTCTTCACCGCGCCGGGCGCGACCGTTGCAGCACCAGCCGCCGAGGTGCCGGCGTCAAGGCCGATACCGGTGATGGTGGTGTCGGTGTCGGCGTCAGTCTCGGCGAAGTTGGTCACGGCAACCGCCGAGCTGGCGCC
>NZ_JBFUCQ010000014.1:0-103932 GCF_056405135.1 Devosia sp. P1_H9
TCATGACGAGTGGTTGGTGCGGTGGAGACCGGGTGGGCTGCGGGTCGCTGCAGTTCAGGCGGAAACCATCACGGCAAGGACCGGTTCGCCGGTCAAGCCGCTATCACGCGAGGGCAGCTCGATGCGGAGCGGCCCAGGGAGCGAAGCCTGGCACGCATGAGCTGGGCGGGAGCAACGAACGCGGTGCTGGCACTCCGGCCGCCGACCGCGTTTCCCACGTTTCTCGCGATGCGGCAGGGGATGCGCCCCGGCCCTGGTGGCATAGGCCCAAAACCCCGGCCGGCTGGCGAGGCGTGAGCCTCTTTCATTTGCGGACTACCCGCGTCGGGGCAAACGCCTCGCCGGTCCCGCTTCGTCTTCCTCGAACTCCGAAGCCCACGGGCTGTCGGACGCTTCAACTTGCGCCGAACTTGTTGCCTTCGCTCTGGCCGTGCTAGACACGCCGCCTTGCCGGCATGCCGCCGGCGCAAATCCCAATTCTGGAGATGAAAATGATCAAGGTGACGTTCCCCGACGGTGCAATACGCGACTATGCGCGTGGCACCACCGGGACCACCGTGGTCGAGGGCATCTCCCCAAGCCTTTCCAAGAAGACGGTCGCCATGAAGTGGAACGGGGTCCTGTCGGACCTTTCCGACCCGCTCGAGGAAGACGGCAAGATCGAGTTCGTGATGCGCGACAGCGCCGACGGGCTCGGGCTGATCCGCCACGACTCGGCGCACGTCCTCGCCGAGGCGGTGCAGGAGCTGTGGCCGGAGACGCAGGTGACGATCGGCCCGGTCATCGAGAACGGCTTCTACTACGACTTCAAGCGCGACACGCCCTTCTCCGAGGACGATTTCCCGGTCATCGAGAAGAAGATGGCCGAGATCATCGGCCGCGGCGCCGCGTTCACCAAGGAAGTCTGGACGCGCGACGAGGCAAAGCGCGTGTTCGCCAGCAAGGGCGAGAACTTCAAGGTCGAGCTGGTCGACGCCATTCCGGCCGACCAGATGATCAAGATCTACAAGCAGGGCCAGTGGTTCGACCTCTGCCGCGGCCCGCACATGCGCTCGACCAAGGACATCGGTACGGCGTTCAAGCTGACCAAGGTGGCAGGTGCCTATTGGCGTGGCGACAGCAACAATCCGGTGCTGAGCCGCATCTATGGCACTGCCTTCGCCAACCAGAAGGAACTCGACGAATACCTCCACATGCTGGAGGAGGCCGAGAAGCGCGACCATCGTAAGATCGGCCGCGACCTCGACCTGTTCCACCTGCAGGAAGAGGCGCAAGGCTCGGTGTTCTGGCACCCGAAGGGCTTCGTGCTCTACAACCAGATGGAAGAGTACATCCGCCGCCGGGTGAACGCGAACGGCTACAACGAGGTGAAGACCCCGCAGCTGATGTCGTCGAAGTTCTGGGAGGCCTCGGGCCACTGGGGCAAGTACCGCGAGAACATGTTCGTGGTGCCCGACGAGGTCCCTGGCACCGAGGAAGAAGGTCCGGTTCTATCGGGTAAGGCAGAGCTCATGGCGCTCAAGCCGATGAACTGCCCGGCCCACATCCAGATCTTCAACCAGGGCATCAAGAGCTACCGCGACCTGCCCATCCGCATGGCGGAGTTCGGCTGCTGCCACCGCAACGAGGCGCACGGCGCGCTGCACGGCCTGCTGCGCGTCCGCCAGATGACCCAGGACGACGCGCACATCTTCTGCACCGAGGAGCAGATTCAGGAGGAGACGGAGCGCTTCGTCCACCTGCTGTACTCGGTGTACGAGCACATGGGCTTCGAGAATGTCGTCATCAAGCTCGCGACGCGGCCGGACAAGTTCGGCGGCACCATCGAGCGCTGGGACGCGGCCGAGAAGGCACTGGGCGATGCGCTCAAGGCCACCGGCTACGACTTCGTCATTGCCGAGGGAGAGGGCGCCTTCTATGCGCCCAAGCTCGAGTTCCACCTGAAGGACGCCATCGGGCGCTCCTGGCAGGTGGGGACGCTGCAGCTCGACTACGTGTTGCCGGAGCGGCTGAACGCCACCTACGTGGCGGAAGACGGCTCGCGGAAGTACGCGGTGATGCTGCATCGAGCGATCCTCGGATCGCTCGAGCGCTTCATCGGCATGATGATCGAGCACTATGCCGGCAAGATGCCGATGTGGCTGGCGCCGGTGCAGGTGGTGGTCGCGACCATCGTCTCGGAGGCCGATGACTATGCGAAGAAGCTGGTCGCCCAGCTCAACGCCGGCGGCATCCGAGCAGAGCTCGACGTGCGCAACGAGAAGATCAACTACAAGGTGCGCGAGCACTCGGTGCAAAAGGTGCCGCTGATGTTCGTGGTTGGAAAGCGCGAGGCTGAGGAGGGGACGGTGTCCGTTCGTCGTCTCGGCACTGAAGGCCAGAAGGTGATGCCGGCAACCGACGCGATCGTCGAACTGATGGCGGAAGCCGTGCCGCCGGACCTGAAGCAGAAGGCCGCGGCCTGATCGACTGGACGGAGAGGGGCCGCAGCGATGCGGCCCCTTTCATTAGGCGAGCCTACTTCTTGTCGGGAACATAGCAGTTGTCGGCGACCAGAATGACCTCGCCCAGCTTCAGCGCGGCGAGCGATTCCTTCACCGGGTAATAGTCGCAGTCGTCCTGCTCGACGAGCGAGCCGTTGTTGTCGAGCTGCTCGCAGTAGCCGCCGGGACGCTTGTAGCCTTCGGGCGCGTCGGGGCCGCAAAGGGCATTGGTGCTCGAGCCAGCAAAGGCCGGCGTTGCAACCGGGAACGCCGCCGCCGAAGCGATAAACAGGGTGATGGCAAGGATGTTCTTCAAGGTTCTCTCCTGAGTTGTTTCGCCAGAAAACTGGCGAGAAAGACGGGCATCTGGTCCGCCGGGTATGGAGCAACGCTACTCAGGACGCGCTGAATTGAACCCGAACTCGCCGTTCAAAGGTCGTTCATAGTCATAATACGACTTATGATGATTCGGGCAGATGTGACCGACTGATGCGGCCAAAGACGAGGGCCCGTCCATCAGGACGGGCCCTTTGCATCTACGTCGGTCGTGGCCGCAACACGGCTAACGGTCACTGATCTTCGGGGCCATCACCGTCATCGACGACGCAGTACAGGCCGCAGCTCTTGCCGCTATCCGAGGTCGAGCTGTTGGCGCCAATCTGCTCGCAATAGCCGCCGGGGCGCTTGTAGGCCTCCGGTCCATCAGGGCCACACTTGGCGCTGATGCTGGTGTCTACCGCGAAAGACGGAGTTGCGATGGGGAAGGCTGCGAGGGAGGTGGCCAGGAGAGCCACGGTGATGAATTTGTACATTGTGCGCCCTTTGGTGCTGTCCTGCGATCTGTGAGCGGATATCGTTATGATGATCCGTCGAATGAACGGCTTTGTAGGGAAAATGGCGTGAACCGTCGTGGAACCTGCCATTCAGGTTCGGTTCAGCCCCGAGACCAAGGGCAATGTTTGCGCGCAAACAGAAAGGGCGGCTATGGAGCCGCCCTTTTCGCAGATGTTCAGCCGCAGTTGTCAGGCAGCTGCGATGTGAATGCTGATCCGGCGGCCGTTGCCGGCAGGCATGGCCGGGGCCGTTCGGCAGAGCAAGCGTGCCGGTTCGTCGCCGGCATTGCGGTAGGCGAACCAGGTCTTGGCGGGGATGCGGACGAACGATCCGGCGGCGACGAAGCCGGCGGCGCCGTTGATCATCACCTCGAGAGTGCCTGTCTTCACCACGAGCACGGTCTCGGCAAGATCGTGCTGCTGCGGCCCGATCTGCACCTGCGGCGGCAGCGTGTGCGACTGCGCGTGGTACTGGAAACCGGCACCGGACGGATTGGCGACGTGAACGACGCGATCGCCGGCGATGAAGAATGCATGCCTCGACATGACTGGTCCCCCCCAAGGGACATGTGTCCGAAACGTGCTGCCGTATCTAAGATAGGGCAGATGAACGGCATTTGAATAGTGGAGAAGAAAAGAGCGGCGCGGCGGCCGCTCTTTCTGCGAGAGCCTAGAGCAGCAGCGGCAGATAGTTGTAGCAATTCTCGGCGACGATCACCTTCTCGGCCGGCGCCTTCAGGTCGAAGAAAGTCGGATAGTAGTAGGTGAAGTCGCAATCCTCGGACTCGACGAGCGATTTGTTCGAGCCGACCTGGTCGCAGTAGCCGCCCTCGCGCTTGTAGGCTTCCGGGGCGTCAGGGCCGCACAGGGCCTGGATGCCCTTGTCGACGGCGAAAGACGGGGTGGCGACCGGGAAGGCAACGAGCGAGGTGGCGAGCAGTGCGAGCGCAATGATCTTGTGCATTATGTTCTCCTGTTAGACGAGCAGCCCGCCGGTGGGCGGGCACGAAGCGAACGAACCGTTCGCGTCGTTGGCCGGTCTGATAGGAGGGGTTGCTTGAACCGATTCCGAACTTGCCGTTCAGCGGTGGTTCAGCGGATCGTGGGGTCGCGGAACTGCACGCCGAGCTCTTTGACGGCCCGCCAGACGACGATGCAGGCCTGCGGCCGGACCTTGTCGACCACCAGATCGAAGGTGCGCGGAATGCGGGTTACCGAGGCGACTTCGAGCTTGGCGCCGGTCTCGGACAGGTTCCGGATGATGCAACGAATCCGGGTGCGGCCGCCGTCGAATACGATAGTTGCTTCGATAACGGTGTTGCGACGCGGCGAAAGTCGCTTTTCGAGACGGATATCCAACGGTCAATTCCCCCAAAACCCGTGCGGACAATGCCTGATGCGACGTTGGGGAAATGCTTATGGAATGGATAAACTTGTGCGACGAGTTGCCTATTGCAATCCGGCGAGACGCAGGCCTTGCAGGTAGCGCGCCAGCAGCGACGGATACATGAACCGCAGCCCGTCGCCGATCGAGGCGATGGTCACGTCCGGGTGGGCGCGCTGGAACTGCTCCAGTGAATCGCGGGCAGCCGCGAGGTCGCCCTGGTGAGCCTGGTACACGGCGAGATCCCGATAGGGCCAGGTGATGCCGGGACGCTCCGACATGGCACGCTGGGCCCAGGCGATCGCCTCCTGAGGGCGGCCGGCAGCGAAATTGGCGAGCCCCATTCCCAGGTGCACGTTGAAGGCGAACGGATCCATCGGGGATAGACGAGCAGCGCGCTCGAAGGCTGCAAGGCCTTCCTCCGGCGTGCCGAGATAGACATGGCCCCAGCCGCGGCGCATCCAGGCCCAGGCGTGGTTGGGATCGAGTTCGAGCGCGCGGTCGGCGAAGGTAGCGGCCTGCGCCACGTTGCCGCCCAGCATCATCATCGCAGAGGCGAGGGCGGTTAGCGCGGTGGGATCGTCGGCGACATGCTGCGATGCGGTCTCAACCAGCTCGGCGGCTATGCGTCGCTCGGCGGCGAAATCGGTGGTCCAGTTATAGGCCACCTGCTGCCCATGCGCCCAGGCGGCCAGGGCTGCCGCCAGCCCGTAGTGGGGTTCGAGCCCCAGCGCCCGGGTCAGCAGGGTAATGGCTTCGCGATTGTCCTCCGGGCTATGCGACCAGAGGTGGGGCAGCGAGCGCATCACCAGGTCGTAAGCCGCGAGGGTGTCAGGGCGCTTCTTGCGGGCCCGCTCGACCTCGGCGCGTCGGATGGACGGCTGGATGGCGCTCGCTACCTCGGCGGCCATGCGATCCTGCAGGTCGAAAAGGTCCGCGACGGCGCCATCGACCTTGTTGGACCAGATGTGGCTGCCGGCATCGGACTCGACGAGCTGCGCGGTGATCCGCACACGTTCGCCGACCCGGCGGACTGAACCTTCGACGACGTAGCGTACCCCAAGCTCACGGCCGATCTGGCGGATATCGACGCCGGCGCGGCCCTTGTAGGTGAAGGCCGAATTGCGGGCGATGACGAAGAAGTCCTTCACCCGGCTCAGCGTTGCGGTGATCTCCTCGACCACGGCGTCCGCGAAATAGCTCTGGTCGGCCTCGCCCGAGAGGTTGTCGAACGGCAGCACCACCACCGAGGGGCGGTTGCTCGGCGGCGGAGGGGGTGGGGACTCGATTTGCTGCGGGCGCGCCACTCCAGCCGGATGCCAGGCGTAGATGCGGACGGTCTTGGTGATGTTCTTGAGCTCGGTGGGGCCCATGTCGATGAACGGCAATTCGATCGTGCCGTCCAGGTACTGGTACATCCACTTGGTGATGCACATGCCACCGGCCGGCGAGTGGCTCTGCACGCGCACCGCCAGGTTGATGCCCGAACCATAGAGGTCGTTGCCGGCCACCAGAACGTCGGCCAGGACGATGCCGGCGCGCACCTGGAACATCTCGCCACCCGGCGCGTGGATCTTGCGCTCATGGATCTGGCGCTGCAGGTCGGCGGTCCATTGGACGGCGGCGACGACGCTGTTGAACTCGGCCAGGAGGCCATCGCCCATGGTCTTGAAGACCTTGCCGCCGGCGGCCCCGATGGTGCGCGAGATCAGCCGATCGTAGACCCGCTGCACGAGGCGCAGGGTCTGACGTTCATTGCGCTCGACGAGGCGGGAATACCCCACTACGTCCAGCGACACGATCGGGACTAATCGACGGTCGGGCTGAGCCATTCTCTGCGCTTCTGCTGCAAGCCTCCGCTCTATAGCACTGTGAAATGTAACGGAGATAGCGGGCGCGCGCGGGACTCGCGAACAATTCGAGAGGAGGTTGGCCGCAACGGACTTGCCGACGCCTCAGGCGGCGGGTTCGCACGCCGCGGCCCGGTCCAGCAGCAGGATGCGCTCACGCTCATTGCGGGTGAGGCTGGCGGCGCGCTCGAACTCGCGGCGGGCCTCTGCAAGGCGCCCCAGTTTCACCAGGAAATCACCGCGGACGCTGGGAAGCAGATGGTAGTTCCGCAGTGTCGGATCGTCGGCAATCGCATCGAGAATGGCGAGGCCGTTGGCGGGACCGAAGGCCATGGTGTGGGCCACGGCGCGGTTGAGTTCGATCACCGGACTTGGCGTCGCGTCGGCCAGGGTGTCGTAAAGCGAGGCGATGCGGCTCCAGTCGGTCTGGTCGGCGCGCCGGGCACGGGCATGGCAGGCGGCGATCGAGGCTTGCAGCACGTAGGGGCCGGTGCCGCCGAGGGCCTCCGCCCGTTCGAGGCCGACGAGGCCGCGGCGGATCAGCATCTGGTCCCACAGCGCGCGGTTCTGTTCGAGCAGCAGCACCGGCTCGCCGTTCGGGCCGCTGCGGGCACGCAGGCGCGAGGCCTGGATTTCCATCAGCGCTACAAGGCCGTGCACTTCCGGTTCGTCGGGGGTGAGGCCGGCAAGGATGCGGCCGAGGCGCATCGCCTCCTCACAGAGCTGCGGTCGGGTCCAGTCGTCGCCGGCCGTGGCGGAGTAGCCTTCGTTGAAGATCAGGTAGAGCACCTCGAGGACCGAGGCGACCCGTTCGGCGCGGTCGCTGCCGCGTGGCACCTCGAAGGGCAGGCCGGCTTCGGCGAGGCTTTTCTTGGCGCGGACGATGCGTTGGGCGATGGTTGGTTCCGCCGCAAGGAAGGCGCGGGCGATCTCGTCGGTGGTGAGGCCACCCAGCAGCCTCAGCGTCAGGGCGACGCGCGCCTCGGGCGACAGCACGGGGTGGCAGGAGGTGAAGATCAGCTTCAGCAGGTCGTCGCCCACATCGTCGTCGAGCGGCGTGTCGAGATCGGGCGGAGTCTCCTCCTCCTCGCGGAGGTCGTAGCCGAGCTCGTCGAGTTTACGGGCGGCCATCTTGTTGCGGCGGAAATAATCGATGGCGCGGCGCTTAGCGGTCTGCATCAGCCATGCACCGGGGTTGCGCGGTACGCCGCTCTCCGGCCAGTGGTTGAGCGCGACGATCAGCGAATCCTGCGCCAGTTCCTCGGCCAGGCCGACGTCGCGCACGATTCGCGTCAGGCCGGCAATCAGCCTGGCCTGCTCGATGCGGAATACCGCCTCGATGGCGCGGTTTGTCTCTCTCTCGGTCATCGTGGCCGATCAGACCAAATCCGGTCCGCCGCGGCAAGGTGCTCATCCTGCGTCAAGCGGGCGACGCGCCGCGCCGTTGCTCGCCATGGCTTCGGTATAGGCCTCGCCGAAGTCCTCTTCGGGGAAGAGCTGGCGGATCTCGATCTCGACGTTGCCATGGCCGTCGAGCTTGGGCCAGGTCTTGACCCATTCGATGGCTGCCTCACGTGAGGGAACCTCGATCAGGGTGTAGCCGGCGATCAGTTCCTTGGCCTCGGCGAACGGTCCGTCGATGACAGTGGGCTTGCCGTTGCTGAACTTCACCTTGGCGCCGCGGGAGCTCGGCATCAGGCCGGAACCGGCGATCACGATGCCGGCCTTGGCCGCGTTCTCGTGGAATTGCGTCATGTCGGCGATCAGGTCGGCGCCGGGCATAACGCCCGCCTCGGTTTCGGCGTCCGCCTTGCGAATGACCATGAAGCGCATATCTCGATCCTTCTGGGCAGGTTAGTTCGTGATGGGTTGCTGGGTGGCGTCGCGCCAGGCCTGTTCCTTGGCAACCGCCTCCTCGGGCACGACCTCGGCAAAGTCAGCCGCCTCGAAGACCCGGCGGAGTTCGATCGTCTCGCCATCGTCGAAGGGGATGCGCTTCACCCACTCGAGGGCTTCGTCCTGCGACTTGGCGCTGATGATCCAGAAGCCGGCGACGAGTTCCTTGGCTTCACCGAAGGGGCCATCGCGGACGACCAGGTTGCCGGCTTCGGAGGTCACGCGTGCGCCTTTGCTCGATGGATGGAGCCCCTCGGCTGCGAGCAGCACGCCGGCGTTGATCAGGTCCTCGTTGAACTTGCCCATGGCCTCGAAGACTTCCGGTGCGGGCATGACGCCGGCCTCGGATTCGGGGCTGCCTTTGACGATGATCATGAAGCGCATTTCGATCTCCTTGTTCCGTTGCAGGCACCGCGCCAGCGGCGCGACCTCTTCCTGCCTCAATGACACAACGAGCGAGGGGGCGTGGAATCGACACAGCCCGATACGATTCTTCAGATTCTCTTCGGGACGGATCCGCAGACGGTCAATAGACCGTCGTAAGAACCTCGATTTCCTTGGCTGCCCCCGGCTGCACCTGGAACTCGCGATTGTAGACCTGTTCGCCGCGCTTGGCGAAGACCAGGTAGTCTCCCTCTCCGAGCACCGTGGAGGGGAAGGCGCCGATATTGGAGAACACCGTCTGGCCGTCGGCCGTCTTCACCGTCCAGTCGATATCGGCAATGGCCTCGCCGCCGGCTTCGCTGACGAGCTTGAACGAGACCTGGGCGGCGCGGTGGTAGAGCGTGGCGTCGGTCAGCTGGCCGGGCTCCACGCGCAGGTCGGCGCGCACGACCGCGTTCACGTCGCCGAAGTAGGAGACGATGTGGTAGGTGCCGGCATTGAGGGTAACGATGTCGTTGGGGCTGAGGTTCTGCGCCACCAGCGTGCGGTCTGCTTCGCTGCTGCCGGTGGTGTAGATGTCAAAGCGGAGCAGGTTGATCGGGATGGCGACGTCGCCGGTTACCGCTGCGTTGAGCCGCATCGCGCCGGCATCCAGCACGAGTTGCTTCGAGTTCTGACCCTCGGCCACGGTCAGCGTGTCGGTGGTCTGGGCTCGGCCATAAGCGACGTGCACCACGTAGCTGCCCGGCGGCAATTCGAGATGCGCAGTGGCGTCGTCGGATTTCTTCGCCAGCACCAGGTCGCCCGCCGCGTCGGTGCGAGTTTCGAAGACACGCCAGGTCACGCCATCGGGCAGGGTGCTGCCGTCATCGGTGATCTTGGCCATCAGCGTGACCGGCTGCGGCGTGGTGTTGATGGCAGCGACGGCTGCGGTCGCGGCTGCTGCGGGGCTGGCTTCGGGCGCGGCCGCGTCGGCGGCGTCGGGACTGGGCGTATCAGCAGGAGCTGGCGCATCGGCGAGTTGTTCGACCGCCTGCGGCATGCGGTCGGCGCGGCGGGGCAGCGGGACCGGCGGGTCCTCGGCGATGGCCAGCATGGGCGCGAGCATCGCTGCGATCCCGAGAATGCCGATCCAATACCTGAGTTTCACCCTAACGACCCCGCAGTCGCGCGCCTCTGGCGCATCGCTTCAAAATGCCTCGCGTGCCTACGCTTGGATTGGGGAAAAGCTGTGTCATAAGGACCAGACGCTCGCAAGGACCAGACCATGCCCATCAACGCCGCAGTGCGCGACTATCTAAAGACCCGCCGTTCGGTCGGCATCGGTTTCCTGAAAGACCCCGGCCCAACGGCAGAGGAACTGCAGGAAATCCTGACCATCGGGACGCGCGTGCCTGACCATGGCAAGTTCGTGCCGTGGCGGCTGATTCTCATCGAAGGCGAGGATCGCGTGCGGGCCGGCGAGCGGTTGGCCGAGATCGCCAAGCGCAAGCGCCCGGAACTCGACGAGGCTGGTCTCGATCTCGAGCGGCGGCAGTTCCTGCCGGCCCCATTGACCATCGGCGTGCTGCTGTCGCCCAAGCCCAACCCGAAGGCGCCGGAGATGGAGCAGCTGCTGTCGGCCGGCAATGTCTGCTTCAACCTCTCACATGCGGCGTTCGCCATGGGCTTTGCCGCGAGCTGGACCAACCGCTGGTACGGGTTCGACACGGAAGCCCAGACCATGCTCGGCGCCCGCGGCGGGGAGCGGTTCGTGGGCTTCGTCCATATCGGCACGCCGACGGCGGTGATCGAGGATCGCGATCGGCCGAACCTCGAAGATGTCGTGAGCAAGTGGCAGGGCTAACCATTCGTTAACCAGTCAGAGGTGATTGGTTAATCGAACGTTAGCAACGGACCCTTCGAGTCGATGGGCGTGAAGCCGATATCGGTGCCGCAGCCGCTCGCCTATGCCATGGACACGGCAGGGGCGAAGAGCGATGTCGACTTCGATTACCTGCTGCGCACCGCCATCCGGGAAAGCAGCCTCGATCCCGAGGCCAAGGCGCCGACATCGAGCGCTACCGGGCTGTTCCAGTTTCTCGACAGCACCTGGCTGCAGGTCATGAAGCAGGAAGGGCCGCGGCTCGGCTACGGACAGTACGCAGACGCCATCAACGTCGACTCGGACGGGGATTATTACATTGCCGACAAGGCGCTCCGGCAGGAAGTTCTGAAGCTGCGCGAAGACCCGCAGATCGCCTCGGACATGGCCGCCGCCTTCACCCGCAGCAATGGGGCGTATCTGTTCGAGAAGTTCGGCCGCATGCCGAGCCCGGGCGAGCTCTACATCGCGCATTTCCTCGGGGCGCAGGGTGCAGAGAAGCTGTTCAACGCCGGCCTCAAGGATCCGGAGCAGATTGCCGCCAAGCTGTTTCCGAAGCAGGCCAAGGCCAACCGGTTGATCTTCTACGAAGGCGGCGAGGCGCGGACGATACGACAGGTGTACCGGGCGCTGGTGGCAAAGCACGACGGCGCGGCCGACCCTCGCTTCCAGGCCCAGCAACTGGCGGTCGATCCGGCGGCAGCGGGGAAATGGGACGCGGCCCCAATCCCGTCGCGCTTCTCGACCGATGACATGTCGTTCACCTCGCTGTTCTCCAACGAGGGTGAAGTACAGGGCCGGACGCTGATGAGCCCGGTCAGCGAGGCCCAGGGCAGTGCGCTGTTCACCCAGATGTATGGCCAGGACGGTACCCTGCCAAAGCCCCCGAAGTTATGGTGAACCGTTCCTTAAGCCTTCCTCGATAGCGTCTTTCTCGGCGCCTACCGGAGAGCTTGATGGTCGCGTACCAGGATTTCGTCACGCTGAGCCAATCGCGTGACAGTGAGGAGCGGGGGCAGGCGGCCCACCTCGCGGCCATGGCCTATCTCAACCATTTCGGCCCGGCTGATGAGCATGCGGCGCTCTATGCCGCGCTGATTGGCTTCCTCGACGATCCGTCGGTGCGCGTGCGCGGCGCGCTGGCCTATGGGTTGCTGCATGCCGTGGAGGCGCCGCGGCCGATTCTCCTGGCGCTGCTCCAGGATAGTCCGGTGATCGCCCGTGCCGTGGTGCAGTATTCGCCGGCACTGGTGGATGCCGACCTGATGGCGCTGATCCGGGGCGCCGACGAAGCCATGCTGCTGGCGACTGCAACGCGCGAGCGGATCAGCCAACGCGTTGCCGAGGCGCTCGTTGCCAAGGGTGGGAGGCTGCTGCTGACCAAGCTGCTCGATCGGCCGGATGTGCCGTTCTCGGCGGTGATGCTGCGGCAGGTGGCGGATCGCGATGGCGCCGAGGATGCGGAGTTGCGTGGCCTGCTGCTGGCGCGGGACGACCTGCCGGCGGATGCGCGGCTGGTGCTGGTCCAGGCGGTTGCCGCCGCGCTGCGCGGCGCGCGGGTCATCAGTGGCGCGGTTGCTCCACATCGGCTCGACCGGTTGCTCCGGGACGCGACAGACACCGCACTGACGGCGATCGGCGAACGGGAAGCGGCCGCGGGCAGGGCGCCTTACGCGGCGGAACTGGTGGAATCGGAGAGTGTGTCCACGCGCGTCATGCTGCACGCCATCGTCCAGGGCCACGTCCTGTTCTTCGCCGACTGCGTCGCCCAACTGGCGGAAACGCCGCGCGAGAAGGTGTTCACCCTGCTCGAGCATGGCAGCCGAGCGGCGCTGAACGCGCTGTTCTCGCGCTGCGGTCTCAGCGAGGCCGTACGCAACATGCTGGCGCGGCTGATCTTTCACGCCCGCGCGGCGAACCTCGCGGACGACTTGGCGGCGCGGCACTTCGTCGTGACAGCGCTGACCGAGGAACTGATCGTCGAGCATGACGGCGTGATCCCGCCGGACCTCGAGGAGGCCTTCGCCTATCTCAGCGAGCAGAACGTCATGCTCGCCCGGCGAGCTGCGCGTGGCGTGATGTCGGCCTTCGCCGGGATGACCCAGGCTGAGATGGCGCTGCCGCAGGTCTCGGTGGAAGAGCGGCTGGCGCTGCCGGCGGCCTAGTAGCGGAACTGCTCGCTCAGCACGCGTTCGTCGAGCCCGGTGCCCGGATCGAACAGCAGCGTCACCTTCTGGCTGCGGTTCTCCCGCACCGTGACCTCGATGACGCGCTGGAATTCGACATTGTCGGCAACTGCACTCACCGGCCGCTTTTCTGCCTCCCGCGTCCGGAACGTCACCACGGCCCGGTTGTTGAGGATGGCGCCGCGCCAGCGGCGCGGACGGAACGGCGAGATCGGCGTCAGGGCCAACAAAGGCGAGTCGATCGGCAGGATCGGACCGTGGGCCGAGAGGTTATAAGCGGTCGAGCCGGCCGGCGTGGCAAGCAGCACCCCGTCACAGATCAGTTCCTCGAGCCTTGGCTGGCCGTCGACGAGGATCTCGACCTTCACCGCCTGATAGGTCATACGGAAGAGCGACACCTCGTTGAGGGCAAGGGCCTTGTGCTCGGACCCGTCCGCGAGGCGAGCGTTCATTTCGAGCGGGTAGATGTGCGTTGGACGTGCCGCCGCCAGCCGGGCGGCCAGGTCGTTGGACGAGAATTCGTTCATCAGGAAGCCGACGGAGCCGAAGTTCATGCCGTAAACCGGCACGTTCTTGCCCATCTTGCGATGCAGCGTCTGCAGCATCAGCCCGTCGCCACCGAGCGCCACGACATGGGTGGCTTTGTCGAAGCCGCAGTCGCCGTAGCGCTCGCGCAGCAGGTCCGCGGCGCGGTCGGCCTCCGGCGTGCCGCTCGATACGAAGCTTACTCCTTCGATGCGTTCAGTCACTGCCGGCCCCTCGCTACCAAGCCCGCTGCCTAGCATGCACAGGTGACGCGGGGAAGAACGGGTTGATTGGGCCCTTCGTCTCAACTACATGAGCGGCAAGGAATTTGAGGACAGAAATGCGCGCCGAAATCACCAAGGTCATCGCCGAAATCGAGCAGGTCGTAAGCCTGCTGAGGAGGCATCTTTGACTGGGACACAGCTGAAGCACGTCTCGACGATCTGACGGCTCGCACCGAGCATCCCGACTTCTGGGCCGACCCCGACAAGGCGCGGCCGATCATGCAGCAGCGTGATGAGCTCGACGTGCAGGTGAAGGCGGTGAAGGCGTTCGAGGCCTCGGTCCGCGACAATTCCGAACTCATCGAGATGGGTGAGGCGGAGAACGACGCCGGCATCATCAAGGAAGCTGAAGAGGCGCTGCAGGAGACGCTGAAAGATGCGCGCTCGGCTCAGGTCGAGACGCTGCTCTCTGGTGAAGCCGATTCGAACGACTGCTACCTCGAAATCCACTCCGGTGCCGGCGGCACCGAGAGCCAGGACTGGGCCAACATCCTGTTGCGCATGTACACGCGCTGGGCGGAGCGGCGGAAGTTCAAGGTCGAGACGATGGAAATCCACGACGGCGAAGAAGCCGGGATCAAGTCGGCGACGATCAAGGTCACCGGCCATAACGCCTATGGCTGGCTGAAGACCGAAAGCGGGGTGCATCGGTTGGTTCGCATCTCGCCCTATGACAGCGCTGCGCGGCGGCACACCAGTTTCTCGAGCGCGTGGGTCTATCCGGTGGTGGACGACACCATCAACATCGAGATCAACGAAAGCGACCTCAAGGTCGACACCTATCGTTCGTCCGGTGCCGGCGGCCAGCACGTGAACACGACCGACTCGGCGATCCGCATCACCCACGTCCCGTCGGGCATCATCGTTGCCTGCCAGCAGGAACGCAGCCAGCACAAGAACCGTGCGACGGCCATGGCCATGCTGAAGGCACGCCTCTACGAGGCAGAGTTGCAGAAGCGCGAGGAAGCGGCGAACGCGGAATCGGCCGCCAAGACCGATGTGGGCTGGGGTCACCAGATCCGCAGCTACGTGCTGCAGCCCTACCAGATGGTCAAGGACCTCAGGACCGGCCACGAGACCTCGAACACTTCGGCGGTGCTCGATGGAGACCTCGACGACTTCATGGAAGCGTCGCTGGCGGCCCGCGTGAGCGGCTACGCCGACAAGGTCGCCGACGTCGACTAATGCGATTGGCCGGCGACTTGCGTCACCGGCCAATCAACCGTCAGGACCCGAATATCGAAATGAGCGCCCAGGGCCACCTTGGCGCATGGGTTGTGTGTTACCGGTTACGTGTAACGCGCGCATGATGTATTTGAACTAGTGTGCATATTCTACGTTTCGAACCGTGGCGCGGCTGCAGCCTGCAGCTCATTTCGGAGGTTCGCGGTGGAGGACGACCTAGTCGACAGGATCTACGAAGCCGGGGCCATCCCCGACTTGTGGCCAAGCGTGCTCGAGGAATTGGGTAAGGTCGGCAAGGTCAGCGGGACGCTATTGTTCGCCGTGCGCGGCGAGTCGGCGCATTGGACCGCCTCGCCAAGTCTACACGACATGTCGAAGGGCTATTTCGAGGCCGGTTATCCGGGCCGCGACGATCGCACTGCCCGGTTGTTGGCCTACGACCATTCCGGCTTCGTCACCGATCTCGACGTGTTCACGCGGGAGGATTGGGAGGCCGATCCGATCCGGCAGGAGTTCTTTGTGCCACGCGGCTACGGCTGGGGAGTGGCAACCGGCATCAAGGTGCCGACCGGCGACCTGCTGATCTTTCACGGCGAGCGGCGTCTCGAGGACGGGCCGGTGGAGCGCGACGTCGTGGCGCGGCTCGACTTGCTGCGGCCGCATCTGGCGCGGGCGGCGCTGATGTCGGCGCGTATTGCGTTCGAACGCGCGCAGGGAGCGGTGTCGGCGTTGGAGATGGTGGGCGTCCCCGCTGCAGTGCTGGGGCCGCGAGGGGCAGCAATCGCCACCAACAAGCTCCTGGATGCCCTCAGCCCCGATGTCGTGCAATCGCGGCCGACGCGGTTAGGGCTCGCCAATCCGCGGGCTGACCAGATGCTGATCGACGCGCTGGAAGCGGCCGAGCTGGGATTGCACACCGGGCCTTCGAGGTCGATCGCCGTGCCGGCCAGCGAGGGCCGCGCGGCAATGGTGGCGCATATACTGCCGATACGGGCTTCGGCGCGCGAAGTGTTCACGGGGGCAGCCGCGGTACTGCTGATGACCCCGGTGACGCTCAGGGAGTTGCCCGATCTTGCGGTGATCCAGGGGTTGTTCGATCTGACGCCGGCCGAGGCGAGGATTGCTCGCGCGCTTGGTGGCGGGATGACCATAGGCCAGATCGCCGCCACCACCGGCGCGAGCGCAGCAACCGTGCGCAATCAGGTGCAGGCAGTGTTCGGCAAGACCGGGATGCATCGGCAGGCCGAGCTCGTCGGCCTGCTGCAGGGACTGTCGCCGACCGCTGGCGAGGCGCCTCCACCGTCGCCTAGCGCGGTGTCTCCACTGTCGCAATCGCCGCCGCGTAAGTGATGCCGCCGCCGAAGGCGACGAGCCCGAGCCGGTCGCCCGGCTTGGTGGTCGGCAGCGCATCCATCAGCGCGAGCGGGATGGTCGACGAGCTGGTGTTGCCGAGATTGCGGATGATCGAGTGCGCAGGACGGCCCGAACGGCGGGCAATGGCGTCGATTATGCGCTGGTTGGCCTGGTGCGGCACCATCAAATCGATATCGTCCATGGTGATGCCTTCGGCGGCGCAGGCAGAGGTCAGCGTCGCCGTCATGGCGCGGACGGCATCGGCGAATACTTCGCGGCCGTTCATCTTGATGTAGCCCTCACCGGCGCGCGGCACGCTCAGCAGCTCTCCCGATTCGGGGGCGCCGGCGATGGTCGGCTGGGCGAAGGTGAAGAGCGTCGGTTGATCATGGCCCGGCCCCTGCACCAGCGAAGCGGTTGCGGCATCGGCGAACAGCACAGCGGTGTTGAAGTCGTTCTGGTCGAGCAGCGGCGATAACACCTCGGACGTGACCACGAGCACCCGTGCATCCGGGTTGTTGGTCACGTAGTCGCGGGCATTGGCGAGCGCGTAGAGGTAGCCCGAGCAGGCGGCGTTGATGTCGTAAGCCGGCAAGCTGGCGCGCCCGGCGGTGCTGACGGCATCGGCGACCCGGCAGGCGAGGGACGGGGTGATCACATCCGGCGTGCCGGTGGCAGCGATCACCAGGTCGATGTCGCCGATCTCGAGTTGCTGTTCATCGAGCAGCTTCTGCGTCGCCGAGACGGCGAGCGAGAATACTGTCTCGCCGGGCTGCACCCAGCGGCGGCTCTCGATGCCGGTGAGCTTGACGATGTCGCCGGCGTCGCGCGTCTGCCAGTTGCCCTTGAGGTCCGAGTTCTGCACTTTTCGGGCGCCGGTGATGCCGGCAATGCCGGCGACGCCAACCGGAATATCGGCGCGGCCGACGATCGCCGGAGCAGGCTGCGCAGCGGAGCGGCGCTTCAGGATCGCCTTGTCGATGCGTTCGGCGGTGACGGTGGTTTGCTGCCGCGCGACGGAGGCGTCGGCCTCGACGAACATAAGCGGGGCGCCGACCGCGACCTTCTGCTTGAGCTCGACCGGGATCGACAAGACCTTGCCGGTGACGGTGGCCTGTACGTCGACTGCTGCCTTCGTCGCCTCGACTACGGCGACGAGATCGCCGGTCTTGATCATGTCGCCCGGCTTCACCAGCAGCTCGACGATCTCCACCTCGTCGTCCGCCGGTCCGGAGCCGATGGCCGCGATCGCGGCAGGGCCCGCGTCCGCCTTGGGCGCTTCCCATTCGAGGTCGAATTCAAGGAGCGCTGCCGCGGCTTCCATGATCCGCCGATAGGAGGGCAGGGTGTCGATCTGCCGCTCGAACTGGAACGGCACGTGGATGTCATCGCGAGTGACGCGTTTGGCGCTCACCGGCACGCCGGCGTGCTCCATCGCCGTCGCCATCACCTCGGCGCCGAAGCCGGCGGTGTGGTTGTCCTCGTGAACGACGAGGAGGCGCTTGGTGCGGCGGACCGAACGCAGCACGGCGTCTTGGTCCCAGGGCGAGATCGAGCGCAGATCAATGACGTCGAGTTCGGCGCCGGCGCCAGACAGGGTCTCGGCGGCCAGCAGCGACTGGGTCAGCGGGTTGCCCCAGGTGACCAGCGTCAGGTCATTCCCCTGCCGCGCCGCGCGGGCGCGGCCGGGAGCGACGAAGTGCTTGGTGGTGTCGTCTGAAGTGCGGCGATCCGAGAGGTTCAGCCCGCTCTTGGGGTATAGGAACACCGTCGGCCGCTTGCTCTGGAACGCGGCGTTGAGCAGGCCCGCGGCATCGCCGGCGCTCGACGGCATCACGACGTCGATGCCGGGCACATGGGCGAGGATCGATTCAAGCGTCTGCGCATGGAACGGGCCGAGGCCGGCCTTGTAGCCACCACAGCTGACCATCAGGATCACCGGCGCCTGCCAGGTCCCATCGGTGCGCCAGTACATCGAGCCGAGCTCGGAGATGATCTGGTTGAAGCCGAGCGGCAGGAAATCGGCGAACTGGATGAACGCTACCGGACGCTGCCCGGTCAGGGCGCGGCCGATCGAGGTGCCGATGATGGTCGATTCGGACAGCGGCGCGTTGCGAACGCGGCCGGGAAAGGCGGTCGAGAGGCCTTTCGTGACGCCGAATACGTCGCCCTTGGGATCCTCGATGTCCTGGCCGAGCAGTTGCACTTCACGGTTGGCGGCGAGCTGATCGCGCAGCACGCGGTTCAGTGCCTCGCGCATGGTGAGGTTCGGCGCCTTGGGGTCGCCCCGATACTCCTTGGTGTGCGCGAAATCTGCCGGGTAGGGCGCCTTGGCCTCTCCAGCGGTCTGCGGCACCGCTTCGCCGCGTGCCTCGAGGACTGCCGCCGCGACTTCACCGATCAGCGTGGTCTCCAGCTGCACCAGCGCGGTGTCGCCCATCTGCGACTCGCGCAGCGATTGGCGAATGGCCTCGAGCGGATCGCGGCTCTTGCCGGACTTCAGGTCGTCGGCGGCACGATAGAGCGCCTGGTCATCGGCATTGGTGTGATCCGACAGCCGCTCCAGTTCCATCAGCAGCAGCGTCGGGCCGCGCGTGGCGCGGGTATGAGTTACGGCGGACTCGAACGCGGCGCGGGTGGCCGCCAGATCCACGCCGTCGACGCGGCGGATCGGCAGGCCGAAGAAGCTGTCCGCGGGACCGTTGGGGAGATCGAAGAAGGTCTGGCCGGGGGTCTTGGTAGAGATGGCCCAGTTGTTGTTCTGGATGACGAAGACCACCGGCGCCGCGGTGCGCACAGCCTCGCCGACCGCCTCGAGGAACTCGCCCTGCTGGGTGGTGCCGTCGCCGACGCAGCAGATCACGACCGGCGAATCGGGATGGAACTTCACCGCCTGGGCGTTGCCCACGGCGTGCAGCGCGTTGTTGCCGACCGGGCCGACCATCGAGGCGACGTTCAGTTCACGCGCCGAATAATGGGCGCTCATCTGGCGACCGGCGGAGTGGGACGGGCCAGTTGCCAACAGGCTGCGGAAGAATTCGACCAGCGGCAGGCCACGCGCCAGAAGTAGCGCCTTGTCGCGATAGTGGAGGTGGAGCCAATCCTGCTGGCCGAGATAGTCGGCGATCAGCGCGGTCGACTCGTGCCCGGCGCCGGAGACGTGAAAATGCGCAAGACCCTGCTTGACCAGGTCCTGTTCCACGCGGTCGATCTCTCGGGCGAGAAACATCGCCCGGTGCAGCCGCAGCATCGTTGGAATGTCTGAGGTCATCAGCATTGTGTCGGGAACCTAGACCCGCTCCTGGCGAAAAACCAGAGCAACTAGCTGGTCTTGGGCGAATGCATGGCTGATTTGCTTAAGTCGTTGCGGAGTTGCAATCGGCTAGGCGCCGAGGAACCTCGCGAGCCGCTTACCGACGGCGAGATACTTGCCGGGGTCCACTGCGACATCCTTGCGGCGCACTTCAAAGTGCAGATGCGGTCCGGTGGAGCGGCCGGTGGACCCGACCTTGGCGATCGGCGTGCCGGTGTTGACCACCTGGCCCTCCTTGACGAGGAAGGCACTGAGGTGGCCGTAGCGGGTGACGAGCCCGGTGGTGTGGGTGATCTCGACCAGGTTGCCGTAACCGGACTTCTCGCCGACGAAGGTCACCTTGCCATAGCCGGCGCTGAGGACCGTGGTGCCGCGGGGCGCCGGGAAATCCAGGCCGGCATGGAAGGCGCGGCCGCCGGTGAAGGGGTCCTTGCGGTTGCCGAAGGTCGAGCTGATGCGGTTCAGCGAGCCCATCGGCTTATGGATCGGCGCGAGGTCGATGGCGCTGCGGGCGGCCTTGAAGCGAGCCAGCGCCAGGTAGACATCGTTGGCGTCATCGACGATGCCGGCGGCGTCGGGGCCATCCACTGGCGGCTGGTAGGGGCCACCGACGGCGTCGGCGAGCCCCTCGGGCATGCTCGGCTTGATGCCGAGGCCGCTGAGTTCATCGAGAATGGTGTCGGTCGATTCGGTGGCGGATTCGGAGAGAGCCGCCAGCGCCATGCGGCTGTCGTCCATCATGGTGGTCATCGAGGCGCTGACCTCGGCAAGATTTCCGGCAGGCGTGGCGGTGGGGACGAGGGCGGCTGCAACAGGCGGTGAGTCATCGTCGTCGACGGGCGTCGCCGCGGCGGTCTCGATACCGAGTTCGGCGGCCTTCTCGGCAAGTTGCTTCACCAGCTGATGCTGCTCGAGCAGCACTTCCTGCTGCTGGGTCAGTTCCTGCAGCTGCAGGTTGATATCGCCAGCCTGGGCAAACTGGCGCGAATGCAGCCGGTCGACCTCGACGCGCAACTGGGCAATGCGATCCTCGTAGGCGGAAACGACCACGTCGCTCTGGCCGCTCAGGAGGGCAGAGATATCCGGCGCCATCAGAAAGCCGACGAGGGTGAGAATGTTGGTCGCCAGGAGGGCGGTGAAGCCGGCGTAGAAATAGATTGGCCGGATACCGGGCCCGTGGTCGCGCCGTGCCTTCTGGGGCGGTGCGCCAAACACCTTGGTAACCGGCTGTACGCCGTTCGATTTCGCACGCACCGCCGCAACTCCGGGACGCCACTCAACTGGTCCCGATCATGAACTGTTAGGGTTAACAAACGCGAAAAGGCGGCTTACGCGCCGGCGCTAAGCCTTGGCGCGCCGGGGTTTGGGGGCAGGTATTCCGGTGCGCTCCACCAGCGCCCGAGTCGCTGCGAGCACCTTTTCGGCATGGCCCTTGATGCGGGTGGCGTGGAAGACTTCGGCGACGTTGCCATCGGGGCCAACCAGCACGGTGATGCGCTTCACCCCCATATACTCGACGCCCCACAGCTTCTTGAGCTGCCAGATGCCATAGGCTTCGATCGCCTTGCGCTCGGGGTCGGCGGCGAGGACCACGCCCAGATTAAACCTGTCTCGGAATGAGCAGTGTTTCTCGACGCTGTCGGGAGAAATGCCGACGACGATCGCACCGAGACGCTTGAATTCGGGCATCTGGTCGGTGAACTCGATGTTCTCGAGCGTGCAACCTTCGGTGTCGTCCTGCGGATAGAAGTAAAGCACCACGGGGTGCCCGAGATGATCGGACAGGCGGAACCTCTCGTGGCTGTCGGTGACGAGTTCGAAGTCGGGGGCAGGGCTGCCGGGGCTGGGTACGGTCATGTAATCCGGTTCGATAGACAGTGGAGCGCCGGAAAAGCGGCGCATCCAAGGGGTGTTAGTGCCATATTGCAGCCGGTATCATCAGGCAGTGAACCGCTGCTCGCTTTGATTCTAGAATAGGGCGGCAAAGCGAGCGGCCTCAAGTCGGAAAGCAGTGAAACCTACTCCAGCCCCTGGCTCCCAGCTCCGAAAGCGCTCGGCATGGCGCATCCTGGGTAGGATCGCGGCGGCGACAGTCGCTGCGCCTGTAATCCTGCTTGTCGCCATGTACGCCGTGCTGCTCATCACGCCGATTCCGCTTCCTTTCGTCAGTTCGCAGGTCCGCAACCTGGTGATCGGCTCGATGCCGGCCGGCAGCCAGCTCGAACTTGGCGACATGGCGCTGGCGCTCGAGGGGTTCGTCTGGCCGGTCATCCAGTTCAAGCCAGTGACTTTTACCGACGTGAAGACGGGCGGCACGGTCAGCATGGACGCGCTGGAGGTGGGCTTCTCGCCGATACGCGCCCTGGTCGGGCAGCCCGGCGCGACGGTGACGATCGTTGGGCCGCATTTGCAGGTGAACCAGGATCTGTTCGGGCCGCGGCTGGCGAAGTTCGAATATGTCGACGAGCCGGATGGTGGCCGCACGGTGCGGATCATCGAGGGGCAGGACCAGTTCCCCGAGGTGAATCTCTCGACCGGCGGCGTCGACGTAAAGGGTCAGGTGCCCGACGCCAGCCTCGGCATTCGCTCGGACAATGACTGGCTGGTGTACAACCTCGAGGCCGCAGCTAAAGGCATCGCCGGTATCGTGCAGCAGGCCAAGCTCGGCAACTTCTCGCGGCTGGTGGTGCGCAACGGCGCACTCGACATGAACGACGCGCTCTATGGCGTGCTGCGGCACTTCACCGAGATCAACATCGACATCGCGCCCAACGCGGACGGCAAATCGGCCTCCGGCAATTTCTCCGCCGGCATTGGCGGCTCGGTGATGAACGGCATCCTCGAGTGGGTGGAGACGGGCGACGGCGGGGCGCGGCTCAAGGCCTCGATCACCAACCTCGATCCAGGCGCCTTCGCCCCGTTCGTCGGCGAGCAGGAGACGGCGATCTCCGTGGTGGGCACGGCGTCGGTCTCCATCGATGTCGGATTTACTGACGTGCAGAAGATCACCGATGGGTTGTTCCATGTCGATCTGACCGGCATGGACGTGCGAGTGAACAACCAGTTCTTCCCCATCGCGACCTCGATCGCGGAAGTCGTCTGGGACCCGGCCATCGGGCAGTTCACCATGGGTGAGATGCAGGTGAGCGTGGCTGGCAGCACCGGTTATGTCAGTGGGGTGTTCAAGCTGGGCCTCGACCCTCTTTACGGTCCGATCGTCGGCATGAAAGTGGCCGCGCGCGATGTCTCCATCTCGAACGAGCTGGGCGCGCCAGAAGCGCCGTTCACCGAGGTCAACTTCCAGGGCTGGTCGGCGCCGCTCTATGGCGCCACCGGCATCGATCAGTTCGAGGCCAAGAAGGCCGATGGCAGCCAGCTCGTTTCCACCGGCCGCATCGACGTGGTGCGGCGCGGCACCGGTTTCGAGATGAACATCGCCGGCGATGGGCTGTCGGCAGATGACCTCAAGCGGCTGTGGCCCGCCTTCCTTGCGACCGAGTCGCGCGACTGGTTCGTCAAGAACGTCGTCGGCGGCCGGATCAAGAAATCGACGATGCGCTACGACTTTCCGATCGGTTCGCTCGGCGAGCCCGGGGAGAACAAGCCGATGCCGAAGAATGCGATGTCGATCGACATCGTCGGTACCGGTGTGCAGATCAAGGCGCTCGACACGATGGATCCGATCACCATCGAAGGCGAGATGAAGCTGAGCCTCAAGGACACCGACATCCAGATTTCCGGTGACGGAGCGACGATCCCGACGCCCAAGGGAAACATCTCGATTGCCAATGCCGGCTTCATCATCGGATCCAACAGCGACACCGAAGCCGTTTACGAGATCTCGGGCGACCTGTCGGGCGGCATTCCGGCACTTATCGCCTGGACCAAGGAGAACCAGCCGGATGCGCTGAAAAGGGTGGCGCTGCCGTTCGATCTCGACATCCTGAACGGCCAGGTCTCGCTGGGGCTGGTGGCAACCTTCGTCACCGACAAGAAGACCAACCAGCCGCGGACGATGGACTATGTCATCAACGGCACGCTGCAGGACCTCGAGACGTCTTCGCCGATCCAGGGGCACACGATCGGCAAGGGGCAGCTGCAGTTCCGTTTGACCCAGGCCGGCTTCAACGTGGGCGGCACCACCGAACTCGACGGGGTCCCCGCCGAGGTCTCGGCCATGGGAACACTCGATCCCAAGAAGCCGGACGTGGTGCTGACCGCGAAAGTGGATTCCGACGCGTTCAAGAAGTTCGGCGTCGATGCTTCGGCCTTCGTCGACGGGCCGCTGACCGTGTCGGTGAAGCCGCTCACCGACGGAACCATCCAGTTGGCCGCCGACCTCAGCGCCGCCAGCCTCAACATCAAGGACCTCGGCATCAGCAAGAAGGCCGGCGTCAAGGGAGCGGCGCAGGCGCAGATCAAGATGGTGGGCGACGCCGTCACCATCAACGACCTCGGCCTCGGCTTCGGCGACGTGAAGCTCGAGGGCAGCCTCGACTTCGATCTCAAGAACGGGCTGCAATCAGCAGAGTTCACGTCGTTCGCGCTCAGTCCGGGCGACCAGGCGCAGGTGTCGCTGACGCCGATCCGCAACGGCTACCAGGTGCGCCTGCGCGGCGACCAGCTAGACCTGAAGCCAATGCTGCAACGCTTCTTCAGCCTCACTGGTGACTCGACGGGCGGCCCGCAGGCGACCGCGGTCAATCAGACCATCGCGGTCGATGTGGAGTTGAAACGCGCGCTCGGGTTCTACAAGACCACGGCGTTCAACGTCGATCTTGACCTGGTGCTGCGCGGGGCGGACCTGCAAAGGGTGAACTTGCAGGCAAATCTCGGCGGCGATCGCAGCGTCTCGGTTACCACCAATCCGACGCCGGACGGCAAGGTCATGTCAGTGGCGTTCAACGACCTCGGGACGCTCCTGCGGCTGATGAACGTCTACCCCAATATCGAGGGAGGCGTTGGTAGCCTGGTGGTTGAGACCATCAAGGATCAGAAGATCGACCAGGGGCAGTTCGCGCTGCGCAACTTTGCCTTCGTCAACGAGGGGAACGTGGCGCAGATCCTCGGCAACCACACCGAGTCCAAGCAGATGATCGCTCGCTCCAACAAGCTCGAATTCAAGAGCGCGGAGGCAGAGTTCGTGCGCCGCAGCGACCGGGTGGAAATTCGCGATGCTGTGCTGGCCGGCGCTACCGTCGGGGGCACGGCGCGTGGCTTCATCTATACCGACAAGCGCCAGTATGACCTCACGGGCACCTATGTGCCGCTGTTCGGGCTCAACAACGCGTTCTCCAAGCTGCTCGGGCCGCTGGCCGGCCGCGATGGCGAGGGATTGTTCGGGGTGACGTTCGCCATCCGCGGGCCGCTCGACAAGCCGGACTTCAAGATCAACCCCATGTCGGCGCTGGTGCCGGGCGCGTTCCGGCGGATGTTCGAATACCGCGCGAAGGAAATTCCGCGCGTCGAGTGACCGGCGGGGTAGGTTGATTTCAATCAAAGTATAGGTTGGCGGAACGGCCTAGGATCTCCACATGATCATGCGGAGGTACATGAAATGTATGCACATATTCTCGTTGCAACGGATGGTTCGGAGCTGGCTTCACGGGCTCTCGACCATGCGCTCGGTCTCGCCAAGGCGCTCGGCTCGGCGGTGACGATCGTCACGGTGACCGAACCGACGGCGGTACTTGGCGGGGGCTACGCTTCCGTCGCTGGTACCGCGTTCGATCCGATTCCTGAACTGATTGAGGCTCAGGAGGCAGCCGCCAAGGATCTCCTGGCGAAGGCCGGGACGGCGGCCTCCGCCGCGGGGGTCGTCGCGAAGACGGTCTACGTCAACGACAGTTTCCCGGCTGACGGCATCATCAATACGGCCAACTCGGTTGGTGCCGACTTGATCGTCATGGGCTCACATGGCCGCCGCGGGCTTGGCCGGCTGCTGCTCGGCAGCCAGACCAATAACGTGCTGGCGCACACCACCATCCCGGTGCTGGTGACGCGCTGAAGCCGGTCAGACCGGCTTCAGCAGGGCGTGCTTCTTCTTGCCGACGGAAAGCTTGATCACGCCTTCAGGCAGCAAGGCGGCCGTACCCAGAGTGGCACGGTCGTCGGTTGCCGGCTCGTCGTTGACGCGCACGGCGCCGGACTGAATGTGTCGGCGCGCCTCGCCGTTAGACGCGGCAAGGCCGGCGGTCACGAGCGCGGCAAGCAGGCCGATGCCGGCGTTGAGATCGGACTTCGTAACCTCGGCTGTCGGCAGTGACAGGTCGAGCGACCCTGCCTCGAAGGTAGCCGAAGCGGTCGAAGCCGATTGCTCCGCGGCCTCACGGCCGTGCACGATCGCGGTGACTTCCGTCGCCAGCACCTTCTTTGCCTCGTTCAACTCAGACCCGCCCAGTGCCGCAAGCTTCTCGATCTCGTCGAGCGGCAGGCGGGTGAAGATTTTCAGCCATTTGCCAACGTCGGCGTCCTCGGTGTTCCTGAAGTACTGCCAGAAATCGTAGGGGCTGAAGAGGTCCCCGTTGAGCCAGACGGCGCCAGAAGCCGACTTGCCCATCTTCTCGCCCGACGCCTTGGTGAGCAGGGGGGTGGTGAGCGCATAGAGCTGTGGGCCGCCCATCTTGTGGCTGAGGTCAACGCCGTTGATGATGTTGCCCCACTGGTCCGAGCCACCCATCTGCAGCACGGCGCCATACTCCTTGCTGAGCACGGTGAAGTCGTAGCCCTGCATGATCATGTAGTTGAACTCGAGGAACGTGAGCGACTGCTCACGTTCGAGCCGCGTCTTCACACTGTCGAAGGACAGCATGCGGTTGACCGAGAAATAGCGGCCGATCTCGCGCAGGAACTCCACGTAGTTGAGCTTCAGCAGCCAGTCGGCATTGTTGACCATGATCGCATCCGTCGGGCCATCGCCGTAGCGCAGGATGCGGCTGTAGACCTTCTTGATGCTCTCGATGTTGGAGTTGATCTTCTCGACCGTCAGCACCTGACGCTCGGCCTCCCGGCCAGTCGGATCACCTACCATCGACGTGCCGCCGCCCATCAGGCTGATGGGGCGGTGGCCGGTTTCCTGCAGCCAATAGAGCAGGGTTACCGTGATCAGGTTGCCGATGTGGATCGAGGTCGCCGTGGCGTCGTAGCCAACGTAGCCGGTTATGGTCTCCTTGGCCGCAAGGGCATCGAGCCCTTCCGGATCTGAGATCTGGTGGATGAAGCCTCGCTGATCGAGGACGTTCAGGAAGTCGGACTTGAACTTGGCGGCCATTGGCTTGCCCTATCTGATCGACCGGCTCGTCATGGGGGTACGCAACCCCCATGAGGACCTCATCCCGAGCCTTCCGAAGGAGGAGGTCCGGGGCGTATGGCTAGCGCCCCTTGCCCGCCGCGATTTCCGCGCGGCGCCGGTCAAGATAGTCGGCGCAGCGTTCGGTGAGTTCGTCGATCTTGCCTTCGTAGAAATGGTTGGCGCCTTCGACCTGCTGCTGCTCGATGGTGATACCCTTCTGCGTCTTCAGCTTGTCGACCAGCTTCTGCACCGATTGCGGCGGCGCGACACGATCCTTGTCGCCGTGGATGATCAGGCCCGAGGACGGGCAGGGGGCGAGGAACGAGAAGTCGTAGAGGTTTTCCGGCGGGCTCACCGAGATGAAGCCTTCGACCTCCGGACGGCGCATCAGCAACTGCATGCCGATCCAGGCGCCGAACGAGAAGCCGGCGATCCAGCAGCCGCGCGACTCGCGGTTGAGGCTCTGCAGCCAGTCGAGTGCCGCTGCGGCATCGCTGAGTTCGCCGATGCCGTGATCAAACAGGCCCTGCGAGCGGCCGACGCCGCGCGAATTAAACCGCAGTACCGAAAAGCCGCGCTGCGCGAACATGTAGAACAGGTTGTAGACGATCTGATTGTTCATCGTGCCGCCGAACTGCGGATGCGGATGCAGCACGATGGCGATCGGGGCGTTGGGGTCTTTGCCCTGCTGGTAGCGGCCTTCGAGGCGGCCCTCAGGTCCGTTGAAGATGACTTCTGGCATAACGTCGTTTCCTTGGGCCCCGCCGGACACTAAGGCGCATAGCTGATGCTCGCGCCCGGGCCGGTCTCTCGGCTTGACGAATGGTGCGCCGCTCCCTAAAACATGGGTCGAAAAGTCCAGTTTCGAATAATTCTAAACTGGGTTTTCGCAGGCGGCAGTTGGTGTTCCAACCGCTTCCGGTTGCTAGTGAGCGCTCCTTGTAGAGAAAGTGAGCGCCCGATTTCAAGAATTGTTTCGGGCTCCTGCGAGCGCCTCGGCGTCGCAGCCTGCATTCGGAACAGATCAGGCGAGCCTTGGGTTCATGACGCGACAGTCGATCTATCTCGATCACAATGCGTCGGCGCCGCTTCTGCCGGAGGCGCGTGCCGCCCATATTGGTGCGCTGGACCTCGTCGGCAACCCCTCATCCGTGCATGCTCAGGGCAGGGCGCTCCGCGCCGTGATCGACAAGGCTCGCGCACAGGTTGCTCGGCTCGCCCGGGCCGAGCGCGACCAGGTGGTGTTCACCGGATCAGCCACCGAAGCCATCACCCAAGCGATCGTCGGCGGCGCCAAGGCATTCAACGTCGACGCCATCGTGGTGTCGGAAGGCGAACATGCGGCGGTCCTGAAGGCCGCTGAGGCGACTGGCCTGCCGGTGAAAAAGATCGGTCTCGATGCCGATGGAGTGATCAAGGTCGAGGAGATCGCGGCGGCGCTGGCTGCTGCGGACCTCGTCGGGATGCGCGTGCTGGTCGCAGTGCACCTCGTCAACAACGAGACCGGCGTGATCCAGCCGGTCGATCGTATCGAGGTGCTGGTGGGCCCGAGCCCGCATTACCTTTTTGTCGATGCGGTGCAGGGGTTTGGCAAGGTGGGGCTCGAATTCAGCTCCCGCGCACCCGATATGATGGCAGTGAGCGGCCACAAGATCGGCGCTTCGGCTGGGATCGGCGCGTTGCTGATGAAGGGTCACGCCGACCAGGTCCGGTTGATCCCGGGCGGCGGCCAGGAAAGCGGACGTCGGGGCGGCACAGAGTCGGCCGCGGCGATCGCAGGTTTCGGCGCAGCGGCTGAAGTGTTCGCCGAACGCTTCTATGCAGCGAACGTGAGCGAGTTGGTGCGGACCGCTGAGGATGGGATGCGACTGATTGCGCCCGACCTCGTTGTCTTCGGTGAGAAGGCCGACCGGATCGGCAACGTGACGAATTTCGCGGTGCCGGGGCTGAAGAATGCGGTGGCGATGATGGGGCTCGACCTCCTGGGTCTTGCCGTCTCGTCGGGTTCCGCCTGCTCCTCCGGGAAGGTCGGCCCGAGCCATGTGCTGGCTGCGATGGGCGTGCCGGCCGAGTTGAGTGAGTGCGCAATGCGGGTGAGTTTCGGCTGGTCCTCCACGATCGAGGACGTCGAGGCTTATCTCAGAGGTTTTGGCGAAGTGGTTGGGCGTCACAAGTCCCGCCGCGTCGCAGCATAGGAAGAAGACAATGGCCCGTTACGATATCCCGACTTTGAAGGAAGAGATCGAGGGAGACACCGTCGAGAAGGTGCTCGCGCTCGATGTCGACAAGTACAAGTACGGGTTCGAAACCGACATCGAAGTCGACAAGGCGCCCAAGGGCCTCAACGAGGACACCATCCGCTTCATCTCGGCCAAGAAGGGCGAGCCGGAGTGGATGCTGGAGTGGCGGCTCGACGCCTACAAGCGTTGGCTGACCATGGACGAGCCGACCTGGGCCAAGGTGCACTACCCCAAGATCGACTTCCAGGACATGTACTACTACGCGGCGCCCAAGAGCTCGAACCGGCCCAAGAGCCTCGACGAGATCGATCCGGCGCTGCTCGAGATGTACGAGAAGCTCGGCGTGCCGCTGAAGGAGCGTGAGCTTCTCGCGGGCATCGAGCAGCCGAAGGTTGCCGTGGACGCCGTGATCGACTCCGTTTCGGTCGGCACGACATTCCGCGCCGAGCTCGAGAAGATGGGCATCATCTTCTGCTCGATCTCGGAGGCGATCCGCGAGTACCCGGACCTGGTGAAGCAGTACCTAGGCTCCGTCGTGCCGGTGTCCGACAATTACTACGCGACGCTGAACTCCGCCGTCTTCACCGACGGCTCGTTCTGCTACATCCCCAAGGGCGTCCGCTGCCCGATGGAGCTCTCGACCTATTTCCGCATCAACGAAGCCAAGACCGGCCAGTTCGAGCGCACCCTGCTGATCGCCGACGAGGGCGCTTACGTTTCGTACCTCGAAGGCTGCACGGCACCGGCCCGCAACGAACACCAGCTGCATGCGGCGGTGGTCGAGCTCGTCGCGCTCGCCGACGCCGAGATCAAGTACTCGACGGTGCAGAACTGGTTCCCTGGCGACAAGAACGGCAAGGGCGGCGTCTACAACTTCGTCACCAAGCGCGGCGATTGCCGCGGCGACCGCTCGAAGATCAGCTGGACGCAGGTCGAAACCGGCTCGGCGATCACCTGGAAGTACCCGAGCTGCATCCTGCGCGGTGACAACTCGTCGGGCGAGTTCTACTCGATCGCCATCTCCAACGGCTATCAGCAGGTCGATAGCGGCACCAAGATGCTGCATTTGGGCAAGAACACCACGAGCCGGATCATCTCCAAGGGCATCGCGGCGGGCTTCTCGGACAACACGTATCGCGGGCAGGTTTCGGCTCACGCCAAAGCCAAGGGCGCTCGTAACTTCACGCAGTGCGACAGCCTGCTGATCGGCGACAAGTGCGGCGCACACACCGTGCCCTACATCGAGAGTCGCAACGCCACGGCGGTGTTCGAGCACGAAGCGACGACGTCGAAGATCTCGGACGATCAGATGTTCTACTGCCAGCAGCGCGGCCTCTCGGAAGAGGAAGCTGTGGCGCTGATCGTCAACGGGTTCGTCCGCGACGTGCTGCAGCACCTGCCGATGGAGTTCATGGTCGAGACGCAGAAGCTGATCTCGATCTCGCTCGAGGGCAGCGTCGGCTGATGGCCAAGTACTGGTTCGCGCGCCGGTTTCCGGTCACCGAGGTCAACGCCAATCGGATGGGTCCGGTCAGCCGTGAGGGCTGGCTGGTGGTCTGGTCGTTCGTGGGCTCAATGGTGCTGGGCGCCATCGGGCTGGTCGTCGCCTCGTTCGCGTTCCGGCAGCCGATGATCGGCTTCATCATCCTGATCGTGCTGTCGTCGATCGGCATGACGGCGTTCCTGACGCTCGCCTATCAGAAGGGCGACAAGAACCACACCGTGGACGACTACAAGTCGGGCAGGGTGCGCCAGAGACCCAGCCAAGATATGGGGCGCCAGTCGTGAGCAGGCCGATCGTGAACATTGCCGATCTCGACCTCAATCACGAGGTGAAGGGTTCTCTCTACGAGGCGTCCGACGCCCGGATCGGGCCGATGATCGGGGTCCGTGACCTCGGGATCAGCTATACCGAGGTGCCGGCTGGCAAGTCGGCCTGCCCGTTCCACAACCATCACGTCGAGGATGAGATGTTCATCATCCTCGAAGGCGAGGGCACGTATCGGTTCGGTCCGGACAGCTATCCGATCAAGGCTGGCGATGTGCTCGGCGCCCCGGCCGGCGGGCACGAGACGGCGCACCAGATCATCAATACGGGCTCGGGCCCGCTCCGCTATTACGGCATCTCGACGATGTCGATCGCAGACGTCTGCGAATACCCTGACTCGGGCAAGTTCGGCGTGTTCAGCCGCTCCACCCGCAACCCCTACGACAAGTCCACCGTCCGCCACCTCGATCGTCTGGGCAATGGCCTCGACTATTGGGACGGCGAACCCGGCGCAGAAGGCACAGAGAAATGACCACCCCCATGCTCGAAATCCGCGACCTCACCGTCCGCATCGAGGAACGCGAGATCCTCAAAGGCGTGAATCTCGTCGTCCCCAAGGGCGAAGTGCACGCGATCATGGGGCGCAACGGCTCGGGCAAGTCGACGCTCAGCTATGTGCTGGCGGGCAAGGAGGACTATGAGGTCACCGGTGGCGAAGTGCTGCTCGATGGCGTGAACATCCTCGAGATGGAGCCGTCGGATCGTGCCACGGCCGGGCTGTTCCTTGCATTCCAGTACCCGATCGAGATTCCGGGCGTCGCGACCATGACCTTCCTCAAGGCGGCGCTGAACGCCAAGCGCAAGGCCAATGGCGAAGGCGAGCTCTCCACCCCAGACTTCATGCGCGCAGTGAAGGAAGCCGGCGCATCGCTGCACATCGACAGCGACATGCTGAAGCGCGCCCTCAACGTCGGATTCTCGGGCGGCGAGAAGAAGCGCGCCGAGATCCTGCAGATGGCGCTGCTGAAGCCCAAGATGTGCATCCTCGACGAGACCGATTCCGGCCTCGATATCGACGCGCTCAAGGTGGTCTCCGAGGGCGTCAATACGCTCCGTTCGCCGGACCGCTCGATGCTGGTAATCACCCACTATCAGCGGCTGCTGAACCACATCGTGCCTGATGTCGTGCACGTGTTTTCGGACGGCAAGGTGGTCGAGAGCGGCGGCAAGGAGCTGGCGCTGGAACTCGAAGCCAAGGGCTACGCCGGCTTCGACGAAGCGGCAGCGTAAGGACCGATGACCATGCATGTCCCCGTCCGGCTTGGGCCGGCTGAACTGAAGCTCATCGACCAGCTCACGGCCGCCGGTGCGGTCGCGGAGGCCGAGCGCCTGACCGGTGCGGGCCTCCCAACGCGCCGCGTCGAGGCCTATCACTATACCGACCTGAAGCAGTTGCTGCGCTCGGTTCCCGAACTGGCGGGTGCTGCCACCGAGGCGAGTGCTCCGGCGCTGCGCGTTGCCGGTGCCTATCAGCTGATGATCGCCAATGGTGTGGTGCAGGAGACCGGCACGGCGCCGGCCGGCGTCATTGTCGGCAAGGCGGCGGGTGGCGTGCTCGATACCCGTGACGATGTGGTTACGCGTCTCAATATGGCGCTGACCAAGGAGTGCCTGACGCTCGATCTCGACGGTTCCGTCGATCCGGTGATCCAGATCGACCGTCGCACCGAAGGCGCGGCCGGTCACTCGACCAGCGCCGCGAAGATCTTCGTTGCCGATGGCGGCAGCGCGGTGATCCTCGAGACCTATTCGGGCAGCGATGAAGCCCACCTCGGGAACCACGCCACCTACCTGGCGCTGGGCAAGAACGCCAAGGTCACCCACATCACGGTGAACCTCGCGGCCAAGACTGCGACGCACTTTGCCTCGAACGAGTATCACCTCGCCGAGGGCGCGCAGTTGCGCACCCTGATCATCAACGCCGGCGGCGCGCTGAGCCGTACGCAGCTGTTCCCGCGCTACGAAGGCGCCGGAGCGCACGCCGATGTCACCGGGCTCAACCTCGTCAGCGACGGGCAGCACAGCGACATCACCATGGATGCACTGCACGCCGTGCCGCACACCTCGTCCAAGCCGTTGTTCAAGTCGATCGCCCGTGGGCGGTCGAAGGCGGTGGTGCAGGGCCGGCTGGTGGTGGCGCGCGACGCGCAGAAGACCGATGCCAAGCTGATGAGCCAGGGGCTGATGCTCTCGGACGAAGCCGAGATACTCACCAAGCCCGAGCTCGAGATCTATGCCGACGACGTGGTCTGCGGCCACGGCTCGACCTGTGGCCGGCTCGACGACGAGTCGCTGTTCTACCTGGTGAGCCGCGGCATCGCGAAGGCCGACGCCGAGACCATGCTGGTTCGGGCTTTCCTCGCCGAACTGATCGACCCGATCGAGGACGAGGCGTTGAACGAGGCGCTGACGACCGTGATCGAGGACTGGCTGGCAAGAGGCTAGTGGTTTGCACATGAGCTTCGATCTCGCCCAGATCCGCGCCGATTTTCCGATCCTCGACGAGAAGATCCACGGGAACCGGCTGGTCTATCTCGACAGCGGCGCGTCGGCGCAGAAGCCGAACCAGGTGCTCGACCGGATGGATTGGGCACATAGGCACGCCTATGCCAACGTCCACCGCGGCCTCCACACGCTCGCCAACCGGGCCACGGAGGCCTACGAGGGCGGGCGCGAAGCGGTGCGGCGGTTCCTCAATGCCAAGCGGCCCGAGGAGATCATCTTCACCCGCTCGGCCACCGAGGCGATCAACCTGGTCGCGGCGTCCTTCCTCGGTCCGCGGATCGGCGAGGGCGACGAGATCGTGCTCTCGATCATGGAGCACCACTCCAACGTCGTGCCGTGGCATTTCCATCGCGAGCGCAAGGGCGCGGTGCTGAAGTGGGTGGACGTGCGCGACGACGGCAGCTTCGATCTTGATGCGTTCGAGGCGGCCCTGTCGCCGAAGACGCGGATGGTGGCGATCACGCATATGTCGAACGTGCTGGGCACGGTGACGCCGATCAAGCAGATCATCGAGATTGCCCATGCGCGGAAGATCCCGGTGCTGATCGACGGCAGCCAGGGTGCGGTGCACCTCAAGGTGGACGTGCAGGACCTGGGCGCCGATTTCTATGTGTTCACCGGCCACAAGCTCTACGGCCCGACCGGTATCGGCGTGCTGTACGGGCGCTATGACCTGCTCGCCGACATGCAGCCCTACCAGGGCGGTGGCGAGATGATCGACGTGGTGACCCGCGACACCGTCACTTACAACGAGCCGCCGCACCGCTTCGAGGCCGGCACGCCGCCGATCGTGCAAGCGATCGGGCTCGGCGCCGCCATCGACTATGTCGAGGGGATCGGCCGTGAGGCGGCGCAGGAGCACGAAGCGGAACTTACCGGTTACGCGATGGAACGTCTGCAGCGGATCAATTCGCTGCGCCTGATCGGCACTGCGCCGGGCAAAGGCGGTATCTTCTCGTTCGAGGTCAAAGGCGCCCACGCGCACGACGTCTCGACGATTCTCGACCGTTACGGCATCGCGGTGCGCGCCGGCACGCACTGCGCCATGCCGCTGCTGCAAAGGTTTGGGGTCACCTCTACCTGCCGGGCCTCCTTCGGCCTATATACCGGCAAGGATGATATCGACGCTTTGGTCGAGGGCATCGAAAAGGCGCGAAGCTTTTTCGCGTAAGGGTTGGATATGTCTGACGAAGCGAACGAACTGGTTCCCGATACCGCTGCTCCCACCGTCGAGGTGGCAGCGGAGGAGCCGCTGCGAATCTCGCCGACTATCGCGGCGTCACTGCCCGCTGAGGACGTGGAGCGGATCACCAAGGACCTCATCGGGGTGCTGAAGACGGTCTACGACCCGGAAATCCCGGTCGACATCTACGAACTGGGCCTGATCTACAAGGTCGACCTCGATGACGACCGCAACCTCACCATCGACATGACGCTGACCGCACCAGGCTGTCCAGTGGCCGGCGAAATGCCGGGGTGGGTGGAGAACGCGGCGCGCTCGGTCGAGGGCATCCAGGACGTCACCGTCAACATGGTCTACGATCCGCCATGGGACGCCTCGCGCATGAGCGAGGAAGCGCAGGTCGCACTGAACTGGTGGTAAAGTTCACGCGTTAGGTCTATATATCGTCTTGTTACGATGAAGGTCTGCAGCCGATGCCTTTGAAGATCATGAGCCTCACCGATGCTGCCGTCGAGCGCATCAACGAGATCATCGAGGACAGCGCCACGCCGGTGATGGGCGTGCGCGTCGGCATCAAGGATGCCGGCTGCGCCGGGCAGTCCTACACGCTCGCCTATGTCTCGGAGCCGGTGAAGGGCGACGACCACATCGAGGACAAGGGTGTCCATGTGTTCGTCGAGCCTAAGGCGACGCTGTTCCTGCTCGGCACCGTGATGGACTTCGAGGAAGACATCCTCAAGTCCGGCTTCACCTTCAAGAACCCGAACCAGACCGGCGAATGCGGCTGCGGCGAGAGCGTGCAGCTGAAGCCTGCGGATCTGAAGGCATTGGCTGAGGCCCGGCAGCACGCCTGATCCGGAGCGACCGGGCTTGGCACGCCACTAGCGTTGCGCTACATCCATCCCGCTTGCTTCAACCTCACCCCGGCAAAGGACCGGGCCATCCAGGATATCGATGTGTCCGGCGCAGCCGGAGTGAGTGCGGCCACGGCCGCCTGTTTGACGGAGTCCACCATTGACCGCCGCCGCTTCCTCAAAGCCCGAGGCTTTGACCATCATTCCGCCTGACCATCCGCTCGCCGGCCGCGTCACGCCGCCGGGGTCGAAGTCGATCACCAATCGCGCGCTGCTGCTGGCGGCGCTCGCGAAGGGGACAAGCCGGCTCACCGGGGCGCTGAAGAGCAAGGATACGGCGCTGATGGCCAAGGCGCTTATCCAGATGGGCGTCAGCGTCGAGGAGCCGGATGCGACCAACTTCGTCGTCACCAGCGATGGCACGCTGAAGGCGCCGACCGAACCGCTGGTGCTGGGCAATGCCGGCACCGCCACGCGCTTTCTGACGGCTGCCGTATCGCTGGTCGAGGGCAGGGTGGTGGTGGACGGCGACGACGCCATGCGCAAGCGCCCGATCGAGCCGCTGCTCGTCGCGCTCCGCTCCCTCGGCATCGACGCCACCAGTGAGACCGGCTGCCCGCCGGTGCTGATCAACGGCACCGGTTCGTTCGGCAGCGGTCGCGTCGAGATCGATGGCGGCCTCTCCAGCCAGTACGTCTCGGCGCTGTTGATGGCGGCGCCATTCGGCGAAGGTCCGATCGAGGTGGCACTGACCGGCAAGGATCTCGATGCGCGAGGCTACGTGAACTTGACGCTCGCGGCGATGCGGGCGTTCGGCGCCAGCGTCGAGCAGGTTGATGAGATGACGTGGAAGGTCCAGCCCACCGGCTACCAGGCAACGGACTTTCACATCGAGCCCGACGCATCGGCGGCAACCTACCTCTGGGCCGCCGAAGCGCTGACGGGCGGCAAGATCGACCTCGGCGTGCCGATGGACGCGTTCACCCAGCCCGACGCCGAGGCTGCGAAGCTGATCCGCATGTTCCCCCGCATGCCGGCGGTGATCGACGGCTCGCAGATGCAGGACGCGGTACCGACCCTCGCCGTGCTCGCGGCGTTCAACGAGACACCGGTGCGCTTCATCGGCATCGCCAATCTCCGGGTCAAGGAGTGCGACCGCATCTCGGCGCTCTCGACCGAGCTCAACCGGATCCGGCCAGGGCTGGCGCATGAAGAAGGCGATGACCTGGTGGTGTCGTCCGACCCGCGGCTCATCGAGCTGAAGCACCGCAACGCCCGCACCAACATCGAGACGTATGAGGATCACCGCATTGCCATGAGCTTCGCGCTCGCGGCACTGAAGATCGGCGGGATCTCGATTCTCGACCCGGACTGCGTGGGGAAGACCTACCCGGGCTATTGGGACGCGCTGCGTTCGCTCGGGGTGGAGACGGCCTAGGCAGCGACGATATCGTCGTCCTTGAGGTCGTTCTCACCCACCACCAGATTGCGGCCGCGGTGCTTGGCAGCGTAGAGGCAGCGGTCGGCGCGCTCGATCAGGCTCGAGGGCGTGTCTTCGGGCCGGTACAGCGCGACGCCGAACGACGCCGTGACCCGGCCGAGCTTCTCGTTGGTCGAGCGCTTCAGCAGTTCCTTGGCCTGGATTGCCTTGCGGATGTTGTCGGCGAGGATCATCGCGCCTTCAAGATCGGTATCCGGCAGCACAGCGGCGAACTCCTCGCCGCCGTAACGGGCGGCGATGTCCTTGCCCTTTATGTTCGATTTGAGCGTCATGGCTACCAGCCGTAGGACCTGATCGCCGGTCTGGTGGCCCCACGTATCGTTGAAGCGCTTGAAGTGGTCGATGTCGATCAGCATCAGGCACAGGTGGTCGCCGCTCTCCTGTGCCCGGCCGATTGCACGCAGCAGGCCATCGTCGAACGCCTTGCGATTATAGACTTTGGTCAGCGGGTCGAGCAGGGCCTCGCGGCGCACGTCGTCGAGGTCGCGCTGGAGTGCCTCGATGTCGTCGCGCGAGGCGGCGAGGTTCATCTCGAGCAGGTTGTTGGCGTCCTGCATGCGGCGGGTTTCCGCCAGCAGTGTGTTAGCCAGTTCGCGCAGCCGGACACCGTCGAGCTGGTCCGCGCCAAGGTCGCCGCCGGCCACCTGCAGCGTTGCAGAGTAGGCGTTGGCGGTGGTCATGGCGGTATCGATCGCGTCATGGATGGCGACGATGCGGTGCGACATGCGCTCGGAGACGCTGGAGATCCGTGCGTCGGCGTCCTGCGCCTTGAGGAACTCGTTGTAGAGACGCTCCGCGATGTCGGCGTTGGCGTGGCCATCACGGAAAATGGCGTTGATGCGGGCGTTTAGCGCCGGGTTGATGCCGGTCGCATAAGTATAGAGCAGCTCATAGAACTGCGGGTACGGTGGAATCGTCGCGCGCTTCAGCAGGTCGATCGCCGAATTCGCGTAACCGAGAGCGCGTCTGAATTCCTGCTCTGACACCGTTCCCCCAAGCACCGGTCGACGCCGGTAGTTCGGGCGCCATTGTCTGTCTTTCAGGATTAACGGCGCGTAAAAACACTTCGGCCGCTAGGTATTCTACGCAGATCGGCAGACGAAGTCTGTTGATCGGGCCTATTTCCGGAGCAGAAACGCCGGAATCGGGCCATCCGAACCGAACGGCGAATCGGCAACGATCCCCTCCACGTGGTCGTTGCGCGGTGCGCGACCCGGTTTCTCGGCGCCGTTGCCGCGGTTGTGCTCGGCACGCGGAGCCTCGCTGCGGGGCGCGTCGTTGTGCGCCGGGCGGCGCGAGCGCTCCGTATGCTGGCCACGCGGCTCGCGGTTCTCCTGCGGCGCGGCTTCGGCCGGCACTGCCTCGTTCTCACGTGCGCGGCCCCCGCGGCGGCCACGACCACTGCGTGGAGCACGCGGCTCGGTGCCTTCCTCGGCGGCCGGAGGCGCGGCGCGCTCGACCGGCGCTCCGCCCAGCTTCACTTCGGGAATGTCCTTGGCGATCAGCTTGGTGATGGCGTCGATGTACTTGCCGTCCGACGGGGTCGCCAGCGTGATTGCAACGCCTGAGCGACCGGCACGACCGGTGCGCCCGATGCGGTGCACATAGTCTTCGGCATGGGTCGGCACGTCGAAGTTGAACACGTGGCTCACCGCCGGGATATCGAGGCCACGGGCCGCCACGTCGCTGGCGATCAGCAGCTTCAGCTTATCGGTCTTGAAGCTGTCGAGCGTCTCCATGCGGCTCTTCTGGTCCATGTCGCCGTGGAGGCCACCGGCCGAGAAGCCGTGGCGCTCGAGCGAGCGGGCGAGGGTCGCCACATCGCGCTTGCGATTGCAGAAGATGATCGCGTTCTTGAGGTTCTCTTCGCCGCGGATCAGCCGACGCAGCGCGTCGCGCTTTTCCTCGGGCTTGCCCGAAACGCGGACGACGCGCTGTTCGATGGTCTCGGCGGTAGAGTTCTGCCGCGCCACTTCGATCTTGATCGGGTCGCGCAGGAACCGGCTGGTGAGCCGCTGGATCTCCGGCGGCATGGTGGCCGAGAAGAACAGCGTCTGCCGGCGCGCCGGGAGCAGGCCGCAGATGCGCTCGATATCGGGGATGAAGCCCATGTCCAGCATGCGGTCGGCCTCGTCGATGACGAGGATATCGACACCGGTGAGGAGGATCCTGCCGCGCTCGAACTGGTCGAGCATGCGGCCGGGCGTGGCGATCAGCACGTCGGCGCCGCGGTCGAGCTTCTTGTTCTGGTCCTCGAACGAGACGCCGCCGATCAGCAGCGCGACGTTGAGCTTGTGGTTCTTGCCGTACTTCTCGAAATTCTCGTGCACCTGCGCCGCGAGTTCGCGCGTCGGTTCGAGAATGAGGGTGCGGGGCATGCGGGCGCGGGCACGGCCGCTTTCCAGCAACGTCAGCATCGGCAGCACGAATGATGCGGTCTTGCCGGTGCCGGTCTGGGCGATGCCGATGATGTCCTTCTTCTGAAGAACATGCGGGATGGCCTGCGCCTGGATATCGGTGGGCTTGGTGTAACCGGAGGCGGCAACCGCATCCATCACCTTGGCGCTGAGGCCGAGCCCGGTAAAGTCATTTGCCAAATCAGTGGTCCGCTCAAGTAGGAAAGGCAGATCGACGGGCAGCTACTTGAGGAGGTGCGGGTCGACGAATTGTCGCAAAGAACAAGCCGGATAATCAGGCTTCGCCTTGCAGCAACCAATCCGGACTCCGCCCTGTCCGGGGCTGCGCGCGACGCGCCCGGAACATAGTGGAAACCCCTTGCGAGTCAACGGGATTTGCGCCCGCGTGATTAATCGCGGCGCCAATAGGTCGCGGGGGTTGCCGCGGTAACGGCTAGATGGGAACGAACTGGCTAGATGTCCAGGTCAGTCACGAATGCGGCGTTTTCCTGGATGAAGTCGAACCGCGCTTCGGGGCGATTGCCCATCAGGCGATCGACAGCGGCGCGGGTATCCTCGAGGTCCTGGCGGATGCGGACCTGCAGGAGCGTGCGGCTGTTCTTGTCCATGGTCGTCTCGCGCAGGTGCACGTAGGGCATCTCGCCGAGGCCCTTGAAGCGGGTGATGTCCGGCTTCTTGCCCTTGAACTCGGTGGCCAGCAGCTGGTCGCGGTGCGCGTCGTTCATCGCGTAGGCGACCTTCGGGCCGGAGCTGATGCGGAACAGCGGCGGCATCGCCAGATAGAGGTGCCCGCCCTCGATGAGCTTGGGCATCTCCTGGAAGAAGAACGTCATCAGCAGCGATGCGATGTGGGCGCCATCGACGTCGGCGTCGGTCATCAGGATGACCTTGTCGTAGCGCAGCTCGTCCTCGCGATAGCGCTCGCGGGTACCGCAGCCGAGCGCCTGGATCAGGTCGGCGATAGCCTGGCTGGCCTGTATCTTGTCGCGGGTGGCGCCGGCGACGTTGAGGATCTTGCCGCGCAACGGCAGGATCGCCTGGCTCTTGCGGTCGCGCGCCGACTTGGCGCTGCCACCGGCCGAGTCGCCCTCGACGATGAAGATCTCGGCGCCCTGGGCGGCTGACTGCGTGCAGTCGGCCAGCTTGCCGGGCAGGCGGAGTTTGCGGGTTGCCGACTGGCGGTCGACTTCCTTTTCCTTCTTGCGCCGCAGCCGTTCCTCGGCACGCTCGATGGCCCAGTCGAGCAGCTTGCTTGCCTGGTTGGGCGAGGCCGCGAGCCAGTGGTCGAATGGGTCGCGGAGGGCGGTATCTACGATGCGGGTGGCCTCGGGCGAACTCAGCTTGTCCTTGGTCTGGCCAACGAACTCGGGTTCGCGAACGAATACCGAGAGCATGGCCGAGCACTGCACCAGTACGTCCTCGGCGGTCAGCTGCGCGGCGCGCTTGTTGCCGCTGAGCTCGGCGTAGTTGCGCAAGCCCCGGAGCAGGGCGACGCGCAGGCCCTGCTCATGCGTGCCGCCATCGCCGGTCGGCACGGTGTTGCAGTAGGAATTGACGAAGCCGTCGCCGAGGCACCAGGCGACCGCCCACTCGACCGCGCCGTGCGTGCCGGGCTTGCCGATGGTGCCCGAAAAAATGTCCTCGGCGATGCGCGGCTCGCCCTCGATGCGGTTGCCGAGGAAATCGCGCAAGCCGCCCGGGAAGTGGAAGGTGGCCTTGGCCGGCACATCCGAAGTGGCGAGGCTCTCGTCACAGGTCCAGCGGATCTCGACGCCACCGAACAGGTAGGCCTTCGAGCGCGTCATCTTGAACAGGCGGGCAGCGGAGAACTTGTGCTCGCCGAAGATCTCCGGATCGGGGTGGAAGCGCTGCGTGGTGCCGCGCCGGTTCTGCACCTTGCCCACGGTTTCGACGCCGCCGAGCGGTTTGCCGCGCGAAAACGCGATGCGGTAGAGCATCTGGTCGCGCGCCACCTCGGTGACGAGGCTGTCGGACAGCGCATTCACCACGGAAACGCCAACGCCGTGCAGGCCGCCCGAGGTCTCGTAGGCCTTGCCGTCGAACTTGCCGCCGGCATGCAGCCGCGTCATGACGATCTCGAGGGTCGACACGCCCGGGAATTTCGGGTGGTTCTCGACCGGGATGCCGCGGCCGTTGTCGGTGACGGTCAGGAACCCGTCTTCGCCGAAGTGCACCTCGATGCGGCTAGCGTGACCCGCAATAGCCTCGTCCATCGAGTTGTCGATGACTTCGGCGAACAGGTGGTGCAGCGCGTTGGCGTCGGTGCCGCCGATATACATGCCGGGGCGGCGGCGTACCGGCTCCAGCCCTTCGAGCACTTCGATGTCGGCGGCGGAGTAGGAGGCGGCGTGGGCGACGCTGGGCGGCGGCGAGGCAGGGGCGGACGCTTTTGGCGGCGTGGGCGCGCTCGCGCGCTGCGGAGCAGGGGGCTCGTCCTCAGGGCCAAAAAGGTCTTCGATCGCCGCCATGAAATCTCCGTCCGAGGCGCGAATCAAGCGCCTCACAAGCTCTAGCATACTTGCCGCTTAGGGTGGGTTAAGCGGGAGGTAGGGCGCCCCGCGGCCCCTGTCAACCGGTCGTGAACGGCAAGTGAATGCACGGTTCCGCGAGCGTTCAACGGCGGGAGGCTAATCCACCGCTCGAGATTGCGGAGCGCGTTGCTGGGGCCGGTAGGCAGTGTCCGGGCAGGGGGTTCGGCAATCTCACAACGTTTGCGCCTGATATCACTCGGGATTCCGCCGCCGTGTTGCCTGCAACATGAACGGAGGATGAACGGGCGATACCGCATTGGTTAAGAATGCAACGTTTAGGGTCGTGGCACGCTAGTGGACCTGGCACCTGTAGCGACTCGCAAGGAGACTAAAAATGACAACGATGCTCAACACCGTGCTGAAGTCCGGACGTGCCGCGATCGTGGCTCTGACGCTGGGCGCCGCCACGGTCACGGCGCTGCCGGTCCAGGCTCAGTCGTTCAGCTTCAGCTTCGGCATCAATGGTGGAGGCTCCGACTTCGCCTTCGGACTCCGCGATGGCCGGAAGTTCAAGCGTGAATGCCTGACCAACAATGAGATCCGTCGCGGCCTGCGCCGCAACGGTTTCGAAGACATCCGCTTCCTCGATCGCCGTGGCGTGCGGGTGAAGGTCTATGCCGAGTTTGGCCGCAGGGCCTTCATCCTGACCATCAACCGCTGCACAGGCCGCGTGATCGACATCGATCGGGTGCGCCGTGACCGAGGCTACGACCGCGAGGATCGCCCTGGCGTCGGGCTGCAGTTCAACTTTGGCGGCGGAAGCATGGGCTACTGAGCCACCTACCGGCGGGAGCCGGATCCTCCCTCGCGCTCCCGCCAGGTCCCGGCCCCACAAGGCCGGGATTTTTTTGTTTCGGGAGCCGCAAAGGAGAACGTTATGAAAGCCACCACGCTTATCCGCGCCGCCGTGCTCGGTCTGGCGCTCAGCGCTTCGGCACTCCCCGTGCAGGCGCAGAGCATGCAGTTCCAGTTCGGCTTCGGCACCGACGGTTTCGGCTTTCGCCGGCCGCTGCTCTGCCTGGAGCTAACCGACCGGCAGATCCGCAACGCCGTCCGCGACCAGGGCTACAGCAACATCTCGCTCAACGTCGCCAATAACCGCCGCATCCAGGTACGGGCGACCCGTGGCGGCTGGGTCTATCTGCTCAGGGTATCGACCTGCACGGGTGCTATCCTCGATCGCGAGCGGCTCCGCCGCAGCTGATCGAAATCTCAGTGAATCCAGAGCGTCCGGTACCGTACAATGGGCCGGACGCGTTGTTTTGGAGCACTCCGTTTAGACTTCGTTCGTTTCTTCGAAGCACTTTCTTAAGCGCTCACGACTATAAATTTCACATACGGTTTTCGTGTCTGGAGTAGCCGTATGCGCGCCCAAGCCAAGAGCGGTCTCGCGTACCTTGAGACCGGTTTTCGGGCGCCACGCGACAGCGGATGGCAGCAGGCCGGGTTTAATAGTTTTGCGTACCGGCTTGCCCATCTTGCGTTGCCTCGCCCGCTGATGCTCACCGCCATTGCCGCGCTGTTCTATCTGGCGTGAGCGGGAGCTGGCACTTGACCTTCAATCCTGCCTGATGCTCTAAACGCCTCGTCCGCAATGCCAACCAAGGAGGGTCGCGTGGGCTATCGTCATGACCAGCACCGCAGTCGCGGCCCTGTTTCGGCCCTGCAGCTTTAGTTGCAGGGCTGGCCGAACGGGTCCGGACGTCTTCGTCGTCTCACCATTCTGGTCTGCCCAAGCCGGCTCCGCTTCCTGCGTGAGCCATTGACGGCACCGGCGCATATGCGCCCCGATATCCAGAAGAGACGAAAATGGGCTCGATCAGCCTCAAGAACCTCTCCATCACTGCCACCGATCCGCTGTTCCACGACCTGAGCCTCGTTGTCGCCGATGGCGATCGCGTCGGGCTCGTCGCCGGCAACGGTTTGGGCAAGACTTCGCTGCTGCGGGTCATCACCGGGCTGGCCGAGCCGACGACCGGCGAGGTCGTGCGTTCGCGTGGCCTGAGGATCGGCTATGTTGAGCAGGACGTGCCGGCCGAGCTGATGTCGCTGACGATGCGCGACGCCGTGCTGGGCGCCTTGCCGGAAGCGGATCGCGATTCCGATGCCTGGCGTGCCGATGTGGCACTCGACGGGCTCGAGACGCCGTATGAGTTGCGTGACCGGTTGGTCTCGGCGCTCAGCGGCGGCTGGCAGCGGCTGATGCTGATCGCACGGGTGTGGGTGACTGATCCCGATGCGCTCCTAATGGACGAGCCCACCAACCATCTCGATCTGTCAAAGCTGTTCCGGCTCGAGACCTGGCTGAACCGCGAGGCGCGCAACCTACCGCTGATCATTGCGAGCCACGACCGCGATTTCCTCGACGCGGTGACCAACCGCACGCTGTTCCTGAGACCCGGAACCTCCCGCTACCTGCCGCTCGCCTACTCTGCGGCGCGCCGGGAGATCGAGCGCGAGGATGCGTCGCAAGAGGCGCAGAACGAGCGTGACCTGAAGGAGGCGGGCAAGCTCAGGAAGCAGGCGGCCAAGCTCAACAATATCGGCATCAACTCAGGCAGCGACCTGCTTGTGGTGAAAACCAAGCAGCTCAGGGAGCGGGCGGCGAAGATCGAGGAGGCGGTGCGTCCGGCGCATCGCGAGCGCTCGGGCGAGATCAAGCTCGCCAACCGGGGCACCCATGCCAAGCTCCTGGTGGCGATCGAGAACGTTACCGTGACGACGCCCGCGGGGCAGGGGCTGTTCAAGATCGACAAGCTCCACATCTTCCAGGGCGATCGCATTGTGCTGCTGGGCAAAAACGGCACCGGCAAGTCGCAGCTGGTGAAGCTGATCCACCGCGCCATGACCGATCAGGAAGGCGTGCCGGGCATCCGGGTGACGCCGTCGCTAGTGCTCGGCTACACCGACCAGGACATGTCGCAACTGCCGGTGAAGGAGACGCCGGATAGCTTCATCTCGGTCACCTTCAAGCAGCCGGACGCGCGCGTGCGAAGCCTCCTCGCCGCGACCGGTTTCGTCATCGAGAAGCAGACGCGGCCGATCGGCCAGCTGAGCTTCGGGCAGCGCGCCCGGCTCGGGCTGCTGGCCCTGCGGCTGACGGAACCGAACTTCTACCTGATGGACGAGCCGACGAACCACGTCGATATCGCGGGTCGCGAGGCACTCGAAGGTGAGATCCTGGCGCACGAAGCGACCGCTGTATTGGTGTCTCACGATCGCAGCTTCGTCAGGAACGTCGGGACGAGATACCTGCAGATCGACGGCAAGCGACTCAAGGAAGTCGAGGGACCGGAGGCGTTCTTCGAGGCGATGATGCTGGAGGTGGATGAAAGGTAGTCGCTTGGTCGTAGTATAAACTACCTATGGCGGGGGCCACTTAAATCCACTCGACGAGAGTTGGCTGTTCTTTTTGGTGCGATGTCATTAGTTGCCCCGCCGAAATACTGCGCGTCCGCACAGGAGGTAAGGTCTGATTCATAGCTGCGTATGCAAACTTGCGTACGACGACACGCGGGATTGTCCGGCTATGGCTCAGACGAAACAAGACGGGATCTCACGCAGCCCCAGCCCGGCCAGCCGCAAGGACGTGCGCTTCATCGGCGACGTGATGGGTAGCTACGTGCTCGCGAGCCGCGCGCAGACGCCCGGAGCGGTCAAGGTGTTCGCCTGCCGTTCACGCAGCATCTCGCCGCACGAAGCCGTCCTTAATGCTCCGGTCGCCGGTGCCCCCGGCGATGCACTGACCATGACCTTGCAAGGTCTCGGAATTCTCCATGGGCGGATCAGTCGCATCCTCGACGGGGGATTTGCTGTGGCCTTCGATTGTACAGAGCAGGAACAGGTGACGCTCGGGGCGCGGATTGACTGGCTGAAGCGTCGGACGCTCAAGACGGTGAGCGACCGCCGTGGCCACAGGCGGGTGCTGCCGCGAGAGACCCGTGCCAGCCTGGTGCTGGGCGGTGGCAAGCGGCTCGAGTGCTTCATCATCGACATGTCGCAATCGGGCGTGGCGGTCTCGGCCGACGTGCTGCCGCCGGTGGGGTCCCTTGCCGGGGTTGGGGCCGTTCCCGGTCGCGTCGTCCGGCACATCGAGGCCGGCTTCGCCGTGCAGTTCGCCGAACTGCAGTCCATCAGCCAACTCGAGGGACTGCTCACCTTGACGACCAGCGATCATCGCCTCCTTGCCGGCGAGAAGCTCGCGCTGAAAGAGTAGCGTCCGGCCGCCCTCGCGGCTCGTATGGTAACCGTATTCTTAGTGGAGCCCCTAGGGATTGCCGGTAGGAGGCAACGGGGCATTCAGGCTTTCACGCTAGCGTGATGATAACGATTACATCTAACGCCAGCCAGGAAGCTCGCAATGAGGCAGGATGCCTCCCCGCGGTCCAGCGATGTACGATTCATCGGCGCGCTGATGGGCCGCTATCTGCTCGCCAGCCGCAAGAATCGCACCCATCGCGTCCAGGTCTTCGCCTGCCGACTGCAGAGCATTTCGCCACAGTTGATGGTCGCGTCGGCCCCAGTACTTGGTGCTCCCGGCGAAGAGCTTTCTGCCAATTTCGAACCCTTCGGAACCGTCAGGGGCCGTGTCGCCCGGCTGATCGACGGCGGATTCTCGATGGCGATCGAGGCTAACCCCGACGAGCGCGACCTGCTGGTCAAGCGCATCGGCTGGTACAAGAAGAAGGTGTTCCAGGGCGTGGCTGACAAGCGGGCACATCGGCGCCTGATGCCGCGCGACCCGCGCTCGACAATCCTCTTCGGCGATGGCAGCCGCTTGCCCTGCCTGATCATCGACATGTCGCGCTCGGGCGCAGCGCTGTCAGCGGACGTGCAGCCCGATCTCGGCACGCCCCTGGCAGTGGGCCGGGTGGTGGCGCGTGTCGTGCGTTGGCTGGAGGTCGGCTTCGCCGTGCAGTTCCTCAGCGAGCAGGACCCCGAGGGCCTCGAGGAGCGCCTGCACCTGTCCGCCGGCGCCTAGCGCTCGGTCAGCGCCAGTTTGGCCCCCAGCGCCACAAAAGCGGCGGCGAAGCTGCGACGCATCCAGGTGAGGACGCGCGGGCGGGTGACGATGTGCTGGCGCACCGCGGCGGCGAACACGCCGTAGATGGCGAAGATCACGAAGGTGGCTGCCATGAACACCGCGCTCAATTCCAGCATCTGGGGCAGGGCGTCGGGCGAGTCCGTCCGCACGAACTGGGGCAGGAAGGCAAAAAAGAAGATCGACAGCTTCGGATTGAGGATGTTGATCAGGATGCCCGAGACCAACACCTGGCGCACTGATTTCGGCGCCGCCTCGGTGTCGACGCTGAGAGCGCCTTTCTCCCTAAGCGTCGCCCAGGCCATGTAGAGCAGGTAGGCGACGCCGAGGTATTTGACGATCTCGAAGGCCAGTGCGCTGGTGTGAAGCAGGGCGGCGAGCCCGGTGATCGCCGCGGCCATGTGCGGGATGATCCCCAGCGTGCACGCGAGTGCCGCGAGGATGCTGGCACGCGCGCCGCGCGTAAGGCCCGCAGCTAGCGTATACAGCACGCCGGTCCCCGGCGAGGCGACGATGACCAGCGTGGTGATGAGGAATTCGGGCGTCATGGCGGGCTCCGGACCAGCAAGGCTGGCGGCAGCATAGCCATGTCGGCGAAGAGTGCCAGAGGGTTGACGGGGCAGGTGATTTGGCATCCCGGCGTGTCGCTGCTAGGCTCCGTTCCATGAAGCGCATCGTGCAAAGCCGGCCGGTCGACTCGCCCTTCGTCGAGAGCATCAGCTCCGTACGTTTCGATACGACCGGGACGACGCTGATGCAGCCCGATGGCTGCTGGGATATCGCCATCATCAAGCGCGGCGACGAGACGATGGTGCTGCGCACCGGGCTCACCACCCAGCCGGTGGTCTACGAGCACGAGGCGGGCGACGAGCAACTGGTGATCTCGTTCAAGCCGCACAGCTTCATGCCACTGATGCCCGGCGACGTGATGCGCGACGAAGGCGTGATGCTCGAGAAGTTCGGCAACGGCGGCTTCTGGATCGGCACTGACGTGCGGGAGATCCCGACCTTCGAGAACGCCGATGTGTTCGTCGAACGGCTGGTGCGGGATGGCATCGTCGACAGCAACGAACTGGTCGCCTCGGTGGTCGAGGGCCAGCCCAAGGCGATGACCGAGCGCACGCTGCAGCGGCATTTCCTCCGCACCACCGGGCTGACCTACAAGCACTTCACACTGGTGCAGCGGGCGCAGAAGGCGGTGTCGATGCTGCAGATGGGGCGGCCGGCGGTGGACGTGGCTCTGGCGCTTGGTTTTTCCGATCAGGCGCACATGATCAATTCGCTGAAGGTGATCATGGGGCAGACCCCCAAGGAGATCATCCGCGCCACCCCGAGCGAGGTTGTCGGAAACTTCCAATAGTCGCGGATGGGGGTTGGGTACGAAGGGGGTGTCTTCACCGCTAACCCCCGAAACGGAGTACCCGAAATGGCCACCATCACCCCCTTCAAGATCGACGTTTCCGCCGCTCAGCTGCAGGATGTCCAGGACCGCCTCGCCCGCACCGTGCTGCCAAGCGAAGTCGACGGCAGCTGGGCCGCCGGCCCCACCAACGCCTATGTCCGCGGTGCCGTCGACCGGCTGCTCAACGGCTTCGACTGGCGCAAGGCCGAGGCCGGGATCAACAAGCTGCCCCAGTTCACCACCGAGATCGACGGGCAGAACGTCCACTTCATCCATGTGAAGTCGGCTGAGAAGAACCCCACGCCGCTGCTGCTGATCCACGGCTGGCCGGGTTCGGTGGTCGAGTTCCTCGACGTGATCGGGCCGCTGACCGATCCGGTTGCCCACGGTGGCAAGGCCGAGGACGCATTCGACGTTGTGGTGCCGTCGCTGCCCGGCTTCGGTTTCTCCGGCCCGACCCGCGAGGCCGGCTGGAACAACGTCCGCATCGGCAAGGCCTTCGTCGAGCTGATGGATCGGCTCGGCTACCAGCGCTTCGGCGTGCAGGGCGGCGACGCCGGTGCCATCATCGGGCCCGAGATCGGCCGGCTGGCGCCGGAGCGGGTGATCGGCGTGCATCTCAACGCAGCGACGATGGGCTTCATCCCGTTCGGCCCGGTTTCGCCGGAAGAGATCGCGACCTTCACCGACGGCGAGAAGGTACGGCTGCAGCGGGTGCAACGCTTCATGGCCGAGCACTTCGGCTTCAACGTGATGCAGTCGAGCCGCCCGCAGTCGCTGGCCTACGGCATCTCGGACTCGCCGGCGGGGCTGCTCGCCTGGATCAGTGAGCTGTTCACCAGCTTCGGCGACCGGGTGGATGCGGTGCCGCTGGACAAGTTCCTCACCAACTTCATGATCTACTGGTTCACCGGCACCGCCGCCTCGTCGATCCGGCTGTACTACGAGAACGCGCATGATCCGGAGGCTTGGTCGCCCAAGGCGAACTCGGGCGTACCGACCGGTGTCGCAGTGTTCGGCTACGATGAAGTGCCGATCCGTCGCTATGGCGAGACCAGCAACACGATCGTCCGTTGGAACGAGTTCGACGTCGGCGGGCACTATGCGGTGCTGGAAGTGCCGGATGTGTGGGTGGGCGACGTGCGCGGGTTCTTCGGCGACATCCGCTGAGCCGCCATCCCTGGAGTAGAAAGGGGCCCAGCTGGGCCCCTTTGCTCGTCTCGATCAGGCGGAAGGCTGGCGGCGGAAGATGCCGCGGATCGCCTTCCATGCAGGCGCGATGGCGAAACTGGCGACCGGGATGAGCGCCAGCCCTAGCAGCAGGCCGAAAACGAGGTCGGCGACGATGACGGCCAGTTCCGTCGCTAGTTCGGCAAAGGCCGGCAGCAGGCCTGCAGCGCCATGGGCGATCGCCTCGATCAGATGGTCGAGCTGGTCGAGGCCGAAGCCGGCGAGGCCGTGGACGACGATGCCGCCGCCCACCCAGATCATCGCCGCGGTGCCGACGACGCTGAGGAACTGCATGATCCACGGCATGGCAACAAGAATGCCGCGGCCGAAGGCCCGGCCGCCGCGCGTCAGGCCCTTCCGGGCCAGGGCGAGGCCGATATCGTCGGCTTTGACGATCAGCGCCACCGCGCCATAGACCAGCAGCGTGATGCCGATGCCGACGACGGCGAGGACCAGCGCCTGCTCCCAGAACGGCATGTCCGGCAGCGCGGCCAGCGCAATGGTCATGATCTCGGCCGAGAGGATGAAATCGGTCTGGATGGCGCCGGCTACGCGCTCGTTCTCCAGCGATCTTGGCTCGTTAGCAGGCTGCTCCAGGTCGGCCTCGAGCGCGTGGGCTTCGTGCGGAAACACCGCCTCGTAGACCTTCTCGGCGCCTTCGTAGCAAAGATAGGCGCCGCCGATCATCAGCAGCGGGGTGATGAGCCAGGGTGCGAAGAAGCTCAGTGCCAGCGCCGCGGGAAGCAGGATCAGCAGCTTGTTGCGGACCGAGCCGACGGCGATCTTCCATACGATCGGCAACTCGCGATTGGCCTCGAACCCGGTGACGTAGTTGGGCGTCACCGCCGTATCGTCGATCACCGCTCCGGCGGCCTTCAGTCCCGCCTTGGCGGCCTGTCCGGCGACGTCGTCGATCGAGGCCGCCGCCACCTTGGCCAGCGCCGTCACGTCGTCGAGCAGTCCGAGCAGGCCGATACTCATGTCGAATCCCCGTTGTTGGCGTTCAGCATGCCAGCCCCCGAGCGCCGAGCAAACAGGTGGGGCTGTCATCAACGCGGCGACAGCGCTAAAGCTGCCGGCCACTCACAAGGAGACTGCTGTGCTGCCGTGGATTGAGCTGGGTCGGGCGAAGGTGCCGGGGGGTGATGAGTTCCGGCTGATGCAGCGCGGCCAGGAGTTCACTATCTTCGCCGGGACGATCGGGCTGATGAGCAGCCGGCTGAGCGGCTCGGAGGAAGTGATGGCGACGATTGCCGCCGAGCGCATCGGCGGCCGGCCGAAAGCGCGGGTGCTCATCGGCGGGCTCGGCATGGGTTTTACCCTGCGCGCGGCGCTTCAGGCGTTTCGGTCGGACGTGGAGCTGGTGGTTGCAGAGCTGGTGCCGGAGATCGTCACCTGGGCCCGCGGGCCGCTAGCCACCATCCACGGCGACAGTCTCGACGATCCGCGCGTGACGCTGCGGCAGGGTGACGTCGGCGGCGTCATGGTCGGCGACGCGCAGAAGTTCGATGCCATCCTGCTCGATGTCGACAATGGCCCGGAAGGCCTGTCGCGCCCCGGCAATGACCGGCTCTACAGCCACGGTGGCATCGCCGCCGCCAAGGCAGCGCTGCGGCCCGGCGGGATGCTCGCGGTGTGGTCGGTTGCCCCGGACGCGCATTTCACCAAGCGGCTGCAGCAATCGGGGATGAAGGTCGAGGAACTGAAAGCCCGCGCGCACGGCGGCAAGGGCGCGCGGCACGTGATCTGGGTGGCGACGAGGGTGTAGGCGACCCCGTGTGGCGGCGTCATCCCGCCGCGACGATATCCTCAAGAGTCGCCAGGAACTCCGGGTGCGCCAAGGCGACCGTGGAACGAAGCCAGCCGATCGCGTTCCCTTGGAGGTGCGGCAGGCAGCGGCGCAGATCCTCGAGATCCTTCGGGCGAGGTTCCTTGCACTTGTAGAGCAGCTGAATCTCGGGAGCGATGATGGGGAACCCCAGCGTGGAGGTCGTGAAAGTCGATTGGATCGGTCGCTGGATGGTGGGGTCGCGTCGATAGGCCCAGGCGCCATCCCGTTGGGATTCGGCGACGATTTCGAAGTCCCACAGAAGCTCGCCGACCCGGCGCAGCCACAGACTAAAGGGCGGTGCGGGCAGGGGTTCGCCGGTCCGGTACGGCGTCAATTGCTTGTTGCGGGCAATGGCGACCTCAAAGTCCTGAAGCGAGGGCAGGAGCCTTGCCAGGTCGGTGTGGAAGCAGGCGATCTCGATGTCGGAGTGCTCGCGGGTGGTCTCGCCAAGCCACAGGTCGAGCGCCCAGCCGCCGGCAATTGCCCACGGCACACTTGCGCCAGAGAGCCAACCGGCAAGTTCCTGGGGTGAGGTTTGGCGCCAGCGGCTCGACATCGGAGCTCCAGAGCGATCGAAGGCGGATCGATAGCGCTGGGCAAGAAAAGAAGAAAGGGCCCCCGAGGGAGCCCTTTCAATTCGTCGATCGTGTCGGCGATTACGCCGAGTAGTACATCTCGTACTCGACCGGGTGCGGGGTGTGCTCGAACTTGATCACTTCCGTCATCTTCAGCTCGATATAGCTGTCGATCTGGTCGTCGTCGAACACGCCACCGGCCTTGAGGAAGTCGCGGTCCTTGTCGAGGCTCTCGAGCGCCTCGCGGAGCGAGCCGCAAACGGTCGGGATTTGCTTCAGTTCTTCCTTGGGCAGCTCGTACAGATCCTTGTCCATCGGGTCGCCCGGGTGGATCTTGTTCTTGATGCCGTCGAGGCCGGCCATCAGCATCGCGGCGAAGCCGAGATACGGGTTCGCCAGCGGATCGGGGAAGCGCACTTCGACGCGCTTGGCCTTCGGCGACTGGCCGAAGGGGATACGGCAGGAAGCCGAACGGTTGCGCGCCGAGTAGGCGAGCAGCACGGGGGCTTCGAAGCCGGGCACCAGGCGCTTGTACGAGTTGGTGGTCGGGTTGGTGAAGGCGTTGATGGCCTTGGCGTGCTTGATGATGCCGCCGATGTAGTAGAGCGCGTCCATCGACAGGCCGGCGTACTGGTCACCGGCGAAGAGCGGCTTGCCGTCCTTCCAGATCGACTGGTGGCAGTGCATGCCCGAGCCGTTGTCGCCATAGACCGGCTTCGGCATGAAGGTGGCCGTCTTGCCGTAGGCCTGGGCGACCTGCTGGATCACGTACTTGTAGATCTGGACCGAGTCTGCCGCCTTGATGATCGGGCAGAACTTGATGCCGAGTTCGTGCTGGGCCGAGGCCACTTCGTGGTGGTGCTTTTCGATCGGAACGCCCATCGCGCCCATCGCTGCCAGCATCTCGCCGCGGATATCCTGCGCGCTGTCGAGCGGCGGAACCGGGAAGTAGCCCTTCTTCAGCGCGATGTGGTGGCCGGTGTTGCCCGACTCGTACTCGGTGTCGTTGTTGGTCGGCAGTTCGGTCGAGTCGACCGAGAAGCCCACCTTGTAGGTGGTGTTCGAGTAGCGGACGTCGTCGAAGATGAAGAATTCGGGCTCGGGGCCGAAATAGACCGAGTCACCGATCCCCAGCTCCTTCACGTACGCCTCGGCCTTCTTGGCCGTGGTGCGCGGGTCGCGGGAATAGGGCTGGTAGGTCAGGGGCTCGAGAATGTCGCAGTTGATGGCAAGGGTCGAGGCGCCGAAGAACGGGTCCATGTAGGCCGAGTTCGGATCGGGCATCAGCACCATGTCCGACTCGTTGATGGCCTTCCAGCCGGCGATCGACGAGCCGTCGAACATCGTGCCTTCTTCGAACAGGTCTTCGTCGACCATGGTCTGGTCGAAGGTCACGTGCTGCAGCTTGCCGCGCATGTCGGTGAAGCGCAGGTCGACGTACTTGATATCCTCATCTTTGATGCGCTTGAGGATGTCGGCTCCAGTGGTCATTCAGTTCCCCTGTGTAAGGCTGGGTTGATGTAGGCGGGCGTGGCGCGTCTCAGAGCGCGTCGTCGCCGAATTCGCCGGTGCGGATGCGGATAGCCTGTTCGATCGAATAGACGAAGATCTTTCCGTCGCCGATGCGACCGGTTTGCGCAGCCGTGCGGATCGCTTCGATCGCTTTTTCGGCGAGGTCGTCGGGGCACACCACCTCGACCTTCACCTTGGGCAGGAAGTCGACGACATATTCCGCGCCCCGGTAGAGCTCGGTATGTCCCTTCTGACGGCCGAAACCCTTGGCTTCGGTGACGGTGATACCCTGCAGACCAACTTCCTGCAGCGCTTCCTTCACTTCGTCGAGCTTGAACGGCTTTACGATAGCCTCGATCTTCTTCATTCAGGCCTCCAACAGGCACCGGTCGGGTGCCGCTCGGTTGTATGCAGGGTCCGTGCCAGCTCGCCGGCGGGCAAGAAAACCTTGCCAAAATAAGCGCCTACGACGAACATCTGATCCTGCAGGCGAGGCGTCATTGCAGGCGCATGCACAAAAGATGTGCATCGCGCCGCTGGTTTGTTCATTTCGGTGTTCCGGAACGAGCGAACGGACAGTGACAAAGATCGGTTTGCAGCGAAAGTGGGCAAATGCTCGGGCTGAAGAACGGTACGAACGCGCTGGTCGACTACGATCCGGATTGGCCGGCTGAGTTCGAGCGCGAACGCAACCGCCTCGCCTCAGCGCTCGCCGGCGTGGCCATCGGCATCGAGCACTACGGCTCCACCGCGGTCCCGGGCATGCGCGCCAAGCCGATCCTCGACATTCTCGTCGGCGTAGCGCCACTCGAGAACTGGCAGCTCGGCCACGATCCGTTGCTGGCCCTTGGCTACGACTACGCCGAGAACGCCGGCGTCCCCGGACACTACATCTTCGGTCGAGGCCGCGACGCGACCGAGCGGACTCACCTGGTCCACGTTGTCGAACACCTCGGCCACTCCTGGCGCACCAACCTGGCATTCCGCGACGCGCTGCGCGCCGATACCGATCTTCGCGACGCGTACGCAGAAGAGAAGGAACGAGCGGTCGCCGCAGCGCCGGTTGGCCGCGGTAGATACAATGAGCTGAAGGGCGCATTCATCGCGGCCGCCAAGGCGCGACGGGAGCGGTAGTACCCCGCACTCCACCTCTCCCTTTGACCTTCCCCAATTCTTCACATATATGCACCCGACCCGGCCGACGGGGCACCTTGCGGGTGTGGCGGAACTGGTAGACGCACTGGATTTAGGTTCCAGCGCCGCAAGGCGTGGAGGTTCGAGCCCTCTCACCCGCACCAACCCGCCACCCGCACCCCGGCCACACGAAATTGAAAAGTTAACGGGATACCCCAATGCAGGTCACAGAAACCCTCAACGAGGGCCTCAAGCGCAAACTTTCCCTGGTCATCCCGAAGAAGGATCTCAGCGAGCGGCTGGATGCGCGGCTCGACGAGCTGAAGGGCACTGCGAACATCAAGGGTTTCCGCCCCGGCAAGGTGCCGACCGCGCACCTGAAGAAGGTCTATGGCCGCTCGGCGATGTCCGAAGTGCTGTCCGACGCGATCAACTCGACGGTCTCCAAGACCCTCGACGACCGCTCCGAGCGCGCCGCCACTCAGCCCAAGGTCGACCTGCCGGAAGACCAGGACGTGATCAACAAGGTGCTGGACGGCGATGCCGACCTCAACTTTGACGTCAGCTACGAAGTGCTGCCGCCGGTCACCCTGATGGACTTCAAGACCCTCGCGGTCGACAAGCCGGTCGTCGAGCTCGACGAGAAGGACGTGGACACCGAAGTGCAGCGCGTCTTCGCGCAGCAGCGCGGCTATGAGGAAAAGGGCGAGGACGGCGTCGTCGAGAACGGCGATCGTCTCGGTCTCTCGTTCAAGGGCACTATCAAGGGCGAGGCTTTCGCCGGCGGCTCGGCCGACCATGCGCACCTGACCGTCGGTTCGGGCGAGTTCATCCCGGGCTTCGAAGAGCAGCTCGTGGGCATGAAGAAGAACGAGACCAAGACCGTCAAGGTCACGTTCCCCAAGGACTACGCGCAGGACGAACTGGCCGGCAAGAAGGCCGACTTCGAAGTCACCATCCTCCACATCGACGGCCCCAAGGCTGGTGAGCTCAACGACGAGTTCGCCAAGTCGCTCGGCCTCGAGAATGTCGAGGGCCTGCGCAACGCCGTGAAGGACCAGATGAAGGCGGCGCTCGACTCCATGGGCCGCCAGGCAATCAAGCGCCAGATCCTCGACCAGCTCGACGAAGGCCACAAGTTCGCCGTTCCCGAGCAGCTGGTGGAAGCCGAGTTCAACACCATCTGGCAGCGCGTCGTCCACGAGGTCGAGCACCACGGCAAGTCCTTCGAGGACGAAGGCACGACCGAGGAAGCCGCCAAGGAACAGTACCAGAAGATCGCCGAGCGCCGCGTGCGCCTGGGTCTGGTGGTCGCCGAGATCGGCAACCAGAACAAGGTCGAGGTCACCGAGGACGAGCACCAGCAGGCGCTGATCGCCGAAGTGCGCCGCTTCCCGGGCCAGGAACAGCAGGTCTACGATTACTACCGCAAGAACCCGCAGGCCCTCGCCGGGCTCCGTGCGCCGGTGTTCGAGAACAAGGTGGTGGATTTCGTCACTGAGCTCGCCAAGAAGACCGACAAGCCGATGACCCGCGCCGAGCTGAGCAAGATCATCGCTTCGGACGAAGACGAGGTTCCGGAGGAGCACCACCACTAAGCTGGTGCACTCCAATCACAAGTTCAGGGCCGCCTTCCGGGGCGGCCTTTTTGTTTTCGGCGGGCGCGGCTAGGGTCGGCGCATGACCAGCGAACACGTCCTCCTTACGCCAGCCGAAATGGGTCGCGCCGATGCGCTTGCGGTCGCATCGGGCATCCAGTCGTTCAAGCTGATGGAGGCGGCGGGCAACGCTGTCGCCGATGTGGTGCAGGAGCGCTACCCCGAAGGTCAGGTGCTGATCCTCTGCGGGCCGGGCAACAATGGCGGCGACGGGTTCGTTGCGGCCAAGAAGCTCAAGGAACTCGGGCGCGAGGTTCGAGTGGCGCTGTTCGGCGAACGCGACCGGCTGAAGGGCGATGCGGCATTCTTCGCCGACCTGTGGAATGCACAGATCCAGGCGGCCCGGCCGGATGGGCTGCGTGGCGCCAAGATAATCGTCGATGCGCTGCTAGGTGCAGGGCTCGATCGGGACATCGAGGGCGGGCTGGCGGAGCTGATCGAGGCCGTGAACGGGATGCGCGTGCCGATCGTCGCGGTGGATGTGCCCTCGGGCATTGACGGGGCGAGCGGGCAGGTGCGCGGCGTCGCGGTTAAGGCCGATGTATCGGTGACGTTCTTCCGGCTGAAGCCGGGGCACCTGCTGCTGCCAGGCCGGGCGCGGTGCGGCGAGGTTGTGCTGAGCCAGATCGGCATTCCCGAGAGCGTGCTCGGCGAGATCAGGCCGAACCTCAGCCGCAATGGCCCGGAGCTGTGGAGCCTGCCCAGGCTCGATCCCGAGGGCCACAAGTTTACTCGCGGCCACTGCGTGGTGATGTCCGGCGGACCGCTGCAGACGGGCGCCAGCCGGATGACGGCGATGGCGGCGCTGCGGGCCGGGGCAGGGCTGGTGACGCTGGCGGGCGCACATTCGTCGCTGCTGATCCAGGCCAACCACGTCACGGCGATCATGCTGAAGCCAGTAGATGGGGCGGCGAGCCTGCAGCTGCTGCTACAGGATCAGCGGATCAACACAGTGGTGATCGGGCCCGCGGCGGGGTTGGGTGAGGCGACCAAGGCGAACGTGTCGGTCGTGCTGCAGAGCGATGCTGCCGTGGTGCTCGATGCCGACGCACTGACCAGCTTCAAGGATAGTCCGGAGGCGCTGTTTTCGGCGATCAAGGCCAAGCCCGAGCGGCCGGTGGTGATGACCCCGCACGAGGGCGAGTTCGAGCGGCTGTTCGGTAAGGTGGATGGTTCGAAGGTCGACCGGGCGCGCTCGGCGGCGCTGCGCTCCGGCGCCATCGTGGTGCTGAAGGGCAGCGACACGGTGGTCGCGTCGCCGGAGGGGCATGCGGTGATCAACGACAACGCGCCGGCGATACTTGGCACGGCGGGCTCGGGCGATGTGCTGGCGGGCATCATCGCGGGGCTGCTTGCACAGGGGATGAAGGGGTTCGAAGCCGCGTGCGCGGGTGTGTGGATCCACGGTGAGGCGGGCAACCTCTGGGGCGGGCCGGGGTTGATCGCGGAGGACTTGCCGGGATTGATCCCGGATGTGCTGGCCGGAATGGTCGGCTAGGTTTCGACCAGTCGAGCCCAGTTCGGGTCCCAAGGGATCAACGGATCGATGGTGATAAGCACTCGGCCGATCCTATTGATGGCCATGAGCATCCGGACTTCCTTGAAAATCAATGGAAGCTCAAGTTGCACGCCGCGCTGGATCTCTTCCGACACCATGCCGGCGGGCCACCAGGTCAGCCCTCTGGCTTCGCCTGAGCCCTCAGTGTCGAAATCAATCTCTGCCAGAATGAACGGCTCGCCGAGCGCCGGGTCGCCAACCTCGATCCGGCGATAGCGCGGCGGCTTGCTACCATCCTCGCCGCCAAGGTAGAGGGCACGGTCCGGAAATTCGTTGACCACATCGTCCAGCGTCTTGTCGCTCACCACGCCACCTCAAGCCGCTCCAAGCCATGGAAGTGGTAGATGTTCTTGTACTGCGGTTCGGCAGCCAGCCTCAGCCCAGGCAGTCGGTCGAACAGCGTCTTCATGGCCACCTGAAGCTCGATCCGCGCCAGTGGCGCACCGATGCAGAAGTGGATGCCGGCGCCGAAGCTGACATTGGCCCCGTCCTTGCGGAACGGATCGAACCGGTTGGCTACGACGAAGCGGGCCGGGTCGCGGTTGGCGGCGCCGAGCATCAGGCCGATGGTTTCGCCCTGCTTGAAGCTCAAGCCGTTGTCGAGCGTCACGTCCTGCAGCGCGTAGCGGGTGAACATATGGAGCGGGGCATCGTAGCGGACGCATTCCTCCACCGTGGCTTCGGTTTGCTCGTCGTCGGCGAACAGCGCCTTAGGATCGAGCCCGCTCTCGAGGATCGCCTTCACGCCGTTGCCGGTGGTGTGGACCGTCGCCTCGTGGCCGGCGTTGAGCAAGAGAATGGTGGTCGAGATCACCTCGTCCTCGGTCAGCTTCTCGCCGTCGATCTCGGTGGTCAGCATGTGGGTGAGGAGGTCTTCGCGCGGCTGCCGGCGGCGCTCGCCGATCATTTTCCGCACATAGTCCATGAACTCGATCGAGGCCTGGTTGGCGTCGAGCTCGGTCTCGTGGGTGACGCCGAACATGTACATGGCGACCATGCGGTTGGACCAGTCGACCAGCTGCATCGCCATGTCGGCCGGCAGGCCGATCATCTCGGCGATGACGATGGCCGGCACCGGCGCGGCGAAGGCGCGGAGCAGCTCGACCTGGCCGTCGGCCTCGAAGCCGTCGATCAGCTTGTTGGCCAGCCGTTCGATGCGAGGGCGCAACTGCTCGACGTTGCGCGAAACGAAGGCTCGGTTGACCAGCGCGCGCAGCCGGGTGTGGGCCGGCGGCTCGAGGTTGAGCAGGGTGTATTTCTCGGTCTGGTCAAAGGCGGCGGTGTGGGCCTTGGGCGGCGCCATGCCGAGCTGCTCGCGGCTCATCAGGTGGAGGATCTGCCGGCCGAAGCGCTTGTCGCGGAGCAGCAGGCTCACATCCTTGAAGCCGGCAAAGCACCAGTGCCCGTAGTTATCCCAGAAGAAGGCCGGCGAGGCCGCGTGCACCGCGTCGTAGAAGGCATAGGGGTCGCGGTAGAAGGCGAACTCGCGGGGCTGGGCGTTGGCGTGGCGGTCGGCGAGGGTGAAGGGAGCGGCTACGGACAAGGATTGAACCTGCTGAAACGGAAACTGACAGCCATGCTATAGGGCGATCCGGCCCGACGGGAAGCCGTCAGGGGTAGCGGAAACAACTTGCCGCAGCGGAAAAACCGGCTAAACGCCTCGCCAGACACCCATTGGAGTTCGAGCCCGTGAGCGACCTCACCCTGACCGAAGCGATCGACAACATCTATACCTCGCTGCGCGAGAACAACGCCGATATCGACGTCCACATCGCGGCGCTGAAGGCGGCGATGGCCAAGGAGGGCGCCAAGGAAGCCGTGTTCGATCCGGCCAAGCTCGCGCAAAACAACCGCCAGGGCCGCAAGACCATGCAGTCCTACTTCAAGAAGCGCGGCGTCGTGGTGAGCTTCGCGGCATAGCCGCCCCACCGGACTGCCTCCCCATCCGGGCAGCTTCCCTCGATCCCTCGGGTTGCGCGAATATGGGACTATTGCGGCCTGCCACATTGGCGCCTATCTGTCGCTTTACCGCCCGTTAAGCGGGCATCGCCTGAAGTCGGCCGCGAGCGCTGATTCTTCCTTCAAAGGGGCAAATCTCCAAATGAGAGATCCGGTCGATACCTTCTACAACTACCTCGTGCCCACCGTGGTCGAGCAGACGACGCGCGGCGAGCGCGCTTTCGACATCTATTCGCGCCTGCTCAAGGAGCGCATCATCTTCGTGACCGGCCAGGTCGAAGACCAGATGGCTTCCCTGATTGCGGCGCAGCTGCTGTTCCTCGAGTCGGAAAATCCGAAGAAGGAAATCAGCCTCTACATCAACTCGCCCGGCGGCGTCGTGACCTCCGGCCTCGGCATCTACGACACCATGCAGTTCATTCGCCCGCCGGTGGCGACGCTGTGCATCGGGCAGGCGGCTTCGATGGGCTCGCTCCTCCTCGCCGGCGGCGAGAAGGGTCTTCGCGCGGCCCTGCCGAATGCTTCGATCATGGTGCACCAGCCGTCCGGCGGCTATCAGGGCCAAGCGACCGACATCCTGATCCACGCCCAGTTCACCGAGAAACTGAAGCGCCGGCTCAACGAAATCTACGTCAAGCATACCGGCCAGGACTACGACGCCATTCACAACGCGCTCGAGCGTGACCGCTTCCTCAGCCCCGAAGAGGCCAAGGAATTCGGCATCATCGACTCGATATTCGAGAAGCGGGCGGCGCCCGACGCGTGATGGAGGTTTTACCTATTAAGGTGAATCTCAACGTCCTACGCGAGTGTGACACTTGTGTGATTGTGTGGGTCCCGGCTGGCCGTTAAGGTCGGTCGGGCTTACATTTTGTTTAGGTATCCGGGGCTAGCGTTCTTCTCTAGCCGGGATGGGAGCCCGAACTCCCAGGAGTGACAGGATGTCCAAGGACACGACCAGCGGCGAATCTTCCAAAAACACGCTGTACTGCTCGTTCTGCGGGAAATCGCAGCACGAGGTCAGGAAGCTGATCGCCGGGCCGACCGTCTTCATTTGCGATGAATGCGTCGAGCTGTGCATGGACATCATCCGCGAGGAAAACAAAACCTCGATGGTGAAGTCCTCGGACGGCGTCCCGACGCCGGCCGAAATCTGCAAGGTGCTGGACGACTACGTGATCGGCCAGTTCCGTGCCAAGCGGGTGCTGAGCGTGGCGGTGCACAACCACTACAAGCGGCTGCACCACGCCACCAAGAACCAGGACATCGAGCTTTCGAAGTCGAACATCCTGCTGATCGGCCCGACCGGTACCGGCAAGACGCTGCTTGCGCAGACGCTGGCCCGTATCCTCGACGTGCCGTTCACCATGGCCGATGCGACGACGCTGACCGAAGCCGGTTATGTCGGCGAGGACGTCGAGAACATCATCCTCAAGCTGCTGCAGGCCGCCGACTACAATGTCGAGAAGGCCCAGCGCGGCATCGTCTATATCGACGAAGTCGACAAGATCAGCCGCAAGTCCGACAACCCGTCGATCACCCGCGACGTGTCGGGCGAAGGCGTGCAGCAGGCCTTGCTGAAGATCATGGAAGGCACCGTCGCTTCCGTTCCGCCGCAGGGCGGCCGCAAGCATCCGCAGCAGGAATTCCTGCAGGTGGACACGACGAACATCCTGTTCATCTGCGGCGGTGCGTTTGCCGGCCTCGAGCGCATCATCCAGTCGCGCTCGGAAGGTTCGGGCATCGGCTTCTCCGCCGTGGTCAAGGATCCCAAGGATCGTCGCGTCGGCGACGTGCTGAAGGACGTGGCGCCGGAAGATCTGGTGAAGTTCGGGCTGATCCCCGAGTTCATCGGCCGTCTGCCGATCCTCGCAACGCTGGAAGATCTCGACGAGCCGGCGCTGATCGAAATCCTGACCGCGCCGAAGAACGCGCTGGTCCGGCAGTATCAGCGGCTGTTCTCGATGGAAGAGGTCGAGCTGACCTTCCACGAGGATGCGCTCAAGGCGATCGCCAAGCACGCCATCGAGCGCAAGACCGGGGCCCGCGGCCTGCGGTCGATCCTCGAGGGCATCTTGCTCGACACCATGTACGAGCTGCCGTCGCTCGACGGTGTCGAGGAGGTGGTGATCAGCGAGGAAGTGGTGAACGGCAAGGACGTCCGTCCGCTGTACATCTACGCCGAGCGCAAGAAGGAAGAGGCGCTGTCCACCAGCGCCTGACCCTTCTCGACACAGAATCGAAGGCCTCGCCGCTCATCCGGCGGGGCTTTTTCTTTTTGGACTAGGCGGTCGCATAAGGGGCGCCGTGGAGGGTGAACGATGCGGATCGGTGTGGCACTCGGCAGCGGCGCGGCGCGCGGCCTAGCCCATATCCCGTATATCGAGGCGATGGACGAGCTGGGGCTGAAGCCTTCGGTGATCGCCGGATCGTCGATCGGCGCACTGATCGGATCGGGTTGGGCCAACGGCATGAGCGGAGCGGAGCTGCGCGAGCATGCCTACAGCGTGCTGGGCAGCGTGCAGCAGATCGCCACGACCTTGTGGAACCGCAACCGGCCGAACCTCAAGCGGCTGATGGCCTCGGGGCTCTCGGTGCAGGTCAACTCCGAGGGGATCGCGAATGCCTTCCTGCCCGACGGCTTCCCCGACGATTTCGCCGAGCTGAAGGTGCCGTTCTATGTCGTCGCGACCGACTTCTACGCCTGGAAGGAGGTCGTGTTCGACAGCGGCCCGCTGCGGCCGGCGATCGCGGCCTCGATGGCGATACCGAGCCTGTTCCGGCCGGTCAGCCTAAACGGCCGCTACTTCATCGATGGTGGGGTGAGCAACCCGTTGCCGCTCGGGCACATCGCCGGCAGATGCGACGTGCTTATCGGCATCGACGTGCACCGAACCCCGGAACTGCTCGATCCGACGCGCGAGCCGAGCATCACCGATGCTGCGGTGGTCGCGACCGATATCATGTCGCAGAAGCTCGTGGACGCAACGGTGCTGCAGCATCCGCCGGATGTCTATGTGCGCGCCGAGGTCGGGCCGTTCAGCGGCCGTGAGTTCTGGCGGGTGCGCGAGATCGTCGACAACGCCGAGCGGGACAAGGATCGCTTCAAGCGGGCGGTCACCGATGCGCTGCTGGCCTACAGCGTGCGCAAAGGCGGGCGCCGGTGACCGACCTGCCAGCTGAACTGTCTGCCGCCGTTCGCCGCCTTGCCGAGGGGCGGAAGGGCCTTGGCGACAGCTCGACCCGTATTTCCAAGCACTACCGTCAACGGGGCGCCTCGCGGCAGGTGATCGGCGGCGCCGATGACGCCATCGCCTATGCGCTGAGCCGGATGCCGGCGACCTACGCCGCTGTTTCGGCCGTGCTCGCCGAGCTCAAGGCGCGTGCTCCCGACTTCGCCCCGCGAACGCTGCTCGACGCGGGGGCAGGGCCCGGAACGGCCGGCTGGGCGGTTGTGGAAGCGTTCGAGGACGTCGCACCCACGCTGATGGATCACAACCGGGCCTTTCTCGCCTTGGCCGAGACCCTCGCGGAGGGATCGGCTCTCGCCGGAGCGGCCCTGGTGGAGGCCGACCTGTCGCGTTTCGAGCAGCAGACCCGATACGATCTCGTTACTTGTGCCTATGCCCTGACCGAACTGCCGGATGCCGAGATGCTGGCCGCAGCCGAGCGGCTCTGGCGGCATTGCGATGGCGTCCTCGCGGTCATCGAGCCCGGCCGGCCGCGTGACTACCAGCGGCTGATGGCGGTGCGCCAGCGGCTGATTGAGCTCGGCGGCAGGGTGCTGGCACCGTGTCCGCACGAAGCGCCGTGCCCGCTGGTAGAGCCCGACTGGTGCCACTTCTCGGTCCGCCTCAGCCGAACGCGCGACCATATGCGGATGAAGGGCGGCACGCTCGGCTACGAGGACGAGAAGTTCAGCTACCTGGTCATCACCCGCGACGGCATCGGGGCCCCGGCGAAGGGCCGCGTGTTGCGCCGGCCGGAGGATAACAAGTTCTCGGTGACGCTGGCCGTGTGTGCGCCAGAGGGACTCGAGGGCCGCGTCGTGCCGAGCCGAGACAAGCCGGCCTTCAAGGCAGCAAAGAAGCTCGACTGGGGCGATGCCATCGGCTGACAGGTCGTCGGCTGAATTCCGTACCATAGGTTCACTTGTCGCGGTCCTGTGACGCGCGTAGGCTTCGATTGAAGCGGGGAAGCAAGAGGACGAACCATGAAATTCAAAGACATTCTGGGCACGATCGGCAACACGCCGGTGGTCCGGATCAACAAACTCGGTCCCAAGAACGTCAAGCTCTACGTCAAGGTCGAGGCCTTCAATCCGCTCGGCTCGGTGAAAGACCGTCTCGCACTTGGCGTCATCGAGGCGGCCGAGAAATCCGGGGCGCTGAAGCCGGGCCAGACCGTCATCGAAGCCACCAGCGGCAATACCGGCATCGGTCTCGCCATGGTGTGCGCCGCCAAGGGCTATCCGCTGGTGGTGACCATGGCCGAGAGCTTTTCGGTCGAGCGCCGCAAGCTCATGCGCTTCCTCGGGGCCAAGGTGGTGCTGACGCCAGCCGCCGAGCGCGCCAACGGCATGATCCGTAAGGCCGAGTCGCTGGCCGAGGCGAATGGCTGGTTCCAGACCCGCCAGTTCGAGAACGAAGCCAACCCCGACATGCATTCGCGGACCACGGCGCAGGAGATCCTGCGCGATTTCGCCGATGAGAAGCTCGACTACTGGGTCACCGGCTTCGGCACCGGCGGCACGCTGACCGGCGTCGGCCGGGTGCTGCGCGACAAGATGCCGAACACCAAGATCATCGTCGCCGAGCCCGAAGGCGCGCCGATGCTGACCAGCGGCGAAGGCCAGGAGCGCCGGGCCGACCACGCTGCCACCGGCAGCCATTCCGCCTGGAAGCCGCATCCGTTCCAGGGCTGGAGCCCGGACTTCATCCCGTGGATCACCAACGAGGCGGTCACCGAGAAGCTGTTCGACCAGGTGCTGACCATCGCCGGTCCCGACGGCATGAAGTGCTCGATGGACCTGGCGCAGAAGGAAGGCATCTTCGTCGGCATCACCGCCGGCGCCACCTTCGCAGCGGCCCTGAAGGTCGCAGAAAGCGCGCCGGATGGCTCGACCATCCTCGCGATGCTCCCCGACACGGGCGAGCGCTATCTGTCGACGCCGCTGTTCGCCGACGTTCCGGCGGAAATGACGCCGGAAGAAGAGGCGATTTCAGTCTCGACCCCGGGCCAGCAACTGCCGCCGAAGGTGGCAGCTTAAGAGCCTGGACTGCTTCTCACCCCGCCCTTCGGGCACCCTCTCCCTTAAGGGGAGAGGGGGAAGCGAGGGGCAGTGCTCCACAACGCCCCTCTCCCCTTGAGGGAGAGGGTGGCTCGCCGAAGCCGAGACGGGTGAGGGCAGTAGAGAACTAGGCAGCCACCCTCGGCACCGGTCCGACATAGAGCGACTTCGGCCGGATAAGCCGGCCGTTCGCGGCTTCTTCCTTGGCGTGGGCGATCCAGCCGCCGATGCGGCTTGCCGCAAAAATCGCCGTGAAAGTCTCGCGCGGGAAGCCAAGGGCCTCGAGCAGCAAAGCCGGGTAGAACTCGACATTCGTTGCCAGCACGCGGCCGGGCTTGTGGCGCTTGAGCGCCGCCAGCGCTTCGGCCTCGACACGTCCGGCCAGCGCGATGCGTGTGGTATCGACGGCGCCCGACTGGGCCAACCGGTCGAGCGCGGCTTTCAGCGCATCGGCCCGCGGATCGCGGACGCGATAGATGCGGTGGCCAAAACCCATCAACCGGCGACCGCTGGCGAGCTCGTTCTCGATCCAGGCCGCGGCGTTCTCGGGCTTGCCGACCGCATCGAGCATGTCGAGCACCGGCCCCAGCGCCCCGCCGTGCCGCGGCCCCTTGAGGGCCCCGAGTGCCGCGAGGGACGACGAGTTGAGCCCTGCAAGCGTCGAAGCCACCACGCGCGCCGCGAAGGTGGACGCGTTGAGGCCGTGATCGGCGACGGTGACGAGATAGGCGTCGAGTGCCGCGGCCATGGCAGGCGCCGGCTTGGCGCCGCCAAGCATGGCGAGCATGTCGGCAGCATGGCCCAGCGAGGCATCTGGCGCGTGCAGTGGCTTGCCGGCCTGCAGCCGGATCAGGGCCGGCAACAGAACCGCCGGAGCGGCAGCGAGTAGCAGCGCGGTATCGAGATCGGTGCCGTCAGGCAGGCGCGCCATGAGCGCGCGGACGCCGTCATAGACCGGCCGGCCGGCAAGAAACGGCAACTCGCGTTCGAGCGTGCGGAAGACTTCGAGCCGCGCCTCGGCGAGTGGCGGCGCCAGGTCCCGGGGCAAGTCGGGGAAAAACCCGTCCCAGAGCAGCGACAGCACCTCCTCGTAGCTCACCCGGCCGGCCAGCGCGTCCAGCGGCTGGCCGCGAATGATCAGTCGCCCCGCCAGCCCATCCACGTCCGAGAGGACGGTTTCGGCTGCGACGACGTCTTCGAGTCCATTGCTCATGTGAGCCTCCTTGGCTGTTTGCAAAGGAAGGTAGGCGCGCTAACATTGACGTCAATCTTGATCATATGGATCAATGTCAGGGATCAGCATGTGGCTCAATGCAACAGAGGCACTGGCCCGGCTCGGTTCGAAGCCGCAGTCGCTCTACGCCAATGTCAGCCGCGGCCGGATCCGCGCGAAGCCTGACCCCCAGGATACCCGCCGCAGCCTCTATCGTGAGGAAGACGTGGAGCGCCTGGCATCGCGGGCCCGGGGCCGCCGCAGCACGGCGACAGTCGCTTCCGAAGCGATCAGCTGGGGTGATCCGGTGCTGCCCTCCGCCGTCTCCACCGTCAGTGGCGGCCGCCTGTATTATCGCGGCGTTGATGCAGCCGAACTGTCGGCGACAGCTACGCTGGAGGACGTCGCGACCCTCCTATGGCAGGGCCCCTGCGAGCTTCACCGCGCGTCATCCGTCGCTCCGACCGATGCTCCAATGAGTGCGGCCTTTGCTCAGCTTGCACTGCGCGCGGCGTCTGACCCACCCAGCTACGGCCGTTTTCCAGCCGAGTTACGTGGGGAGGCCGGAACGGTTCTCGCCAGCCTTGCCGACGCCATGCTCGGCAGCGGGGCGGGGCTGCTGCATCAGCGACTCGCGCAATATCTCGGTCGTCCCTCGACGGCTGATGCCCTGCGTCGGGCCCTGGTGCTGCTGGCTGATCACGAGCTCAACACCTCGACCTTCGCGGCGCGGGTCACCGTTTCCACAGGTTCGTCGCTGGCCGCCGGCGCGTTGGCTGGCCTCGCAGCGCTCAGCGGCCCGCTGCACGGCGATGCCGCGTCCGCGGTGCTGGCGCTCGCCGCCGATATCGGCGCCGACCCGCGCCGCGCGACACGCGCCCTGCGCGAGTGGCTGGACGAAGGGCGCGTCGTTCCCGGGTTCGGGCACCGGCTCTATCCGGGCGGGGACATCAGGTGCGCGGCGTTGCTGGCCGCCATCGAGGCGCCGCCGATATTTCACGCCCTTGAAACCGCAGCAGAACGCCTGATCGGCGACCGGCCCAATGTCGACTTTGCCCTCGCCGCGCTGAGTGTCGCCTACGACTTGCCGCGCCATGCGCCGGCCACCATCTTTGCCTTGGCGCGGTCGGTTGGCTGGCTGGCGCATATGCTGGAACAGGCGGCTGCCGGGCAGTTGATCCGGCCACGGGCGCGCTATGTCGGGCCAGCGCTGCAGACCGTCTAGTCCCGCGACAACGTGCCCTTCGCTGATGCAGCGGCAGCACACAGTGGCGCCGCATTGCAGGCATACCCGTCATTACGGGTAGGTTGACTTGCCCTTTGCTGAGGGCGCCCTATTTAATCAGCAGAATCAGGCTCGCCGCCCATCGTGGGGACTGGCCCGATTGCTAGACGGGCGCGGGCTCGCGCTTCCCTCCCTTTGAGCCCTGCGCCCAGGAAAGGACCAAATATGTCGGACGTTACCCAAGGCGGCGCCGGAATCGATCGCGATCGGGTTTACCCGGTGCTGCCGCTACGCGATATCGTTGTCTTTCCGGGCATGATCGTGCCGCTCTTCGTCGGCCGCGAAAAGTCGGTGAAGGCGCTCGAAGAAGTGATGCGCGACGACAAGCACATCCTCGTCGTCACCCAGAAGAATGCCCAGGACGACGATCCGTCGCCTGAAGAGATTTATGCCACCGGCACCATCGCCTCGGTGCTGCAGCTGCTGAAGCTGCCCGACGGCACCGTCAAGGTGCTGGTCGAAGGCCTGCGCCGCGCCAAGATCGACCAGTACCTGCAGACCGTCGATTACTTCGAAGCCGAAGCCACGACGCTGCCGGAGCCCGAGGAAGACGAGACCGAACTCGAAGCAATGGCGCGTTCCGCCCAGTCCGAGTTCGAGAACTACGTCAAGCTCAACAAGAAGATCTCGGCCGAGGTGGTCAACGCCGTCAGCCAGATCACCAACCATTCCAAGCTTGCCGACACCATCGCCAGCCACCTGGTGATCAAGATCGAGCAGAAGGAAGAGCTGCTGGGCACCGTTTCGGTGAGCGAGCGGCTGCAGAAGATCCTCGGCCTGATGGAAGGCGAGATCGGCGTCCTGCAGGTGGAAAAGCGCATCCGCAGCCGCGTTAAGCGGCAGATGGAGAAGACGCAGCGCGAGTACTATCTCAACGAGCAGATGAAGGCGATCCAGCGCGAGCTGGGCGACGGCGAGGAAGGCTCGAACGAGCTGACCGAGCTCGAAGAGAAGATCAAGAAGACGAAGCTTTCCAAGGAAGCCCGCACCAAGGCCGATGCTGAGCTCAAGAAGCTCAAGACGATGAGCCCGATGTCGGCGGAAGCGACGGTCGTCCGCAACTATCTCGATTGGCTGCTGACGCTCCCGTGGGGCAAGAAGAGCAAGGTCAAGCGCGACCTGGTCTACGCCGAGCAGGTGCTGGACGAGGATCACTACGGCCTCGAGAAGGTCAAGGAGCGCATCCTCGAGTACCTGGCGGTGCAGTCGCGCACCGGCAAGCTCAAGGGCCCGATCCTGTGCCTCGTCGGCCCTCCGGGCGTTGGTAAGACCTCGCTTGGCAAGTCGATCGCCAAGGCGACCGGCCGTGAGTTCGTGCGCATGGCACTCGGTGGCGTCCGCGACGAGGCCGAGATCCGTGGCCATCGCCGGACCTATATCGGCTCTATGCCCGGCAAGGTGATCCAGTCGCTCAAGAAGGCGGGCAAGTCCAATCCGCTGTTCCTGCTCGACGAGATCGACAAGATGGGCCAGGACTTCCGCGGCGATCCGTCGTCGGCGCTGCTCGAAGTGCTCGATCCGGAGCAGAACCACACGTTCGCCGACCACTATCTGGAGGTCGACTATGACCTCTCGGACGTGATGTTCGTCACCACCTCGAACACGCTCAACATCCCCGGCCCGCTGATGGACCGCATGGAGATCATTCGCCTCTCGGGTTACACCGAGGAGGAGAAGTTCGAGATCGCCCGGCGCCACCTGATCCCGGAGACGCTGAAGGAAAACGGCCTGCAGCCCAAGGAATTCGTCATCGACGATGACCAGCTGATGGCCGTGGTCCGCAACTACACCCGTGAAGCCGGCGTCCGTAACCTGAAGCGCGAGCTGTCGAAGCTGATGCGGAAGGCCGTGCGCGACATCCTGGTCAAGAAGTCGACCAAGGTGGTCATCACTCCGGAACTGCTCGAGGAATATCTCGGGCCGGCATTCTTCCGGAACGACAAGATCGATGCCGAGCCGCAGGTCGGCGCGGTGACGGGCCTCGCCTGGACTTCGGTCGGCGGCGAGATCCTGACGATCGAAGGCGTGATGACGCATGGCAAGGGCCGCATGACGGTGACCGGCAACCTCAAGGAAGTGATGAAGGAATCCATCACTGCCGCCTCGGGTTACGTTCGCTCGCGGGCTGTCGATCTCGGCATCAAGCCGCCTCTGTTCGACACGCGCGACATCCACCTGCACGTGCCGGAAGGCGCGACGCCGAAGGATGGACCGTCCGCCGGCATCGGCATGGCCACGGCGATCGTCTCGCTGATGACCGGTATTCCGGTGCGGCACGACATCGCGATGACCGGTGAGGTGACGCTGCGCGGCCGCGTGCTGCCGATCGGCGGGCTCAAGGAAAAGCTCCTTGCGGCGCTCCGCTCGGGCATCAAGACCGTGCTGATCCCCGAGGAGAACACGCGGGATCTCAAGGAGATCCCGAAGAACGTGACCGAGGGGATGGAGATCATCCCGGTGAGCCGGATGGACGAGGTGCTGAGCCGCGCACTGATCCGCCAGCCCGAGCCGATCGAATGGAAGTACGACGACGACAAGCCGGCGGCCGTAGTGCCGGTGGTCGACCCGACCGTCGACGGCGACGAAGCCGGCTCGAGCCTGCCGCACTAAGCGGGCTTGCAGTGATGAAAATGGAAACGGCGCCTCAGGGCGCCGTTTTCGTTTGTGGCAGGACCGGGGGTCGTCCAACTATCTCATCGTGGGTAGGGCTTCGATAGTGCCAGAACCACCAGCGGGCACCTCCCGGGGGAGGATGGGTGGGGGTGAGCAGAGCCGCGATCACGAGGTGACGCGTGAGAACCGCGTCGTCGATCAACCGGGCTGGCACAACTTGGCACGGATCACCACTTAGGCATTTCGTTTGCCAAGGCAGACAAGAACGAATAAAGAACGCGCCCCGCGTATCGACCGGCTGGAGGGCCCCGAGTTGAACAAAGCACTTATCGTGATCCTGGCCGCCGTGACGCTGGACGCCGTTGGCATCGGGCTGATCTTTCCGATTCTGCCGCGCCTGCTGGAGGACGTCACCCATACCGGTGAGGTGACGACACTGATCGGCATCATGCTGGCGCTGTATTCGGCGATGCAGTTCCTGTTCTCGCCGGTGCTGGGGGTGCTCAGCGACCGCTATGGCCGGCGCCCGGTGCTGCTGCTCTCGCTGGCTGGTGCCGCCATCGACTACCTGATCATGGCATTTGCGCCCGAGCTCTGGATGCTGGTCCTGGGCCGCGCCATTGCCGGCGTCACCAGTGCGAACATGGCGGTGGCCACGGCCTATATCACCGACATTTCGGCCGAGGAGGAGCGCGCCAAGCGCTTCGGCTACTTCCACGCCATGTTCGGCATCGGCTTCATCATCGGGCCGGTGATCGGCGGCATTCTGGGCGACATATGGGTCCGGGCGCCGTTCCTCGTGGCGGCAGGCCTCAACGCGGTCAACTTCGCGCTGGCGCTGTTCGTGCTGCCGGAATCGCGCAAGGGCGACAGCTCCGCCAAGTTCGACTTCAAGACGCTGAACCCGTTCCGGCCGTTGGGCTGGGCGTTCAGCTTCACGGCGCTACTGCCGCTGATGGCCATCTTCGTGATCATGAATTTCGTCGGCACCATGTACGGCACCATCTGGGCGCTGTTCGGCCAGGACATGTTCCAGTGGAACGGCCTGATGATCGGGCTCTCGCTAGGGGCGTTCGGGCTCTTCCACGCCGGCGCGCAGGCCTTGCTCACCGGTCCGGTCGCGGCGCGGTTGGGCGAGCGTTGGGCGATGATTCTGGGCATGGCCTGCGAGCTCACCGCGCTGCTGATTCTGGGCTTCGCCACGCAGGGCTGGATCGTGTTCGCGCTGGCCCCGCTGTTCGCGCTCGGCGGCATCGGCATGCCGGCGCTGCAATCGCTCACCACACAGCAGGTCGATGCCGACAACCAGGGCAAGCTTCAGGGCGTGCTCGCCAGTCTCGTCAGCCTCTCGGCAGTATTCGGCCCGCTATTCTTCTCGATGGTGTATTTCGCCCTCAAACCGACCTGGCCGGGGCTGATCTGGATCGTCGGGGGAGGCGTGTATTTGCTGGCTTTGCCGCTGCTTTTGGGCATCCGGAGAACGCCGCTCGCCACAGTAACGCCCGGAGGCTGACAAAGTTGAGCCTAAATTGACAGTTCATTAACAGAATTGCTGTGCCCAGCTTGCGGAAAAGCCCGGATTTCCTTGCGTTCCGAGCAGAATCGAAGAAGGGTCACGGCGTTTTGGTTCGCCTCAGAGGGCGGGCATCCCACAGTGAGGAAACGCTATGTCTAACAAGAACGATCTGATCGGCGTCGTCGCCGACAAGGCGGGCCTGACCAAGGCCCAGGCTGGGGAGGCTGTCGATGCCGTGTTTGACGCCGTCACCGCTTCGCTGAAGAAGGGCGAAGAAGTTCGCCTCGTCGGTTTCGGCACGTTTGCCGTTTCCAAGCGCAAGGCTTCGATCGGCCGCAACCCGGCAACGGGCGCCGAGATCAAGATCCCGGCCTCCAACCAGGCCAAGTTCAAGCCCGGCAAGGGCCTCAAGGACGCGATCAACTAAGAACGCGTTCCGGTCGACAAGACCACATGGCCCCGTGCGCTTGCCGCCGGGGCCATTTGCTTTTTGGGGCAGGGCGCTGAAGTTGGCTTGGTGCTGGCGCCAAGCGCATGTCGGTCATTCGAGGGGAATGGTGGGCGGTGACGGTCTCGAACCGCCGACCCTCTCGGTGTAAACGAGATGCTCTACCAACTGAGCTAACCGCCCGTCAGCGACGTGGTCGCGACGAAGGCGCACTAACTAGGGTTTTGGTCGCGAGGCGTCAACCCGTGGCACTCCGATCTGGGCTGTGCGTCGCAACAATCCCCCTGTAGGCTCACATCGCTAAACTTCACGGTTCGTCGGACTTAGGCCAGGGGAGGGCTCTGATGTCGATTGCCGAAGTAAGCCGCTTTGATCTGCCTGGTTTTGCGGGCACCCTGATCCACCCAGAGCATGCCGACTACGATGACGCGCGCCGCGTCTACAACGGCATGATCGACCGTCGGCCGGCGGTGATCGCGCGCTGCAGCAGCGCCGACGACGTGGTGCTGGCCATCGGCCTTGCCCGTCGAGAGGGTTTGCCGCTCTCGGTGTTCGGCGGCGGCCATGCGGTCACCGGTGCGTCGGTTTGTGACGGCGGGGTGTGCATCGATATGCGCGGCATGAAGGGGATGACCATCGATCCTGCGGCGCAGACCTGCCGCGTCGAGGCCGGGCTGAACTGGGGCGAGTTCGACGCGGCCACTGCCGCATACGGCCTCGTGCTCACCGGTGGCCGAAACCCCACCACCGGCGTCGCCGGGCTGTCGCTGGGCAGCGGCAGCGGCTGGTTGGAGCGGAAGTTCGGCTTCGTCTGCGACAATCTCATCAGTGCCGAAGTGGTCACCGCAAACGGACGCAAGGTAGTCGCGTCGGCCAGCGAGAATCCAGAGCTGTTCTGGGGGCTGCGCGGTGGGGGCGGCAATTTCGGCATCGTCACGGCGTTCCACTTCCGTCTGCACAAGCTCGGCCCGATCGTGCTGGCCGGCGTGCTTATGTACCCGGCGCCGATGGCTGGTGCCGTGTTGCGGCACATTCGCGATTTCATGCGCACCGCGCCGGATGAGGTGGGCACCGGAATGGCCTTCACCACCGCGCCCGACGCGCCATTCGTCCCCGAGCCGGCACGCGGCAAGCCGATCGTGGTGGTGCAACTGATCTATGCCGGCGACGTGGAAGAAGGGCAGCGGGTGCTGGCGCCGTTCCGGGCCTTTGGTCCGCCGGCGGTCGACCTAGTGCACCCGATGCCTTACACCGAGTTCCAGAAGATGGGCGGCAACTTCCCCGGCTCGCAGAACTACTGGACCGCCGACTTCCTCAACGAGCTGCCCGAGGAGGCGATCGACGCCTATGCCGCGCTGGCGCTGACGCCGGTGTCGCCGCAGTCGGCCATCATCCTCGTTCCCGGCGGTGGCGCGCCGTCGCGAGTCGATGAAGAAGCGACGGCCTTCGGCATGCGCACCGCGCCGTGGAACGTCCACTACATCTGCGGCTGGATGGATCCGGCCGACAACGAAGCCAACATCGCCCGCGTCAAGGAGATCGCCTCCGTGCTGAAGCCCTGGTCGACCGGCCGGGTCTACCTCAACTACATCGGCAATGAGGGGCAGGATCGAGTCGACGCGGCGTTCGGCGCCACCAAGCTCGCCCGGCTGCGTGCGCTCAAGGCCGAGTGGGACCCCGAGAACGTGTTCCGCCACAACCACAACATCCGTCCGGCGGGTCCGAGGGCGTAGCGAACCACGCCGCATTCGATGGGGAAAACGCCAGTCTGGAAAGGCATTTGCAGGCAGGCGTGGAAAAGCTGGAAGAAAGTATGCGCCGCGCGCGGTTTCGGCGCTTGACACTCTCCGACCCTCCCTCTAAACGGACGCCACGTTGCGCGGACGACTTGTTCGCAAGCGCTGCGGGAGTAGCTCAGTTGGTTAGAGCGCCGGCCTGTCACGCCGGAGGTCGCGGGTTCGAGCCCCGTCTCTCGCGCCACCCTTTCTCATCACATTGTTGAAGAATACCGGGTGGCGATGATCGCTTGATGGCGGTCGCCATGCTCTGCCCTTGCAAGGGCCGTCCCCTCACCACATTTCAATTGTACCAGCCCCTAGGTGCGTCGGAACCGCGGGGCGGGGTGGTGCATTGAAGTCTGTTGGAGGCGATCTCGGAGACCAGACATGCGGATGTCGTTGCGACTGATGCTTGCAGCAGCAGCACTAGCCGGCACGGTGGGAGCCGCGGCTGCGTCTGACCTCATCACCGTGCCTGTCGGTTCCAGCGAGGTCGGCGTCCCTGTCGCCAGCGGATTCAACTGGAGCGGCTTTTACGCCGGCGTCTACGGCGTGGTGCAATCCAGCCCGGCGCGTGGCGGCGAGGTCGGGGCGGGCATAGAGGCCGGCGTGAATGCACAGCTCGACTTCTTCCTCGTCGGCGGCGAGGTGGCCCTGCACGGGCTGACCAGTGACACCATCGACACAGCCTATGGGCAGGTCACCGGCCGCGGCGGCGTGCTGGTCACTGATGATCTGCTGGCCTACGCCTCAGCCGGTTACGGCATGGAGCTCACCGGCACCGGCGAGCGCGACCTGCTGGCGGGTGGCGGTCTCGAATACGCGGTCAGCGACGATATCTCGGTCAATGCCGAATACCTGCGCGGCTTCGATCTCGAGGGCGGCAACCCGAAGGACCAGTTCAGCCTCGGCGCGCGGTTCCATTTCTAGCGATTCCGCAGCGACCAGCGGCATCGCCAGTCACGTGTTCGCACAGCCTCAACCATGAGCAAAGCACTCCGATAGCGACAATCGTCGGAAGACCGTTGCGGGCAGGGCGTCTCAGCCGGTTTTCCGTGCTAAGTTGAGCGTAATGATCAACATTAGTTTTCCTTGAATCGCTGCAAGGCGTGGGCTAAGCCCGTGCCACACGAAGTCGCGTCGTCTCGCGGGCCCAAAATCGCCCGTCTGGCCGCGCGAGCCGGCCACTCCCAGCCGGCCCGACCATTAGGCTGCACAATGAACGAGTTGCTCAGCAACTACCTGCCGATCATCATATTCGTCGGTCTGGCTGCCGTTATCGGCCTGGCCCTCATGGTTGCCCCCTTCATCGTTGCCTACAAGCGACCGGACCCGGAAAAGGTGTCGGCGTTCGAGGCTGGCTTTGAAGCGTTCGACGACGCGCGCATGAAGTTCGATGTGCGCTTCTACCTGGTGTCGATCCTGTTCATCGTGTTCGACCTCGAAGTGGCGCTGCTGTTCCCGTGGGCCGTGGCGTTCCGCGATGTCGGCTGGTTCGGCTTCTGGGCGGTCATGATCTTCCTCGGGGTACTGACTATCGGCTTTATCTACGAATGGAAGAAGGGCGCGCTGGAATGGGATTGAGTGAGCAGACGCTGGTCGCGCCGCAGCCCAAGGGCCTGATCGACCCGCGCACCAACAAGCCGATCGGCGCCGACGATCCGTTCATGGCGGATGTGAACGCCGAGCTGGCGGACAAGGGCTTCCTCGTTTCGACGGCCTCGCAGCTGATCACCTGGGCGCGCACCGGATCGCTGATGTGGATGCAGACGGGCCTCGCCTGCTGCGCTGTGGAAATGATCCAGATGTCGATGCCGCGCTACGACATCGAGCGATTCGGCACTGCGCCGCGCGCCTCGCCGCGCCAGGCGGACGTCTTGATCGTCGCCGGCACGCTCACCAACAAGATGGCTCCCGCCCTCCGCAAGGTCTACGACCAGATGCCGGAGCCGCGCTACGTCATCTCGATGGGCAGCTGCGCCAATGGCGGCGGCTACTATCACTATTCCTACTCGGTGGTGCGCGGCTGCGACCGCGTGATGCCCGTGGACATCTATGTCCCGGGTTGCCCGCCGACAGCTGAGGCGCTGCTCTACGGCATCCTGCTGCTGCAGAAGAAAATCCGCCGCACCGGCACGATCGAACGTTAGGACCGGCCATGATTGACGGCCCCATTCCTTCACCGCTCGCGGCGCTCGCTGAACGCGCCCGTAACGCGCTCGGCGACAAGATCATCGACCACAAGCTGGCCTATGGCGAGCTGACGCTGTCGGTCCAGCGCGATGCCATCATCGACGTGGCGACGTTCCTGCACGACCACGAGGCGTTCATTTCGATCATCGACGTGTGCGGCGTGGACTTCCCGGAGCGCGACGAGCGCTTCGACGTGGTCTATCACCTGCTCAGCCCCAAGCAGAACCTCAGGGTGCGGCTGAAGCTGACGACGGATGACACGCAGCCCGTGCAGTCGATCACCGGCATGTACCCGGGCGCCGACTGGTTCGAGCGCGAGACGTACGATCTGTTCGGCATCCTGTTCACCGGGCATCCGGACCTGCGCCGGCTGCTGACCGACTACGGGTTCGATGGCTACCCGCTGCGCAAGGACTTCCCGACCACCGGCTATGTCGAAGTGCGCTACGACGAAGAGCGCAAGCGCGTGGTCTATGAGCCGGTGAAGCTGCCGCAGGAATTCCGGCAGTTCGATTATCTGTCACCTTGGGAGGGTACGGATTACGTGCTGCCCGGCGACGAGAAGGCGAAGAACTGATGTCCGAAGTCGACGTCCGCAATTTCACGATCAACTTCGGGCCGATCCACCCGTCGGCACACGGCGTTCTGCGCCTGATCCTCGAGCTCGACGGCGAAGTGGTCGAGCGCGTGGATCCGCATATCGGGCTGCTGCATCGCGGCACGGAGAAGCTGATCGAGACCAAGACCTACCTCCAGGCCGTGCCGTATTTCGACCGGCTCGACTACGTGGCACCGATGAACCAGGAGCACGCGTTCTGCCTCGCAGTGGAAAAGCTGCTCGGCATCACCGTGCCGTTCCGAGGCCAGCTGATCCGCGTTCTCTATGCCGAGATCGGGCGGCTGCTATCGCACATGCTCAACTGCACTACGCAGGCCATGGACGTCGGCGCGCTGACCCCGCCGCTCTGGGGTTTCGACGAGCGCGAAAAGCTCATGATCTTCTACGAGCGCGCCTCGGGCAGCCGCATGCATGCGGCCTATTTCCGCCCGGGCGGCGTGCATCAGGACCTGCCGCAGGCGCTGATCGACGATATCGGCGCGTTCTGCGACCCGTTCCTCAAGGTGCTCGACGATCTCGAAAAGCTCCTCACCGGCAACCGCATCTACATGCAGCGCAACGCCGATATCGGCGTGGTGTCGCGCGACGATGCGTGGAAGTGGGGCTTCTCGGGTGTGATGGTGCGCGGTTCGGGCGATGCCTGGGATCTGCGCAAGGCACAGCCCTACGAGTGCTACGATCGGCTCGAGTTCGACGTTCCCGTCGGCAAGAACGGCGATTGCTACGATCGTTATCTCGTCCGCATGGACGAGATGCGCCAGTCGATCCGCATCATGAAGCAGGTGCTCGATCTCTTGAATTCGCCCGAAGGGCAGGGGCCGGTGGCCTCGACCGACGGCAAGGTGGTGCCGCCCAAGCGCGCCGAGATGAAGCAGTCGATGGAAGCGCTGATCCATCACTTCAAGCTCTACACCGAAGGCTACAAGGTGCCGGCCGGCGAGGTTTACGCCGCCGTCGAAGCACCGAAGGGCGAGTTCGGCGTCTATCTCGTCAGCGACGGCACCAACAAGCCGTACCGCTGCAAGATCCGCGCGCCGGGCTTTGCGCACCTGCAGGCGATGGATTTCCTCTGCCGCGGGCACATGCTGGCCGACGTCGCCGCCATCCTCGGCTCGCTCGACATCGTGTTCGGCGAGGTCGACCGCTGATGTCGCCCACCGCACTCGCCCAAGGCCAGCTCGACGCCTACAACGCGCAGGATCTCGACGCGTTCATGACGTTCTACGCCGATGACTGCGTCATTGCCGGCCCGGATGGCAAGATCACCCAGGACGGCGCGGCTGCCATTCGCGAGCGCTATGCGACGATGTTCGCCAAGTTCCCGCAGAACCAGGCGATCCTGATCAACCGCATCGCGGCGGGAAACACTGTCGTCGACCACGAAGACGTCCGGCGCGCGCCGGATGGCGAGCGCTTCGAAGCGATCGCGATTTACACCATAGCGGGCGGCAAGATCGCCCGCGTCGATTTCGCAGGATAGAGCATGTCCGTCCGCCGCCTCGCAGATGAGACCGTCCAGCCCGAGAGCTTTGCTTTCTCGAAGGCCAATCAGGCTTGGGCTGAAAAGAAGATGGCTGAATACCCGCCCGGCCGGCAGCAGTCGGCCGTGATCCCAATCCTGTGGCGTGCCCAGGAGCAGGAAGGCTGGATCACCCGCGCGGCGATCGAGTCGATCGCCAAGATGCTCGACATGGCCTACATCCGGGTGCTCGAGGTCGCGACCTTCTACACGCAGTTCCTGCTGCGGCCGGTCGGCACCAAGGCGCATATTCTCGTCTGCGGCACGACGCCCTGCATGCTGCGTGGCGCCGAAGACCTGCGCGAGGTCTGCCAGCACAAGATCAACCACGAGCCGTTCGAGACCAATGCGGATGGCACGCTGAGCTGGGAAGAGGTCGAGTGCCTCGGCGCCTGCGTGAATGCTCCGCTGGTGATGATCGGCAACGACACGTACGAGGACCTGACGGTCGATAGCCTCGAGTCGCTGATCGACAAGTTCGCCGCCGGCAAGGGCAACGAAGTGCCCACTGGTCCGCAGATCCAGCGCCAGTTCGGCGCCGCCGAGGGCGGGCAGACGACGCTGCTGGAAAAGCCGACCGCCAAGCGCACCTACAAGCCGTTCCCGCCACCGCCGGCTCCGGCGCCCGCTCCGGGTGCTCCGGCTGCTGCGGCTCCCGCCGCGGCTGCCCCGGCTCCTGCCGCAAAGGTGGCAGAACCCGCGCCGACCAAGCCTGGTCGCAAGCGTGGCGACGTTCCTGAAGAGGCCGCTCCGGCGCTCAAGGAGCCCGCGGGTGCGCCCAAGGCCTCCGTCGCCAAGGCTGAGTCGGAGCGCAAGAAGGCAGATGCCGCCGCCAAGGCCGATGGCAAGCCGAACAAGGCGATGCGAGAAGATGCCACCGGCGCCGAATCGCCGGCCGGCAAGATCGATGCGGGCAAGGCGCCGGGTAAGCCGCGCACCAAGAAGGGCAGTGTGTGATGCTGGAAGATAAAGACCGCATCTTCACCAATCTGTACGGCAACGGCGACTGGGGCCTCGAGGGCGCCCGGGCGCGCGGTGGCTGGCAGGATACCAAGAAGTTCATCGACAACGGTCGCGACTGGATCGTCAACGAGGTCAAGGGCTCGGGCCTCCGCGGCCGCGGCGGCGCCGGCTTCCCGACCGCGCTCAAGTGGACCTTCATGCCCAAGGAGGGCGTCAATGACGGCCGCCCGAGCCAGCTTCTCGTCAATGCCGACGAGTCCGAGCCCGGCACCTGCAAGGACCGTGAAATCCTGCGGCACGACCCGCATCACCTGATCGAGGGCTGCCTGCTTGCCGGCCGCGCCATGGGCGCGCATATCGCCTACGTCTACATCCGCGGCGAGTTCATCCGCGAGCGCCAGCGCTTCGAGGAAGCCGTGCAGCAGGCCTACGACGCCAAGCTGATCGGCAAGAACAACATCCATGGCTGGGACTTCGAGATCGTCGTCCACCACGGCGCCGGCGCCTACATCTGCGGCGAAGAAACCGCGCTAATGGAGTCGCTGGAAGGCAAGAAGGGCCAGCCGCGCCTGAAGCCGCCGTTCCCGGCGGCGATGGGCGTCTACGGCAACCCGACGACCGTCAACAACGTCGAGTCGATCGCCGTGGTCCCGGAAATCCTGCGCCGCGGCGGTGCCTGGTTCGCCGGCATTGGCCGTCCGAACAACACCGGCACCAAGCTGTTCATGGTCTCGGGCCATGTGAACAAGCCTGCGACCTTCGAGGATGCACTCGGGGTGTCGTTCCGTGAAGTCATCGAGAAGCATTGCGGCGGCATCCGCGGCGGCTGGGACAACCTGCTGGCGGTCATTCCGGGCGGCGCGTCCTGTCCGGTGGTGCGCGGCGAAGACATGATGGACGCCATCCTCGATTTCGACGGGATGCGCGAGAAGAAGTCGTCGTTCGGTACCGGCGGCATGATCGTCATGGACAAGTCCACGGACATCATCAAGGCGATCTGGCGTATCGCGGCTTTCTTCAAGCACGAGAGCTGTGGCCAGTGCACGCCGTGCCGTGAAGGCACCGGCTGGATGATGCGCGTCATGGAGCGCATGGTCGAAGGCCGCGCCCAGAAGCGCGAGATCGACATGCTGTTCGAAGTGACCAAGCAGATCGAAGGGCACACCATCTGCGCCCTCGGCGATGCGGCGGCCTGGCCTGTCCAGGGGCTGATCCGCAACTTCCGCGACGTCATCGAGGCGCGGATCGACCAATACACCTGGTCCTCGACCAGCGAGGGCGCCGTGCCCTCGATCGCGGCGGAGTAAGACTGATGGCCAGCATCAAGGTCGACGGCACGCTCGTCGAGGTCCCGGACTACTACACGCTGATGCAGGCGGCCGAGGCCGCCGGCGCCGAGATCCCGCGCTTCTGCTACCACGAGCGCCTGTCGGTCGCCGGCAACTGCCGCATGTGCCTCGTCGAGGTTAAGGGCGGGCCGCCGAAGCCGCAGGCCAGCTGCGCCATGTCGGTCAAGGACCTGCGTCCGGGCCCGAACGGCGAGCCGCCCGAGATGTTTACCAACACCCCGATGGTCAAGAAGGCCCGCGAAGGGGTGATGGAGTTCCTGCTCATCAACCACCCGCTGGATTGCCCGATCTGCGACCAGGGTGGCGAATGCGACCTGCAGGACCAGGCCATGGCCTATGGCGTGGACAAGAACCGCTACGCCGAGAACAAGCGCGCCGTCGAAGACAAGTATCTCGGGCCGCTGGTGAAGACGTCGATGAACCGCTGCATCCACTGCACCCGCTGCGTCCGCTTCACCACCGAAGTCGCCGGCATCGCCGAGATGGGCCTCCTGGGCCGTGGCGAAGATGCCGAGATCACCTCGTATCTCGAGAAGGCGCTCACCAGCGAACTCTCGGGCAACGTCATCGACCTCTGCCCGGTCGGCGCTTTGACTTCGAAGCCCTACGCCTTCGCGGCTCGTCCGTGGGAACTGGTGAAGACCGAATCCATCGACGTGATGGACGCGGTCGGCTCCAACATCCGGGTCGACAGCCGTGGTCGCGAAGTGATGCGCATCCTGCCGCGCGTCAATGAGGCGATCAACGAAGAGTGGATTTCGGACAAGACCCGGTTCATCTGGGATGGCCTGAAGAGCCAGCGCCTCGATCGCGCGTATGTCCGCTCGGGCGGCAAGCTGAAGCCTGCCACCTGGGATGAAGCATTCGCGGCGGTTGCCAAGGCGATCAAGGCCTCGGGTGGCGGCAACAAGGTCGGCGCGATCGCCGGCGACCTTGCCTCGGTCGAGGACATGTACGCGCTGAAAGCGCTGATGACCTCGCTGGGCTCCGGCATGACCGACAGCCGTCCGGCGATGTCGGGGATCGATCCGTCGATGCCGCGTTCGGCTTACATCTTCAACCCGACGATCGCGGGTATCGAAGAAGCCGACGCCATCCTGATCATCGGCTCGAACCCGCGCAAGGAGGCCTCGGTCCTCAACGCCCGGATCCGCAAGGCCTGGCGCGCCAAGGGCATGCCGATCGCCGTGATCGGCGACCAGGCCGACCTGACCTATGACTATGAATACCTCGGCAATGGCTTCTCGGGCCTTCTCGACCTCGTCGCCGGCAAGGGCGGCTTTGCCGAGAAGCTGGCCGCCGCGAAGAAGCCGCTGATCATCGTGGGCGAGGGAGCTGTTTCGCACGGTGCCGCGCACTCCAAGCAGATCGGCCGCGATACCATCGCGCTCGCCGCCAAGCTCGCCACCGGCGCCAATGTCGCCGAGGGCTGGAACGGCTTTGCGCTGCTGCACAACGCAGCGGGTCGGGTCGGCGGCCTCGATATCGGCTTCGTGCCGCACAATGGCGGCGTCTGCTCGGCGGACCAGGTTGGTCTCGCCGGCGAGGGCAAGCTCGACGTGCTGTTCCTGCTGGGTGCCGATGAGTACGACACCGCGGCGATGGGCAAGGCGTTCGTCGTCTATGTCGGCACGCACGGCGATGCAGGTGCACACCGCGCCGACGTCATTCTGCCGGCTGCCACCTACACCGAGAAGTCGGGTACCTACGTCAATACCGAGGGTCGCGTGCAGCTCGCCGAGCGCGCCGTGTTCCCGCCGGGCGAGGCGAAGGAAGACTGGGCGATCTTCCGTGCCCTGTCGTCGGTGCTTGGCCAGCCTCTGCCGTTCAACTCGCTCACTGGGCTGCGCGCCGCGATCTATGCCGAGTTCCCGCACCTCGCGCGCCTCGACCAGATCGCCGCCGGTTCGGTGGCTGATGTGAAGAAGCTCGCGGGCGCTGCGATCAAGACCAAGTCCGCGACCTTCACGTCTCCGGTCGCAGACTTCTACCTCACCAACCCGATCGCGCGGTCGTCCGCGACGATGGGCGAATGCGCCGCGCTGCAGGCCGGTCTCCGGCAGGCAGCAGAGTAAGAGGCCCAGATGGATTTCGTCGTTTCAGCGCTGGACTACCTGCTCGGCATCCCGATCTTCGGGTGGGGCGAACAGGTCGGTTTCATCTACAAGGGGCTGCTGCTCCTCGTAGCGCTGCTGATCTTCACCGCCTACATCCTGCTCGCCGACCGCAAGATCTGGGCGGCCGTGCAGCAGCGTCGTGGCCCCAACGTCGTCGGCCCGCTCGGGTTGTTGCAGAGCTTCGCGGACTTGTTGAAGTTCGTGCTCAAAGAGCCTGTAATCCCGGCAAGTTCGGACAAGGTGCTGTTCATCCTGGCGCCGCTGGTGACGTCGATCCTGGCGCTCTCGGCCTATGCCGTGATCCCGTTCGACAAGGGCTGGGCGCTTGCCAACATCAACATCGGCGTCCTCTACATCTTCGCCATCTCGTCGCTCGGCGTTTACGGCATCATCATCGGCGGTTGGTCGTCGAACAGCAAATACGCCTTCCTCGGCGCGCTGCGCTCGGCCGCGCAGATGGTGTCGTACGAAGTCTCGATCGGCCTCGTCATCATCACGGTGCTGCTCTGCGTCGGTTCGCTGAACCTCACCGACATCGTCGTGGCGCAGCAGTCGGGCGGCATCGCCACCATGCTTGGCGTGCCGTGGCTCAGCGTCCTAAACTGGTACTGGCTGCCGCTATTCCCGATGTTCGTGATCTTCTACGTCTCGGCACTGGCGGAAACCAACCGCCCGCCGTTCGACCTGCCGGAAGGTGAGTCCGAGCTCGTGGCCGGCTACATGGTCGAGTATTCCTCGACCCCGTATCTGCTGTTCATGCTCGGCGAATACATCGCCATCATCCTGATGTGCGCGATGACGACGATCCTGTTCCTCGGAGGCTGGGCAGCGCCCATCGACGCGCCGCCGTTCACCTGGATCCCGGGCGTTGTCTGGTTCGGTCTCAAGCTCTGCCTGGTGTTTTTTATGTTCGCGATGGCCAAGGCGATCGTACCGCGCTACCGCTACGACCAGCTGATGCGTATCGGCTGGAAGGTGTTCCTGCCGATCTCGCTGCTCATGGTCGTCGTCGTTGCCGCGGTTCTCCAGCTCACCGGCTGGGGCTGGCACGGAGGTGCCGTCTGATGCGTTTCGCCCAGTTCCTCAACGGCCTGCTGCTGCGCGAGTTCGTCGGCGCCTTCTTCCTCGCGATGAAGTACTTCTTCGCGCCCAAGAAGACCGTGAACTACCCGTTCGAGAAGATTCCGTATTCGCCGCGTTTCCGCGGTGAGCATGCGCTCCGCCGCTATCCAAATGGCGAAGAGCGCTGCATCGCCTGCAAGCTGTGCGAAGCGATCTGCCCGGCGCAGGCCATCACCATCGAGGCCGGCCCGCGCCAGAACGACGGCACCCGCCGCACGGTGCGCTACGACATCGACATGGTGAAGTGCATCTATTGCGGCTTCTGCCAGGAAGCCTGCCCGGTCGACGCCATCGTCGAGGGGCCGAACTTCGAGTTTGCGACCGAGACACGCGAGGAGCTGTATTTCTCCAAGGAGAAGCTGCTTGCCAATGGTGATCGCTGGGAGCGCGAAATCGCTGCCAACCTCGCCGCCGACGCGCCGTACCGGTAAGGGATCGAGATGACGCTGCCGCTGTTCTTCTTCTACGTGTTTTCGGTCATCACCGTCGCCTCGGCGCTGATGGTGATCGCGGCGCGCAATCCCGTGCACTCGGTGCTGTTCCTGATCCTGGCGTTCGTCAATTCGGCCGGGCTGTTCATGCTTGCCGGCGCCGAGTTCCTGGCGCTGATCCTGATCGTCGTCTATGTCGGGGCCGTCGCGGTGCTGTTCCTGTTCGTCACCATGATGCTCGACGTCGATTTCGCGTCGCTGCGCCAGGGCATGCTGCAATACGCGCCTGTCGGCATGGTGGTGGGCATTATCCTGTTGCTCGAGCTGCTATTGGTCGGGGGTAGCTTCGTGCTGCCTGTCGACTCCGGGGCCTCGGCAATGGTGCCGATCGAGGCCGGGATCAGCAACACCCGGGCCATCGGGCAACTGCTCTATACGCGCTACGTCTTCCTGTTCCAGGGCGCCGCCGGCGTGCTGCTGGTAGCGATGATCGGCGCGATCGTCCTCACGCTCAGGCACAAGTCGAATGTCAAACGTCAGGACGTGTTCCGCCAGACTGGGCGCAAGCGCTCGGAAGGCACGGAACTGGTCAAGGTCAAATCGGGGCAGGGGCTCTAAATGCTGGCAGAAACAGGCATCGGGCTCGGGCACTACCTGACCGTCGGGGCGATCCTCTTCACGCTTGGCGTGTTCGGTATCTTCCTCAATAGGAAGAACATCATCGTCATCCTGATGTCGGTCGAGCTGATCCTCCTCGCGGTGAACATCAACTTCGTGGCGTTCTCGGCACAGCTGAGCGATCTCGCCGGACAGGTGTTCGCGCTCTTGATCCTCACGGTGGCTGCTGCTGAAGCGGCGATCGGTCTCGCCATCCTCGTCATCTTCTATCGCAACCGCGGCTCCATCGCCGTGGAAGACGTCAACTCGCTGAAGGGCTGACCCGGTGCTTATCCAGGCCATCGTATTCTTCCCGCTCGTCGGGGCCCTGATCGCAGGTTTGCTGGGCCGTATCATCGGTCACCGCACCAGCGAGTACATCACCACCGGGCTGCTGATCGCCGCCGCGGTGCTGAGCTGGATCGTCTTTGCCGGCTACTGGTTCGCTCCGGAAGCCGCTGAGGCAGCCGGTCATGCCGAGGCCACCAAGGTCGAGGTGTTCCGCTGGATCGCCTCCGGTGCGCTCGACCTCCGCTGGGTGCTGCGCGTCGATACGCTGACCGCGGTGATGCTGGTCGTCGTCACCACCGTCTCCAGCCTCGTCCACCTCTATTCGATCGGCTATATGGCCGATGATCCGCACCGCGCGCGGTTCTTCGCCTATCTGTCGCTCTTCACCTTCGCCATGCTGATGCTGGTGACCGCCGATAACTTCCTCCAGATGTTCTTTGGCTGGGAAGGCGTGGGTCTGGCGTCCTACCTGCTGATCGGCTTCTGGTACACGCGGCCGTCGGCCAATGCCGCCGCCATCAAGGCGTTTGTGGTCAACCGCGTCGGCGACTTCGGCTTCGCGCTGGGCATCTTCGCCGCCTTCGTGGTGCTCGGTCACCTCGATTTCGATGGCGCGTTCCACGCTGCGGACGGCCTAAAGGGCAACCTGCCGGTCATCCACTTCCTGTCGTGGGACTTGGATGCCATGACTGTGGTCTGCCTGCTGCTGTTCATGGGCGCCATGGGCAAGTCCGCGCAGTTCCTGCTCCACACCTGGTTGCCGGACGCCATGGAAGGCCCGACCCCGGTTTCTGCGCTCATCCACGCCGCCACCATGGTGACCGCCGGCGTGTTCATGGTGGCGCGGCTGTCGCCGCTGTTCGAGCTGTCGCCCTTCGCCATGACCGTGGTGATGCTGGTCGGCGCGATGACCGCGTTCTTCGCGGCGACCGTCGGCCTAGTCCAGAACGACATCAAGCGCGTCATCGCATATTCGACCTGTTCGCAGCTCGGCTACATGTTCGTGGCGCTCGGCGCCGGCATGTTCTCGGCGGGCATCTTCCACCTGTTCACCCACGCCTTTTTCAAGGCTCTGTTGTTCCTCGGCGCCGGCTCGGTCATCCATGCGATGCACCACGAGCAGGACATGCGGAACATGGGCGGGCTCCGCAAGAAGATCCCGGTCACCTACTGGCTGATGATCATCGGCACGCTGGCGCTCACCGGCGTCGGCATTCCGGGCACGCCGCTCGGTTTCGCCGGGTTCTTCTCGAAGGACGGCATCATCGAAGTCGCTTATGCGGCTGGCGGATCGACCGGTTACATCGCCTTCTGGGCCCTGGTGATCGCGGCGATGTTCACGAGCTTCTACTCGTGGCGCCTGATCCACCTGACCTTCCACGGCAAGCCGCGCGAAGCCCACCACGGCCATGATGCGCATGCTGCCCATGATGACCACGGGCACCACGGCAGCGCCTACGATAATGCGCACGAGAGCCCCAACGTCATGCTGGTGCCGCTCTATATCCTGGCTGCCGGTGCGGTGCTGGCGGGCGTGGTATTCAACGACCTGTTCTTCGGCCATGCCGAGCACATCGCGCACTTCTTCCAAGGCTCGCTGGTCGTTCCGACGGAACTGCTCGAAACCGCGCACGGCGTGCCGCTGTGGGTGAAGTGGTCGGCGACTGTCGCCATGCTGCTCGGCTTCGCCGCTGCGTACCAGATGTACATCCGCGATCCGGCGGCGCCGAAGCGGTTGGCTCACGCCAACCCCGGGCTTTACCTGTTCCTGCTCAACAAGTGGTACTTCGACGAGCTCTACGACCGCATCTTCGTCAAGCCGGCGCTCTGGCTTGGCAATGCCCTGTGGAAGGGCTTTGACGACATGCTGATCGACCAGACCATCACCGAAGGCCTCGGCAATCGGGTGAAGGCCATCACCGGTCGCGTCGTCAAGCTGCAGTCCGGCTACCTCTATCACTACGCTTTCGCCATGCTTATCGGTATCGCGGCGCTGCTCACCTGGGCCATCGCCGCCGGGGGACTCCTGGGATGATCTTCAGTGACCACCTTCTGACGGTCATCACCTTCCTGCCGACGCTGGGCGCGTTGCTGCTGCTGTTCGTCGGCGGTCGCGACGAGGCGGGGACGAACCTGTCGCGCTGGATCGCGCTCGTCGTGACGCTGGTGACGGCGGCGCTGAGCCTTTACCTCTGGTACCTGTTCGACCCGTCGAACACCGGCTTCCAGTTCGTCGAGAATATCCCGTTCAGCGACTCGATCGGCTACCGCATGGGTGTCGACGGCATCTCGGTGCTGTTCATCCCGCTGACTGCCGTGCTGATGCCAGCGGTGATCCTCTCGAGCTGGACCTCCATCACCACGCGGGTGAAAGAGTACCTGATCGTCTTCCTTGTCCTCGAGACATTCATGATCGGCGCCTTCGCGACGCTCGATCTGGCGATGTTCTACGTGTTCTTCGAGGGCACGCTGATCCCGATGTTCCTGATCATCGGCATCTGGGGCGGGGCGCGGCGCATCCAGGCGACCTACAAGTTCTTCTTTTACAGCTTCACCGGCACGGTGCTCATGCTCATCGCCATCATGGCGATGTTCTGGCAGGCCGGTACGCTCGACATCCAGAAGCTGCTGACCTTCAAGTTCCCACCGGAAGTCCAGACCTGGCTCTGGATCGGGTTCTTCGCCTCGTTCGCGGTGAAGATGCCGATGTGGCCGTTCCACCGCTGGCTGCCGGAAGCCCACGTCGAGGCGCCGACTGGCGGCTCGGTGATCCTGGCCGCGATCCTCTTGAAGCTTGGCGGCTATGGCTTCATCCGCTTCTCGATCGCGATGTTCCCCGATGCGTCGCACCAGTTCTCGACGTTCGTCTACGTGCTGTCGATCGCGGCGATCATCATCACCTCGCTCGTCGCGCTGGTGCAGACCGACATGAAGAAGCTGATCGCCTATTCGTCGGTGGCCCACATGGGCTTCGTGACGATGGGTATCTTCACCGGCAATGTCTACGGCATCCATGGCGCGATCTTCCAGATGATCTCGCACGGCGTCGTCTCGGCTGCGCTCTTCCTTTGCGTCGGTGTGGTCTATGACAGGATGCACACCCGCGAGATCTCCGCTTACGGCGGGCTGGTGTCGCCGATGCCGCGTTATGCGGTGGCCTTCATGGTGTTCACCATGGCCAATGTCGGCTTGCCCGGTACGTCAGGCTTCGTTGGTGAGTTCCTCACCATGCTGGCGGCGTTCCAGGCCAACACCTGGGTGGCGTTCTTCGCGGCGTTCGGCGTTATCCTGTCGGCGGCCTATGCGCTCTGGCTCTATCGCCGGGTGATCTTCGGCGCCTTCACCAAGGAGTCGCTGAAGGGCATCCTTGATCTCGACGCGCGTGAAGTCGCCGTGCTGGTACCGCTGGTGATCCTCACCATCCTCTTCGGCTTCTATCCCGCGCCGATCCTCGATGCGACTGCCGCATCGGTGAATCTCGTCGCTGAAAACTTCGCCAACGCCATCGGCGCCGCTCCTGCAGCGGTCGCCGCGGTGACCGGCCACTAGGAGACGGGCATGCTGTCCGACGTCACGAGCTTCGCTTCGCTCGCACCTGCCTATCCTGAACTGCTGCTCGCCATCGGCGCCGTGGTGGTGCTGCTGATCGCGCTGTTCTGGAAGGGCATCAGCCCGACCGTGGTGGCCATCGTCTCCATCGCCTTGCTGGTAGCGGTGCTCGCGGTGCTGCTGCTGCAGCCGGCGACCGGCGTGCTGTTCAACGGCGTGTTCATCGTCGATGGGTTCGCTCGCTACATGAAGGCGCTTGTGCTGGGTGGCGCTGCGGCGACCCTGCTGATCTCGCTGTCGAACTCCAAGGAGCACGGCATCGACAAGTTCGAGTACTCGGTGCTCGTGCTGCTGGCGACGCTGGGCATGATGATCATGGTTTCGGCCAATGATCTGATGAGCCTCTATATCGGCCTCGAGCTGCAGAGCCTCGCGCTCTACGTGGTCGCCGCGATGAAGCGCGAAGACCAGAAGGCCACCGAAGCCGGCATCAAGTACTTCGTGCTCGGTGCCCTCAGCTCGGGCATGCTGCTCTACGGCGCGTCGCTGGTCTACGGCTTCACCGGCACTACCCAGCTCGACCTGATTGTCTCTGCGATCTCGCTCGACAGCCGCTCGATCGGGCTGATCTTCGGCGTGGTGTTCCTGCTCGCCGGTATCGCCTTCAAGATCTCGGCAGTGCCGTTCCACATGTGGACGCCGGACGTCTACGAGGGTGCTCCCACGCCGGTGACGGCGTTCTTCGCGGCCGCTCCGAAGGTCGCCGCGATGGCGCTCTTCATCCGCGTCACCACCGTCAGCTTCGCCCCGATCACCCATGATTGGCAGCAGGTCGTCATCTTCCTCTCGATCGCCTCGATGGTCCTCGCCGCGTTTGCCGCCATCGGGCAGAACAACCTCAAGCGCCTGCTCGCCTATTCGTCGATCGGCCATGTCGGCTTCGCGCTCGTCGGCCTGTCGGCTGGCACTGCCGTCGGCGTCGAGGGCGTTGCCGTCTACATGGCGATCTACATCGCGATGACCGTGGGCATCTTCGCCTGCGTCCTGGCGCTCCGCACCGAGAACGGTCCGGTCGAGACGATCTCCGAGCTCGCCGGCCTGGCGCAGCGCCGGCCGTTCGTTGCGGCGGTGATCGCCATCCTGATGTTCTCGCTGATCGGCCTGCCGCCGCTCGCCGGGTTCTTCGCCAAATGGCAGGTGTTCCTCGCCGCGGTCGAACAGAACCTGTTCGTCCTCGCCGTGATCGGCGTGCTCGCCTCGGCGGTGAGCGCGTTCTATTATCTGCGCATCGTCAAGGTGATGTACTTCGACGAGCCGGTGGCGAAGTTCGCCGCCGTGCCGGGTGAACTCAACGTCGTCATGGCAGCGATCGGCTTTCTCATCGTCACCTATTTCGTGACCGTGGGTTCGCCGCTCACAGCCGCTGCCCACAGCGCGGCCGGAAGCCTGTTCTAGTGGCAGGATTCTGGCTTGGGTCCAGGGCGGTCTCCCGCGGCTACAGGCTGAACGGCTTCGACAGCGTCGGCTCGACCTCGAACGAGGCCGCCAATGCAGCGAAAGCCGGCGATGTCGGCGACGTCTGGTTCTGCGCATTGCAGCAGACCGCCGGTCGTGGCCGGCGCGGTCGCCCGTGGCAGTCGCCGCACGGCAATCTCGCCGCCAGCCTGCTCGTGGTTCCTGACGCCGATCCGGCCATCTCCGCCACCCTCGGCTTCGTCGCAGGGGTGGCGCTGAACCGGGCCCTCGCCGACATCGTCCCCGCAGCCCGCTTCAAGACCGGCATCGACGGAGCCGACCTGGCTCACGGCCGCATCGCGCTCAAGTGGCCGAACGACGTGCTGGCCGATGGCGCCAAGCTCGCCGGCATCCTGCTCGAAGCCCACAAACGCCCGGATGGCTCGATGGCCATCGTCATCGGCATCGGCGTCAACGTGGTGGAGGCGCCCGAGGGGCTGCCGTATCCCGCGACGTCGCTCCGCGCCCTCGGGCTCGATACGAGCGCCGAGACAGTGTTCGGTGCGCTGTCGGACGCCTGGGTCGAGGCGTTCGAGATCTGGAACCAGGGCAGGGGCATAACCCAGGTGCTCGAACTCTGGCGCCAGTCGGCCGCCGGGATGGGCGCCGAGGTGGCGGTGAACCGCGATGGCGATATCGTCCGGGGTATTTTCGAAACCATTGATGAGGCGGGGCGACTGATCGTCCGCGCCAATGACAACAGTCGCATTGCCATCACCGCCGGTGACGTGCATTTCGGCACGACCGCAAGCGTTAGGAACTGACAATGGCAAAGCCGAGTCCCGATGAGCTCGTCTTCGTTCCGCTTGGCGGCGTGGGCGAAATCGGCATGAACATGGGCGCCTACGGCTTCGGGCCGGAGCGCAGCCGCAAGTGGATCGTCGTTGATTGCGGCGTGACCTTCGCCGGCCCGGAAGAGCCCGGTGTCGAGCTGATCCTGCCCGATCCCGCCTTCCTCGAGGAGAACGCCGACGACATCCTGGCGCTGATCCTCACCCACAGTCACGAAGACCACTACGGTGCAGTGCTCGACCTGTGGCCGGCCTTCGACCGGCCGGTCTACGCCACCGCCTTCACGGCCGCGATGCTGAGCGCCAAGAAGGAATCGGAGGGCATCGTCGAGGACGTCGAGGTCAAGCCGATGCAGGTCGGTAAGCCGTTCACGGTTGGCCCCTTCACCATCGAGGCGATCAACGTCGCCCACTCGATCCCGGAAAGCTGCGCGCTGTTGATCACCACGCCGATCGGCCGCGTCGTCCATACCGGCGACTGGAAGCTCGATCCGCATCCGGTCGGCGCGCCGCCGACCGATGTGGGCCGTTTCGCGCAGATCGGCGCCGACCGCTCGACGCCGATCGCGCTGATCTGCGATTCGACGAACGCCATGAAGGACGGCACCAGCCCGTCCGAGGACGAAGTCGCTGCAACGCTCGCTGCGCTCATCGCCGAGTCAACGCACCGCGTCGCCGTCACCACCTTCGCCTCCAACGTCGGCCGCGTGATCTCGGTCGCCCGCGCCGCGCAGAAGGCCGGCCGCAAGGTGGTGATGTCGGGCAGGGCGCTGCACCGCATCAGCGGCATTGCCCGCGAACTCGGCATGCTGGAGGGGATCGACCCGTTCCTCGACCAGAACGAATACAAGACCCTGCCGCGCGCCAAGGTCGTGCTGCTCTGCACCGGCAGCCAGGGCGAAGCCCGCGCCGCCATCGCCCGCATCGCCCGCGAGGAGCATCCCGAGATCTCGCTCAACGCTGGCGACCGAGTGATCTTCTCGTCCTGGGCTATCCCGGGCAACGAGCGCGAAGTCATCGACATCCAGAACATGCTGATCGACCGCGGCATCGACGTGATCACCCAGACGCACGGCCTGGTGCACACCACCGGCCACCCGCGCCGCGAAGAGCTGAAGCGGCTCTACGACCTGATCAAGCCCGACGTGCTGGTGCCAGTGCACGGCGAAGCCGCTCACCTCGAGGCGCATGCACTGCTCGGCCGCCAGCATGGCATCGATACCGTCGTCCACGCCCGCAATGGCGATATGGTCCGGCTGTTCCCCAACACCACCCAGTTCCCCGGCGAGGTCCGCGTCGGCCAGCTCTATCTCGATGGCAACGTGCTCTGCACGCCCGAGGAGAGCGGCGTGAAGGGCCGCCGCCGCCTCAGCTTCGGCGGCCATATCGTGGTCAGCCTCTGCGTCAATGCCAGCGGCCAGGTGCTTGCCGGCCCCGAACTGGTCATCGAAGGTTTGCCGGATGTGGAAGATGACGACGAGTCATTGCCGCAACTGGTGCGTCGTGCCGTCACCGGTACGCTCAAGTCGATACCGCCCAAGCGCCGCAATGACCCCGAGCTGGTCAACACGGCGCTGCAGCGGGCGGTGCGCAGTGAAGTTTCGTCCTACTGGGGCCGCAAACCCAACGTAACGATCTTCGTACACCGCGTCTGAGCTCGCCATGCAAGTCGGCACATTCCTCGCGATCTTCTTTGTCACCTGGTGGATCTGCCTGTTCCTGGTGCTGCCGTTCAAGGTGCGCAACCAGGTCGATGCGGGCGAATGGGTGCAGGGCACCGAACGCGGCGCCCCGGCGGGCATCCTGCGCCTCTGGCCAAAGCTGCTGATCACGACGATCCTCGCCATCGTGGTCACGGGCCTGCTGCTCTGGGCGCTGACCACCCCTTGGCTGATCGAGTACTGGCGGTAGCGAGCCGAACGTCGCCATAGCCTCGGTAGGCGCAACCTAGCTCCCGCCAGCCCGCTTCTTCGCCTTGGGCAACGCGTGCGCGTGAGCCATCTCCAGCGCCGCCTGCAACTCCCCCTCGCTGAGCTTCGCCAGCACTGCCGTCGTCCAGCCCTGCCGGCCCCAGCCATTGTCGATCGGGATCAGGGCTTCAGGCGCCAGCATGGCCTTGAACTCCTGCTCGTCGGGCGTGAGCTTGAGGTTGGCGGTCAGGCCATCGGCGGCGAGGGTGGCGTAGATGCGGGCGACCTTGAACGCCGCGCGATCGAAGTGCGGTGCCTCGGTGGTGCCGGCCAGCGATAATGCAATTGCCCTGAAGTCAGAAGAACTTGTCATCGATTCTTCATCCCGGAATGAAAAAAGCAGGGCCTAAGCCCTGCTTTGAGAAGTTTTTCGACAATACGTTGGTCTTAGGCACACGGTTAGATGGCAGCCAACGCTCCTCCCTTGACGTTGTCGACGTCCGGCAACTTGTGGTTGCCTGTGTTCTTATGACGCGGGACCCTAACAACTGAATCTGGGGCTGCCAAGTGGATTCTGCATGGCAGCCATGGCAATTTTACATAGTATTCAAGTCATGATTTGGGGGCGCTCAGCGACTGCGCAAAAGTGCCGCACGACCAAGCGTTTGCCTAAGTTTCGCGCGCTTTTGCGGGCTCCACTTTGTCCCGCTTTGCGCTATAGGGTTCCTCCAACCGAATCCGGCGTACCCGAGGACCGTTCATGCGTTTGAGCCGCTACTTCCTGCCCCTCCTGAAGGAGACGCCGAAAGAGGCCGAGATCGTCTCGCATCAGCTGATGCTGCGCGCCGGCATGATCAAGCAGCAGGCGGCAGGCAGCTATTCGTGGCTGCCGCTGGGCTTCAAGGTGCTCAACAAGATCGTCAGGATCATCGAAGAAGAGCAGAACCGCTCTGGTGCCATCCAGTTGCTAATGCCGACTATCCAGTCCGCGGACCTCTGGAAGGAAAGCGGCCGCTACGACGCGTATGGCAAGGAGATGCTGCGCATCGAGGATCGGCACGAGCGCGACATGCTGTTCGGGCCGACCAACGAGGAGGTGATCACCGACATCTTCCGGACGTACGTGAAGTCCTACAAGGACCTGCCGCTGAACCTCTACCACATCCAGTGGAAGTTCCGCGACGAGGTACGGCCGCGCTTCGGCACCATGCGCTCGCGCGAGTTCCTGATGAAGGACGCCTATTCGTTCGACCTCGATGAGGCCAGCGCGACGCAGGCATTCTACCGCATGTTTGTGGCCTATCTCCGCACCTTCCACCGCATGGGGCTGGTGGGTGTGCCGATGCGCGCCGATACCGGCCCGATCGGCGGTGACCTGAGCTACGAGTTCCACGTCCTCGCCGAGACCGGCGAGAGCGCGGTATTCCTCGACAAGCGCCTGGTGGACAAGCCGATTCCGCCCATCGACATCGATTTCCGCAGCGACCTGACGCCGATCTTCAAGGATTGGACGTCGCTATTTGCCGCCACCGACGAGATGACCGACGAGACCCAGTTCAAGGCTGCCGTCGACGCGGAGCACCAGCTCGCCGCCCGCGGCATCGAAGTCGGCCACATCTTCTACTTCGGCACCAGATACTCGAAGCCGATGAAGGCGACCGTCACCAGCCAGGAAGGGCAGGCGGTCGAGGTCCAGATGGGCAGCTACGGCATCGGCCCGACCCGGCTGGTGCCCGCCATCATCGAGGCGTCGCACGACGATGCCGGCATCGTCTGGCCGGTGAGCGTGGCGCCGTTCGAGGCAGTGGTGATCAACCTCAAGGTCGGCGACGCCGACAGCGATCGCGCGGCCGAGCGCCTCTACGAAGACCTCAAGCTCGAGGGTATCGACGCGCTCTACGATGACCGCGACCAGGGCGCCGGGGGCAAGTTCGCCGCGGCCGACCTGATCGGCATCCCGTACCAGCTGATCGTCGGCCCGCGCGGCCTCAAGGACGGCCAGGTCGAGATCAAGCACCGCAAGTCCGGTGAGCGCGAGACGCTGTCCATCGAAGAGGCGGTCGGCCGGCTCAAGAAGCTGATCGTGCCGCAGCGGCGGGACAACGTTTGACCGACGCCCCGCCCATCGCGGCGAAGGGACCGGGACCGTTCTCGCGTTTCGAGTTCCTGGTGGCGGGCCGCTATCTGCGGGCCCGCCGCAAGGAACGCTTCGTTTCAGTGATCGCGGTGCTGACACTGCTTGGCGTCGTGCTTGGCGTCGCCACGCTGATCGTCGTGATGTCGGTGATGAACGGCTTTCGCACCGAGCTCCTGGGCAAGATCCTGGGCCTCAACGGCCACTTCGTGGTGCAGTCGGTCGCCGGGCCGATGGCCGACTATGACGACGCCGTGGTGCGTCTCGAAGGCGTCGACGGGGTGCGCTACGCCATTCCTTATGTCGAGGGGCAGGCGCTCGCGTCGGGCGTCTCCAGCGCCACGGGCGTCGTGGTGCGCGGCATCAGCGAGGCATCGCTGAACAAGCTCGATCTGCTGCGTGATGGAGCAGCGCTCGGTGGCTGGGACCAGTGGGACGCCAGCCAAGGCGCCGCTATCGGCCAGCGGTTGGCGGAGCGGCTGGGACTGGCGCTCGGCGACCAGATCACCATCATCAATCCCAACGGCACTCCGACCCCGTTCGGCATGACACCGGCCGAACGCACGCTGCCGGTCAACGTCATCTTCAACATCGGCATGCCCGAATATGACGGCTTCTACGTCTACCTGCCGATGCAGGAGGCGCAGGCCTATTTCCGGCTGTACGAGGACCAGTTGAAGCCCGGCGTCGCCATGCCCGGCGTGATGGCAACCGACGAGGAGATTGATGCCGCTTACGAGCGCGTCTACCAGGCCAGCGGCGTCGAGGTGTTCGTCACCGACCCCGACAACATCGCCGGCATGCGTTCAAAGCTGCAGGCAGCGCTCGAGCCCGGCTTCGACATCGCCGACTGGCAACAGCGCAACGCCACGTTCTTTTCGGCGCTGCAGGTCGAACGGGTGGTGATGCTCGTCATCCTGTCGCTGATCATCCTCGTCGCCGCCTTCAACATCATCGCTAGCCTCGTCATGCTGGTGAAGGACAAGGGACCGGACATCGCCGTCCTCCGCACCATGGGCGCAACCCGCGGCTCGATCCTTCGTATCTTCTCGATGACCGGCTTCGCCATCGGCCTGTCCGGAACGCTGCTTGGGCTGATCCTCGGGCTGGTATTCGCCTTCAACGTCGAGGCCATCCGCTCGGCGGTCTCCAACTTCTTCAACATTTCGATCTTCCCGCCCGAACTGTTCCTGATGTCGAGCCTGCCATCGCGGGTGGATGTGCATGAGGTGGCACTCGTGGTGCTGCTGTCGCTCGGCCTTACCTTCCTCGCCACCCTCTACCCGGCATGGCGCGCCGCGCGTCTCGACCCGATCGAGGGTCTCAACCAATGACCGACAAAGTCGCCGATCCGGGCCCGTTCTCGCGGTTCGAGTTCCTGGTGGCCGGCCGCTACCTGCGGGCCCGCCGGCGCGACCGCTTCGTCTCGGTGATCGCCGGGCTAACCCTCACCGGCATCGCGCTCGGCGTCGCGGCACTGATCGTTGTCACCTCGGTGATGAATGGCTTCAACGCCGAGATCGTCTCCAAGCTGCTCGGGCTCAACGGGCATTTCTCCGCCTATCCGATCGAAGCGCGCTTCACCGACTACGACGAGTCCGCTATCCAGATTCAGAACGTCGACGGCGTGGTCGCGGCGATCCCTTATGTCGAGGGGCAGGCACTTGCCTCCGGCGCCAAGGCCGATTCCACGGGCGTCATCGTCCGCGGCGTGTCACTGGCCTCGATCGAGAAGCTGAAGCTGCTGCACGACGGCGCCCTGCTCGGTCACTGGGATGGCTGGGACGAGGGGAACGGCGTCGCCATCGGCCGCCGGCTCGCCGAGAAGCTGAAGGTCAATATCGGGGATACGGTGACGCTGCTCAGTCCCGATGCGCAGGGTGCGCAGGGCGGTAACCGGCCGAAGACGCGCTCGTTCCCGGTGCAGGTGATCTTCGACCTCGGGATGACCGAGTTCGACAGCTTCTACCTCTACATGCCGCTGCGTCCCGCGCAGGACTACCTCGACATGTTCGACCGGGTGCTGAGGCCCAACGCTTCGGTTCCGGCGCTCGACGCCACCGAGGAGGACCGGGAGGCGGCCTACGATCGGATCTACCGTGCCACCGCCATCGAAGTGTTCATCGACAACCCAAGCGCGCTCGATGCTATGCGCCTGAAGATCGGCCAGCAGATCGAGCGGCCGCTGATCCTGTCGGATTGGGAGCAGCAGCACCAGAATTTCTTCGACGCGCTGCAGACGCAGGGCAGCGTCATGTTCATCATCCTGTCGATGATCATCGTGGTGGCCGCCTTCAACATCATCTCCAGCCTCATCATGCTGGTGAAGGACAAGGGCACCGATATCGCGGTGCTGCGCACCATGGGCGCGACGCGCGGCTCGATCATGCGGATCTTCGGCATCGCCGGGGTGGCGATCGGCGTCGGCGGCACCTTGCTCGGCATGGCGCTCGGGCTGCTCATCGCGGCGAACGCAGAGTCGATCCGGGCATTCCTCTCCAGCGTGCTCGGCTTCACCATCTTCCCGCCCGAGGTGTTCTTCCTCTCCTCGCTGCCCAGCCGCACCAACCCCTCGGAAGTCGCGGCCATCGTCGCGGTGGCGATGGGCTTGTCTTTCCTCGCCACGCTCTATCCGGCCTGGCGTGCCGCCCAATACGATCCCGTCGAGGCCCTGCGCTATGAGTGACGTCCATCTCAAACTCGCGAAGGTGCACCGTCACTATGGTGAGGGCGAAACGCTGGTCCGCGTGCTGGAAGCGGCCGATCTCGAGGTGAAGGGCGGCGAGCTCGTCGCCATCGTCGCGCCGTCGGGCGCCGGCAAGTCGACGCTGTTGCACATCTCAGGACTGCTCGAACGCCCGCAGGGTGGCGACGTGGAGATCACCGGCATCTCGACCAGCAAGCTCAACGAGCGCGGCCGCACGCTGCTCCGTCGCGACACCATCGGCTACGTGTACCAATTCCATCATCTGCTGCCCGAATTCTCCGCAATCGAGAACGTCGCAATGCCGCAACTTATCGCCGGGCGCGACCGCGCCGCGGCCGAGAAGCGCGCGATGGAACTACTCGAAATCCTCGGCATCGCCCCCCGCGCCCAGCACCGCCCGGCCGAGCTCTCGGGCGGCGAACAGCAGCGCGTCGCCATCGCCCGCGCGGCGGCAAACCACCCCCGCATCATCCTCGCCGACGAGCCGACTGGCAACCTCGACCCCTCGACCAGCGATGTGGTGTTCGATGCCCTGGCGGCGCTGATCCGCGAGGAGGGCGCTGCCGCGCTGATCGCCACCCACAACCACGAACTGGCGCGGCGCGCCAACCGGATCGTGACGCTGCGTGGCGGGCTGATCGAGCCGATCACCCTCTAGGCTTCTGGCTGAACCTCGTCCGCGTCGGACTCGCTGGCGCGGCGCATCCGCTCGCGGTCCAGCAGGGTGTTCACCCGGGTTCTCAGGCCGCGGATCTGCCGGGCCTGCCGCTCCGTGGTGTCCCTGAGCTGGCGGATGCGGGTCTCCGCCGCTTCCTGATGGTTCACGTCCCATTCGCGCACCCGCCGGATCACCACCTTGGTCTCCGGCGGCGGATCGAGCAGCGTCTCCCAGTCGGTGCCGAGAGAGGCGACGAGCTTGTCCGCCGCCAGCGCAGCCGAAGCGCGTTCGCCCGGCTGATCGGAGCCCATCAGCTTCAGGATCCGGATGAGTTTCTTGCGGGTGCGACCATCTATCGCCATGGCTGAAGGGGTAACCGCATCGCTACGCGAAATCCAGCCGTCTACTGCTTCTCGGCCATCAGCGCGGTCACCTCGGCGAAGGTGATGGCGTCATCGAGGTAAGTCGCAGTCCCAGGACCCAGCAGTTCGCGAGATGCATCCCGCAACCCGGTCAGCGCGGCGCGGGCGAATGAACTGCCGGTGCTGACCCGTCGGACACCGGCGGCGGCCAGGTCCGCGATGGAGTAGGGCGTGTTCCTGGCTCCCAGCACGACATTCACGGGCTTGGTCACCGAAGCGCAGACGGTGCGAATGGCCTCGAGGTCAGGCAGGCCGGGCGCGAACAACACGTCGGCGCCCGCCTTCTCATAGGCCTGCAGGCGGCGGATGGTGTCGTCGAGGTCATTGCGACCATGGAGGAAGTTCTCGGCCCGGCCGACGAAGGTGAATGGGAAGGGCAGGGAGTGGGCAGCCTCTGCTGCCGCCGCCACACGTTCGAGCGACAGGTTGAAATCGTAGATCGGCGCATCGGCGTTTCCGGTGGCATCCTCGATCGAGCCCCCGACCAGGCCGACTTCAGCGGCCAGCCGGATGGTCTCGGCGACGTGCTCGGGTGCATCGCCGTAGCCATTCTCGAGGTCGGCGCTGACCGGCAAATCCACGGCGGCGACGATATCGGCGGCGTTCCGCAGCGCCTCATCGCGACTGACGCTACCTTCGCCGTCACGGCGACCGAGCGCAAATGCCAAACCCGCACTGGTCGTCGCCAGCGCCTGGAACCCGAAACCGGCCAACAGCCGGGCGCTGCCGGCGTCCCAGGGGTTCGGCATGATGAACAGCGGGCCCTGGTGAAGTGCCTGGAAACGCTCGGCTTTCTGCTGCTGGTTCAACGCTCGTTCTCCTCGGTGCCCGGTCGATCCCCGACTCACGCGTTAACCATGTATTCATGGCTAAGCCGATGTCGCTAGACAAGAACAAATTGAGAACATACAAGAACGGAACAGAAACTTTGGAGGTTCCGATGCTCTCTTTCGTCAAGGATCTGCTGGCTTTCGTCACCATCTGCGGCTTCTCGGTCGCCTCGCTCACCTGGATGGATATCGCTGCCCGACTCGTGTGAGTGACTTGTGGATTGACGTCCTCGTGTGTGGCCGTGGTGCCGCCACGGGGTTAGGAACGACGAATGGCTGGCCCCGGCTTCATTCACCTGCACGTACATTCGGCTTACTCGCTCCTCGAGGGGGCGCTGCCGCTGTCGAAACTGCTCGACCTCGCCAAGGCCGACAAGCAGCCGGCGCTCGGCATCGCCGACACCAACAACCTGTTCGGAGCGCTCGAGTTCTCCGAAAAGGCGGCGGGCAAGGGCATCCAGCCGCTGATCGGCGTGGAACTGGCAATCGACTTCTCCGAGATGGAGGACAGCCAGGACCGTATGCAGGAGCGCGGCCACGACCGTGGTCGCTACGGCAAGGGCGGGCTGGTGCTGCTCGCCGCCACCGACACCGGGTTCGCCAACCTCTCTTCGCTCGTCAGCCGGGCGCACCTCGAAGGCGAGAATGGCCGCGCCGCAGCCAAGCTCGCCTGGATGGAGCGTCACGCGCTCGAAGGCATCATCTGCCTTAGCGGCGGTCCAGAAGGGGCGATCGACCCCTGGTTCGGTAACAATCTGGATACGATTGCGCAGGCCCGGCTCGACCGGCTCCGCGAGCTGTTCGGCGATCGCTTCTATATCGAGTTGCAGCGCCACGGACGGCCGCAGGAGACGCTGAACGAAGCCAAGCTGATCGACTACGCCTATGCCCGCGGCGTGCCGCTGGTGGCGACCAACGAACCATTCTACCCCGGCCCGGTGGATCACGAGGCGCATGACGCGCTGTTGGCCATCGCCGGTGGTACGGTGGTGGCGCAGACCGAGCGGCGGAAGCTCTCCGACCAGCACTATTTCAAGACCCGCGAGGAGATGCAGAAACTCTTCGCCGACCTGCCCGAAGCGCTCGACAACACCATCGAGATCGCGCAACGCATCGGTTACCGGCCGAAGAAGCGCGATCCGGTGCTGCCGAAGTTCGCCGCCGCCTCCGACCTTACCGACGCCGAGGCCATCGCCGCCGAGGCGAATGCCCTCGCCGAGATGGCGCGCACTGGGCTCGACGAGCGGCTGAAGACAGTCGGCGTCGCCCCGGGCAAGACCGAAACCGAATACCGCGAACGGCTCGAGTTCGAGCTCGATATCATCCAGAAGATGAAGTACCCGGGCTACTTCCTCATCGTCGCCGACTTCATCCGCTGGGCCAAGGCGCAGGACATCCCCGTCGGCCCGGGCCGTGGTTCAGGCGCCGGCTCGCTGGTTGCGTACGCGACCACCATCACCGACCTCGATCCGCTGCGCTACAACCTGCTGTTCGAGCGCTTCCTCAACCCCGAACGCGTGTCGATGCCGGACTTCGACATCGACTTCTGCCAGGACCGCCGCGAAGAGGTGATCCGCTACGTGCAGAAGAAATACGGCGAGGCGCAGGTCGCGCAGATCATCACCTTCGGTACGCTCCAGGCCCGCGCCGTGCTGCGCGACGTCGGCCGCGTGCTGCAGATGCCGTACGGCCAGGTGGACCGGATCGCCAAGCTCGTGCCGGCCAATCCGGCAGACCCGTGGACGCTCGAGCGCTCGCTGAAGGAAGTGCCGCAGCTCAAGATGATGGCCGACGAGGACGAGCAGGTTGGCGAGTTGCTGGCCATCGGCCAGAAGCTCGAGGGCCTCTACCGCCACGCCTCGACCCACGCTGCCGGCATCGTCATCGGCGACCGGCCGCTGCAGGAACTGGCGCCGCTCTACCGCGATCCGCGCTCGGACATGCCGGTCAGCCAGTACAACATGAAGTGGTCGGAATCGGCCGGGCTGGTGAAGTTCGACTTCCTCGGCCTGAAGACGCTGACCACCATCAAGCGCGCCGTCGACATGATCAATCGGCACGGCGACGGCAAGTTCCGCATCGAAGACATCCCGATCGACGACGAGAAGACCTACAAGCTCTATGCCATAGGCGACACCGCAGGCGTGTTCCAGGTGGAAGGCGCCGGCATGCGCCGGGCGCTGGTCGACATGAAGCCCGACCATTTCGAGGACATCATCGCGCTCGTGGCGCTCTACCGGCCGGGTCCGATGGAGAACATCCCGCTATTCAACGACCGCAAGCACGGTCGCGAGGATGTGGAGTATCCGCACCAGGCGCTGAGCACGGTGCTCGACGAAACCTATGGCATCATCGTCTACCAGGAACAGGTGATGCAGATCGCGCAGATCCTCAGCGGCTACTCGCTTGGCGAAGCCGACATGCTGCGCCGCGCCATGGGCAAAAAGATCAAGGCCGAGATGGACGCGCAGCGCGCCCGCTTCCAGGAAGGCTGTATCCGCTACGGCCTGAAGAAGGGCCTCGCCGACACCATCTTCGACCTGCTCGCCAAGTTCGCCAACTACGGCTTCAACAAGTCGCACGCCGCGACCTACGCGCTGGTCAGCTACCAGACCGCCTACCTCAAGGCGCATTACCCGCACGAGTTCTTCGCGGCGACCATGACGCTCGACATGGGCAACACCGACAAGCTCAACGAATTCCGGCAGGACGCCAAAAAGCACGGCATCGAAATCGTGCCGCCCTGCGTCAACCGCTCGGACGACGTGTTCAACACCCACGACGGCAAGGTGTTCTATGCCATCGGCGCGGTGAAGGGCGTGGGGCAGGCGGTCGCCGAGCACATCATGGCGGCACGCGGCGACCAGCCGTTCAGCGACCTCGGCGACTTCGCCGCCCGGGTCGATGCACGCATCATCAACCGGCGCACGCTGGAAGCGCTGGTCAACGCCGGCGCCTTCGACCAGCTGGTGCCCCGCCGCGAGCAGGCCTTCGCCGCCATCGACTCGATCGTCGCCACGGCGCAGCGCACCAATGCCAACGCCGCCGACGGCATCATGGACATGTTCGCCGCTGATCGACCGGAGCCCATCGCGCTCAGTCAATCGGTAACGAACTGGCTACCGGCCGAGCGGCTGGCGCGCGAACACGGCGCCATCGGCTTCCACCTTTCAGGCCATCCACTCGACCAATACGCGGAGCTGTTCGATCGGCTGCGCGTCCAGCCCTATGCCGATTTCGAACGGGCGGTGAAGGAAGCCGACGCGCGGGCAGGGCGCCTCGCCGGCACGATCGCCACCCGTAACGACCGGCGTACCAAAAAGGGCACGCCGATGGCCATTCTCAGCCTCTCCGACGCCAGCGGCGGCTACGAGGTGATCTCATTCTCCGAGCAGATCGCCCAGTTCTCCAACATCCTGCAGCCCGGCAAATCCGTGGTGTTGACGGTCGAGGCCGACGAACGCCCCGACGGCATCAGTCTCAGGTTGATCAACGCCGAGCCGATCGAGGGCCTGGCCGAAAAGATCGGCCGCCGCCTCACGGTGTTCGCCGGCTCGGAGAAATGCCTCGCTCCGATCCGTTCGCAGCTGAAGCCCGGCGGTGAGGGGCAGGTCAGCTTCATCGTCATCCGCGATGCGGGGGCGAAGGAATACGAGATCGAACTCAAGGGCGGCTACCGCCTGAGCCCCGAGATCGCCGGGAGCATCAAGGCAATGGATGGCGTGGTGGACGTGCGGCTGAACTAGCACACGTCCCACTCCACCACAGGCCGGTGGTGAGTTGCTGATCGAGTTCCCAAGATACCCCCACCCCTGTCCCCTCCCCTCAAGGGGGAGGGAGACTCCAACCGCTTGCACCCAGCGTGAGGCTACGAAGACAGGCCGCGAGGGTCTCCCTCCCCCTTGAGGGGAGGGGACAGGGGTGGGGGGCTCTTCCCGCACCAGCCCATCACCACGCGCAGCCTAGGAGCCACAATGCCAGTGATCTCAATGCCCTCAGAGAATCCTGCACAATTCTATCCCCCCACTCCCCACCCGTGCGATTCTCCCACTCATCCGCTGCACCGAAGCGAGATCATGACGAGTGGTTGGTGCGGTGGAGACCGGGTGGGCTGCGGGTCGCTGCAGTTCAGGCGGAAACCATCACGGCAAGGACCGGTTCGCCGGTCAAGCCGCTATCACGCGAGGGTTGCTCGATGCGG
>NZ_JBFUCQ010000015.1:0-103280 GCF_056405135.1 Devosia sp. P1_H9
TCCGCATCGAGCAACCCTCGCGTGATAGCGGCTTGACCGGCGAACCGGTCCTTGCCGTGATGGTTTCCGCCTGAACTGCAGCGACCCGCAGCCCACCCGGTCTCCACCGCACCAACCACTCGTCATGATCTCGCTTCGGTGCAGCGGACCAGCACAGATTCGCGCGGGTGGGGAGGTGGGGGGATAGATCGGTGCAAGATTCTCGCAACGCCTTGCCTGGCCTCATGATTGTGGCTCCGCTCACCCCCACCCAACCTCCCCCGTCAGAGGGGAGGTGCCGGCTGGTGCGGGTGGGACGATGGAGCTTCAGCCGCTGTCGATCAGACCCAGTCCGGCACGCTGTCGAGCGCGATCAGTTCGGCGATCGACTTGCGCGGGCGGATGACGTGCCACTTGCTGCCGTCGACCAGCACTTCGGGCACCAGCGGGCGCGAGTTGTAGGTCGAGGCCATTACCGCGCCATAGGCGCCGGCGGACATCACGGCAAGCAGGTCGCCTTCCTTGACGCCTTCCATCTTGCGGTCCTGGGCGATGAAATCGCCGGTCTCGCAGACGGGGCCGACCACGTCGGCGGTGATCTGCGGCAGGTTGGAATGGACCACCGGCTGGATGTCGTGATGCGCCTCATAGAGGGTGGGGCGGATCAGGTCGTTCATCGCGGCATCGACGATGACGAAGGTCTTGCCGCCTTCCTTCACGTACTCGACCTTGGTGACGAGGATGCCGGCATTGCCGACGATCAGCCGGCCGGGCTCCAGCACCAGCGAGACACCGAGCGGGCCGATGTGCTTGCGCACGATCTCGGCATAGGCGGGCGGTGCCGGCGGAGCGTCCTCGTCGTGGTGATAGGGGATGCCGAGGCCGCCGCCGACATCGGCGTGGCGGATGTCGTGGCCGGCGGCCTTCAGGTCACGCACCAGTTCTGCGAGCAGCGCGAAGGCGTTGTCGAACGGCGTCATGTCGGTAATCTGGCTGCCGATATGCATGTCGACGCCGACGGCGCGGACGCCGGGCAGCGCCGCGATGCGGGCATAGACCTCGCGGGCGCGGGCGAAGGGGATGCCGAACTTGTTCTCGGCCTTGCCGGTCGAGATCTTCTTATGGGTGCCGGCATCGACATCGGGGTTGATGCGTACCGAGACCGGCGCGGTCATGCCCATGGACACGGCGACATCGCTCAGCCGCTCGAGCTCGGGCTCGCTTTCGAGGTTGAAGCACTTGATGCCGATTTCGAGGGCCCGGCGCATTTCGGCGAAGGTCTTGCCGACGCCGGAGAAGACGATGCGGTTGGGCGGCACGCCCGCGGCGACGGCGCGCTCGAGTTCGCCGCCGGAGACCACGTCGGCGCCGGCGCCTTCGCTGGCGATGAGCTTGATAACCGCCTGGTTCGAGTTGGCCTTCATGGCGTAGGCGACGAGGGTGTCGATGCCCGTGAAGGCCTCGCGCATCACCCGCACGTGGCGGCGGAGCGTCGCGGCCGAATAGACGTAGAACGGCGTGCCCACCTTGCCGGCGAGTGCGGTCAGGTCGACGTCCTCGGCATAGAGCCGGTCGTCGCGATACTGGAAATGATGCACCAAGGTCGTTCGCCCCAAAAATCTGCGCCAAGCTCTAGGCGAATAGGGCCGAAAACGGAAGTCAGACTTCTCTATGGGCCGGATAGTGATGGTCTATGCGCTCGGCCACCAGTTGCTGCAGGGCCCAGAGGTTGCGGTCGTGAACGCCGTACTCCTCGAGCTTGGTCACGGTCGACAGCACGTACTCGGCCATCGAGCCTTTCCAGCCATGGGCCTGAGCCAGTCGGTCGGCACGCTCCGCCAGGGTGAGGCCGCCGACATAGCGCGTGCTTTTGCGGTTGATAGCAAAGGCCAGGGCGGTGAGCGGCCCCTCGGCGGTCGTCACCTTGATCCAGCGGCCGGGGAAGGCATTGGGCACCATGCTCATTTCGCGGCGGACCAGCTTGTCCATGTTGGCCTTGATGGTCCCCGCCGGGATGCGGTAGGCGACGCTGCGGCAGCTGCCGCCTCGATCGAGGCACATCATCAGGCCGGGCTGTTTGGGGTTGCCTCGCCAGCGCTGGTCGAACAGGCAAAAGCTGCGGTGCCAGCCGCTGGCGACAGCGATGCGCTGCTGGTCGAACTCGGTGGCAGGGTTCCAGATCAGGGAGCTGAGGGCGAAGATCCAGAACTCACCCTGGGGCGCCGAGTCCATGATGCGCGCGACTTCGGCCTCATAGTCCGCTTCGGTCGCTGGGCGGATGCCCGGGTAGGTCGGCTGACCCGGATCCTCGATCACCGGGATGCGGGCGACATGGTCGGCGGTGAGGTGCAGGGCACGGGGTTTGCGCGGCATGGCCGAAGCCTACTCCACCCCGCCGTCGCCGTGACCGCCGGATTTCTTCACGCTGACCGGCTCGGACTTCACGCCGGTGAGGATTTCCTTCCAGCGGGCGGCCTGGGCCGCGACGTTCTCCGGCGCCGTGCCGCCGTAGCTCTTCCTCGCGGCGACCGAGCTTTCGACGCTCAGCACCTTGTGGATGCGGCTGTCGATGCGGTGGTCGATGAACTTGAAGTCCTCGATGGTGAGGCCGTCGAGCGTCATGCCCTTCTGCTCGGCCAGCGCGACGATCTGGCCGGTGATGTGGTGGGCTTCGCGGAACGGGATGTTGGCCTGCTTCACCAGCCAATCGGCGATGTCGGTGGCGGTGGAGAAGCCGGCGTTGGCCGAGGCGCGCATCTTCTCGCGGTTGGCCTTCAGGTCTTCGACCATGCCGGTCATCGCGGCGAGCGAGAGCGACAGCGAGTCGAGCGCGTCGAAGGCGACTTCCTTGTCTTCCTGCATGTCCTTGGAATAGGCGAGCGGCAGGCCCTTCATGACGATCATCAACGAGGTCAACGCACCCATGATGCGGCCGACCTTGGCGCGGATCAGCTCGGCTGCGTCGGGGTTCCGCTTCTGCGGCATGATCGACGAGCCGGTGGTGAACTTGTCGCTGAGCTTGACGAAGCCGAACTGCGGCGACGACCAGATCACCAGTTCCTCGGCGAAGCGCGAGAGGTGCATGGCGCAGAGGCTGGCTGCCGATAGCGTCTCGAGGATGAAGTCACGATCCGAGACGGCGTCGAGTGAGTTGGCGGTCGGGCGGTCGAAGCCGAGCGCCTTGGCGGTCATGTCGCGATCGATCGGGTAGGGGGTGCCGGCGAGGGCGGCGGAGCCGAGCGGGCTTTCGTTGAGGCGCTTGCGCGCATCCTCGAAGCGGCCGTAGTCGCGGCCGAGCATTTCGACATAGGCAAGCAGGTGATGCCCGAAGGTCACCGGCTGAGCGTTCTGCAGGTGGGTGAAGCCGGGCATGATGGTTGCGACTTCTTCCTCGGCGCGCTTCACCAGAGCGAGTTGCAGTGTCTTCACCTGGGCGAGAAGCGTGTCGATGGCGTCGCGGACATAGAGCCGGAAGTCAGTGGCCACCTGGTCGTTGCGCGAGCGGGCGGTGTGGAGGCGGCCGGCGGCATCGCCGATCACTTCCTTCAGCCGGCTCTCGACGTTCATGTGGATGTCCTCGAGCGAGCGCGAGAACGTGAACTTGTTTGTCTCGATCTCGTCGAGCACGGTCTTTAGGCCGGTGATGATCGCGTCGCGGTCTGCCTGGGTCAGGATGCCCACTTCCGCCAGCATGGTGGCGTGTGCGATAGAGCCGGCGATGTCCTGCTTGTAGAGACGCTGATCGAAGCCGATGGAGGCGTTGATCTCTTCCATGATGGCGTCGGGCCCGGTCGCGAAACGGCCGCCCCACATGCGATTGCTCATCTCAACTCCAACGGTAGATTCATGACCGACCAAAGCCCCGCTCCGACCCGCAGACTGCAGCCCAAGCGGGTGCTGCTGATTGCCTTGGCCAGCGCGGCGGTAGCACTAGTCCTTACCCTCGTCATTGGCAACTTCATGCCGGCGCAGGCGACGCAGTGCGATCCGCAGGTGGTGAAGGGCCAGAAGATCGACGCCGCCGCAGTCGGCGCGCTGGCGGCACTCACCGGGACCGGCGAGGGGCGCGGCTATGCCGACATGGGGTTCATGGACGCGGCGGGTGCGCCCACGACGATCGGCAGCTTTGCCGGCAAGAAGCTGCTGGTGAACTTCTGGGCCAGCTGGTGCGTGCCGTGCCGGGCCGAAATGCCGGCGCTCGCTGCCCTGGCGACCAAGTACAATTCCGACAGCTTCATGGTGCTGCCGATCAATCTCGACGTGGGCGAAAGCGGCCTCGAGAAGGCGAAGAAATTCCTCGCCGACGAGGGGCTGACGAACCTGCCGCTTTATGCCGACTCGACCTTCGATGCATTCAAGCGGCTGCAGCAGCAGGCGGTGGCGATCGGGCTGCCGGCGACGCTGCTGCTCGACGAGAAGGGGTGCGAGCTGGCGGTGCTGCAGGGCCCGGCAGAGTGGGATACGCCTGACGGGCACAACGTCATCGACACGCTGATCGGCGCCTGACGCATGGGCAAGATCCTCTGCGTCGGTGCCCTGACGATGGACACCATCTTCCGGCTGGAGCAATTGCCGGCAGGGCCGGGCAAGGTCATTCCGCTCGACGCGGTTGAGGTGGCCGAAGGCATGGCCGCGGCGCAGGCGGCGAGCATTGTGCGGCTCGGTGGCGAGGCAGCGCTGTGGGCTTCGGCCGGTGACGACGCTACTGGCGACCGGCTGGTCAAGCAGATCTCGGGCGAGGGCGTCGATTGCTCGCGGGTGCGGCGGGTGGCGGGGTCGCGCTCGGGCTTCTCGTCGATCTTCATGGATCGCACCGGCAGTACGATGATCGTGCCGCGCTACGATCCGACGCTGATGGCGCCGGCGGAGGCCGCGCCGAAGCTTGGTGGGATCGATGCGGTGATGACCGATGTGCGCTGGCCGGGTGCCGCGGCGTTGGCGCTGGTCGCCGCGAAGGCCGCCGGCATTCCGGCGATCCTCGATGCCGACATGGCGGCGCGCGAGGTGCTGGACGGATTGCTGCCGCTGGCGACGCATGTGGTGGCGTCGGAGAGTGCGGCGAAGCTGGTGACCGGGGCGGCGACGGCGGAGCAGGCGGCCGGGTGGCTGGCGATGAGCCATAAGGGCTTCGTCGCGGTGACCGCCGGGGCTGATGGTTGTTGGTGGACCGAGGGCGGCGGCATCCGTCATTCGCCGGCGCCGAAGATCGAGGCGATCGACACGCTGGCGGCCGGCGATGTGTTTCACGCCGGATTCGCGGTGGGCCTGCTGGAAGGCTGGCCGATGCGCAACATCATCGCCTTTGCCTCGGCGGCGGCAGCGATCAAGTGCACGCGGTTCGGCGGCCGGCTCGGCGCGCCGTCGCGCGCCGAGGTCGAGGCGTTTCTCGTCCGTTAGGCTGCGTTGGCGGCTTGCCGGATCGGCTTGGCGTCGGCCTTGCGGATCACCCGGCATGGGTTGCCGGCGGCCAGTACGCCCGCGGGGATGTCGCGCGTTACGACGCTGCCGGCGCCGATCGTCGTGCCATCGCCGATGGTGACGCCGCCGACGATGATGGTGCCGGCGCCGATCCAGCAGTGCTTGCCGATGGTGATCGGCTTGTTGATGCACTGGGCACCGATCAGCTTGCCGGTCTTGGGATCGCGGCGCTCGCGCTCGTTCGGATCGACGGGGTGGCCGGCGGTGAGGAACATGACGCGCGGGGCAATGGCGGTGCCGTCGCCGATGCGGACTTCGGCGCCGTCGAGGAACACGCATTCGAAGTTGATGAACACGCCGTCGCCGATGTGGATGTGCTTGCCGTACTCCCAGGTGATGGGGCTCAGCACGAAGCTTTCGCCGAAGCTACCGAGCTGATCGCGGAACATCGCGGTGCGGTTGGGCATGTCCCAGCTGGGGACGGCGTTGAGACGATCGAGCTTCTTTTTGGCCTCGACCTGCATCTCGATCAGGTTCCAATCCGGCCCCTCGTAGAGCTCGCCGGATACCATCTTCTCGTAGCCCGTCTTCATGGGGCCGAACTCCTCTTCAGCGTTCCCCCCGCTGAAGTGTTCGCTTTTGCCGTCGCCGCGACTGCCGCGCAACGGCATTTTTGCTGAATCATATGATGAGTTGGCGCTGGTGTTCAGCGAGTGTTCAGGGATCGGGCGTCGCGGCCGGACGGCTCAGACCTGCTTGTCGATGATGCGGCCGACGAACTCGTCGGAGCGTCGCTCCATGTCGCTGAGGGCGCGTTCGAGGTCGGCGCCGGTGCTTTGCGAGCCTTCGTTCACCTGCTTGAGCAGCAGCTGATGCTCGAGATCGGCGCGCTTCTTGGCGACGAGCACCTGGGCGACGCCGAGCGTGTCGGCCTCTCGGAAGGCCATGCGATAGATCGACGTATCGAGGTTCATCACCCCTCCGGCTGGTCAGGCTACTTTGTCGACCTTCGTCCCCTGGCCGGGCGGTGGAGCGGAACGCGCCACGGCATCGACCATCTGGATCAGCGACATCTCCATCTCGTGCGACTTCTTCAGCACGGCCATGGCGATCGATTGCTGCGTCCCTGCGGAGCGCGCGGCAAGCAGTTGCGATGTCAGATCCATGTTCATCCCCGAGGTTTTATGACCGGGGCGTAAACGAAACCTTCCCTCGATTGTGCCGGAATGGCGCGATCGTGAATCAATCGTTTACGGATCAGCGGCCGCCGAACAGCAGCCGCTGCCCACTTTGACCTTGTCTATGCGTGTTCGCTAGCGACCGCCGAACAGCACGACGTCGCGTCGCTTCAGCGGCACGCAGAGGGCCGCGCCCGCGATCAGGCCGCCGATATGGGCCGACCAGGCCACCGGGCTGGTGTCGCCGACGACCAGATAGAACACCTGAACCACGGCCCAGGCGCCGAGCATCCACAGCGCCGGCAAGGGCAGGGGGATCGGGATAGCCAGCCCTAGCAGCACGTACACCCGGGCGTGCGGGTAGAGGACGATGTAGGCGCCCATCACCCCGGCCACGGCGCCCGAAGCTCCGATCAGCCAGGTGTAGGTGCCCATGGCGAAGAGGATGTAGGCGAGGCCCGAGAGCGCGGCGCAGGCAAGATAGAAGAGCGCAAACTTCACGTGGCCCAGCGCGTCCTCGATATTGTCGCCGAACACCCAGAGGAACAGCATGTTGCTGCCCAGGTGCAGCCAGTCGGCGTGGAAGAACGCGTAGGTGACGAGCGAGAAGCCGTCGGGCAGGAAGGGCAGCCGATCGGGGGCATTGGGCTGCAGGAAATAGGCCGGCACCGCGGCGTAGCTCAGCGCGAACTCGTCGAAGGCCAGTCCGCTGCCATGGGCGAGCTGGATCAGGAACACCAGCACGTTGAGCCCGATGATCCCGTAATTGACGTAGGCGAATTTGATGTGCCGGACCGGATTGCGGTCGTGAAGCGGGATGAACATCAGCCGCGCGAGGACGGATCGGCGCTGAACTTTCCAGGCGTCCACAGCACGTCGGTCTCGCCGTTGGCGTTCGCCACCCGCGCCATGACGAACATCAGGTCGGAGAGCCGGTTGAGATAGACGAGTACGGCGTTGTTGACGTCCGGCTCGGCGGCGATCAGCTCGACCACCAGCCGCTCGGCGCGGCGGGTTACGGTGCGCGCGAGGTGCAGCGCCACCGCGAGCGGCGTGCCGCCGGGGAGGACAAAGCTCGTCAGCGGCTTCAGCGCCTCGTTGTAGTGATCGATCTGCTGCTCGATCCACGCGGCCTGGGCCGGTGTGATCCGCAGTGATGGCGGCGCGCCGGCCGGATCGGCGCCAGGGGTCGCGAGATCGGAGCCGAGGTCGAACAGGTCGTTCTGGATGTGGGCGAGCAGCCGGTCCAGCTTGGGCATCGAGCCGGTATTGAGGCGCGCCATGCCGATGAAGCTGTTGGCCTCGTCAACGGTGCCGAAACACTCGACGCGGAGGTCGGCCTTGGAGCGGCGCGGACCGCGCACCAGCCCCGTGGTGCCGTCGTCGCCGGTGCGGGTGTAAATCTTGTTGATCTTGACCATGTCGTTCCGCCGCGAGTCAGAGGCGTGAAGCTAGCGCAGGTGGTGTGTCAGGGCGAAGCCATTTTCAGCGTGGCTTTCCGGCGCTCCTTTAGCTACCCCGCCCGAAGAAGAACAGCGCCGCGAGGATCACCACGATGGCCACTGCCTGCGCGATAACGCGGGCGCGCATCAGTTTCTGGCTGAGATTGGGGTCGCCGCCACGGAACATGTTCCACAGCCCCATGCCGAGGATGATGGCGACCGCGGCGAGCGCGACGATGGTGATAATGCCGGTGATGTTCATTGCGGGGTCCCTGCGAGGAAGCGGCTGAGGCCCTCGCCCAGTCGGTCATAGATGGCACGAATGCGACGGCTGGTGAACAGTTCGCGGTGGGTGGTCAACCACACTTCGAGCGGTGGCGGGCGGAAATCGGGCAGGAGCGGCACCATGCCGCGTGTCTGCTCGACGATCACCTGCTGCGCAAAGCCGATACCGAGACCGGCCTTCATCAGCTCCCAGATGTTGGTCTGGCTGTCGGTGCGGACGATGAAGTCGTTGCGGCTGAGCTCGAACCCCATGCGGCGGGCGGCGCTGGTCAACAGGTCCGAGCGATCGAAGCCGATGAGGTCGTGCTCGACCAGCTGTTCGGGGCGCTCGGGGCTGCCGCGCCTGATGATGTAGCTCTCGTGGGCGCAGGTGATGATCGGACTCTCGCCAAGCTTTTTGGTGATCAGCTCGAGCTGGGTGGGGCGAAACATACGGACCGCGATGTCGGCCTCGCGCAGCAGCAGGTTCTCCGCCGAGTCGGACGGCACGAGCTCGATCGCCACCTGCGGGAAGGCTTCGCGCAAATCGCGCAGGAACGGCGGCAGCACGTAATGGCACATCACTGTGCTCGAGGTTATGCGGACCGAACCGGTCAGCGCGGCGCTGGCTCCCTCAGCGATCAACGTCGCTTCGGCCAGCGCCTGTTGCGCGGCGAGCACCGGCTCGTAGAGCTTCAGCGCGGTGTCGGTGGCGCGGAGGCCAGTGAGGGTGCGCTCGAACAGGCTCATGCCGAGTGCTTGCTCAAGTGCCTCGACGTGGCGGCCGAGAGTGGGCTGGCTGAGGCCGAGGGCACGAGCGGCCGCCGAGAGCGAGCCGTGCTCGACGACCGCGCCGAAGCTGCGCCACAACGACCAGTCTGGATCGGGCATCGTTCAAGGCCTCCGTGCCATTCAATTATGTATGGAAAGTGAACGATCTTGTCCAATTCATCAACGCGGATGTTGCGCCTACCTTGTTCGTTACCAGCAAGGAGCAAGCAAATGACCGCGCAGAAAGTCATCGTCCTCGGGATCAACGGGCATGTCGGCCACCACATCGCCAAGGCGTTCGTCGCCGCAGGGTGGGAGGTTTCCGGGTTCGGCCGCTCGAACAAGCAACCAATCGCCGGCGTCCGCTTCATCAAGGGGGATGCAGAGGATCTCCAGGCGATGCGGGCGGCGATCGGCGAGATCGACGTCGTCGTCAACGCGCTGAACCTGCCCTACCACCAGTGGGACCAGGGCCGGATGGAAGCGCAGAACCAGCGGGTGATCGCGGCACTGGGTGCCAGCAGGAAGACGCTGCTGTTCCCGGGCAATATCTACAATTACGCCGCCACCGACCGGCTGGTGACGCCGGACCTCAAGCAGCACCCGCAGACGCCGCGTGGCGAGATCCGGGTGCGGGTCGAGGCGATGTACGAGGCGGCGGCGAAGCGCGGCGACATCCAGGCGATCATCCTTCGCGCCGGCGATTTCTACGGGCCGGAGAGCACGTTCGACTGGTTCGATCTCGCCATGCTGCGCGAGGCCAAGAAGGGCAAATTCGCCATGATGGGCGTGCCTGGCGTCGGCCACTCCTGGGCCTATCTGCCGGACCTGGGCCGGGCCTTCGAGAAGCTCGCCTGGCACCGCAAGGAGTTCGGCACCTTCGAGAATTTCCACTTTGCAGGCAACTACGTGACGCCGGAGCAGATGGCCGAGGCCGCTGTCGCCGCGGCTCCGGTGAAGCTCAAGGTCGGCGTGTTCCCGCGGGTGCTGTTCAATGTGGTCGGCCTGGTCGATCCGCTGATGCGGGCAGTCAGCAAGATGGCGTACCTGTGGGAGAACCAAATGGAGCTCAGGGATGCTCGGCTGGACGCGATCCTCGGCCCGGACTTCGCGACGCCGTTCGGCGAAGCAGTCGCCGAGACCGTGGCGCCGTTCTTCAAGGAGGAGAAGCTGGCGGCCTGAGGTCGGTCCGGTACGGGCCGACCCCCACCCCTGTCCCCTCCCCCTCAACAGGGGGAGGGAGACGCCTATTGAGGTGCTGATGTTTTGATCTCCCTCCCCATTCTTAGGGGAGGGGACAGGGGTGGGGGTCGGCTAGCTCCGGGTCAGCCGGCCTAGAACCCCAGCTCCCGCCGAACATCCTCCGGCGTCCGGCCCGCCTCGCGAAGGCTCCGCAGCGATGTGGAGCCTTTCGACTTTGCGAGCTTCTTGCCCTCGTCGTCGAGGATCAGCTTGTGGAAGGTGTAGATCGGCGAGGTGAGGCCGAGCAGCATCTGCAGCAGCACGTGGATATCGGTCGAGGCCTCCATATCGCGGCCTCGGGTGACATGGGTGACGCCCTGCGCGTCGTCGTCGATCACCACGCTCAGGTGATAGCTGGTCGGAATGCCCTTGCGCTGCAGCACGACATCGCCCCAGCGCTCGGGCCGGGCGTAGCGGATCTGCGGGCGATCGATCGGGGTCGGCGCGGCGACGGTGTAGGGCAGGATGCCGGTTAGCGCCATTGCCTCGTCGGTCTTCAGCCGCCATTGCACCTCGCGGCCCTCGGCGAAGCGCTGGCTCACCTCGTCGTGCGACAGGTGCCGGCAGGTGCCCGGATAGAGCGGCGCGCCGTCGGGGTCGACGCCGGCCGACACGGCGGCCATCTCCGTGCGTGAGCAGAAGCAGGGGTAGAGCAGGTCGCGGCGCTTCAGGCGGTCGGCCTGGGCCGCGTACTCATCGAAGCGCTCGGACTGGCGCATCACCGGCGTTTCCCACTCGAGGCCGAGCCAATGCAGGTCCTCGAAGATCGCGGCGGTGAATTCCGGCTTGCTTCGGGTTATGTCGGTGTCTTCGATGCGGACGAGAAACCGGCCACCGAGGTTCTCGGCCCATAGCGCCGTGAACAGCGCCGAATAGGCGTGCCCCAGATGCAGCAAACCGTTGGGGCTGGGGGCGAAGCGGAGGACGGGTTTGAGCATGGCAAAGTGCTAGCACGTAAGGATATTTCTTTGACAGACCGTCTCGATACGCCGGAGGCATTGCAGCGCAACCTCGGCGCCCTCATCCAGCTCGATCCTCGCCTTGCCGCCATTGCCGACAGGGCAGGGTCGTTCGAGATTCGCCGCTCGCCCGGCGGCTTCGAGGGGCTGGCGCGGATCGTCACCGGACAGCAGGTGTCGACTGCCAGCGCCGATGCGATCTGGTCGCGGTTCGCGCTGCTTGAGGGGGCGCTCGATCCGGTGGGGTATCTAAAGCTCAGCGAGGAGGCGGTTCGAGGCGCGGGGCAATCCGGTAGCAAGTACCGGACACTGCGGGGGTTGGCGGAGGCGATCGCCGCGGGCAGCGTCGACTTCGCGCATCTGGCCGAGCTGCCGGCCGACGACGCCATAGCTGCGCTCACCAAGCTCAAGGGCATCGGGCCGTGGACCGCCGAGATCTACCTGATGTTCTCGGCTGCCCACCCGGACATCTTTCCGGCCGGTGACGTGGCCTTGCAGCGGGCGGCGGAGTGGGCGTTCGGGCTTGACGGCAAGCCGCCGGTGAAGGACTTGATCGACATGGCGCGGCGCTGGTCGCCGCACCGCTCCACTGCCGCATTGCTGTTGTGGCGCTACTACCGCGCCGTGCGGAACAAGGAAGGATTGTCGATCTGATGGCCAAGCTCTCCGGCCCGATGCTGCCGCCCAAAAGCGGTGGCGCCCCGAAGCAGGCAGTGATCCTGCTGCACGGCTACTGCGCCGATGGCAGCGACCTGATCGGGCTCGGCCATCACTGGGGTCCGCTGCTGCCGGAGGCGCTGTTCATCGCGCCGAACGCGCCGACGCCGTGCGCCGGCAACCCGTTCGGCTTCGAGTGGTTTCCACTCAGCGTCGATCGCATCGCCGGCCGCATCGAGGGCGCGAAGAACGCCGCGCCTGTCATCATCGAGTTCCTTACCGACCTTTGGACGCAAACCGACATCAAGCCCGCCGACACATTCCTCATCGGCTTCTCGCAGGGGGCGATGATGGCGCTGCATATCGGCACGGCGTTGCCGCAGCCGGTTCGCGGTATCGTGTCGTTCTCCGGGGCGTTCGTTCCGGCCGAGAGCTTTCCCGCTGCCGACAAGCCGCCGGTGGCGCTGATCCATGGCGACATCGACCAGGTGGTCGATCCGGCGCTCAGCCGGCAGGCGGCGACCGAACTGACGGCGGCGGGCTACGATGTCGGGCTCCACATTTCGGCCGGCACGGCGCATGGGATTGCCCCCGATGGGCTGGATTTCGCCACGTCCTTCATGCTCGCGCAAAGCACCTGAATCGACTGATCGAATCGCGCTTCACAGCGCTGTCACAGTCGGCATAGAATATTGCTGATCATGACTGGCCGCGATTCCCGATCAGGGGGCGACAAGTGACGGTACATGTGTCGCTTGAGAATAGCCCCGCTCTGGTGCTGAATGCCGATTACAGGCCACTCAGCTACTATCCCTTGTCGCTTTGGTCCTGGCAGGACGCGGTCAAGGCGATCTTTCTTGATCGTGTCCACGTCGTCTCCAATTACGACCGGGTGATCAAGTCTCCGAGCTTCGAGATGCTGCTGCCCAGCGTCGTCTCGCTCAAGGACTACGTGCGCCCGGCGCGGCACCCCGCGTTCACCCGCTTCAACGTTTTCCTGCGCGACAAATTCCAATGCCAGTATTGCGGCACGCGCGATGACCTGACCTTCGATCACGTGATCCCGCGCTCGAAGGGCGGCCGCACCACCTGGGAGAACGTGGTCGCCGCCTGTGCGCCGTGCAACTTGCGCAAGGCCAACAGGCTGCCGCGCGAGATCAAGATGTTCCCGATGCAGGAGCCGTTCCAGCCGACCGTGCACGACCTGCACAATAACGGCCGCGCCTTCCCGCCCAACCACCTGCACCAGAGTTGGCTGGACTATCTCTACTGGGACATCGAGCTGGAGCCGTAAGGCTCAGGCGGCCTTCCGGCCCTTCGACAGCATTGCGCCGACCAGCATGGCGATTACCGCCACGAGGATCAACGCGTTGTAGCCGGCAAGGGTAATGCCGAACAGGCTGAACTGGATCTTGTCGCAGGGGACGACCTTGGCGGCGTTGATGTTCGTCAGGTCCGAGAAGCTGACGTCGACGCCCGTGCCGGTGCAGGCCGTGGGGCCGGGCCAGAAGCCGTACTCGACGCCGGCATGGTAGGTCGCCATGTAGAGGCCCCAGCCGAGGACGGCAATGACGATGCCCATCGCGGTGTAGAAGACCACCCGCGGCAAGCGGTGCCACAGGATAAGGATCAGCGCCAGCAGCGGCAGGCCCCAATAGTAGGCGAGGCGCTGCTCGAGGCAGAGTTCGCACGGGACAAGCCCGCCGAACAGCTGCGAGCCCCAGGCGCCGGCGATGGTGGCGAGCGCGAGGACGAAGGCGATCGTCGCCAGAAGGCGTGGACGATCCTGAGTGAGGCTAGTGGTCACGATGACGCTCCGGTGCGGATGCGCGCCATATTCTGGGGAGCGCGCCGCAAGTCAACTTAAGCCGGGTCACGAGATCGTCACTCACGTTTCAGTCCCCTGCCGGGCCCTTGAGGCCGAGCGTGGCCATCACCGCACGGGCGTTGTCCGGGGCGTGCTCCTTGTCGGTCGAAACGAAGAACGCGAACACGTCGCGCGGCGGGGGGCTTGCCTCGGCGCCGGTCACGTAGGAACCGTCGGCGACCGGCTTGCCCTCGGACCACGCCTTGAGCCAGCCGGCCCGGGTATCGCGCTCGGCGAGCGAATAGCTCTCTTTCCCCGGTGCGCCCTGCAGGCGCGCGTAGGAGAAGTCGGCGGTCTGGTCGATATAGGGCCAGTCCTCGGTGTCGGCGACGACGAGTGCGACGTCATGAGCGCGCAACTGCTCGATGAACCGGGGATCGGCGAAGCTCTTGTGGCGCACCTCAATGGCATGGCGAACTTTGCCGATGCCGGTGGCATCGAGGAAGGGTGGGTTCTTCAGCCCATCGGCCTTGGCGGCCAGCGCCAGCAGTGCGTCCGGGGTCCGAGGCAGGAGCGCGAGGAACGCCTCCATGCGCGCCGCGTCGTAGGCAACATTGCCCGGCAGTTGCCAGCAGAACGGGCCAAGCTTTGCGCCAAGCGCCATGACGCCCGAGGCGAAGAAGTTGGCCAGCGGCTGCTCGACATCCTTCAGCCGCTTGATGTGGGTCACCAGCTGGTGGCCTTTGACGCTGAACATGAAGCTGTCAGGGGTCTGGCCGGCCCAGTTCTCGAAGCTTGCGGCCTTCTGGTGCGAATAGAAGGTGGCGTTGATCTCGATGTTGCCGAGGCGCGCGCTCGAATATGCGAGCTCGTCCTTCTGCTTCAGGCCATCGGGATAGAAGCTCTTGCGCCAGGGCTCGAACACCCAACCGGCGGTGCCGAGCCTGATCGTTCCAGCCATCGAATCCTCCGTGACAAAGTGATCGCCACTCTGCGTTGCTCCCGATTGTCAGTCCAGAGCGGCCGGCCCTAGCATGGGCGAGGCGATCGGGCTGGTGATCTACCAAGTGATGGATGACGGCTCGATGCGAGGGCTGTGGACCATCGCAGGGTAGCCCGGCACGGGCACCGAGAACCTGACGCCGCAATAGCCAGCGGCGTGGCGGCTCACATCAGAAAAGATGATTGATTGGTGCCCCCGGTCGGACTCGAACCGACAAGCCTCGCGGCGGCGGATTTTGAGTCCGCTGCGTCTACCAATTCCACCACAGGGGCAACGGCATGCCCGTACCATTGTGCCGTTTGCCGTGCAACCCTCAGGCTTCGACAGCCGCAAGCATCCGGCCGAGAGGCGAGACCTGCTGTCGCGTCAGACGATTGGCGGGACGTAGGGATAGTCGTCGGCGCGGCGGGGCGGGCGAGGTTCGGCTTCGTCGAAGCCGGTCCAGCCTTCGGCTTCCAGCGACTGGCGCCCGACCGAGGGATCGACGCCTTCGGCGTAGCGCAGGATCGCGGCGGCCGGGCCGGCGTGGGCTTCGTCGACGCGGGCGCTGACGATGGCACCGCCGCGCTTGACGTTTTCGGCCAGCACCTGGGCTTCTCTCTCGGAGACGCCGGCGCTGGTCAGCGCGCCGACGAGGCCGCCGGTCGCGGCTCCAACCCCGGCGCCGGCGATGGCGCCGACGGCAGTGGCGAACAGCCAGCCGGCAGCGACCACGGGGCCGAGGCCGGGAATGGCGATGATGCCGAGGCCGGCGAGCAGGCCACCGGCCGCACCGAGCCCGGCGCCGACTTCGGCACCGGTGGTGGCGCCTTCGCCGACGTCGTCCGGTTCATAGTCGGGCGGGGTGTTGGCGACGAAGCTGATGTCGGTGTGCGAGATGCCGGCTTCGTGCAGGGCATGCACGGCGGCGGCGGCGTGCTCGTAGCTGTCGAACTGTCCGATGATCGTGTGCATGTGACCTCCTTGTTGTCGCTACAACGAGCCAGAAGGCTTGGCGTTCCTCAACCGCCCAGTGCGAGCCGCGCGAAGAATACCGCGCCTACCCCGGCCACCATGGCGACGAAGAGGCTGCGGCTGAGCACATAGGCCACGAGCGTCACTGCTGCGGCGATGCCCTCGGCGGGACCGCCGCCAGCAATGGCGGGCGCCACGAGCGAGGCCAGCACGGCTGCCGGGATGTGCTTCATCCAGCTCGCGACGAAGCCGGTGCGGGGCAGGCGGTCAGCCAGCAGCAGTCCACCGGCGCGGATCGCGAAGGTCACCGCCGTCATCCCCAGGATGGTGATCAGGGCCTCAAGCGAGATCGACATTGGTCCTGCCTTTGCGTGTTTCAACGATCGCGCCCGCGAGGCTGCCGAGCAGGCCGCCGATGATGATGTACCAGTTGCCCGGGATCAGTTTCGCCGAGACGATGGCGGCGAGCGCGGCCACCAGCCAGGGGATCAGATCGCCCTTGCCCTTCCACATACCGAGCAGCAGGGCGAGGAAGGTGGCGGTGAAGGCGAAATCGAGGCCGTACCTGGTCGGGTCGTCGACCACCGAGCCGAGCAGGCGGCCGGCCAGCGTCGAGCCCACCCAGGCGATCCACGAGCAGAAGCCGGAGCCGATCAGGAAGGCCACCGAACCGCGCCCCTTGGCGACTTCGCCCATGGTCATGGCCCAGTTCTCGTCGGCCACCAGATAGACCGAGAAGATGGCGCGGAGCGGCGAGAAATGGGTGGTTAGCGGTCGCAGCGTTGCCGTCATCAGCAGCATGCGGAGATTGACGATAGCGGTGGTGATGACGATGGCGAGGATGGGCAGATTGCCGGGCGTCCAACTATCGAGGGCGACGAACTGGCTGGCGCCGGCGAACACCAGCCCGCTCATCAGCAGTACCTCGAGCACGCTCATTCCCGCCTGGCCGGCGAGCACGCCCCACACCACGCCATAGGCGGCGATGGAGATGGCGACAGGAAAGAACATGCGGACGCCGAGCCAAAAGTGCGCGGGTCCGCTGTGGGGGGCGGGTGCATGCATGAGCGGAAACTACCTCAGATCGAGCGCTGCGCGCGATGACATCTGGTGATTGTCTCCATTCATCACGGTGATGCCGGTTAGAGCGCGCGGGTCATGCCGCCGTCGACGAGCAGGCTCTGGCCGGTGACGTAGGACGCGTCGTCGGAGAGGAGGAAGGCCACGACCTTGGCCACTTCCTGTAGCTCGCCGTAGCGGCCGACGGGGATCTTCTGGCGGCGGGCTTCGACGGTGTCGTAGTTGTCGAGAAAGCCCGGCAGCACGGCGTTCATACGGATGCCGTTGGAGCCGTAACGGTCGGCGTAGAGCTTGGTCCAGGCCTGGAGGGCGGGCCGCAAAGCAGACGACATGGGCATGGCGAGGTCGGGAGACTTGCCGGCAAAGCTCGAAATGTTCACCGCCGAGCCATGGTTATTTGCCAGGAAATGCGGTGTCACCAGCCGCATCAGGCGGACCGGGTTGAGGACGATCATATCGAAGCCGTCCTGCCAGGCATCGTCGGCCATGGTGCCGATGTCGCCGGTGGGGACGTGGCCGGCATTGTTCACCACGGCGTCGATGCGACCGTGGGTGGCGAGCGTGGTGGTGACGAGGCGCTCGAGGTCCGCGGGCTCGGTGAGCGAGCCTCGGACGGCGGTGGCGGAGAGTTCGGCCGCAACAGCTTCGACCTGCTCGGAACGGGCGAACAGCACCAGCTCGTAGTTGCGGGACGCGAGCTCGCGGGCGATGGCGGCGCCGATGCCCTGGCCGGCTCCGGTGACGATGGCGACAGGTTTGGTCATGGGCGGCAGGCTACACGAGGTGCAGCACTTCGGTGATGAGAGTTGTTGATCGCATCTATTCGCCGTGGTGATCGGGGAGCACGACTAGACCGGTCATCATTGTTCTTGCCTTGGTCGAGCAAGGCCGGCTTGACGAGCCCGGGCGTTGACCGACGGGCAGGGCGGGTCTAGAGAACCGCCCGTGCGTTCATACCCCATCGTGCTCCGACCCGCCTGCATCTTCAGCTGAGATGTGAAGTGGCCCGCCTCGCGACCCGGTCGACAGACCGGCCGCTGGTCATTTGGGGCCCAACGCCGTCGCATACTTTACGGGTTTCGGAGTTCATTCGATGAACAATCTCTCTAGGCCGCTCTGGCAGCGGTTCCTCGTCTTCCTCGTGCCGCTGATGCTCAGCAACATCCTGCAGTCGCTGTCGGGAACGATCAACAACATCTATATCGGGCAGATGATCGGGGTGGAGGCGCTGGCCGCTGTCTCGGTGTTCTTCCCGATCATGATCTTCCTCATCTCGTTCGTGATCGGGCTCGCCTCGGGCGCCTCGATCCTGATCGGGCAGGCATGGGGCGCCAAGAACATCCTCAAGATCAAGGAAGTCACCGGCACGACGCTGACCGTCGGCTTCCTGATGGGGCTCGTCGTCGCGGTGTTCGGTGGCCTCTTCGCGCAGAACCTGATGGAGTTGCTTGGCGCGCCGGCCGATATCGTGGCGCAGGCGACGGCCTATGGCCGGATCGTGCTTATCGGCATGCCGGGGTTCTTCATCTTCCTCCTCATCACCTCGATGCTGCGCGGCGTCGGCGACACGGTGACGCCGCTGCTGACGCTGATCTTTTCGATCGGCGTTGGGCTGTTCGTCACGCCGGCGCTGATCCAGGGCTGGTTCGGCCTGCCGCAGATCGGCGTCTTGGCGGCGGCTGTGGCGTTCATCGCCGGCTTCGTCGTGGTGCTGATCTTCCTCTACTTCTACCTCAACGCCCGGAAGAGCCCGATGGCGCCGGACGCCGAGCTGTTCCGGCACCTGAAGGTGGATTTCAAGCTCCTGGGGCTGATCCTCAAGCTTGGCATCCCTGCCGGCGTCTCCATGGTGGTGTCGTCGATGTCGGCCATTGTCATCGTCGGGATCATCAACCGCTTCGGCTCCAGCGCCACGGCGGCCTATGGCGCGGTCAACCAGGTGATGAGCTATGTGCAGTTCCCGGCCATGTCGATCGGCATTGCCGCCTCGATCTTTGCCGCACAGGCGATCGGGGCGCGGCGCTTCGACGATGTCGAGAAGGTGACGCGCACGGCGCTGCTGATGAACCTCATCGTCACCGGCGCGCTGGTGCTGATCGCGCACCTGTTCTCGCAGCACCTGGTGCGGCTGTTCATCACCGACGAAGAGGTGGTGCAGGTTGCCGAGCGGCTGCTGCACATTGTGCTGTGGAGCTGCCTCGTCTTCGGCTGGGGCTCGGTGTTCTCGGCGGTGATGCGGGCCTCAGGCGACGTGTGGATCCCGATGGCGCTGTCGCTGGCGGCGATCATCCTCGTCGAGGTGCCGGCGGCGCTGACGCTCAGTCACTTCTTCGGGCTCGACGGGGTGTGGTGGGGCTACTGCCTCAGCTTCACGGCGCTGCTCACCTTCCAGGCCACCTACTATTGCGGCTGGTGGCGGAAGAAGGAAATCACGGCGCTGGTCTAGCCACATTTATGCCCCTTGACTTAGAGCGCGCTCGAACTCCTAGCCTTGGGCGCGTCGTGGCAAGGAAGGCATTATGAAGATCGGTGAACTGGCCAGGCGTTCGGGACTTACGGCGCATACGATCCGCTACTACGAGCGGATCGGGCTCCTCCCCTACGCCGACCGGGACCAATCGAGGCAGCGCGACTACGACGCGTCGATCCTCAACTGGATCGAGTTTCTCGGCCGCCTGAAGGCGACCGGGATGCCGATCCGGGACATGCTGCACTATGCAGGCCTCCGGGAGCGCGGCGCCCCAACAGAAATGGAGCGCCGCGAGATGCTGGAAACGCATCGCGAGCGCGTTCGCGCCCGTCTCGCCGAACTCACCGATTGCCTTGCCATCCTCGACACCAAGATCGCCGGCTATGCCGGCACTACGAAGAGGATGAAGGAATATGACGCAGTACTCCCAGAGCGCCGAGAACGGCCTACAACTACGCGCCGGGCAAACGCCGGGCGGTGACAGTGGAGCCATCGACATGAAGTCGCGAAAACTCGGCGCGCACCTCACCGTTTCAGCAGTCGGGCTCGGCTGCATGGGGATGAGCCATGCCTATGGCGGGCAGGACGAAGCTGATGCGATCAGCACGCTGCACCGGGCGGTGGAACTTGGCGTGACGTTCTTCGATACGGCCGAGGTCTATGGCCCGTGCGAGAACGAGATCCTTGTCGGCAAGGCGCTGAAGCCATTTGGGGACAAGGTGGTGATCGCCACCAAGTTCGGCTTCCGCATCGACCCGGCCAAGACCGGTACGGATGCCATGGCGGGGGTCGATGGGCGGCCCGAGCATGCGCGTGAAGTGGCCGAAGCCTCGTTGAAGCGGCTCGGGGTCGAGGCGATCGACCTGTTCTACCTCCACCGCCTCGACCCGCAGGTGCCGATCGAGGACACGGTCGGCGCCATGGCGGAGCTGGTCCGTGAGGGCAAGGTGCGGGCGCTGGGCCTGTCGGAGGTGGGTGCCGATATCATCCGCCGGGCGCATGCCGTCCATCCTATCTCGGCGCTGCAGAGCGAATACTCGCTGTGGACCCGCGATCCGGAGGGCGACATTCTCGACGCCTGCCGTGAGCTTGGGATCGGCTTCGTGCCGTTCAGCCCGCTCGGTCGCGGCTTCCTCACCGGCAAGATCCAGAAGCCGGAGGATTTCGGCGACGGCGATTTCCGGCGCACACTGCCCCGCTTCAGCCCCGAGAACATGGCCGCCAACGCCTCGCTGGTGAAGCTGCTGGAGGAGATGGCTGCCGACAAGGGCGTGACGGCGGCGCAACTGGCGCTCGCCTGGGTCATCAACCAGGGCGATTTCATCGTCCCCATCCCTGGCGCGCGGCGGATTGCCCACCTCGAGCAGAACGTCGCTGCGGCCGGCATCGTGCTGTCGGCGGATGAGCTCATGACGCTCGGTGAACTGCTGTCGCCGGAGAAGTTCGCCGGCAAGCGATATGGCGATAGCGGCGCGTGGGTGGCCAAGCGCTAGGCTAGTGCGCCGGGCGAGCCAGTACGTCCCAGGCGGCCATGGCGCCGTCGATGACACGATCAAGGGCGGCGCCACCGGCGCCGTCCCGCGCCTGGAGGGCCAGGCCGTTCAGTACCGTAGTGTAGAACTGCGCCATGCCATCGGCATCGGCGCCCTCCGGCACATCGCCATCGATCATCCCCTTCCTGATCCGCGCTGCGAACGAGCCCGTCGAGGCGTTGCGCAGCATCGCCAGATGCGCTCGAACTTCGGCATTCTGCGGCGGACCGACGGCGGCCGCGAGCACGATCATGCAGCCCGAGGGGATGCTGGGATCGGTGTAGGTCTCGGCGTTGCTGCGCAGCAGGGACTCAATCGCGCCACGTGCGGTGGGCACGTCGCCGAGGGTCGGCCCGTAGGTGCGGATGTAGAGATCGAGTGCCTCGTAGAACAGCTGCTCCTTGTGGCCGAAGGCGGCGTAGAGGCTCGGCTTGCCGATGCCCAGGGCCTCGGCCAGGTCGCCGACCGAGGTGCCCTCGTAGCCGCGCTCCCAGAACAGGCGCATCGCCTTGTCCAAGGCGGCATCTCGATCGAACTCGCGGGGGCGGCCTGCCAAAATCGGGTTTCCGAATGATTGTCTACCGATCAGTATAAAATTCTTGACGCTGCATCGCAACCGTCATAGCCAATTGTGTACCGATCGGTAGAAAATGGAGATCCGATATGACTGACCTCGAACTGTCCGGCCGCGTGGCGCTCGTCACCGGCGGCAGCCGCGGCATCGGCGCGGCCACCGTGCTGGCGCTGGCCAAACAGGGCGCCGACGTCGCCTTCACCTTCCAGCGCAACGGCGAGAAGGCCGGCGAGATCGAGCAGCAGGTGACGGCGCTCGGCCGGCGTGTGCTCGCGATGCAGGTCGATTCGGCTGATCCGGACGCGGTGATCGCCGCCGTTGACCGGACCGTCGAGGCATTCGGGCGGATCGACATTCTCGTCAACAATGCCGGCACCGGCACCGGCGGGCCGTTCGGCGACGTTACGGTCGAGACCTTCGACCGGCTGTTCGCGATCCACGCTCGCGCGCCGTTCTTTGCGGCGCAGGCTGCGGCAAAGCATATGGGGGCGGGCGGGCGGATCATCTCGATCGGCACCAACATGGCGAGCCGCGTAGCCGGTCCGGGGCTCAGCCTCTATGTCGCCAGCAAATCGGCGCTGGGTGGCATGACGCGGGCGCTGGCGCGCGAGCTGGGGCCGCAGGGCATCACCGTCAACACGGTCGATCCGGGCTCGACCGATACCGACATGAACCCGGCCGATGGCCCGATGGCGCCGTCGCAGATGGGGCTCAACGCGCTCGGCCGCTTCGGCGCTGCGGAGGATATCGCCGCGGCCGTGGTGCACCTTGCCGGCCCGGGCGGGCGCAGCATCACGGGCACGTCGATCCTCGTCGACAGCGGCTTCAACGCCTAGCGGTTCGCCCCCAGCGTTCGAGCCAATCGACTGCGAACGCCACGATCTCATCGGCGGGGACGAGCACCGAGCTCGCCTCGCCGATCTTGCCGCGCTTGCCACGGCCGGTGGCGAGGAATTCCTCGACTATGCCGGCAAAATAGTCGTCGGCGAGGCCGTCGGGTGGGTCCGACGTGTCGAACTCCTCGAACCAGCGCCAGACTTTCTCGCCATCGACGAGGATCGGCGCCTCGTAGCGGAGGATGCGCTTGTTGGGGAAATCGGCCAGGTGCTCGGCGTGGTGCAGCAGCGTCATGGTGTCGAGCGGCGCGCCGAGCATCAGCACCTTGCCCTTGGCCTCGACCAGTTTGCCAAGCGGCGACCGCGGGCCATAGCCATAGTCGAGCGCGTGGTCGGCAGTGAACCATTCGGCCTCGCCGCCGATCGCCGCCATCGAAGCGCCGGGGCTCGCGCTGCGCAGCGCGCCTGGCGTGGTGCGGATCAGTTCAGGCCAGAAGCCGTTGTCGCGGATCGAGCGTGAGCGCAACGGATCGAATGCCGGGATATGCTCGCGCATCGCCGGATCGTCGCGGATCTCGTCCTCGAGTTGCCAGTCGGCATAGCCGAGTACGGTTCCGGCTGGGCCGATGACGTCGCGCATCGCGTCGAGGATGTCGTCGGGGCCGCCCACGATCTTACCGACCTTGCGGAGTGCGGCGTGCACCAGCACGGCGTCGCCGTCGGCAAGGCCGATGGCTCTCAGGTCCTCAGCGAGGCTCGAACGGGTCGAGACCCGGCTGCTCACCTGGCGGCGCCGGCGTAGCGCCGCTCCGGCGGGAGCTGCTCGGTGGCGCCTTCATGTATCGCGTCATATTCGTGGCGGGCGCTCTGCACCTCGCCCTGGTGCTCGGCGGCCCAGTTCCACAGCGCATCGAGCGGCTCGGTGAGGGTGCGCCCGAGATTGGTCAACTGGTATTCGACGCGCGGCGGGATTTCGGGGAACACCGTGCGGGTGACGAGGCCGTCGCGCTCGAGATTGCGCAGCGTCAGGGTCAGCATGCGCTGCGAAATGCCGCCGATGGCATGACGCAACTCGTTGAAACGCATGGTCTTGCGCGTCAAATAGCCGACGATCATGACGCTCCACTTGTCGCCGATGCGATTGAGGATATCGCCCATGGCGTTGCAGGTTTCGACTTTTTCCGGGGAACCGAGGGCCATCGGAGTGCCTTCCAGTTGAAATTGTTGGTTACCAATATAGACGCAGTTACCGTTTGTGCCTAGGGGTAGGCCCGGATGTAGCCGAGTGCGGGAGAAGCGTATGTCGTCACGGATCGAAACCCTGGCCGATGAACTGACGCTGGAGGAGCAGGTGAGCCTGCTCTCGGGCGAAGATTTCTGGTCGCTGCCGGCAATTGAGCGGCTGGGCATCGGCAAGCTGCGGGTCACCGACGGGCCGAACGGCGCCCGCGGTGGCGGTTCGCTGATCGGCGGGGTGAAATCGGCGGCGTTCCCGGTGGGGATCGCGCTTGGCGCCAGCTGGAATGTGCGGTTGCTCAATGAGATCGGCACTGCGCTGGCCGATGAAGTGAAGTCGAAGGGCGCGCATGTCAGCCTCGCGCCGACGGTGAACCTCCATCGCTCGGTCAGCAACGGTCGCAATTTCGAGTGTTACTCGGAAGATCCGATCCTCACCGCCAGCCTTGCAGTCGGCTACATCGAGGGCCTGCAGGGGCAGGGCGTCTCGGCGACGATCAAGCACTTCGTCGGCAACGAATCCGAGATCGAGCGCACCACCATCAGTTCCGAGATCGACGAGCGCGCGCTGCGCGAACTCTACCTCGTGCCGTTCGAGTGGGCGGTGAAGAAGGCCGGAACCTGGGGCATCATGAGCTCGTACAACAAGCTCAACGGCACCTACACCAGCGAGAACCCGTGGCTGCTCGACCAGGTGCTGCGCAAGGAGTGGCACTACGACGGCATCGTGATGTCGGACTGGTTCGGCTCGCACTCGACCGCCCCGACGGTCAATGCCGGGCTCAACCTCGAAATGCCTGGCCCGGCGCGCGATCGCGGGGCGAAGCTGGTGGCTGCGGTGGAAGCGGGCGAGGTATCTCGCGAGACGTTGCGGAGCCGCGTGCTCGATATTCTCAGGCTGATGGAGCGCACGGGTGCGCTCGACGATCACAGCGAATGGGTAGAACGGGCCGATGATCGCGCCGAGCATCGGGCGCTGATCCGGCGCGCCGGTGCCGAGGGCGCGGTGCTGCTGAAGAACGCGGGCGAGGTGTTGCCGCTCAGCGGCGAGGGCAAGATCGCGGTGATCGGGCCCAATGCCAAGGTGGCGCAGATCATGGGCGGCGGCAGCGCCCAGCTCAACCCGCACTACCGGGTGTCGCCGTGGGACGGACTGGTCGCGGCGATGGGCGAGGATCGCCTGAGCTATGCCGCGGGCGCTGGCAACAACCGCTTTGAGCCGCTCCTTCGCGGGGCGCTCGCGGTCGACTACTTCGCCAGCGAGGACCTGAGCGGCCCGGCCGTGTTTTCCGAGACGCTGGAGGAGGCGCAGACCTTCTGGATTGGCCGGGTGGCCGACGGCAAGGTCGATCCGCTGCATTTCTCGGCGCGGCTGACGGGGACGTTCACGCCCGAGGCCAGCGGCGAGCATCGCGTCGGCATCTACAGCGCCGGGTTCTCGCGCGTCTTCGTCGACGGCAAACTGGTGGCCGATGCGTGGACCAACTGGACCAAGGGCCGCACCTTCTTCGAAGAGGGCTGCGACGAGGTGGTGGGCACCATCCGGCTCGAAGCCGGCCGTTCCTATGACGTGGTGATCGAGTTTGCCACCAAGGCTTTCGCGACGCTGGGGCTCGCCGCCTTCGCCGCCGGCATCGGTCTGCCGCTTGGGGACGTGGCCATCGCTGAAGCCGTCGCCGCGGCGCGGGATGCCGAAACGGCGCTGGTGTTCGTGGGCCGCAATGGCGAGTGGGACACCGAGGGCAGCGATCTCGGCTCTATCGTGTTGCCGGGGCGACAGGATGAACTGATCGCGGCGGTGGCGGCGGTGAACCCGCGCACCATCGTCGTGCTGCAGACCGGCGGGCCGGTCGAGATGCCATGGCTCGGCGACGTCGCGGCGGTGCTCGAGGCCTGGTATCCGGGGCAGGAGGCGGGCAACGCCATCGCCGATGTGCTGACCGGCGCTGCAGAGCCCGGTGGCCGGCTGCCGCAGAGCTTCCCGGTCAAGTGGGCGGACAATCCGACCAACTCGCAGGATCGCGAGATCTATCCCGGCCTCGACGGCAAGGTGCGTTACGAGGAAGGCGTGTTCATCGGCTATCGCCACTACGACCGCCACGGCATCGCGCCGCTGTTCCCGTTTGGGTTCGGGCTTGGGTACACGAGCTTCGCGGTGTCGGATCTGGGGGTGGATGCGAGCCGGTTTGAGGCCGCCGGCAAGGTCAGCGTCTCGGTGACGGTGGAGAACACCGGCCGCCGTGCCGGCTCGCAGGTGGTGCAGGTCTATGTGTCGGCGCCCGACGCTTCGGTGGCGCGGCCGGAGAAGGAACTGAAGGCGTTCGAGAAGGTGCACCTCAGCCCCGGCGAGCGGCAGCGGGTGACGCTGGAACTCGATGACCGGGCCTTCGCGTACTATCGGACGGAGGCGCAGCACTGGCTGGTCGAGCCGGGGCGGTACGTGGTTCGGGTGGCGCGGAGCGCTGGAGATGCGGGGCTGTCGGCAGAGGTCGTGCGGCAGGACAGGATGTTGCTGCCGGTGTGAGGATCTCCCTCCCCATTCTTAGGGGGAGGGACAGGGGTGGGGGTCGGTTCGCGCCAGCCCCCGGTTCCCTCACGCCGCCTTGCCGTACTGTGCGGCGTGCATGCCGACATAGTATTGCAGGTTGTCGTCCGCCAATCCCAGCCCGTCCATCACCGCGACCATGAAGCTCACCGGCGACACGCCCGCCGCGGTTACCACCTTGCCGTCGGTCACCGCCGCCGGGGTGTCGCGGTACAGCGCCTTGCCCTTGTAGCCGGTGGCATCGAGATAGCCGTCGCCGTTGCTGGTGTGGCGGATGTGGTCGAGCAGCCCGGCCCTGGCGCCGGCCACCGTGCCGTCGCAGATCAGCCCGATCAGCTTGCCCTCAGCCTTGGCGGCAGTGAGCAGCGGCGCCATATCCGGAGCCTCGGGCGTCTGCCAGATGGCACCGCCGCAGACGATGACCGCGTCGTAGTCGGCGACGTCGACCGCTTCCAGCGCCAGCTGCGGCGTGACCGTCATGTTGCCCGACGAGGTCACGGGCTTGCCGCCGGGGGTCGCGTACTTGGTCTCCACCTTGTAGAAGCTGTGCGCCACGGCGTTGAGCAGCGTGGTCTCCCAATCGGCGAAGCCTTCGGTGAGGATGGTCAGGATGGTGGTCATGTCGTTTCTCCTTGTTCGATGCGAGAAGGCTAACGCCACGCGGCACCGGTTTTTGTCAGCAGCGGTCGGAAACTGAATGGCTAAGCGGTCCGAACGGTTGCTCAACCTGATGCAGGCGCTCCGCCGCCGGCGCCGTCCGGTGACGGGCGCGGTGCTGGCCGAGGAGATGGGCGTGTCGCTGCGCTCGGTCTATCGCGATATCGAGACGCTGAAGTCTATGGGAGCGGCGATCGACGGCGAGGCGGGCGTCGGCTTTCAGCTGCGGGCGGAGCATTTCCTGCCGCCGCTGATGTTCACCGACGAGGAGGTCGAAGCGCTGGTGCTTGGCCTGCGTGGGTTGATCTACGGTCCCGACAGCGAGATGGCGGCGACGGCGCGTGATGCCTCAAGTAAGATCGAGGCGGTGCTGCCGCCCACCAAGCGCGACGAGATGCTGTCGGTCGGGCTGTTCGTCATTCCACCGCGCGAGGTGGACGAGGCCAACCCGCTGGCGCGCCTGCGCCGGGCCCTGCGCGAGGAGAAGCAGGTCTGGCTCGGCTATCGCGACAAGAGCGGCGCGACCAGCGAGCGCACGGTCTATCCAGTGGCGCTGGGCTACTTCGAAGGGCACCAGACGCTGGTCGCCTGGTGCACACTGCGCAATGACTTCCGCAACTTTCGCGTCGACGGCATGACGGCGCTCGAACTCCTCGACGCCGGACTACCGGAACCGCGCCGAACCCTGTTCCATCGCTGGTCCAGCGCCCGAAATCTGCCGGATTTGACCTAGATGGGAAGCCGCCTTGCTTCAAAATCATTTGAGCAGCAGCCGGCGGCAGTTGAGCGGCGCAGAGCGCGTTGCTAGAACCCTGCCGACGCCGGGACCATTGCACTTCGGAGGCGCCTTGCTCGCGCAGTTTCGCCGGCGCATCGTCGCCAGCCTGTTGATCATCCTCGCCGTCCTCGGGACCACTCCCGCATGGGCCACTCCGCTGCTGCTCGTCGACGCCGACACCTTCGAGGTGCTGTACGCCGAGGATGCCGGCGTGCCGTGGCACCCGGCCTCGCTGACCAAGCTGATGACCGCCTATGTGGCCTTCGCCGCCATCAAGGCGGGCAAGGTGACGCTCGACACCAAGGTGAAGATCTCGAAGAACGCCTGGAACCAGGCGCCGAGCAAATCCGGGCTGAAGGTCGGCTCCTCGGTGACGATGAAGGACGCGCTCTATATCCTCGTGGTCAAGTCGGCCAACGATATGGCAGTGGCCGTCGCCGAGACCGTCTCGGGCTCGGTGCCGGCGTTCGTCGAGGAGATGAATGGCATGGCGGAGGCCATGGGCCTGTCGGCCACCCACTTCGTCAATCCGCATGGGCTGCACAACGAAGGCCAGGTGACCTCGGCGCGCGATCTCGCCATCCTGGCGCTGATCATCCGGCGCGATTTCCCGGAATATCTGCCGATGTTCGGCACCGAAGCGGTGCGGCTAGGCAAGGCCAAGCTCGAATCCAACAACGGCCTGCTCGAGCATTTCGCCGGCACCACCGGCATGAAGACCGGGTATGTCTGCTCCTCGGGCCTCAATATCGTGGCGACGGTGGAGCGCGGCGGCCGCTCGATGCTGGCCGTGGTGCTGGGCGGCTCGTCGGCGCGCGAGCGCAATGAGATGACCGCCGAGCTGTTCCTGCGCGGCCTGTCCGGCGCGATCAGCGGTACGGGGCAGAACGTCGTGCAGCTCAAGAACATCGCCTCGCCTCCGGTGGACATGCGGGCGCAGATCTGCGGCAAGAAAGCCAAGGCCTACGTGGCGGAGCGCCAGGCGGCGTTCCCGATGGGCCTCAAGGGCCATCCGAGCTATCTCACCGACAAGATCGACGGCGTGGTTTACTCCGCGACTGATCTCGGCATCATGGTCGACGATGTGCCGCTGCCGCGCCCGCGTCCGGCCTGGGCCCCGGCCGCCGTAGCGCTGGCCGACGACTGAGCGAACGCTCAGCCCTTCACGATCTCAAAGCGCATGATTTCGGCCTCGCTGCTCACCGAGCAGGCGTGGCCGTTCTGCCTGCAGAAGAGAGGGATATCGATCTTTGCCATCGGATCGGTGGCGAGCAAGACGAACGAAGCGCCCGTCGCCAGCTGCGACAGGCGCTTTTCCATTTTCAGCACCGGAAGCGGGCATTTCAGCCCGCGGCAGTCGATGGTCTCGATGTCAGTCGTCAAGCACCAGCACCCAGTAGACGCCGTGCGTCGAGTTCGGGTCGTAGGCGACGCCGAGCCCGGCGCGCTTGGCGGTCGGATCGGCGATCGCCCCCGCATCCGCCGGCACGGCGCGCCAGCCGGAGAAGACCTCGGCGAAGGTGGTGTAGCCGGCGCTGAGCCGCATCACCACGGCGCCGGGCGGTAGGGCCGGCTGGGCCCCGCTCTTGGCGTAGTTGGTGGCCAGTGTCTGCGCGGTGCCGTCGAGCACGGTGTCGCCGCGCACATCGGCAGCGCCCTGGGCGCGACGGAAATCGTTGAGCAGGAACAGCGCCTCGACCCGGTTGAGCTTGGCGCCCGGCTGGTTCATCGGCGCGGAAAGGCCCGGCGACAGCTGACCCCCGCCGCCACCCATCGAACAGGCCGCGAGACCCGCGGCGAGCACCGCGGCAAGCGCGATGCGGGGGAGGGTGGTGTGACCCTTCGTGATCATGGCGTCGGACTCCTTGCACGGCCGGAGAAGTCCGGCATGGCCTCATGCAGCTGGTGACCCCGATGAGATTCGAACTCATGGCCTCAGGATTAGGAATCCTGCGCTCTATCCTGCTGAGCTACGGGGTCGCCGCTTGCCACATAGCAAATGCCGGGCGCGGTGCAAACCACCGTTCCGGCGGAACAGGTCGGCACGGCATATTCCTCCCCATCCGCCAGCCGCCGGTGGGGCCGTTCGTCGCGTCTTGAAAGCGATGGCAGGCGTGCTACTCACGCCCGGCCTGCGATGGCCGCAGGGTTTCAGGATGCACCGATGAGCGACAAGATTTCTGCCGAACTGTTTCTGGCCGACGAGAAGAAGGCGTGGTTCAAGCACGACCGGTTCGGCATGTTCATCCATTGGGGCATCTATGCGCTCGCGGCCCGGCACGAGTGGGTGAAGAACCGCGAGGAAATCGACGACGCGGGCTACCAGAAGTACTTCGAGAACTTCGATCCCGATCTCTACGATCCGAAGGAATGGGCGCGCCGGGCCCGTGAGGCGGGGATGAAATACGTGGTGCTGACGGCCAAGCACCATGACGGGTTCTGCCTGTGGGACAGCCAGGCGACCGACTACAAGGCGACCAACACGCCTTACGGCAAGGACCTGCTCAAGCCGTTCGTCGAGGCGTTCCGGGCCGAGGGGTTGAAGATCGGCTTCTACTACTCGCTGCCCGACTGGCACCATCCCGACTTCACCATCGACATGTACCACCCGCTGCGCAACCGCGAGGATGCGGCTGAGCTGAACGCCGGCCGCGACATGACGCGCTATGCCGCCTATCTGCGCCAGCAGGTCACGGAGCTGCTCACCGGTTACGGCAAGATCGACATCATCTGGTTCGACTTCAGCTATCCGGGCCGCACCTACAAGGGATTGCCCGGCAAGGGCCGCGACGACTGGCAGAGCCTCGAGCTGTTGAAGCTGGTGCGAAAGCTGGCGCCCGACATCATCGTCAACAACCGGCTCGATCTCGAGACCGACGTGCCGGACATGATCACGCCCGAGCAGTACACGCCGCGCACCCCGCCGATGGTCAATGGGCGTGAGGTGACGTGGGAGATGTGCCAGACGTTCTCGGGCTCATGGGGCTACTACCGCGACGAGGAGACGTGGAAGAGCCCGGAGCAGCTGATCCAGATCCTGATCGACGGCGTGGCGCTGGGCGGGAACCTCTTGATGAATGTCGGGCCGACCGGGCGCGGCACGTTCGATCACCGCGCCATCGATGCGCTCGACGCCTATGCCGGCTGGATGAAGCTGCACAGCCGCGCCATCTACGGGGCCGGCCGTTCCAGCTACACGGCGCCAGATGGCTGCCGCTATACCCAGCGCGGCAACCGGCTCTATCTCCACATCTACAACTGGCCGAACCGCTACCTGCATCTCGACGAGCTGGCGGGCCGGGTCAAGTTCGCGCAGCTCCTCAATGATGCGAGCGAAGTGCAGTGGATCGGCGCCCACACCGATCCGCATTTCGTCCCGCCGGTCGGCCAGACCACGCTGACGCTCGACCTGCCGGTCAAGAAGCCCAACGTGGTGGTGCCGGTGGTGGAGCTGGTGCTGAAGGAGGACTGATCCGGGCGGAACTTCAGTTGGCCGCTGCAGTTCCTACAGTCCGGGCGCGACGGATGTGACCCAAGGAGAGCAAGATGAAGCGCACTGCCACTGCCAACTGGACCGGGACGCTCAGGGATGGGGCGGGGACCCTGGACGCGCCGAGCGGCGCATTCACGAGCCTGCCCTATACCTACAAGGGCCGCTTCGTCGATGAGTCGGCGCGGTCCGGCACCAATCCGGAGGAGCTGATTGCGGCGGCGCATGCGGGGTGCTTCGCCATGGAGTTCGCGCAGACGCTCGCCGACAACAACACTCCGGCGGAGAACCTCAAGGTCGAAGCGGCGGTGACGCTCATTCCCGGCACCGGCATCACCGGCAGCGCGCTGACGCTGGAGGGCAAGATCCCCGGGATCGACAACGCGACGTTCCAGGAACTGGCCGAGAAGGCCAAGGCGAACTGCCCGGTGTCGAAGGCGCTCGGCGCCATCAACGTCACGCTCGAGGCGCGGCTGGTCTGAGCCTCAGGCGTGGCGCCAGTCGGGCCACGCAGCGACCGAATGGACACGCCGGGTGGTGCGGCTTTCTTCGCCGAAGGGCGCGACCTCCCACTTCCAGCGCAACCCGCTGCGCGGCACCGGCCGGCCATGCAGCAGGTCGGCGCTGTCCAGCACCACGCCGTGGCGGTTGAACACCCGGTAGTCGAGGTCGGTGATCAAGGTGACCGGGCAGCGGAGGCCGGCCAGCCGGTCAAGGTGGCCGTCGACGATGGCCCGCTGCCGGCCATCGGCTGCGGCGCGCGCCAGCTGGCTGACGAGGCTGATCGAGATGACCCAGTCGAGATCGTCGATCGCATCGAGAAAGCCGAGCGCGTGGGCGTCGTGTTCGGTGGACAGATCGCGCCAGTCGCAGGTGACGTTCGGGTAGCGATCGGTGCGGGGGCGGATGGTCGAGAGGTGGGCCTGGTCCACCAGAACCACCCGCTCGAAGGTGCGCGCCAGGGATTCGACAGGCACATCGAAGAGCGGGCCGGAGCCGAGCACCACCACTGTCCGCCGCCGATCGAGATCGTCGATGGTGGTGTCGATCAGGCCGCGCGAGTTCGCGAGGTGCGGGGCCCAGGCGCGGGTCTGGCGCTGGCCGCGCGCCCACAGCCCGATGGCTTCCCCCAGATGGCGGCGGAACGCCGGAGGCGTCGCGCGGTAGCTCGCAGCATAGACCAAGAGTTCGGCGAGCATCGGGTCAGCGTCCGGCAGCAGAATCGGCGTGATCGTAAGGGGAAGTGGCGACGGTGCAACATTCGTTGTTGCTCTGCGACGTTGTGGAAGAATTTCGCCGCAATTTAGTGCAGTTTGCCTTGTCGTCGGATGGGGCCAAATTTGCTTGCTTGGAACGTGCTCAGAATTGCCGCGGCCGCGGTGCTTATCGCCATGCCGCTGAGCACCCTTGCCCTGGGCTGCGATGGGCTGGTCGATGGCCCCAAGGGTGTCGTCGCGTCGGTTACCGATGGCGATACCGTGGTGCTCGATACCGGCGTGGTGGTTCGCCTGATCGGCACGCAGGCGCCCAAGCTGCCGCTGGGTCGCGAGGATTTCGAGGCCTGGCCGAAGGCCGAGGAGTCCCGCGCGGCGCTGGAAAAGCTGACGCTGGGCAAAACGGTGCGGGTGCGCCACGGCGGCGAGCAGGTCGATCGGCATGGCCGGACGCTGGGCCAGCTGTTCGTGCTCGATACGCCGGAGCTGTGGGTGCAGCAGCGGATGATCGCCGATGGCTGGGCTCGGGTCTACTCGTTCCCCGACAATCGTGCATGTCTGCCACAGTTGCTGGCCGCCGAGGGTTCGGCGCGGCTGATGAAGCTTGGCATCTGGGCCGATCCCTACTATCTCGTGCGGCGGGCGGACCGGCCGGCAGATTTGGCCGGGCGCCTGGGCCACTATGAGCTGGTGGAAGGCCGGGTGCTGCTCGCCGATGAGGCACAAGGGCGCATCTACCTGAATTTCGGCCGATCGTGGAAAGAGGACTTCACCGCCGTGATCGACAGGGCGGCGGTCAAGCTCTTCTCGCGTGCCGGTCTCGACCCACTCAAGCTCGAGGGTGCCCTCGTGCGGATCAGAGGCTGGATGGACGACGTTGATGGCCCGCGGGTCGAAGTCACCCATCCCGAGCAGATAGAGGTTCTCCTCGCTCCATGAGCTCGCGTTCGATCATCAGGGTGTTTGGCGTTCCGCTCGCCGCGGTGTTGCTGGCGATTGTCGCGGCGTGCTCGAGCCTGCCCGGCGTCACGGTCAGCCGCACCGAGGGGCAGAACGCGCCGGTCGTCGCCTCGGATGATCCCGAGGAAGATGCGATCGGGGCGCGCGAGCATCCGCGTATCGTCGCCTCCTATGGCGGCATCTATTCGGACCGGCAAGCCGAGATCATGATCGCGCGGATCGTCGGGCGGCTGCTCGCCGCGGCCGATCAGCCGAACCAGAAGTTCACCGTCACCATCCTCGACACCGCCGAGGTCAACGCCTTCGCGCTGCCGGGCGGCTATGTCTATGTGACGCGCGGCATCCTGGCGCTCGCATCGGACACCTCGGAGATCGCGGCCGTGCTGTCGCACGAGATCGCGCACGTGACGCTGAAGCATGCCCGCGCCCGCACCAACCGGGCGCGCACCAACGAGATCGTCGACAAGGTGGTGACCGGCGTGTTCGGCGCCGATAGTGCCACCGACCAGGCTTCGAACCGCTCGAAGATGTCGCTCGCGGCGTTCAGCCAGCAGCAGGAACTGGCTGCCGACAAGGAGGGCATCCTGACCTCCGGCCGCGCCGGGTACGATCCGCATGCGGCGGCCCGCTTCCTCGGCGCCATGGGCCGGTTCGCGCATTTCTCGGCGGGCGACGCGGATCAGGAAGGCGACTTCCTTTCCTCGCACCCCTCGACCCCCGATCGCATCCAGAAGGCGATCGAGACGGCGCGCGCCTTCTTCGGCGCCCCGGGGCTCGGCGAAACCGATCGCGAGGGCTATATGGCCGGCATCGAAGGCCTCGCCTTTGGCGACAGCCCGGCACAGGGCGCGGTGGTCGGCCGCCGTTACATCAATCCGACGCTGAAATTCACCTTCGAAGTGCCGTCGAACTACACGCTGCAGATCTCGAAGGGCGCCGTGGTCGGCGTTGCCGGCGAAGGCGAGGCGGTGCGCTTTGACAGTGCCGAAGTGCCGGCATCGATGGGGCTCGAGGATTATCTCAAGTCGGGCTGGATCGCCGGGCTGCAGCCGACGACGGTGAAGCGCGAAAGCGCCAACGGTTTCGACATGGCGACCGGCGTGGCCGTCACCCCGCAATGGAACTTCCGTGTAGCGGTGGTGCGCAACGATGGCCGGGTCTATCGCTTCATCTTTGCCGCCAAGTTCGACAGCCCGGCCTTCACCCAAGCCGCCGAAGCGACGCTGAAGAGCTTCCGCGCCGCCACTGCCAAGGATCTCGGGCTGGTCAAGAAGCTGGTGGTCCGCACCATCACGGCCGGCAGCGTCGACACGGCGGACTCGCTGGCGCGAAAGATGAACGGCCTCGGCCGCGGCACCGACCTGTTCTACATCCTCAACAACCTCTATCCGGGCGATACCCTGGTCGCCGGACAGAAGTACAAGGTCGTGACCGTCGAATAGCTGCTGTCGCCAAGCCGGCGGCGCTCGCGGGAATCCTCCGGCACATCTTCCGGGTGGCCCGAGCCGATCGCCTAGATCAACCCGGCATCCCGTGCCGCGGCGCTGGCTTCGGTGCGGGAGTGGGCGCCGAGCTTGCCCAGCATCGCCGCAACGTGGTGGTCGACGGTCTTGGGCGAGATCGCCAGTTGCGCGGCGATGCGCTTGCTGGAGAGGCCGCGGTCGACCAGCAGCAGCACTTCCATCTCGCGCTGCGTCAGCCCCAGCCGGTTGTCGCGGGTCGACTGGCGCGGGCCCTTGCCGACATTGCTGATGCCGCTGCGCCGCATATGGCGACGGGCTTGCTCGGCAAACGGGTTGGCGCCCAGTTGCTCGAAGATCTGCAGCGCCTGCCGCTGCGCCGCCTCATCGCCGCCGAGCAGCGCCAGGGCCCGATCGAATGGTGCGCCGATCTCTGCCCAATAGTCGGCGGCGGCGGCCCAATCGCCCGAAATTTCGGCTCGGAACGGCGTCGCCAGCCCGGTGAGGTCGCCAAGCCGTGCATCGGGCTCGAGCCGCCAGCGCCACAGCAGCAGTTCGCCATGCACCGTGGGTGCCGAGGTCATGCCCAGCGCCTTGTCGAGCAGCGCGAGTGCCTCGGCGCGGTTGCCTCTGCCGAGCCAAGCGCGCTCGGCGAGAATTGCGGCGAAGGGCGCTAGCCGTTGCAGTTCCATATTGGTGTCGAGGAAGCGTCGTGCCTCCTCGAGCAGCGGATCGAGCGCCGGGTCGCCGCGTCTCATCCGCAGCCGCGCCAGTGCCAGCACAGCGGTGATCCGCATCAGCCCCTGCGCCTGCTCGTCGCCGATCACCGGCAGCGCCGCCTCGGCCGCCTCCTCCCACAAGCCCTGGCGCAGCAGCACCTCGGTGAGCCAGCCGCGCATGTAGTAGTGCCAGGTGTCGAGGTCGCGATCGGCGCAATAGACGATGCCGGCCTCGAGCACGCGGCGGGCATTGTCGTAGGCGAGCAGGTTGACCTCCATGCAGCCGAGGTTGGTGTAGGCCCGGGCGGCATGCTCCTGGTAGTTGTGCGCCAGCGCGATATCGAGGCTCTTTTCGAGGTCGGCGCGGCCGATCGCCGGCTCCTGCCAGATACGGGCGGAGCCCATGTTGTTGAGCGCGTGGGAGATGATGTCGGGGCGCCCCAACACCTGCCCGAGCGCGATGGCGGCACGCCCGTGGCGCAAGGCGCCGTCCAGTTCGTCCGCCAGCATGGCGAGGTGGGCGAGGTTGGAATAGGCCATCGCCAGCTCGGCACCGGGTGTCTCGGTTTCCAAGAGCGCGATGGCCTCATTGCCATAGGCATCGGCCGCGGTACGGTTGCCGGCGAGATAGCTCAACCGTGACAGCCAGCGCAGGCTGTCGCCTTCCATCAGCCGGTCGCCGAGCTGCCGATAGATGGCGCCGGCCTGCCGTTGCGCTGCGATAGCCTGCTGAATGCGGCCGATCAGCTGGCACTCGAAGGCGTAGCGCCCGTGAATCGCCGCTTGCTCCTCGAGGCTGAACCCGTCGATCAGCCCCATCATTTCCTCGTAGTGCGCCGCCGCCTCGCGATGCGCACCGCTGCGCGAAGCCTCGTGCGCCGCCTTGGGTGCCAGCTGGCGCAAGGCAGCTGCGTCGCGCGCCTGGGCGGCGTGGTGGGTGAGCCGGGCGCCCGGAATGTCGTCCCGGCCGCGCAGCAGCGCCAGCACGGCGGCATTGAGGCTTTCCCGCCGGTGCGTGGGGAGCGCCGCCTCGATGGCACGGCGGGCGATTTCGTGGCGGAAGGCGTAGCCATCGCCGCTGCCGTCGAGCATGCCGCCCTCGACGCATTCGGCCAGCGCCTCGCGTCCGCCCGGGCCGAGCAGGTCGACGAGAATTGCGGTCTCGGCGCGTCGAGGAAATACCGAGACGGCATCGAGCGCCTCGCGGGCGCCGATGCCCAGCCGCTCGGCGCGGGTGAGGGTGGCATCGCGGAGGCTGAGCGACAGCTCGCCACCGGCGCGCAGCAGCTCCGTGACGAAGAAGGCATTGCCGACCGTGGCGCGATAGATGGGGCCGGGTTCGAGCCCGGTATGCTCGGCCAGCGTCGCCACGGCGGTCTCGCTCAGCAGCGGCACGTCGATGCGGGTGATGTGGTCGGAAGCGATATCGCCGAGTGCGCGGCGCAGACGCCGCTGCCCTTCCACCGCTTCGTTGCGGGCGGTCAGCAGCATCAGGATCGGGCTGCCGGCGATGCGGCGGCCGAGATAGCGCACGAGGTCGAGCGTGGCGTCGTCGGCCCAGTGCAGGTCCTCGATGACGAGGATAGTCGGCTCCATGCCGAACAGCGCCAGTGCTTCGGAGAATAGCGGGACGCGTTCTCCCTGCTCGCCCAGCCGATCGAGCGGCCAGTGTGCATCGCGCGCGAGGTCGTAAAGCGGCGCGAGCGGGGCCGGTACCGTGAGGTCCTCGCAGGCGCCGCGCAGGATGCGCGCCGCGCCGCCCGCCGTTTCGATGAAGGCGTTCACGAGGGCGGTCTTTCCGGCACCGGCCTCGCCGACTGCGGCAACGACGCGGCCTCGTCCGGCCGCGGCTTCCGCCAATTGCAGCCGCAACGCAGCAAGCTGCGCATCACGTTCGAGCAGGATCATCCCTGTAATCCCTCCGGTCGCGATCTTACCCGAAGGGTAGAGTCGTCATACGTCGTATGAATAACACCGCCCGCGGTCAATTATTCCATCGCGTCGAAACGTGGGTAATTGGCGGCGCCAATCTGGGTAATCAAGCCGATAGAGCGATGCCCCGCATGGGGGCATGGTCCGCCACCGGCCGCCGAAGCGGGGGCCGAAACGTGAAGGACCATGAAATGCCGCGCTATGTCGTTGAACGCAGTTTTCCCGAAGGCCTGATCATCCCGATCGATGAATCAGGCGCCACCGCCATGGGCGGTGTGGTTTCCCGCAATGCCGAACGAGGCGTCACCTGGGTGCAGTCGTTCGTCTCGCCGGACAAGAAGCAGAGCTTCTGCATCTATGATGGCCCGTCGCCCGAGGCGATCCGGATGGTCGCGCAGAAGAACGCCCTGCCGGTCGATCGCATCACCGAAGTGCGGGTCCTCGACCCCTATTTCTATCGCTGACCGATGCCGGGCACGGAGTTCTCCGTGTCTCCGTGCCGGCGCCGCTCGGCGTGTCCTTGGAGCCGGTCTGGCATTCGCCCCCCGGCACATGACCGGCTCCGAGGAGCCAATCCCAACAGGAGCAAGCCGCCGACCGGCTCGACATGTGATGTCGGCCGCCGCCGCCGGTTTGGCCGCATCAGAAGAGACTCAACCATGAAGACATCAACCCTTCTCAAAGCCCTCGCCGTCACCACGGCGCTCTCGGTCGGCGGCGCCAATGCTCACCAGTCGGACGGCGGCGGGCTGCTCATCGGCTCGGCCATGGCACATGAAGCCGCGGCGCATGCCGACCTGCCCAACCCGCTCGCCGACAAGGTGCGCGCCGCCAACGAGCGGTTCCAGGATGTCGCGGTGGCCAAGGGCGAGGGCTACGCGCCGATTCCCTGCGTCAGCGGCATCGAGGGTGGTGCGATGGGCATCCACTTCGTGTCGGAAGCAGCGCTCAAGGACGACGCCATCGACATCGCCCATCCGGAGGCGGTGATGTACGAGCCGCAGGCCGATGGCACACTGAAGCTGATCGCCGTCGAGTACATCACCACCAAGGGGCCGGCCAATCTCGATGGGCACCTGTTCAGCTTCACCAATGCCCCCAATCGCTATGGCCTGCCGGCGTTCTACGAGCTGCACGTGTGGGCTTGGCGGCACAACCCGACCGGCACCACCGCCGACATGAACCCGGACGTCTCCTGCGACGCGGCGGCCGTGCAGTGAGGCAGGCGGGGAGGGCTGGCTGAGCCCTCCCCGCGACTCAAGCCGCTCAGCGGTCGATGCGCGCCGCGTTTTCCCCCGAGTAGCGAGCGCCCTGCAGGACGATCCCTGAGGTGGCACTCTCGATATCGGCCAGATCGGCGGCGCTCAGTTCGATCGATGCCGCGCCATTGTTCTCGACAAGCCGGTGGAGCTTGGTCGTCCCCGGGATCGGCGCGATCCACGGCTTCTGCGCCAGCAACCAGGCCAGTGCGATCTGCGCCGGTGTGACCTTCCTCGCCGCGGCAACCCGCACCACGGCATCCACCATGGCCTGGTTTGCGGCGCGGTTCTCGGCGTCGAAGCGGGGCACCGTGTTGCGGAAATCGGTGCTGTCGAACTTGGTGCTGGTGTCGATCGCGCCGGTGAGGAAGCCCTTCCCCAGGGGGCTGAACGGCACAAAGCCGATGCCCAGTTCCTCCAGCACCGGGATGATCGCCTCTTCAGGCTCCCGCCACCACAGCGAATATTCGCTTTGCAGCGCTGTCACCGGCTGCACCGCATGGGCACGGCGGATGTTCTTCACCCCCGCCTCGGAGAGGCCGAAGTGTTTCACCTTGCCCTCGGCGATCAAGTCCTTGACCGCACCGGCGACGTCCTCCATCGGCACCTCTGGATCGACGCGGTGCTGGTAGAACAGGTCGATGCGGTCGGTGCGCAGCCGCTTCAGCGAGGCCTCGGCGACCTCGCGGATATGCGCCGGCCGGCTGTTGAGGCCGCTGCCGCTACCCGTACCGTCGAGATCGAAGCCGAACTTGGTGGCAATCACCACCTGATCCCGGATCGGCTCCAGCGCCTCGCCGACCACCAGCTCGTTCTTTCGCCGCCCATAGACTTCGGCGGTATCGAAGAAGGTCACGCCCTGGTCGAACGCCGCCCGGATCAGCTTGATCGCGTCCGGCGTCTCCATCGGCTGGCCGTAGGACTGGCTGATGCCCATGCAGCCCAGCCCGATGGCCGAGACTTCGAGACCGGCATTTCCAAGTTTGCGCTTCTGCATTTCGTGCTCCTTGTTGCGGGGTTGGGTCAGACGCGCAGCAGCGTCTTGACGATGCGCCGCTCCTCTATGGCTGGCGGCGCGGCCATGGGGCTACTTCAGCTGATTGCCGCTGCTGCCTCGGCGTCAGCTTCGGCCTCAGCCTTGGTCTTGCGGTGCTGCAGATGCGAGTTGACTGCGACCGTCGCGCCCGCAGCGATTACCAGCGCCATGCCGACGAGGCTCCAACTCTCCGGCACGTGGCCGAAGACCAGCCACCCGAGCCCGCTCGCCCAGACCAGGTGCAGGTAGTTGACCGGCGCCAGCATCGAGGCCGGCGCTTGCTTGTAGGCGGCGGTGAACAGGAAGTGACCGAGCGTCATCAGTCCGCCCAGCAACACCATCAGCGCGATATCGAGAGCAGCAGGGCTGAACCCACGAATATCGGGCAGGGCCAGCACGCAGAACACCAGCGCGCCCACCCAGGTGGAATGGAACAACATCGAGATCGTCGTCTCGGTCCGGCTGAGATAGCGCGTGAGGAGGTGGTAGCTGGTCGCGAGGCCGGCATTGACCAGCGCCAACGCCACCCCGATCGGGTCGAGGCTGCCGCCGGGCCTGACGATCAGCAGTACGCCGAGAAAGCCGATGGCGGCGCCCATCCAGCCGATTGCGCTGACCCGCTCGCCGAGCAGCGGCACCGCCAACAGCATGACGGCAAACGGCGCCAGGTAGATGATCGCCACCGTTTCGCCGACCGGCATCAGCCGCAACGCCCAGCCCAGTGTCAGTGACGCAGCAGCAAGGCAGAGTCCGCGCAGCACGACCAGCCACAGGCGTTCAGCCTGCCACAGGCGCGTGCGAAGGCGGGGCCAGACGATGAGCGCGAGCAGTACGAGATTGACCAGGTACCGCATGGCCATGACCATCGGCACCGGATAGAGCATCGACAGGTGCTTGGTCACGACGTCGCCCACGCCGAATGCCAGGGTGGCGAGAGCCACGAGGCCAATCCCGACAAGCGGCCGTCCCGCAGTAGTAAGATCCGCCATGTGGCTGCCTCTCCATCGAGAGCCAACATTATCGCTTGAGCCGATAAGCGAAAAGCAGTCATTATTGGCATGATCCCATGAGTGGAACTCATCAATGCCGCGCGAAGACATCAGCGACCTGATCGCCTTCCTCGCCGTCGCGCGAGAGCTGAGCTTCACCAAGGCAGCGGCGAAGCTCGGGGTCTCGCAATCGGCGCTCAGCCACACTATCCGCAAACTCGAGACCCGGCTTGGGCTGCGGCTGTTGATGCGTACCACGCGCAGCGTTTCGCCGACCGAGGCCGGCCAGCGCCTGCTGCTCAACGTCGGCCCCCGGTTCGAGGAGATCGAGGGCGAACTCGCGGCCCTGAGCGAACTCAGAGAAAGGCCGGCGGGTACGATCCGCATCACCGCCGGCGAGCACGCCGTCAATTCGGTGCTCTGGCCCAAGCTCGCGGCGTTCCTGCCGGCCTACCCCGACATCAATGTCGAGGTCAGCACCGACAACAGCCTGATCGACATCGTCGCTCGCCGCTTCGACGCCGGCGTGCGGCTGGGCGAGTCGCTCGCCAAGGACATGATCGCGGTTCGCATCGGCCCCGACTGGCGCTTCGCCGTCGTGGCCGCGCCGTCCTACTTTGCGGGGCGCGCGCAGCCCGAGACGCCACAGGAGCTAACCGGACACCGTTGCATCAACCTCAGGCTCCAGACCCATGGCGGGCTCTATGCCTGGGAGTTCGAACGGGATGGGCACAAGCTCAGTGTTCGGGTCGAAGGACAGCTGGTGTTCAACAACACCACCCAGATCCTGCCGGTAGCGCTCGCGGGTCTTGGCCTCGCCTGCATTCCCGAGGACCTCGCCGCCCAGCATATTGCCGAGGGCCGGCTGGTGCGCGTGCTCGAAGACTGGTGTCCCTCATGGGGTGGCTACCACCTCTATTACCCGAGCCGCCGGCAGTCCTCGCCGGCCTTCGCGTTGCTTGTCGAGGCTTTGCGGCATCGCGGCTAGCCAGGCGCGCCGGCTCGCCGCCGCCGTGAATGTTGATCACCGGCCGCAGCCAATCGCATCTCGCAAGTCTTGCGGCGGCGCCTGTCGTCGCCTACCTGTTGAGTTACGACATCATGTTGGCTTGCAGTGCGCAGGTCGCCACGCCAACCTGTCGCAGCATACGGGACATCACCATGGATATTGATCCGATTCTGCCGTCGATCGTCGCGGTTCGCGCCACGATCCCTGACGATGCCTTCACCGCCGCCGGGCTGGGCACGCTCAGGGAAGGCAGTGGCGTGGTCATTCGCGAAAATGGGCTGGTGCTTACCATCGGCTACCTGATCACCGAGGCCGAAGAAGTCTGGCTGACCACGCAGGATGGGCGCGTCGTGCCCGCCCACGCGCTCGCCTATGACCAGGTAACGGGCTTCGGTCTGGTGCAGGCGCTGGGGCCGCTCAATCTGCCGGCGCTGGAACTGGGCGAGAGCGCCAAGGTGCATCTGGGCGACGCGGTGGTGTTTGCCGATGGCACCGGGCAGTCGATCCGCGCCAGCATCGTCGCCAAGCAGGAATTCGCGGGCTACTGGGAATATCTGCTGGACGAAGCGATCTTCACCTCGCCGGCGCACCCGTCATGGGGTGGGGCGGCGCTGATCGGGGCCGACGGCAAGCTCCTTGGTATCGGCTCTCTGCGGCTGCAGATGATGCGCAGCGGCGAGGCCGCCGAGATCAACATGATCGTGCCGATCGACCTCTTGCCGCCGATCCTCGACGACCTGCTCGCCCGCGGCCAGGCCGACCGGCCGCCGCGCCCATGGCTCGGCGTGTTCTCCGCCGAGGACGATGGCGACGTGGTGGTGATGAGCGTCGCCGAAGGTGGCCCGGCCGCCGAAGCGGGTATTCGCCGCGGCGACATCATCTCCGATGTGCGTGACAGCGAAGTCGAAGGCCTCGCCGACTTCTACCGCAAGCTGTGGAGCAGCGGCCCTGCCGGCGCGGAACTGCCGATGCGCGTCGTCCGCGACGGCCGCGAGACCTGGGTCCGGGTAAAATCCGCCGACCGCAACCTGTTCCTCAAGAAGCCACAGCTGCAGTAACCGGCGTCGAGACGCCAAGGCGGCCCTGGGAACGAAAAAGGCCGGTCGCGAGACCGGCCTTTTCCCATTCGATCTGCAGCTGCTGCTTAGGCGGCGGCTTCCTCGGCGTCGGCGGCGTCCGATTTCGGACCGCGGCGCGGCGACTTGGCGAGGTTCTTTTCGATCAGCTGCACGGCCTCGGTGAGGGTGAGCTTGTTGACGGCCGCCACTTCGCGGCTCATCCGGTCCATCGCCTGCTCGAACAACTGGCGCTCGGAATAGGACTGCTCGGGCTGGTCGTCGGAGCGGAACAGGTCGCGGACGACTTCCGAGATGGCGATCAGGTCGCCCGAATTGATCTTGGCTTCATATTCCTGGGCGCGGCGCGACCACATGGTGCGCTTGACGCGCGCACGGCCAGTGACGGTGTCCAGAGCCTTCTTGACCTCGTCCTCTTCGGCGAGCTTGCGCATGCCGACGGACTTGATCTTGGCGACGGGAACGCGAAGGGTGAGTTTGTCCTGCTCGAAAGAGATGACGAACAGCTCGAGGGTCATGCCCGCGACTTCCTGTTCCTCGATCGAGGTAATCAGACCGACGCCGTGCGCCGGATAGACGATATACTCGCTCGTCTTGAATCCAAGCCGCTGCTGAGGCTTCTTGGTGACCATAAAGGGATACTCCTATTAACGCCGCCGCCGGACTGCTCTTCGCGGAGAGGCTGTCCTGGTTGTTGCTCGTTCGCCCGTCCGAATAGTAAGCAAAGACCCTTCGCGCACTCTGCCGGTCCGCGCGACCGGTTGACTGCGCCCCCATAATTGCTGGTGTCAAAAAAAAGGGTGCCTAGCGGCACGCATTGGATGACGGGCAAGCTCCATTCGTTTGAGGAGCGTAGCACAAAATTTCAGCAAAATCAAAAGTTGCGAATCAAGGCTGCCGGAACCCGTTCAGGTTCGGCTCATAAGCCATTCATCGGCAGGGCAAACCCGGGGCGAAACGGCGGCCAATCGGCCTCGGCGGGCGGCGTTAGTCGCCCTCGCCGGGCTCTTCGGAGAAGTATTTCTCGAACTTGCCCTCGACCCCGTCCCATTCCTTGGCGTCGGCTGGCGCATCGCGCTTTTCAGTGATGTTGGGCCAGGCGGAGGCGTATTTGCTGTTGATCTCCAGCCACTTGTCGAGGCCGCCCTCGGTATCGGGCTTGATCGCCTCAGCCGGGCATTCGGGCTCACAGACGCCGCAGTCGATGCACTCGTCGGGGTGGATGACGAGCATGTTCTCGCCTTCATAGAAGCAGTCGACGGGACAAACCTCGACGCAGTCCATGTACTTGCACTTAATGCAGTTGTCCGTGACGATGTAGGTCATTCTTCGCGAGCGTTCCTGCTCAAGTTTCTAGGGCCGCTGGGTCTTTCAGCCGGGCGCGCGCGGCAGGCGCTACGCCTCGGGCCGTGCTAGCCCTTTTTGTCCGCTGCCGCAAGGGACAGGGCTGTCAGGCTTTGTCGGATCGGACGCCAAGCCATCACACTTATCCCCTCAACCGACGCCCCGTGGCATTCTGCCGCTGGCACGGTGGTGAGCAAGGGGCGGTCAAGTGTGGCAGATGGACGAGAAAACGGAACGAACTGAAATGACGCCGAAGTGAACGATCCGACATCGGAACGTTCAATCTGCGTCGTCCTCGTCGTCCCGTAGCCGATCGGTCTCGCGCCGTTCCTTCTTTGTAGGGCGGCCGCTGCCGGGCTCCCGCTCCGCATGTGTCGCCAGCTTTTCCTCGCGCGGTGTCGGCGGGGGCGAAAGGTCTTCGTAGAGCAGGGCGGCTTCTGGGGCTGGGCCGCGGCGAGTGCCGGGGTCGAGGATGCGCCAGACCAAGAGGCGGGCGTGGACCGTCATGGTCAGCACATCGCCGGCTCCGACCTTATGGTCGGAGCGGTCGGTGCGTTCGGAATTGACCCGGATGGCGCCGGTCTCGATCAGCTTCTGCGCCAGGGTGCGGGATTTCACCGCACGCGAGAAGAACAGCCACTTGTCGAGCCGTTGCTTGTCCAATGGCTATTCGGATTTGGGGTTCCGGAGCGCTGCAAGCGCGGCCCAGGGCGAGTTCGGATCCAGCACGGCGGGCTTACGGTCCTCGCGCGGCCGGTGTTCCTTCCAGTCCTCGCGGGGCTTGTCGAAGCGCTTGCCGCCGCCGCTGGGCTTGCCCTTGTTCTCGAACGGCTTGCTGCCATTGCCCGGACGCTGGCCGTCGCGGCGGCCCTCGAAGCGCGGACGGGCCGGCTTGTTGTCGCCTGGGGTAGCGGCGTCGCCACCCTGCGGACGGTCGGGACGGCGGAAGTTGCGCTGCGGGCGCTCAGCCTTCTCGGCACCTTCGGTCGAGGCTTCGGCACCGTCGGCGCGCTGGCCGCGCCGCGGTCCGGCGTGACGGGCATTGTCCGGCCGGCGGCCGGCCGGGAACCAGATCTCGTCGAATTCGGGCTCGGCGGGCTTGGCGTCTTCGGCCGGAGCCGGGGCGCCGAGATCGGCGGTTGCCGCCTCGACGGCTGCGACTTCGGCTGCGGGCGTGGCTTCGACCGTGGGGGCGCTGCCTTCCACGGCATCGACCGCGGCGGCATTGACCTCCGCATCCACGGCGTCGGCAGCGGCAGGATCGGCCTGCGCCGCGGTCGTGACAGCCTCGACCGTCTCGGACGTGGTTTCGGTGATCGTCTCGGTGGTCACCGCCTCAGGGGCAGGGGGCGCAACCTTCGGCGTACGGCGGACGCGATAGCCGAGCGAATTGAGAATCGACGCGAAATCCTCGCCGGCGGTACCGAGCAGCGAGGTCATCTCGACGGTGACGCGGAAGCCATTGCCCTCGGCGGCGCCCGGAGGCAGTTCGCCCTTGTGGGTGACCGGGTTCAGCGCGATCAGCGGCCGGATAATATCGGCGAGGCGCTCGAGGATATCGACGCGCACCGCGCGGCGCCCGGCGACCTTGAAGCCAGCGAGCTCATAGAGCTTGGTGTTCACTTCGGGGTCGATGAGGAACGAGGTACGGCCCGAAAGCACGATCTGCGGCAGGTCGGCTACGCCCGGCTGGCGCACGCCGCCATGCTTCAGCGCATAGAGGATCAGCGCCAGCTCGCGCGGAGCAGGCTTAAGGCTCTGCGGCACGTAGATGTGGTAGGCGCCGAACTTTACACCGAGCTTGCGTAGCTTGCCGCGCACGTCCTGGTCGAGGCCCTTGACCTCTTCGGCCACGGCGCTGCGCGGCAGGATGCCGAGGTTCTCGTAGAGCCGGTAGGCAACGCCGCGAGCCGCGCCCTCGAGGTCGGCCGGGGCTTCCAGCGACAGCACGCTTTCAAGCTGGGTGTTGATCAGGTGGCGGAGCCACAGGTTCAGCCGGTCCTGCACCCGCTCGAGGTCGGGGCCGGAGAGGCTCTCGTCGGCGAGGATGAGCAGCCGCGGGGCGAACAGGTTCTCGCCCTCGGCGAGGTTGGCGACCACCTGGCCGCGCCAGCGGACATAGCCGTCGGTCGCCAGCACGAACTCTTCGTTCGGGGCGCCGGCGACGCGCTCGGCGCGTTTGGCGATCTCGGGGGCCACGACCTGGGCGGCCGCACCGGCCACGCCCTTGGCGTCGCCGCCTTCGGACCGGGCGAGGGTAAAGCGGAAGCCTTCGATGGAGCCGATCAGGTGACCTTCGAGGCTCACTTCGCCGCGGTCGTTAATTTCAGGCGATACCATATGCTTGTCTCTCAGGTGGCGCATCAGCACCGAAGTGCGACGATCGACAAAACGCTGCGTCAGACGCTCGTGCAGGGCGTCGCTCAAGCGGTCCTCGATGTCCCGGGTCTTTTCGCGCCAATGTGCGGGGTCTTCAAGCCAGTTCTTGCGGTTCGCGACGAAGGTCCACGTGCGGATCTGCTTGATCCGGTTGCTCAGCGTGTCGATGTCGCCTGTCACATTGTCGCAGAACCGCACCTGCTCGGCAATCCAATCGGCGTCGACACGGCCGTGCCGCATCAGGTCGGAATAGATCCGGGTGATGATTTCTCCGTGCTGCGCCGGCGAAATATCGCGGTAATCCGGGATGCCGCAGCACTCCCACAGCAGCCGCACCGCCGCCTCGCCCTTGGCTGAGGCCCCCGCTTCGTTGCGGGCGACGAACTCCAGCGCGTGCTGGTCGGTGGCGATCGGTACCCGGGTCAGGGCCTTCAGCTTTGGCGTCTGGTCGAGGCTGGCACGCAGGTCCTCGATCGAGCGGAAATCCAGCTCGGCGTTGCGCCATTGCACCACTCGCACCGGCTCAAAGTCGTGTGTTTCGAGCCGCTTGACCAGTTCTTCGTCGAAATCCGGGGCATTGCCGGTGACGCCGAAGGTGCCGTTGTGCATGTGGCGGCCGGCGCGGCCGGCGATCTGGCCGAACTCGGCCGGGGTCAATTGGCGGGTCTGGTGGCCATCGAACTTGTGGTCATCGGCGAAGGCGACGTGGTGCACGTCGAGATTGAGCCCCATGCCGATGGCGTCGGTGGCGACGAGGAAATCGACATCGCCGTTCTGGTACATGTCGACCTGGGCATTGCGGGTGCGGGGGCTCAACGCCCCCATCACCACGGCGGCGCCGCCGCGCTCGCGCCGGATCAGCTCGGCGATGGCGTAGACCTGGGTGGCCGAGAAGGCGACGATGGCCGAGCGCTTGGGTTGGCGCGAGATCTTCTTCGAGCCGGCATAGAGCAGCTCGGAGAAGCGCGGCCGGTGGATGATCTCGGCATCGGGCAGCAGCGCGCGGATCAGCGGCGTCATGGTCGCGGCGCCGAGCAGCAGCGTTTCGTTGATGCCGCGGGCATGCAGCAGGCGGTTGGTGAAGACGTGGCCGCGGTCGAAGTCGGTCGCCACCTGGATCTCGTCGATCGCGACGCATTCGACCGGCACGTCGAGCGGCATGGCCTCGACCGTGCACACCCAATAGCGCGCCTTGGCAGGCACGATCCGCTCCTCGCCGGTCACCAGCGCCACGTGCTGGGCACCGATCCTGTCGACCACCTTGTGGTAGACCTCGCGAGCCAGCAGCCGCAGCGGCAGGCCGATCATCCCCGAGCGGTGCGCCAGCATCCGCTCGATGGCGAAGAAGGTCTTGCCAGTGTTGGTGGGCCCAAGGATCGCCTTGAGCGAGGAGGCGGAAGCGGGAGTCATTGCGCCCTATTTAGGTGATCGAACGCCAACAAACGAGTGTCTCGTGGCGGAACAATATCTCCATCCGGTCGCCCGGCACGTTAACCACTGGCACGAACAGGGAACAAACCGGAAAGGAATCGGTTGCGACTCGGAAATCCGCGTTTGTTCCCCACAGCATATGGTAGGTGTGGCATGGGCTGAACCGCTAGGAGCGCGGCTTTCGTATGGCAGTGGGCGATATCCCCGGAGATCCCGTTCAGGAAGGTTGCGAAAGCGTTAATTCCGACGGTTTTCGAGGCAGAATCAGCCAAGTGTGAACGGGGCGTAAAGCCCTAGGCCGCAAAGATTTTTTGCGGTTTCACAGGTCGGGGTCCGGAATGCCGGGGTGTGTCGCGCCGATCTTGGCAAAATAGCCGTTGACCGTGCCGGAATGACACGCAGATTTTGGTAACGCCCCGTTAACCATGATTTCCGCCGCCCGGCCGGCGACCCCGCTTGGAGGCGTGCCGGCACGAGGGACCACGGTCTGTTGCCGGTGGTCCGGGGCGCGGAAATAACGAGCCGTTGGAGGGAGAATGTGGCAACGCGATTGAACGCGTGCTGAGGCAAGGGTTTAGCTGCCGTTCATCGCCGGGGAGCGGCTTTTCGCCTACTCGGTGAGTTCGGTGAGAACCACCGACAGGTCGCCGGCTTCGGTGGTTACCAGTGCGCGGTAGGGGATGTAGTAGCCCGCGGTTTTCAGCGGCGCGAACCAGATGAGGATGCGCTCGTTCTTGGCCAGGTAGGTGGTGATCTCGTTGTTGGTGTAGTGGCCGGAGATCGGGGTGTAGTGGACGCTGCACAGCACCAGCGGACCTTGGTAGCCGGTGCGCTTGGAGGTCGCGCTGTCGTCCTTCACGTATTTCAGGCTGAGGTTGAACCGCTCGACGCCGGTGAAGATCGGCATCTGGCGATTGCACAGTTGCCCGTCGAGCGCCGCTCCTTTCAGCACGAACGGCGCCAGCATGTCGTTAGCGGTGGTGAGGTGTCTCCGCTCGATCGCCACCCGGTCGATATTGTTGACGATCGGCGGGGCGACAATGAACGAGGCGACGGTGCCGCCGGCATAGGTGATGGCGGAGGTGAAATCCTCGCCGCCGGCGCGGGTCAAGAGGTCGAACTTCTGTGACCGGAGGCCCTTGTCGCCAGAGCTGCCTGTCGAGGTGGCCTTGGCGGAGCCGCTCGCCACCAGCTGCGCCAACCCGGTAATCTTGGCGTCGAGCACCAGCGAATAGGCCGAGCCGTCATCGGTGAGGTTGATACGGACATTGGCGACATGCGTGCCGCCCATCGTTACCATATACTCGGCGCGCGCCTTGATCTCGGCGGCAGCGACGGGCAGGGACAGCAGCCCTAGACCGAGGGCGGCAAATCGCAATGCTTGGCGGAAACCGGCGCTCAACACGGGAACGGACCTCTGACGGCGTCGCCAACTAAAGCGAATCAATATCGCGGCCAAAATGCCGGGGGAACGCCGGACTGGCAAGGCGTTCGGCGTTCACAAGCTTGACGAGAGGGGCCCAGTTCTCTATGGAGGCCCCGCAATCAAGAACAGACTCCAGCCCGTTGCGAGGGGAATAATCCCCCGCCGAGGGCCTTTTGACAGGATAACACTATGGCTCGCCGCTGCGAACTCACCGGTAAGGGCGTGATGACCGGAAACAAGGTGAGCCACGCGCTCAACCGTACCCGTCGCCGCTTCCTCCCCAATCTCCTCAACGTTTCGCTTCTGTCGGATACGCTCGGCCGCGCGGTCAAGCTGCGCATCTCGGCGAACGCGCTGCGCACCGTCGAGCACCGCGGGGGCCTCGATGCCTTCCTGCTGAAGGCCAACGATGCCGAGCTGTCGCCGGTGGCGCTGGCCGTCAAGAAGGAAGTGCGCGCCGCTCTCGCAACGGCGTAAGCAGCTTCCAACAGAGTTTCGGCCGCGCGCTCCCCGACGGGAACGCGCGGTTTCGTTTTTCCGCCCCGGTCTGATGCCGGCCAGCGGGTTACATAGAGGTGCAGGATATGCTCGCTCGTTTCGTTGCGGCGATTGCCGCCATGGTCGTGGTCGTCACCGCGTCCAATATTCTCGTGCAATACCCGGTGCAGGCCGACCTCGGCCCGATCCATCTGGGCGATCTGCTCACCTGGGGCGCCTTTACCTACCCCTTCGCTTTCCTCGTCACGGACCTCACCAACCGGCATGACGGCCCTAACCGGGCCCGCATGGTGGTGGTGGTCGGCTTCGTCGTGGCGCTGGTGCTGTCGGTGTTCCTCGCGACGCCGCGTATCGCCATTGCTTCGGCCTCGGCGTTCCTCATCGGGCAGCTGCTCGATATCTCGGTGTTCTCGCGTTTGCGGGCCAGCCGCGCCTGGTTCCTGCCGCCGCTCGCCGCTTCGCTGTTCGGCTCGCTGCTCGATACGGCGATCTTCTTCACCATCGCCTTCGCGCCGGCGCTCGGCTTTATCGATGGTCTGTTCGGCATGAAGGACGGCTCGCTCGGCTTCGGCGCACCCTGGCTCGGCGTCGGTTCCGAAGTGCCGCTATGGTTCTCGCTGGCGACCGGCGACTTCCTGGTGAAGTTCCTTGCGGCGCTACTGCTCTTGGCGCCCTACCGGATGCTGATGGGCAAGCTGATGCCGCTGCCGCCGCTGAAAGCAGCGGCCTAGGCCGGCCAGCGACTCAAGTGTTCGTGGACGATCCACCAGCGGTCGCCCACGCGCCGCAGCACCGTGGTGCCGCGGCCCGAGCCCGAATCGCGCTTGCCGTCGACCGTGATCTCCCAGTTGAAGCGGTAGATGCAGGCGGCGGCGCTGTCGCCCTCGGCGATCCACTCGAGCTCGTCGAGCCAGTAGCGTTCGCTGGGTCCCATCACCTGCCACGTCGCCTCGAACGCCGCGCGGATGGCGGCCATGCCGCTATGGGTGCCGTTCGAGAACCAGAACGTGGCGTCGGGCGCGATGAGGTCGATCAGGAGATCGAAATTCTGGCGGTTGATGCGGTCTTCGTAAGCCTTGAGCACCTCCCTGGCCGACATCGCATCCTCCTCAGTCCGGCAGGCTGAACTCGAGGAGCAGGTTGCGCTCCCAATCATTGAAGTTGTTGTCTGAGACCAAGGTGATGCGGGTCGAGCCGTCCGGCGCGGCGTGGACGGCAAGCGCTTCCATGTTGTCGATGTCGCCGCCGGCGGCGTGCAGCAGTACTTCGCCCTTCATGTGGGCGCCGGCCTTCACCTCTGCCGCGGGAATGCGGACGAGCCGCATCTGGAAGGCGAGGAGGGCAACGCCGCGCTCGAGTACCAGCAGATCGCCGTTGGGCATGAAGGCGCAGTCGGTCGGGTTGGTGCCGTCGCCGGAGATATAGCTCAGCGGGCCCTTGTCGTTCTGACCCAGCAGGTAGGCCGAGTGCTGGCCGTCATCGTCGATGATGCCTTCGGTCAAGAGCAGGGTCGAACCGGCGATCGGCGAGGTGTCCGGGGCGATGCAGACCGCCTCCAGCGTCTCGTTGGTGCGGGTATCGCTCAGCCACTTGGGGATGGTCACTTCGCGGGCGGCGCCCTGCGGGATGCCGTCGACCAGGGTGAAATCGGCGACGCGCGTGAGATTCTCGAAGCCGACGCGCACGGCGCTCGGCTTGCCCTCGCGGTTGATCACCGCCAGCGCCTCGGCGTCGCGCGTATAGGCGCGGGGCAGCTCGGTGCCCTTGGAGTTCTGGATCGGCTCGACCTTGACGCCGATCAGCCCCATCGGCCGCGCCGCCTCGTCATAGAGCAGTTGGCCGGAAACGAAGTTGCCGCGGTCGGACACCATCACCAGCCGCCCGTCGGGGCCGGTGACGCCGAGACCGGAAAGACCGCCGAAGGTGTCGGTCTGGCTCTGCATCTCGATGCCGCCGCGCCAGATAAGGCCCTGCACGCGCTGGCCGATGCCGGCCCCCATGAAGGTCGAGAGCGGCACCGAGGTGACGGTCTCCTCGTCGGCGCGGGCGCCCAGCCCGGCCGCTGCCAGCAGTGCGGCGCCAGCGCTTGCGATCAGCAGTGCCGCTCCGGCGAGACGCGAGGCACGCCGTGAGCTGGTCATCCGTATCGGCTCTTGCGGAAGGCCCCGGGAGGTTCTTCGTCGAACAGCGAGGCGAGCTCGTCGGTCAGGGCCCCTGCCAGTTCCTCGGCATCAAGCAGTGTCACGGCGCGGCGATAGTAGCGAGTAACATCGTGGCCGATACCTACCGCCACCAGCTGCACGGCGGAGCGGGTCTCGATGTCTTCGATCACCTGGCGCAAGTGGGCCTCGAGATAGTTGCCGGCGTTGACGCTCTGGGTCGAATCATCGACCGGCGCACCGTCCGAGATCACCATCAGGATGCGGCGATTTTCGGTCCGCCCGAGCAGGCGCTTATGCGCCCACTGCAGCGCTTCGCCGTCGATGTTCTCCTTCAGGAGCCCCTCGCGCATCATCAGGCCGAGATTGCGCCGCGCGTGCCGCCAGGGCTCGTCGGCAGCCTTGTAGATGATGTGGCGGATGTCGTTGACGCGGCCGGGATTGGGCGGGCGCCCGGCCTCGAGCCAGGCCTCACGCGACTTGCCGCCCTTCCAGGCGCGGGTGGTGAAGCCGAGGATCTCGACCTTCACGCCGCAACGCTCGAGCGTGCGGGCGAGGATGTCGCCGCAGATCGCCGCGATGGTGATCGGGCGGCCGCGCATCGAGCCGGAATTGTCGAGCAGGAGCGTCACCACAGTGTCGCGGAAATCGGTGTCGCGCTCGACCTTGAAGCTCAGCGCCTGCAGCGGGTCGGTGACCACGCGGGTGAGGCGCGCCGTATCGAGCAGGCCTTCCTCGAGGTCGAACTCCCAGCTGCGGTTCTGTTGCGCCATCAGCCGCCGCTGCAGCTTGTTGGCAAGCCGCGCCACGGCGCCGGCGAGGTTCTCGAGCTGCTTGTCGAGCAGGGCACGCAGCTGGTCCAGTTCCTCCGGCGGGCAGAGGTCCTGGGCCCGGACTATCTCGTCGAACTTCTGAGTGAAGATCTTGTAGTTGAAGACGTTCTGGAACTCTTTGGCATTGGCGCCGGGCGGTGGCGGATTGGGCTGGTCCTCGCCCGATTCTGAGCTGTCGTCCTCGTCGGTCTCGGAGAAATCCATCTCCGCGCCTTCGACTTCGCCTTCCTGCTCCGACTGCCCGGGGGTCTGGTCCTCGTCGGCCTCGGCGTCCTCGCTCTCCCCCTCGCCCTGCTCGGGATTCTTCTCGTCGTCCTGGCCGCGCTCGGGCTCCTGGTCGTCGCCCTGTTCCGAATCGTCACTCTCGCCGTCGTCGAGATCGCCGTCGGGCACGAGGCTCAAATCGCGCAGCAGCTGCCGGGTCGCGCGACTGAACAGGTCCTGGTCCTCGAAGCGGGTGAGGAGCGTGGTCAGCGAGTTGCCGGCGCGCTCCTCGATTTCCTTCTTCCACAACTGGACGATGGCGTTGCCCGAGGGCGGAACCGTCACGCCGGCGACGCGCTCGCGCAGGATCAGCCCCAGCGCCTCGGCGAGCGGGGCGTCGGCCTTGTCGCTGACTTCGGCGAAGTTCTGCCGGAACAGCCGGTCTTCCAGCATCTCATGGATATTGCCGGTCATGCCGGGCATGCGGATGCAGCCCAGCGCCTCGACGCGCGCCTGCTCCAGCGCGTCATAGGCGGCGCGGGCCTCGGGCTCGGCCGGGGCGCGCTTGCGGTGCGTTTCGGGGTCGTGGCTGGCGAGCCGCATGGCCATGGCGTCACCTTGCCCGCGGGCGATGGCGATGTCGCGCTGCGTCGGCAGGCGCGGGAGATTCGCGAGCCGCGCCTTGTCGGCGGTGAGGATCGGGCGGTCGGCCGAGAAGCTCACCTCGAGATCACGCTTGCCGCCAATGGCGCGCACCGCGGCGCCCATCGCCGATTTGAACGGGGCGGTGGTGTCGGGCTTGTTCGGCTTACTGCGCGGCGGAGGGGCCATGAGACGGGTCCGGATACGGGGCTAGGCGGTGGTGGGGGCGAGGCTGGTCGCCATCAGCAGGAACATTGGCTGATAGCGTTCTTCGGCCCATTCAGGGTGCGCGGCAATATCTGCATCGGTCGCACTCCACTCGTCGATATGGTCGAGCTTGAGGCCGTTGCGCTGCAGGGTGTTGATCGTGGTCGAGATCAGGCGGTGGTATTTGACCACACCATCGGCGATCCAGTTGGTAAGGCGCTCGCCTTCGCGCAGATAGTCGTCGACGATGCCGAGCAGGTGCCCGTCGGCGTCTTTCATGAAGTCGGGATTGGCACGGGCGGCGAACACCGGGTGCTCCATCGAGAAGACGAAGTGCCCGCCGGGCTTCAGAGCTGACCTCACGCGCGATGCGAACGCGTCGAAATCGGCGAGGTAGTGCACGGCGAGCGAACTGAACACCAGGTCGAACGCGGCACGCGGCGGCTCGTAGCTTTCGAGGTCGGCGCGCTGGTAGCGGATCGGCAGGCCGGGGCCGCGACGCTGCGCGTCCTCAAGCATCTTTTCGGAGAGGTCGACGCCCAGCACACCGGCGGCGCCCTGTTCCACCGCATAGCGGCAGAAGGCCCCGAAACCGCAGCCGAGATCCAGCACCTGCGCGCCCTTGAGGGGCGGCAGCATCGCCTTCAGCGACGGCCATTCTCCGGCGCCAGCCAGACCCTCGCGAGAGCGGGGAAACTTGCTGTAGCCTTCGAAGAACGCCGGATCATCATAGATGTTCTGGGCCAAACCGTCCGTCCCGGACCTTAAGCGGTCACCGCCAGGTTGGCTGCCGATTCCGGCAGGTCTTCGCCGAACACCCGCTGGTAGAACTCGGCCACCACGGGGCGTTCGAGCTCGTCGCACTTGTTCAGGAAGGTCAGCCGGAAGGCGAAACCGAGGTCGCCGAAAATCTCGGCATTCTCGGCCCAGGTGATCACCGTACGCGGGCTCATCACCGTCGACAGGTCGCCGTTGATGAAGGCCTGGCGGGTGAGATCGGCAAGCCGGACCATGTTGGACACGACCTTCTTGCCCTTGTCGCCGGTATAGGCCTTGGCCTTGGCGAGCACGATCCCGACTTCCTTGTCGTGCGGCAGGTAGTTCAGCGTGGTGACGATCGACCAGCGGTCCATCTGGCCCTGGTTGATCTGCTGGGTGCCGTGATAGAGGCCCGACGTATCGCCCAGACCGATGGTGTTGGTGGTCGAGAACAGCCGGAAGGCCGGGTGCGGGGTGATGACGCGGTTCTGGTCGAGCAGCGTCAGCCGGCCCTGCGTTTCCAAGACGCGCTGGATCACGAACATCACGTCAGGGCGGCCGGCGTCGTATTCGTCGAACACCAGCGCGATATTGTTCTGCACCGCCCAGGGCAGGATGCCGTCGCGGAACTCGGTGATCTGCTTGCCGTCCTTGACCACGATCGCGTCCTTGCCGACGAGATCGATGCGCGAGACGTGCGCGTCGAGATTGACGCGGACCAGCGGCCAGTTCAGCCGCGCCGCGACCTGCTCGATATGAGTCGATTTGCCGGTGCCGTGGTAGCCCTGCACCATGACGCGGCGGTTGAAGGCAAATCCCGCAAGGATCGCCAGCGTGGTGTTGCGGTCGAACAGGTAGTCCGGATCCAGCGGCGGCACATGCGGATCGGTTTCCGCATAGCCCATGACCTTCATGTCGCTGTCGATGCCAAAGGTCTCGCGGACGGAATATTGCTTGTTCGGCAGATTGTTGAATTCAGGCATTTCACGAGGCTCGCGGAAGGAAATAGGTCAAGACGGCTGCCTTGGCGGTTGCCGGCTCTATAGCAGCATCGGGTGCGGCGCGGTAGGGCCGCGCGACAATCTGGCGATGGGCGGCAAGGCGACTGCTGACGCTGATTTGCCCCAAAGCGGCGGGACTTGCCGGTCGCCATTGGCGCGGCAAATACCGCCATAACAAACATTCATCCCTCGAAGGGCGTCAGCGCCCGACGAAGCCCTTGGATTTGAGGTGCGAATAGGCGGCGATGATGGCGCGCAGCCGGTCCTCGGAGCTCTTGTCGCCGCCGTTGGCGTCGGGGTGGTGGACCTTCACCAGCGCCTTGTAGGCCGCCTTGATCGCGTCGGCCTTGGCGTAGCCCTTGAAGCCGAGCGTCTCGAGCGAGCGGCGGTCCTGCTCATGCAGCGGTTTCACCCGCTCTTCGGCGGGGGCGCGCTGCTGGTGGCGGGCGTAGCGGGCGAACACGCCGAAGGGGTCGTTTACCCGCTTGGCCGTCGGATCGCGCGGGGCGCCGCGCGGCATGCGCGGGCCGGTATTGGCGCCGGCCTTGGCGCCGAAGCCCCAGCTCGGACGTCCGTCGGTCTCCTTTTCGCGCGTTACCTGCGCTTCCATTTCCTCGGGCTTCATGCCGGCGAAGAAGTTGAACACCTGGTTGTAGTGGCGCACGTGCTCGAGGCAGAAGTGGTGATACTGCCCCACGGCGCGGTTGCCCTTGGGCGCCTTGTAGAGGCCGGGCTGGTCACACCCCTCCCATCCGCAGGCCGGCACTTCGGCGCGCGCTTCGGGTTCCGGGTGCCGTGATCGGATCCGGATGCGGTCAAAATACTTGGAATCCAGCTTCATCAATCCTAGTTACGGGGCTACGGCCACGCCTCAAACTGAACCGGTATCCATATGTCCGTTCGCGACGCGATTGCAGAAAAACTTTCGGTCAAATTCACGCCGACCCATCTTGAAGTGATCGACGAGAGCGAGAAACATAGGGGTCACGGTGGTTATCGCGAGGGCGGAGAGACGCATTTCCGCGTCCGCATCGCCTCTCCCGAGTTCGCCGGCAAGTCACGCCTCGCACAGCATCGTGCCGTGATGGAGGCGCTCGACGCCGAACTCAAGTCCGGCGTCCATGCGCTGGCCGTCGAGGTAGTCAGCTCCCCGTCCGGCCATCAGTGATCATTTGGATGACGCTGATATGGGTTGCGCGATTGCGGTCCGCAACTCCGGCGATCTGATGGCATCGGCTTAGCCCCCACGCTGCAATCGAAAAGTCTGGCGATTGGAACTCGGCCGGTCGCTTTGCGGCCAAAGCCGGGCGGCGCCGTGGCGAGCCGCCGCTTTGTCTTCGAAATATCGCCCAAGGTCTTGCCTAGCACTCGTTCTCGCAGACAGACTTGGAGGGCGACATGTCCACTCTAAAGACGGCGGCCCTGGTGGCCGCCTTGACGCTATGCGCGGTGCCCGCGTTGGCGGCAGAGAGTAATTTACAACTGATCATCGGCGGCGAGGCCTACGACGGCCCCCCGAAGTTCGAGGTCACGTTCAACGGCAAGGTGCTGGGCGAGGGCGCGGTGAACGCGGCAATCGACACCGCGACGGCCGGGCGCTTCGCCGACGCGGCGGACAAGACCCCGTACGTGCAGAGCTTTGCCTTCGATATCCCCGAGGACGTGTTCAAGCCGGGTGGCGAAGTGCGGGTCCGGCTGGTGAACGAGGCTTATGGCGGCGACGGTTCGAACCGCGATCGCAATCTCTATCTGGCCGCGGTGGCGGTGAATGGCCGTGCCGTGACGGTGTCGGGGCTTTCGACCCAGGGCACGTCGGCCGATACCAAAAACGAGCTGCTGGGTGAGTTCCTGGTGCTGCGCGACGGCAATGTCGAGGGCGTATCACGCGCACCGACCGGCGGCTGGCCGCTGCCCGACGCGACGATCGCAGCCGTGCAGCCAACGCCGGAAGCAGTAACGACTGAGGTTGCCGCAGTAGCCGAAGTCGCCGAGGAACCGGCGCAGACCGCAACGAAGCCGCCGGCTGCCGTGACGGCGCTGCGGCTGCCGGAATCGGCGGCCGAGGACAAGGTGATCGACGAGAAGCCGGTCGAAACGGCGAGCCTTGCCGCGACCGCGGCTCCGACGGGGAACGCCACCTGCAATCGCGACGAACTCTACAACGTCGTCGGCTTCAACGAGAATTCGAACGACCTGACGCCCAGGCTGATGGAGCGGCTCGACCAGATCATCGCCGATATCGGCGAGCAGGAGTGCAAGGTGCTGGTCACCGGCTATTCCAGCCGGCAGGGCAACCACGCGACCAATGCGCTTTTCGCCATCGAGCGGGCTCAGAACGTCCTGGCCTATCTGAAGCAGGCCGGGCTCAAGTTCGAGAAGGTCTCAGCCGCCGGCGCCGGCGCCACCGAGCAGTTCGGGGATACGTTCTATGCCAATCGCCGGGTGGTCATCTCGGTCGCGCCGTAAGGGGGAGGGGCGGGCCGTGGCGGCGGCCCGCTTCACTATTTCGCGGCGAGCTGCGTCAGCCGATCGGCGAGGCCGTTGAGTTCCCAAGCCCGGGCGAGCTTCGCCGCCTCGCCCCAGGTCGGGGTGACGTCGGGGATCGGCGGCAACGGCGCGGTGGTCACCATGGTCGCGATGCGCTTGTAGAGCCGCAGATCGTCGGACTGAGCCGGGAAGCGGTTGTCGGCGATCATCGCCTCGAGGTCCGGGTAGCGTTTCAAGAGGCTTGCCGCGGTCGCTTCGCCGACGCCTTTGGCGCCGGGGATCTTGTCCGATGGGTCGCCGCGCAGCGCGATGAAATCGGGCACCTGGCTTGGCTCCACCTTGTAGCGCTCGCGGACGCCATCGGGATCGATGCGGGCCATCTCACCGCCCTTGGCCGGCTGGAGGATCGTCGTCCGCTCGGAAGCCAGCTGGTAGGCGTCGCGATCGCTGGTCGCGACCAGCGTGGTGCCGCCATCCCGTTCTTCCATCGCTACGGCGGTCGCGAGGAAGTCGTCGGCCTCGAAGCGTCCCTCCTTGCCGATGACGAAGCCGCAGGCTGTCACGAACTCCGGCAGCACGTCGAGCTGGTCGACGATCTCGTCCTCGAAGATGCGGCCACCCTGGTAGGTCGGGAACTCGAGAGCGCGCCAGTTGGGCACCGCGAGCGTATCCCAGCCCACCACCACCGCGCGTGGCTTCTCGGCTTCATAGAGCCGCAGCAGGTAGTTCGCGAAGCCGACGATGGCGCCGCCGCCGCGGTTGCCGGCACGCCGGATGGTCTTGGGCAGGCCGTGATAGGCGCGATGGGCGAACGAGTCGCCATCGATGACGAGCAGCGGGCGGCGGTCGGACATCAGTTTCCCCTCGTGTCGCCCGTTCCGGCGGATGTTCAGGCGGTCCGCATGTCCTCAAGGTAGGCGCGGACCGTGGCTGGGTCGACGTTCTTTTCGATGAAGGCCTGGCCGATGCCGCGGGTGAGGATGAAGGTCAGCGCCCCGCGCACCACCTTCTTGTCCTGCGCAATGGCGTTCATCAGGTAGTCGGTGTCGGGCAGGTCGCCCGGAATATCGGCGAGGCGGGTCGGCAGGCCCGCAGCAGTCAGGTGCTGGGCGATGCGGCCGGTATCCTGGCTGGGCGAGAGGCCGAGTTTCGCCGAGAAGCCGTGTGCCAGCACCATGCCGATGGCAACACCCTCACCATGCAGCAGCCGGTCGGAATAGCCGGTGGCCGATTCGAGCGCGTGGCCGAAGGTATGGCCGAGATTGAGCAGGGCCCGGACGCCGGTTTCCTTCTCGTCGGCGAGCACGAAGCGGGTCTTGGCGGCGCAGCAGCGGGCCACCATTTCGCCGCGCAGCGCCGCGTTGCCGGCGAAGATCTCGCGGCGATTGTCCTCGAGCCAGAAGTAGAACGGCTCGTCGTCGATCAGCCCGTATTTCACCACCTCGGCATAGCCGGCGGCGAACTGGCGTGGCGGCAGGGTATCGAGCGCATCTAGATCAGCCAGCACCAGTTTTGGCTGGTGAAACGCACCGATCAGGTTCTTGCCGTGCGGCGAGTTGATGCCGGTCTTTCCGCCGACGGACGAATCCACCTGCGCCAACAGCGAGGTCGGGATCTGGACGAAATCCATGCCGCGCCGGGCTATCGCCGCGGCGAAGCCGGCGAGATCGCCGATCACCCCGCCGCCGAGCGCCAGGATCAGGTCGCCGCGTTCCAGCCGGGCCGCGAGAATGCCTTCGACCACTTCGCCCAGCCGTGCGAACGACTTGGTGGCTTCGCCATTCGGCAGCACGATCGTCGCATAGCTAACGCCGGCCGCGTCGAGTGAGGCGGTGAGTCGCGGCAACTGTGCCATGGCGACTTCGGTGTCGGTGACGATGCCGAAGCGACGGCCGGGGAACTTGGCCTTCAGCACCACGCCGGCGCTGTCGATCAAGCCGCTGCCGATCAGGATGTCGTAGGCACGCTCGCCCAGCGGCACGTGCGCGGTGGTCGGCTCAGCCATCGGACTTCTCATTGCTCAAATGGTCCAGCAGGGCGTCGATAACTTCGCTTGCCACTTGGTCCTGCGGCACGTCGCGCGAGACGATGGTGACATCGGCCTCGGCGTAGATGGGGTAGCGCGCCTCGATCAGCTTCTGCAGCGTTTCGCGCGGGTTGGCGGTCTTCAGCAGCGGCCGGTTGGAGCGCCGCGAGACGCGCTGGAACAACAGCTCGAAATCCGCCTTGATCCACACCGAAATCGCCGAAGCCTTCACCAGGCTGCGGGTCTCGGCATTGACGAAGGCGCCGCCGCCAGTGCCGAGCACGATATTCTCGTCCTTCAGCAGCCGGGCGATCACCTTGACCTCGCCGGCGCGGAAATCAGCCTCACCATGGGCGCGGAAGATGTCCTCGATGGTCATGCCGGCGGCCTTCTCCACCTCCTCGTCGCTGTCGACGAAGTGGCGGCCAAGGCGTGCGGCAAGGCGGCGGCCGACCGTGGTCTTGCCGGCGCCCATCATGCCGATGAGGACGATCGGGCGGTGCCCGAGGAGCCGCAGCAGATCCTCGCGCCGGTCGTCGCGTGTGGTCGTGCCGTCGCGTGACATCGCATTTCCTCGCTCGGCGGGTTTGAACCGTTAGGGCGGCATAAAGTCAATGCCCGCTATGGTTCGCCGCCATGGTTAGCGCACCCTTGATCGCGTCCAGCAAACAAGGGAGACTGGCCTTTGCGTGACAAAAGCGGATTGCCATGCCGACTCTCATTCGTCTGATCGTTATCCTGCTGGTCCTGGTCGGGCTTGGCTACGGGGCCATGTTCGCGCTCGTCGCGATCGTGCAGCCACGCGACAAGGACGTGACCATCCGGATCCCGGCGCGCGACCTGATGCCCTCGGCGCAGCGCGACCCGCTGGTGCGCCGCGAGATCAATACCACCCGCACGCCCGAGGCGCCCGCCGCCGAGCCGGCGCCGGCCGTGGAGACGCCGGCCGCAGTGCCGGCAGCCGAAGCTCCCGCCGGTGATGGCGAAGTGGTGACGCGGCAACAGGGCGTCGAATGAGCGGCGCTCATCTGGTCGAAGCGTTCCTCGAGATGATGAGCGCCGAGCGCGGCGCTGCCAAGAACACCATAGATGCCTATCGTCGCGACCTCGGTGACTATTGCGGCTTCCTCAGCCGCCGCGGCACCGGCCCCACCGCCGCCGGCCGCGAACAGGTGACGCAATACCTGGCGTTTCTCGAAGCCGAGGGCATCGCCGCCTCATCGAGCGCGCGAAAACTCTCAGCCATCCGCCAATTCCACAAGTTCCTCGCCGCCGATGCGGTGCGCGCTGACGATCCCACCCGAATCATCGCCTCGCCCAAGGCACGGCGCGGTCTGCCCAAGGTGCTCTCGATCGCCGAGATCGATCGGTTGCTGACGGTCGCGGAGGCGGAAGTCGAAGCGCCCGAGGCCAGCGACGCAGCGCGCGCCATGTCCGCCCGGCTCTATCTGCTGCTCGAACTGCTCTACGCCACCGGCATGCGCGTGTCGGAACTGGTCGAACTGAAGCGTGCGGCGGTGATGCGCGATGCGAGCTTCCTCACCGTGCGGGGCAAGGGCGGCAAGGAGCGGATCGTGCCGCTGACCGACCGCGCGCGTGACGCGGTGAAGGCTTATCTCACGCGGCTCGAGCCCGGCATCTGGCTGTTTCCGGCCGGGGGCGAGAGCGGCCATCTGAGCCGGCAGGTATTCGCCCGCGAGCTCAAGGGCCTCGCCGCTCGTGCCGGCATCGCGGTGGCGCGGGTATCACCGCACGTGCTGCGCCATGCCTTTGCCAGCCACTTGCTGGCGGGCGGCGCTGATCTGAGGGTGGTGCAGACGCTGCTCGGGCACTCCGACATCTCGACCACGCAGATCTACACCCACGTGCTCGACGAGAAGCTGAAATCGCTGGTCGAAGCCCATCACCCGCTGGCCGAGCAAGGCTAGCCGCGCTTCTCTCCGGTCATTCCGTCCAGCCGGAGCAGCAGGTCATCGAGGGCGCGCAGTACATCGCTCATCAGCATCGGTGGTTTTGGCGCGGGCGCCGGTGGCGGGTCCTGCCAGAGCGACCTGACCTCGGCCAGCCGCTCCTTGCGTCGGCGGCGCGCCGCCTTGGCTTCGGCGAGGGTGCGGCGCGTGGCCTGGTCGGCGGCATCGAGGGTGAACAGTTGTTCGCAGCTGGGGCACCAAGCCGATCCGCCCGGCCGTACGAGCTTGGCATTCTCGAGGAAGTGGCTGCTGCAGCGGGGGCAACCGACGCTTACCAAGGCATAGGTGGTCATGGTCGAAGGGTGGTTCCGGTCTTTCGCCTCCAGCGTTGTCACGAAAGCGTCATGCAATGGTTAACGCGGCGTCACGCGGCAATCGAACGCATGGGACAACGCTTCACCAAGTCTGGGCTCGGCGCTTGACTCGGCGGGCCGGCATCGCCACTTTCCGGCCACTTTGGGGCGCGAGTTGACGCCCTTTCTCCTCCTTGAGCATTTGCCGTTCGACGAAACGGCAAATGCTTCGGGTACTTACTTTGGTCGCGCTTTCGAACCGGAAAGGTCTACAACTTTTCCTGAAAGCGCTTAGCTGGCGGGTTGGATGCAGTCCTATCTCGATTTCGAAAAGCCGGTGGCCGATCTTGAAGGCAAGATCGCCGAGCTCAAGTCCCTCGCCACGGCCGACCAGGCGGTGTCCATCGACGAAGAGGTGACCCGGCTTTCCGCCAGGGCCGACGAGGCGCTGGTCGATATCTACAAGAAGCTGACCCCGTGGCAGAAGACGCAGGTGGCGCGCCATCCGCAGCGCCCGCACTTCTCGGACTACGTCAAGACGCTGATCAGCGAATGGACGCCGCTCGCCGGCGACCGCAAGTTCGCCGAGGATCCGGCGCTGCAGGCCGGCTTCGGGCGCTTCAACGGCCAGCCGGTCGCCATTCTCGGGCAGGAAAAGGGCTCCAACACCGAGGGCCGGCTGAAGCACAATTTCGGCATGGCGCGGCCCGAGGGCTACCGCAAGGCTGTCCGCATCATGGACATGGCCGATCGCTTCGATATCCCGGTGATCTCGTTCGTCGACACCGCCGGGGCCTATCCCGGCATCGGCGCCGAGGAACGCGGCCAGGCCGAGGCGATTGCCCGCTCCACCGAGCGCTGCCTCGAACTGGGCGTGCCCAACCTCGCGATCATCATTGGTGAAGGCGGTTCGGGCGGCGCCATCGCCATTGCCACCGCCAACCGGGTGCTGATGCTCGAAAACGCCATCTACTCGGTGATCTCGCCCGAGCCGGGTGCGGCGATCCTGTTCCGCGATGCGGCGCGGGCTCCCGACATGGCGGCGGCGCAGAAGATCACGGCTCCCGATCTCCTGTCGCTCGGCGTGATCGACGGCATCATCACCGAGCCGGCCGGCGGCGCGCACCGCCATCACGCAGAGGTGATGGCCTCGACTGCACACGCTATCGGCACGTTCCTCACCGACTTCCCGGGCAACCGGGGCAGGCTGGAGGTGCGGGAACACAGGCGCGACAAATTCCTCGCCATCGGTACCAATTTGAGTTGATCGGCGCCCCAACCAAGGGCATGAAGCCAATAGTAAACGGGCTGTTAACCATGCCGGCTTACCACATGGTAACCGTCCGCTCGTAACCCGTTCCTTCGGGCAGACAAGCATTTCGGGTAGCTGACTTTGGGCAGAACGCTCCGTTCCATCCTCTTTCTTGGCGCAGCACTCGGCGTGGCGGCGTTGCTTGCCGGCTGCGGCGGGCTGAAGCCGGGCAACGCCAAGGCGATGGCGCCGCTGAAGCAGGAAACCGTCAGCCGGCTCGCGGGGCTCGGGTCCTCGCCGGCCGCGCCGATGATGATCCGCATTTTCAAGCAAACCTCGGAACTCGAGGTCTGGAAGCAGACGGGCAGCGGCGCGTTCAAGCTTTTCAAGACCTACCAGATCTGTGCCTGGTCGGGCGATCTCGGCCCCAAGGTCAAGGAAGGCGACCGTCAGTCGCCCGAGGGCTTCTATACGATCACCCCGGGCCTGATGAACCCGAACTCCAACTACTACCTGGCGTTCAACACCGGCTTTCCCAACAAGTTCGACCGCGCCTATGGGCGGACCGGCTCGGACCTGATGGTGCATGGCGATTGCTCGTCGCGCGGCTGCTACTCGATGACCGATGAGTCGATCGCCGAGATCTATGCCCTGGCGCGCGAGACCTTCAAGGGCGGCAACGCCTCGTTCCAGCTGCAGATCTTCCCGTTCCGGATGACGGCGACCAACCTCGCCAAGCATGCCGACAGCCCGAACATGAGCTTCTGGAAAGACATCAAGGAAGGCTACGACCGCTTCGAGATTTCGAAATCGCCGGTCTCCTGGGATGTCTGCAACAAGGAATACGTGTTCGACGTGCCCGGCGGCGCATCGCTCGACGCGCTCGCGGCGTGCCCCGTGACCGTCGCGCAGAACGTCCCGGACTCGGTCAAGTCCAAGATGGCGGCCGACGACGCTGCGATGCAGCAGGAAGTCGCCTCGCTTGCCGACAAGGCAGCCAAGACGGCTGCCGATGCACAGAAGGCCGCCGAGGCGGAAGCTGCGGCAAAGGCGCGCGGCGAGGCGATCGGCGGCTTCATCGGTGGGCTGTTCGGTGGCGGCGACGTTGCCGGCGTCATCGACCCCGGCAAGGTGCCGCCGATTCCACTGCCGCGCCTGCACCGCGCCTAGCAGCATCTTGCGATGCGGCCCCGGCGCCCCCATCTCGGCATGGTCGTTGCGATCGGGGTGTTCCTCGTGGCGGCCATCCTTGTAGGGCGTTTCGTCCTCAGCGAACGAACGGGAGTTCGAGACATAGTCACCGAGCGCGTCTATGACCGCACCCAGTTCCTCGCTGAACTCAAGACCGCCGGGTTCGCGCTCGGCGACGCAGCGCATGTCCGCATCTACAAGCGCGAGCACAAGCTGGAACTCTGGATGAAAGCCGCCAACGGACGCTTCGCGCTGTTCCGCGACTACGACATCTGCAAGTTCTCCGGTGATCTCGGCCCCAAGCTCATGGAAGGGGACAAGCAGTCGCCCGAGGGCTTCTATCGTGTGGCCACGAGCCAGCTGAACCCTAATTCCCGGCACCACCTCAGCTTCAATCTCGGCTTTCCCAACGCCTTCGATCGCCAGCTCGGCCGCACCGGCTCTGCGCTGATGGTGCACGGCGGCTGTTCATCGGTCGGCTGCTACGCCATCACCGATGCCAGCGTCGACGAAGTCTACGCGGTGGTCGAAGCGGCCTTGGCCAAGGGTCAGGAGGCCGTCGACGTGCATGTCTTCCCGTTCCGGATGACCGCCACGGCGCTCGCTGCCGAAGGCGGCAACACCTGGGCGCCGTTCTGGCGTAACCTCAAGGCCGGCTACGATCTGTTCGAAGGGTCGAACCTGCCGCCCAAGGTTGGCGCCTGCCGGGGCGAATACCGCTTCGGCGAAGACGCGGAGGGGCCGGAATGCGCCGTTATCGCCGCCTGGTCCTGATCGACCGGCTGATCCCGTTCCTCGCCGCCATTGTCGGGCTGGTGGCGCTCGCCGGCGCCGTCGCCGTGCAGCTCAATACCGATGCCAAGACCAAGGCGATCGGCGACGCTGTAGCAGAGCTGCGGACGTCGGTGGACGCGCTCGGCCAGCGCGCCGAAGCCGTGGCCACACCCGCAGACGACGGCACTGCCGCGGCGCTGCTGGCGCTGCAGGACCGGATGGTGAAGCTCGAGGGCGAGTGGTCCACCCGGCAGGCGGCCGTGACTGCCGCCGCCCAGGCCGCTCCCGCCCCGCTGGCTCCGGGCGCCACCGCGCCGACGGAAACGGCAGCGGCCGATCCCAACCTGCCCACCACCGACTGCATTCCGCTCGGCACTCGCTTTATGGTGACGCCCGGCGAGACCTATCCGATCTGCCAGTCGAAGGCGGTCATCCGCACCGGCCTGATCACCGCCGACACCGTCTCGATCGACGGCATCGGACAGATCGTCGAGACCGGCTTCGGCGCCATCGCCGGCACGAGCTGTACCGTCATGGTGTTCTCCGCCGACGAAGCCGGCTTCGCCGAGATGCGGGTCACCTGCACCTGAGTTTCAGCAAGATTGCAGATGCGCCGCTCCTGACGACCGGCTAGAGCTAGCAGCGGGCGTTCGCCCGAGCCCCCCGCCACGAGCCGATCTTGTCCTTACCCGCCGCCGCCCGCGTCCCGCAATCCGCCTCGCTCAAGGGCATGGCCCTCGGGCTCGCCGCGTACTCCCTGTTTGCCGTGCACGATACGCTGGTCAAGGGCGTCATCCACGACCTGCCGGTGACCCAGATCCTGTTCGTGCGCAGCGTCATCATCACGATCATCTGCCTCATCGTCGGCCGCCGGCAGCTGGTCATCGGGCTGATCAGATCGCCGAACAAGCCGATGCTGCTGTTGCGCGCCGTGCTCACTTTGGCGGCGTGGTGCATGTACTATCCCGCCGGGCGCCAGCTGCAACTGGCCGAGATGACGACGCTCTACTACGTCGCGCCGGTGATCACGGTCGTCCTTGCGGTGATCTTCCTCAAGGAGCAGCTGACCCTTGCGAGGGTCGGCGCCTCGGCGATCGGGTTTTTCGGCGTCGTCATCGCCGCCAACCCGGCAGGGCTCAGCATTGGCGTGCCGGCGTTGATGGCGCTGGGCGCGGCGTTTCTCTGGGCCGTGGCGATGATCCTGATGCGCACCATCTCGAAATCCGAGAGTTCGCTGGTCCTCGTGTTCTCGATCAACGTGTTCTACGTGGTGGTTCTCGGCGCCATTTCGCTGCCGTTCTGGGTGGCCATGGATGCCAGCGAGATCGCCGTGGTCGTGGCGACAGGCTTTATCGGCGCCGCCGCCCAGTATGCGCTGATCGATGCGGCCCGCGCGGTGCCAGCCAGCGTGCTCGGCACCGTCGAGTACAGCGCGCTCTGCTGGAGCTTCATCTTCGGCTTCCTGTTCTATCAGGAGCAGCCGGCGCCGGTGGTGTTCGTGGGCGCCGGGCTGGTCATTGCCGCGGGACTGGTGCTCGCCTGGAGCGAGCGTCGCCCCAGGCGTCGGGTGGTGGATGCGCCTTAGACGGCAGGCGCCGCAAGTTCGAGGCTCTGGGTCATGCCGGTATCGATGAACTGCTTGAGGCTTCCCTTGATCAGCGAAGTCCAGGCGTCCGAGCAGGTGTCGTAGCACTCGACGGCCGGCTTCAGGCCGACATGGGTGAAGACCACCTCCGTCTTGTCGCCCTTGCTGGCGATGTCGAAGATGATGGTGGTGCCGACCCACTCGGTCTTGTCTTCGACGAAGCTGAGCGTGCCTTCCACCACCTGCCAGGCGACTCGCTTATTCGGCACCATCTCGGTCACGACCTGCTTGGAGTAGTGGAAGTCCTTGTAGCGATAGCTGAAAACGTCGCCGATGTTGCTGGTGCCGCCCTCGAACTCGCCGCTCCACCAGGCGCGCGGGTCGTTGATGGCGGCGAAGGCCGCTTCGGGGCTCTGGTCGACGGTGAACGAGGTGGTGAAGCTTGGTTCGGACATGGCGTGGTCTCCTTGGTTGGGAAGCTTGGGCTCGTCGGCAGTGAGCTCAGCGCCGACATTGGGCTGGCCGGTGCCAGAGGTGATGAGGTTCTTGAGGCTGCCGCGGATGTAGGTGCCCCAGGCGTCGTGGCAGACGTCGTAGCACTCGTGGTCGGGCTGCAGCCCGATGTGGGTGAAGGTCAGCCGAGCGCCTTCGCCGACCGCCTCGATGTCGAAGTCGATGGTGGTATCGACCCACTCGGTCTTGTCGGCGATGAAGCTGAAGTGGTTGTCCAGCACTCGCCAGGCGACGTGCTTGCCCGGCACCGACTCGATCACCTTGAGGGTGCAGCGGTGGAGATCGCGGGCGTGGTAGTACCAGACGTCGCCGAGGGCGGTGGTCTTGCCCTCCACATCGTCGGACCACCAGCCGCGCACGTTGTTGATGGCGGCAAAGACAGCCTCGGGGCTCGCTTTGACGGTGATCGAGGTGGTGTAGTTCTTGTCGGTCATTATCGTTCTCCTTGGGATTGGGTGAGGCGGGCTGCGTCAGCTGGCGTTGCGCTGGCGGACCCTGGCCCACAGCCGGCGGGCATCGCCGTCGAGGGCGTCCTCGACATCGCTACGCTCTAGGCCGATATCGGTGAGCTGGACCGCATCGAGGCTGGCGAGCTTGAGGATGGTCCGGCGGCGGGCCTGCCACGTGGCGAGGCGAACCGTCAGTTTGATCAGGCCGCCGATGACGCTCGATTGGCGGGACTTGTCGGCTGCGATTTCATAGAGTTCGAGGGTGGTCATGGCTGATCTCCGTCGGTTCCATTTCGGTGAGGGGAACCTAGGCGGCGGCCAGTCAGGGGTGAGAGTGACAAGTGTGACGGGATTTGAATGGACTCGCTGATCACCGCGGCAGCGCGGGCGCTGGGGGCCGGCGATCCACTCGGGGCGCTGAAGCGCGTGGCGCTGCGCGACGATGCCCCGGCGCTGGCGCTGCGTGGCATCGCCATGGCGCAACTGGGCGACCTCGAACGGGCCAAGGCGCTGCTCAAGGCGGCCGGCAAGGCGTTCCATGCACGCGAGGCGGTGGCGCGGGCGCGCTGCGTGGTGGCCGAGGCGGAGATAGCCCTGGTGTCGCGCGATCTGTCCTGGCAGCCTAGGGCATTGGAGACCGCCCGCGCGGCGCTCGAGGCCCACGGCGACAGGGTGAACGCGGCCCACGCCGCCAACCTCGCGGCACGCCGGTCGTTGTTGATCGGGCAGGTGGACGAGGCGGAGCGGACGCTGGCGCAGCTCGATCTCGACCGGCTGCCGCCGGCGACTGTCGCGGTGCATCAGCTGGTGAGCGCAGGCATCGCGATGCGGCGGGTGCAGACCGGGCCGGCGCGGGTGGCGTTCGACCGGGCGCTGGCGGCGGCGCAGCAGGCCGGCATTCACTCGCTGGTCGCTGAGATAGAGGTCGACGCACGGGTGCTCGACGGGCCGGCGGCGCGGCTGGTTGCGGGTGGCGGCGAGCGATCGCTGACGCTGGCCGGCGTCGAACAGGTGCTGTCCTCCGGTGCACTGGTGGTCGATGCGACGCGCAACGTGGTCCGGCAGACGGGGACGATCATCCACCTGGCGACACGTCCGATCCTGTTTGCGCTACTGCGCACCCTGGCCGAGACCTGGCCGACGGATGTGTCGCGAGCCCGGCTGATCGCCGAGGCGTTTCGTGGCAAGGAGGCGGACGAATCGCACCGCGCCCGGCTGCGGGTGGAAATGGGGCGGCTACGCGCCGAGCTCACTGACATCGCCGAGATCAACGCCACCATGGGCGGCTTCGCGCTGGCGCCGCTCGCGGCAAGTGAAGTCGTGGTGCTGGCGCCGCCGGTGGAGGATCAGCACGCGGGCGTGCTGGCCCTGCTGGCCGACGGCGAGGCGTGGGCGAGCTCCGCTCTTGCTATCGCGCTCGGCACCAGCCCGCGCACCGTGCAACGGGCGCTCGAGCAACTGGCGGAGGCGGGCAAGGTGCAGTCGTTCGGTCGCGGCCGGGCGCTGCGCTGGATCACCCCGCCGGTGCCGGGTTTCCCGACGGCATTGTTACTCCCGGGCCCGCTGCCGGGCGACTAGATGGTTGCGTCGGAAGCAATTCAACGAGAGGCTGGTCCGATGAAGCATGCGCATGCCGAGATTGTTCGCGAGTACGGTCCGTTCCCCGGTGTCGACTCGGTGGCCGGGGTCACCTTCGACGGCACCAATGTGTGGTTCGCCTCGGGCGACCGGATCAACGCCTTCGATCCTGAGAGCGGCGAGCCGGTGCGGACGATCGAGGTTGCGGCGCATGCCGGCACGACCTTCGATGGTGAGCACCTCTACCAACTCGCCGAGGACGTGATCCAGAAGATCGACCCGCGCAGCGGACGCGTCGTCAAGACCATTCCCTCGCCGGGTGGCGGCTCGGGCCTCGCCTGGGCGGAGGGTTCGCTGTGGGTCGGGCAGTATCGCAGCAAGCAGATCCTGCAGGTCGATCCCGAGACCGGCGCAGTGCTCAGGACCATCAATTCCAATCGCTTCGTCACCGGCGTGACCTGGGCGGACGGCGACCTCTGGCACGCCACGCTCGAGGATGGCCAAAGCGAACTGCGGCGCGTCGATCCGCACTCGGGCGAAGTGCTGGAACAGCTCGACATGCCGCCCGGAGCTGGTGTCTCTGGCCTCGAATCCGACGGCGGCGACCGGTTCTTCTGTGGCGGCAACAATATCGGCAAGGTGCGGGCGGTCCGCCGTCCGAAGCGCGAACCCGCTACCGCCTGACGTTTCCCGCGAAAGGAAATCGGCCGGTCCCGCGAGGAACCGGCCGATTGATTATTCAGTCCTGCGACAGCGTCAGAACGCGCCGTGGCAGTGCTTGAACTTCTTGCCCGAGCCGCAGGGGCAGGGGGCATTGCGCGACACGCCGACCAGCAGCTTGGGGTCGATCGGCTTCAGTGCCGGGTCGGCCTCGATCACATCGGCGCCGGCAGCGGCGCCAGCCGCGGCGAAGGCGGCAAGGCTGGGTGCCGGCCCGAGGGCGCGGGGCATGGTGCCGGTGAAGTCGCTCTCGGCATCGTTCTCGCCGGTGGTCGGGTCGATATGGATTTCGTCGAGACCGTCGAAATTCGGCAGCGGCGGCGTTGGCTGACGCATCTGGATTTCGACGTGGCTGAGCTGCGTCGTCACCAGTTCGCGGAGGCTGGTGAGCAACTGCTCGAACAGTTCGAACGCCTCGCGCTTGTATTCGTTCAGCGGGTCGCGCTGGGCGAGGCCGCGCCAGCCGACAACCTTGCTGAGGTGATCGAGAGTGACGAGGTGCTCGCGCCACAAACCATCGATCGACTGCAGGAGGATCGACTTTTCCACCTGGCGCATGATGTCGGGCGAATAGCGGGCGACCTTGGCAGCGGCGAATTCGTCGGCGGCCTTGATGATGCGCTCGCGCACGTCCTCGACGTCGATGCCTTCCTCATGCGTCCAGCTCCCAACCGGCAGATCGACGTTGAGGTAGGTCTTGCCGGCAGCTTCGAGCTGCTCGATTTTCCACTGCTCGGGGTACGAGCGGTCGGGGATGGCCTTGGCGATGATGTCGTCCACCACCTGGTGGCGCATCTCGGCGACTGTCTCGGCGACGTCCTCGCTGTCCATCAGCTCAAGACGTTCGGTGAAGATCGCCTTGCGCTGATCGTTCATCACGTCGTCGTACTTCAGGATGTTCTTGCGGATGTCGAAGTTGCGGGCTTCGACGCGGGCCTGGGCGCGCTCGATAGCCTTGGTGACCCACGGATGGGTGATCGACTCGCCCTGCTCGAGGCCGAGCTTGCCCAACATCGAGTCCATCGACTCGACCGGGAAGATGCGCATCAGGTCGTCCTGCAGGCTCAGGAAGAACTTCGAATGGCCTGGGTCGCCCTGGCGGCCGGCACGGCCGCGCAGCTGGTTGTCGATGCGGCGGCTCTCGTGCCGCTCGGTGCCGACGATGTAGAGGCCGCCGGCGGCCAGCACCTTGGCCTTGTCCACGGCGATGGTGCGCTTGATCTCTTCGATCGCCGCTTCGCGCTCGGCGCCTTCGAGGCCCTGGGTCTCGCGCTCGATGCGCATCTCGAGGTTGCCGCCGAGCTGGATGTCGGTACCGCGGCCGGCCATGTTGGTGGCGATCGTCACCGCACCTGAAACACCGGCGTCCGCGACGATCTGGGCTTCCTGCTCGTGGTGACGGGCATTCAGCACCGCGATGTCCTTGATCCCCTTCTGGCGCAGCAGTTCGGCCAGCATCTCGGATTTCTCGATCGAGGTGGTGCCCACGAGGATCGGCTGGCCACGCGTGCGGGCATCGACGATCAGGTTGGCGATCTCGTCGAACTTCTCGGCGGCAGTACGGAAGATCGCGTCGTCTTCGTCCTCGCGCCGGACCGGCACGTTGGTCGGAATCGAGGTCACGGTCAGGCCGTAGATGTCGCCGAATTCCTCGGCCTCGGTCGCCGCCGTGCCGGTCATGCCGGCCAGCTTCTTGTAGAGGCGGAAGTAGTTCTGGAAGGTGATCGAGGCGAGCGTCTGGTTCTCGGCCTGGATCTTGACGTGTTCCTTGGCCTCCAGCGCCTGGTGCAAGCCTTCCGAATAGCGGCGGCCCGGCATCATGCGGCCGGTGAACTCGTCGATGATCACCACTTCGTCGTTGCGGACGATGTAGTCCTTCTCGCGCTGGAACATCTTGTGAGCGCGCAACGCCGAGTTGAGGTGGTGCACAAGCGCCACGTTCTCGATGTCGTAGAGGTTCTCGCCCTTGAGCTGGCCGTTCTCGATCAGGGCCGCCTCGAGCTTTTCAATGCCCTGGTCGGTGAAGGTGGCGGAGCGCTGCTTCTCGTCGATCTCGTAGTCGCCCTCGCCGAGGACCGGAATCAAGAGGTCCGCCATCTCGTAGAGCGAGGAGCGGTCGGCGGAAGGGCCGGAAATAATCAGCGGGGTGCGCGCTTCGTCGATGAGGATCGAGTCCACTTCGTCGACGATGGCGTATTCGTGGCCGCGCTGTACCATCTGGTCGCGGCTGTATTTCATGTTGTCGCGCAGGTAGTCGAAGCCGAACTCGTTGTTGGTGCCGTAGGTGATGTCGGCGGCGTAGGCGGCCTTGCGCTCGGCGTCGTCGAGACCGTGGACGATGATGCCGGTGGTCATACCGAGGAAGCGATAGATCTGGCCCATCCAGGCCAGATCGCGGCGCACCAGGTAGTCGTTGACGGTGACGAGGTGCACGCCCTTGCCGGGCAGGGCATTGAGATAAACCGCCAGCGTCGCCACCAGGGTCTTGCCTTCACCGGTCTTCATCTCGGCGATGGAGCGGTTGTTCAGCACCATGCCGCCGATCAGCTGCACGTCGAAGTGGCGCATGCCGAGCACGCGTTTCGACGCCTCGCGTACCGTGGCGAAGGCCGGCTCCAGGATATCGTCGAGGGTCTTGCCCTCGGCCAGCAGGGCCCGGAATTCAACGGTCTTGGCCTTCAGCTCGTCGTCAGTGAGCTTTTCGAACTCAGGCTCCAGCGCGTTGATCGCGGCGACCCGGGGCAGGTACTTCTTCACCTGCCGATCATTGGCCGAACCGAAGATCGCCTTGGCGAGCGCAGCGAGCACCATTCTATGTCCTTTGATTTCTTGTCCGGGGCGGCCTTTGGCCGAACCATGTTCCCGGCAGGGCGGCGGGTCCTCACCCGTCAACACTCTTTGAAGTGGTGCGACATGTAAGAGCGGGTGTTTTGCTTGTCAACGGAACGCAAATGGGCGAAACCTCCCCCGCCGCGGGCCGGGGGCTCTGCGCCATACGAGGAGAATTCCCAATGAACGACCACGCCCCGCGGGGTTTCCACAAAGTTCTGAAGACCCTGGCCGGCACTTTGTTGCTGGGAACGGCTCTCAGTCTTGCCCCCGTCGCCGCATTCGCGCAGGACGCCGCAGCCGCCGCTCCGGCCGCCCCCGCGGCCACCCCGGAAACCGTCGTCGCCACCGTTGGCGACCTGACGATTACCGAGGCGGACCTTACCTTTGCCGCCGAGGATCTGCAGCAGGAGCTGCAGCAGGTGCCGCCCGAAGAGCGCCGCGCCTTCCTCGTCACCGTGCTGATTGACATGAAAGTGATGGCCAAGGCGGCAAAAGAAGCCGGCATGGCCGATACCGACCTGTTCAAGCGCCGCATGGCCTACCTCGAGGATCGCTCGCTGCGCCGCGACTATTTCACCCAGAAGGTCGCCGCTTCGGTCACCGAGGACTCGATCAAGGCGGCCTACGACCTGTTCGTGAAGGACTTCAAGCCGGTCGAGGAAGTGCACGCGCGCCACATCCTCGTTGCCACCGAGGAAGAGGCAAAGGCCATCAAGGCCGAACTCGACGGCGGCAAGCCGTTCGAAGTGCTGGCCATGGAAAAGACCACCGACCCGTCGGGCAAGCAGAACGGCGGCGACCTGGGCTTCTTTTCCAAGGGCATGATGGTCCCCGAGTTCGAGGCAGTGGCGTTTACGCTCGAGCCGGGCAAGATTTCCGACCCGGTGCAGAGCCAGTTCGGCTGGCACATCATCAAGGTCGAGGAAAAGCGGATGAGCTCGCCGCCGCCGATCGAGCAGGTGCAGCAGCAACTCGGCCAGCAGGTGATGTTCAAGGCGTTCGACGAGTCCGTCGCAGCGCTTAAGAAGGACCTGAAGATCGACATTCCGGATGCCGCGCTCGCCGAAGGCGTCAAGAAGCAGTCGGCGCCTCAGGCCGAAGGCGAAGCCGGCACCGCGCCGTAAGGCCTCCCTGCACCGCAACGTCATTGAGAACCCCGGCCCTGGCCGGGGTTTTCTTATGCGACGAGGCCGCGGACCAGGATGGAGGTGACCTTGTCGATGATGTCGGACTGGTTCGCGAGCCGGTCGGTCAGCAGCAGCTTCCAGGCATAGGCCGACATCAGGTCGGAAGCCGCCAGGCTGTCGGCATCGGCGCGCATCTCGCCGCGCGCCTTGGCACGCTCGAATATCGAGGCGGTGTGTAGGGTTCGCTCGACCGAATAGGCCTGCAGCGCCTCGGCCGCCTTCGCGTCCGCCTGGGCTTCGGCAATCAGCGAGCGGTATACCCCGCCGGTGTTGCCGGACCAGAAGCGCACCAGTTCGGTCAGGAAGGTGCGGATATCGCCTTCGAGCGTCCCCGTGTCCGGGTCTGGCATGCGTGAGCTTTTGAGCCGGGTGTAGACGTCGAGCAGCAAGTGCGCCTTCGATGGCCACCAGCGATAGATCGTGGGCTTGCCGGCGCGGGCCCGCCGCGCCACTGCCTCGATCGAGAAGCCAGCGTAGCCGGACTCGCAGAAAATCTCTTCGGCCGCCGCAAGGATCGCCTCGTGGCTATCCGGGTTGCGGGCGGCGCCGATGGACTTTCTTGGCTGGCTGTCGGTGGTGGTGGACATGTCTCTCACTGGTGCCCTGTGGGCGATGCATGGCTGGAATACACCAAATAGCGACGTGCATCCACTTGAACGTTACGTACCGTTTCGTTATGTAACGAGCCGTACCGTTTATATGGGATATCGAAATGACCGTTCAATCCACCGCCGCCAGCGCAGTCGCTTCCACCAAGCCCGCGGGTCCGACGCTCGCCATGCGGACCCGGCTGGCACTGCTCACGCTCGTCGCCGTCTATCCGGTGATCACCGGGCTCATCTACCTCGTCGCACCGTTCACCGAAGGCTGGCCCGTGTGGGAGCGCAACTTCATCGTCGCGCCACTGATGGTGATCGCGATGGTCTACTTCATCATTCCGACGATCCAGACGCGTTTCAGCCGCTTTATTGCGACCGGCAAGCGCTGAACCGATCGAACTGATTGCGACTTGCTTCAGATCGAGGCTTGAGGCAAACGGATGGGCCTATTGACGCCGTATAGGACGCAACATGGCCCATCCCGTCTCTCCCCTCGCGCCCAAGACTTACCCGGAACTGCCGGATGTCGCCGGAGTTCGGTTCGCGACGGCCGAAGCCGGGATCAAATACAAGAATCGTACAGACGTTCTGCTCGTCGCCATGGACGAAGGAACTGTTGTTGCCGGTGTCCTCACCCGTTCGAAGTGCCCCTCGGCCGCCGTCGACTGGTGCCGGCAGAACCTCGGGGGCGGCAAAGCCCGCGCGCTGCTGGTCAATTCGGGCAACGCCAACGCCTTCACCGGCCAGAAGGGCCGCGCTTCGGTAGCGCTGTCGGCTGAGATCGTCTCCAACGCGCTGGGCGTCGCCCCGGCTGAAATCTTCCTCGCCTCCACCGGGGTGATCGGCGAGCCGCTCGATGCGCAGAAGTTCGCCGGCGTCACCTCCGACATGGCGATGCGCCTTGCGCCGGGGCCGTGGATGGATGCCGCCAAGGCAATCATGACCACCGACACCTTTGCCAAGGTGGCCACCGCCACCGTCGAGTTCGACGGCGTGCCAGTTGTGATTTCCGGAATCGCCAAGGGCTCGGGCATGATCGCCCCCGACATGGCGACCATGCTGAGCTTCGTGTTCACTGACGCACCGATTGCCGCCGACGTGCTGCAGGGCCTGCTGCAGCCGGCGATCGACACCAGCTTCAACTCAGTGACTGTCGACAGCGACACCTCGACTTCCGATACCTGCCTGGTCTTCGCCACGGGCAAGGCCGACATCGCGCCGATCTCTTCCGCCACCGATCCCCGTGCGGAGGTGTTCGCCGAGGCGCTGGCCGACGTGCTGCACGAACTCGCGATTCACGTGGTGCGCGACGGCGAGGGCGCTACCAAGATGGTCACCGTCACCGTCGAGGGTGCCAGCAGCGACAAGAGCGCGTTCCGCATCGCCCAGTCGATCGCCAACTCGCCGCTGGTCAAGACCGCAATTGCCGGCGAGGACGCCAACTGGGGCCGCATCGTCATGGCGGTGGGCAAGGCCGGCGAGCCGGCAGATCGCGACAAACTCGAGATCAGCTTCGGCGATATCCGCGTCGCCACCCAGGGCGAGCGCGACCCCGCCTACAATGAAGCCGCGACCAGCGCCTACATGAAGAACGAGGATATCGAGGTGCGCGTCGGCCTCGGCCTCGGCGCTGGAACGGCGACCGTTTACACCTGCGACCTGACGCACGGCTACATCACTATCAACGGCGATTACAGGTCCTGATGGTCCCGCTCAGCGTCAGTCAGATCGAGGGCGCGACCCTCACGGCATGGCCGGCCCTCAAGCAGGCGCAGGATGGGCTGTGGCAGTGGCGCTATGCACGCGGCTATACCAAGCGCGCCAACTCCATCCATTGCCTCGATCTGAGCGATGGCGGCTATGCGGAACTGCGGCTGATGCGGCTCGCCGAGCTGTCGAAGCGCCACCGCATCCCGCCGGTGTTTCGCGTCACCCCGCTCACCGCGCCCGAGATCGTCGAGGTCCTGGATGGGCTGCTGTGGGAGGAGTTCGAGCCGAGCCTCGTGATGGCGATGGAGATGCCGGACGAGGATTTCCCGCTCGATTTCCATGCCCGCTATTTCGAGCCGACCGATCCCGAATGGATCAAGGCTCAGTCGCATATGTCCGGCTACGACCAGTCGACCATGGATGCGCTGACCGCCATCCTTGGCGGCATCGCCTGCGAGGCCAAGGGCGTCCTCGTCTATCACAAGGCGGGCCTGCCGGTGGCCGCGGCGCTGTCGGCGGTTGCCAGCGGCATCGGCATCTATCTCAACGTCGTCACCCATCCGAGCGCCCGCGGCATGGGCTATGGCCGGGCGGTGATGGGCGCGGCGCTCAACTGGGTGCGCTCGATGGGCGCTACCCACTCGGCCATCCAGGTGCTGGCCAACAATGCGCCGGCGCTGAACCTCTACGGCTCGCTCGGCTTCGGCGAAGTCTACCAGTACATCTACCGGCGTGCGCCCGATTGGGGTCGCGGGTGAGGATCCAGCTGGTCGTCGCCTGCGCGCTGATCGATGCCGATCGGCGGGTGCTGATCGCGCAGAGACCACAAGGCAAGCAATTGGCGGGCCTGTGGGAATTCCCCGGCGGCAAGCTCGAGGAAGGCGAAAGTCCTGAAGCGGCGCTGATCCGGGAACTGGAAGAAGAACTCGGTATTTCCACCCAGAGCGCGTGCCTTGCTCCGTTAAGCTTTGCATCCCACTCTTACGAAAACTTTCATCTTCTGATGCCACTTTACGTCTGCCGGAAGTGGCAGGGCGTCCCTGAAGCTCGCGAGCATGCCGCCCTGAAATGGGTGCGCCCGCAGGCTCTGCGTGACTTTCCCATGCCGCCGGCCGATGAACCGCTGATCGCGCCGCTCTGCGATCTGCTCTGAGGGTGGTGATGACGGGTCTTTGTGCACAGGTCAGGTGCTTTGTCAGTGACGAGAGCGGGGCCACCGCTATCGAATACGGACTGATCGCCGGCCTCGTCGCCGTGGGTATGCTGATCGCGTTGACACTGACGGGCGGCAGCGTGAGCACGCTGTTCGACTATGTCTCCAGCCGCTCGGGCGAGCAACTCGACAACATCGAAGGTCTCTAGCTCTTTCCCAACACGTCCTTGAGTCGCACCGTGGCGCTGCCCGGGCGCAGCGGCTTCTGCTGGCTTTCATGCGGGGCCCAGCCGCTCAGCCAGATGATCTCCAGCGTCGCCCGCACCCGGCCATCGGGATCCCCCGCAAGTTCTGCATAAGCGGCCGAGGCCGCGGCCAGCAACGACTTCGTCGCCATTCGCCCGGGCCGATCGGCCAACGGGTTCTGCGCGCCCATCCCCTTCAGCTCCCGCATCAATCGCAGCGCATCGGCATAGCGCACCGGGTAGGTCTCGAGATCAGTCACCGGCAGCGCATAGCCCGAACGCTGCAGCAGCCCGCCGGCATCGGCCAGCGGGATGAACGGCGCGACCCGGGCAAAAGCGCCACCCGAAGCCTCAGCATCGGCGCGCAGGAATGCCTGCCGCAGCTCGGTCAGGCTGTCGCCCCCGAGCGCGGCGGCGATCATCAGCCCGTCGGGCCGCAAATGCGCGCGGATGCGGGCGAGGAAGCCCGGTACGTCGTTCGTCACCTGCAGGTCGAACAGCGAGACGATGAGGTCGTAGTCCTCGCGCGGCAGCAGCAGAGCCTCGGGGTCGACCAGCGGTGCGTCGTCAGAGCCAAGCACCGTCGAGACCCGCTCGAAGGCGAACGCGCCGCTGGCCGAGCGTCCCATCAGCGGCAACCGCGAGCCATCCGGCGCCATGATCAGCGCCTGCTCGAAATCGCGCGATACCGTAATCAGCCGCGACGCCAGGTCGTCGAGCGCCAGCTGGGTGACGAAATCATCGGGCTCGGCCGGACGCCGCCCCAGGTGTTCGGCGATCAGCGTGCGGTCGAAAACCTTCGGGGGCAGGGCCATAGTCAATCCGCGCTCGGTCTCATAAGCTCGTGGGCGTTATGGAATTGGGGCTGGGCAAAGTCAAAGCGGGATCGGCTGCTATGGTGCGGCTGGGAGGCGCTTTGCTCGATCTGGTCTATCCGCCGACCTGCCTCGATTGCGGCGCGCCGACCGCCGTGCATTCCGCACTCTGTCCGCGGTGCTTTGCAAAGCTTCGGCCGATTTCAGCCCCCTATTGCCCGGTATTAGGCCTGCCATTCGAGGTCTCGCTTGGCCCCGACGCGCGTTCCGCCGAAGCCATCGCCGACCCGCCGCCCTTCGACCGGGCCCGCTCGGCGGTGCTCTATAACGAGGTCGCCCGCGCCATCGTCAGCCGCCTCAAGTACGGCGACCGGCCGGAACTCGCCGGGTTCTGCGCCCGGCTGATGGCGCCGGCAGGCTCCGAATTCTGGGCTGAACAGCCGGTGCTCGTGCCGGTGCCGCTCCATCGCTGGCGGCAGTTCGAGCGGCGCTACAACCAGTCCACCGAGCTGGCCCGCGCCCTCGGCCGGCTCACCGGATTGCCCGTCGATACCGGCCTCGTCGCCCGCACCCGCCGCACCCGCCAGCAGGTCGGGCTCTCCGCCGATGCGCGCCAGCGCAACGTCGCCGGCGCCTTCACCGCGCACCCGGAGGCGTTGCGCCGGCTCAAGGGGCGCGGCGTGGTGCTGGTCGACGACGTGATCACCACCGGCTCGACCGTCAAGGCCATCACCCGGGCGCTGAAGCGGGCCGGGGTGATCAAAATCGATGTGATCTCGTTCGCACGCGTTGTGACAGGCGCCGAACTCCCCATATAGAACTCAACAAATCCCAGCGCTTCTGTAGGTGAGATGAAAAAGGTAGAAATTTATACGACCCAATGGTGCCCCTATTGCCACGCAGCCAAATCGCTGCTGGACGAAAAGGGTGTCAGCTACGAGGAAGTCGACGCCGACGACCCGGAAATCCGCATGGCGATGGTGCAGCGCGCCCATGGCCGCCGCACCGTGCCGCAGATCTTCGTGGGGGAAACCCATGTGGGCGGCTATGATGACATGGCGGCGCTCGATCGCGGCGGCCAGCTCGATCCGCTGCTCGCCAGCTAGGACGTGAAGATGCGCGTTGCCGCCCTGCAGATGACTTCGGGCACCCAGCCGGGTCCCAATCTCGATCAGCTCGAGCAGCTGGCTGCCGAGGCTGCCGGGCAGGGCGCGACCTATCTGCTATCGCCGGAGGTAACGGTAGTGTTCGCCGAGAATCGGGATGGGCTGAAGTCCGTTGCCGGTCTGTGGGAGAACAACCCGGCCATCGCCCGCGCCAGCGGTATCGCGAAGAAGCTCGGGGTGAGTCTGCACCTCGGCTCGCTCGCCGTGGCGCTGCCAGACGGGCGCTTCGCCAATCGGTCGGTGCTGTTCCGGCCTGATGGTTCGATCGCTGCGACCTACGACAAAATCCACCTGTTCGACGCGACGCTTCCCGGCCTGAAGCAGTACCGCGAGAGCGAGACCTATGCCGGTGGCGATGCCGCCGTCGTCACCGATGCGCCGGGCTTCAAGCTCGGCATGACCATCTGCTACGACGTGCGCTTCCCGGCGCTGCATCGCGCCTTGGCGGAAGCCGGGGCGCAGGTGATCTCGGTGCCCGCCGCCTTCACCGTCCCCACCGGCGAAGCGCACTGGGAAGTGCTGCTGCGCGCCCGGGCCATCGAGACCGGCTCATGGGTGATCGCTGCGGCACAAGCCGGCACGCACGAGAACGGGCGCTCCACGTGGGGCCATTCGATGATCATCGACCCCTGGGGCAAGATCGTCGCCGAGCTCGGTGGCGATGGTCCGGGCATCGCGATTGCCGACATCGATCTATCAGCAGTGGATGAAGCGCGCGGGCGCGTCCCGGCGCTTGCCAATGCCCGTCGGTTTTCGCTAACCCTCGACGCTTCGGGCCCCACGGTATTCGCCCGAGAGGACGTATCCGCGTGATCAGTTATTCGCTCGTCTGCGACAGATCCCACAAGTTCGACGCCTGGTTCAAAAGCGCCGAGGCCTATGACGAGCAGGCTGGGCGTGGCATTGTCACCTGTCCGATCTGCAACTCGGTGCGGGTGGAAAAAGCGCTGATGGCGCCGGCCGTGTCGCGCATGAACTCCGACAAGGTGTCGCTGTCGAGCGGCCATCCGCAGCAGGCCGAGATTCGCGAGATGCTGCGCGTGATGCGCAAGAAGGTCACTAGCGAGGCCGACTATGTCGGCGACAAGTTCGCCGAGGAAGCCCGCAAGATCCACTTCAAGGAAGCCGACCCGCGCGGCATCTATGGCGAAGCGACGCGCGACGAGGTGGCCGAACTGATCGACGACGGCGTCGATTTCCTGCCGCTGCCACATGTGCCGGACGAGGCGAACTAGCGGGCCAGGTACTCGCGCGCCAGCGAGCGGGCGCGGTGGAGCCGCGCCTTGACCGTCTCGCGCGTCGCATCCAGATGGGCGCCGATCTCGTCGATGGTCAGTTCCTCCAGGTCGCGCAGGATGAGAACCTCCCGATAGTGTGCCGGTAGTGACTGGATGGCTGAAGCCAGGTCGAGCCGCAATTCGTGATCCGGCCGCACGGCGAAGTCGACATGGTTCTCGATGACCTCCAACGGCGCGCTGCGGCCGAAGCCACGCCGGGCAAGCCTGATACATTCATGCCGCACCACTGCAAACAGCCAGCCCGAGAAGGCCGAGATAACACGCAGGCTGCCGATGCGGCGGTGCAACAGACAAAGCGCATCCTGGACGGCGTCGTCGACATCAGCGGTTTGGCAGGCGGCGCGGGCGTAGCGGCGGATGTCCGGCTGGGCCGCCGCGAGCAGCGACGTGATCGCGGCGGCGTCGCCGTTCCGAGCGGAAGCGATGAGGTCCCTTGGCGGCATCAGGTCTTGTCGACGGGCTTTCGGCCGATCATGGCGCAGGCCGGGCAATAGCCGAACACGCCGGTCAGCGCCACATAGAGACCCGTAGCGGCGACGGCATATCCCGGCCAACCGATCAGATAGAGCAGCCCGCCTCCGATCATCACCGTCCCGGCAATCAGACGGACGAGTTGCTCCCAGGCCCAGACATTCTTGCGATAGAACATGCGTCACTCCTTGCTGCATCGCAGAACAAGAGGGCCGGCGACGGCAGAACGGTGCGCGTGATCGCAGGTTTATTTCGCTGAACGGCGCCTAACTCGTGCCGTTCAGTAGCGGTTCAAGGCCTCGGACGCAGATTTGCCTCCAGAGACGGCGCGCAGGCGCCACCGAAGGAGGATAGAATGCACCATTCAACCCTGACCCCGGCCACCACCACAACCGGTGGCGCCATCCGCGCCGTGATGAGTGACGCCGCGTCGGCCGCCCTCAAGGCACTGAAGCCGTTCGACTTCGCGGTGGAAGACGCATTGGACCGCACCTATGGCGCCGGCCGCTGGTTCCTCTACTGGGACGAAGACCTGTCGGGTCATCCGATCCGCGGCACCATCACGCTGGCCTACGGTCGCGACACTCTGGTGGTCGGCTGATCAACCGTGATCAGGCTGCAGGCTTTGCCGCCAGCACCATGTAGTTGACCCCGAGATCGCGGCTGGGCCGCCACTCGTCCGCCAGCGGATGGAACACCACGCCGGTCTTGTCGATGACCTTCAGGCCATTGCGGGCGCAGAGCGCCGAGATCTCGTCCGGCGTCAGGAACTTCCGGAAATCGTGGGTGCCCTTGGGCAGCCAGCCAAGAACCCGCTCCGCCCCGATGATCGCAAGCGCATAGGCGCGCGGCGTCCGGTTGATGGTGGCGGTGAACAGCAGGCCGCCCGGCTTCACCAGGCTGGCACAGCTCTTCATGTAGAGCGGCACGTTGTCCACGTGCTCCACCACTTCCATGTTCAGCACCACATCGAACCGCTCCCCCGAAGCGTCCAGCGCTTCGGCCGTGGTAGCGCGATAGTCGATATCGAGCCCAGATTGCTTCGCATGCAGTTCGGCGATGCGGATGTTCTTCTCGCCGGCATCGACGCCGACCATTGTCGCGCCCAGCCGGGCCAGCGGCTCGCTCAGCAGCCCGCCGCCGCAGCCGATATCGAGGATGCGCACGCCCTCGAGCGGCCGGCGCACCGTGCTGTCCTTGCTGAACTGCGCGATCACCTTGTCGCGCACATAACCCAGCCGCACCGGGTTGAACTTGTGCAGCGGCTTGAACTTGCCCTTCGGATCCCACCATTCGTCCGCCATGGCGGCAAACTTGGCGATCTCGTCAGGATTGATGGTCGTGTCGGTCATGGGGAGGTTATCGGTCCGCGCCGTGGCGGAAACAAGAGGTGCGGGCGTCGCAGTGGGTGTAGCTGCTCACGCCACCCACCGGCGTCATTCCCGCGAAGGCGGGGACCCAGTGGGATGCTTCAGTGCCAGCGGGTGTCGAGACATCGCACTAGGTTCCCGCCTTCGCGGGAATGACGCCGGCGACAGACTTATCCCCGCCGTTTTGCTCCATGCGATCCTCGCCCCATTCCTTCACTCGGGCGGCGGTCGCGACGAACGAACGGTGGGGGATGTCGGTGCCGTGGGAGTCGTCCCGTGGCGGCCGCGACTATGGGCACCCGGCCACGTCCGTGCTTAGCGCACGGCGTCGCGACCGCTTCCTCATAGTCCCCGCAAAAACTCCGACTGGTTCGGCGAGGCGACGGCCTTTCATTTGCGGACTACCCGCGTGGCCAAAGCCTCGCCGGACCCCGCTCGATCTTTGAATCTACCGAAGCCGGGAGGCTGTCGGGCGCGTAGGTGTGTCCGGATGACATCGAGCGTGAGGCGACACGCAACTGAGCACCCGTTCGTCCTGTTGATAACCCGGCCCGTTTGTGGCATGTCCCCGCGCAATTCTGAGCGTACCGGCGGGTTCCGCCACAAAATCGGGGTAGGGGCCTTGGGCCGTATCGTAGTCAAGTTCGGCGGCACCTCGGTCGCCTCGGTCGAGCGCATCCGTCAGGCGGCGCTGCATGTGAAGCGTGAGGTCGACGCCGGCAACGAAGTCGCGGTGGTGGTGTCGGCCATGTCGGGCAAGACCAACGAGCTGGTCGGCTGGGTCAATGACGCATCGAAGCTGCATGATGCGCGCGAGTACGACGCGGTGGTCGCCTCCGGCGAGCAGGTCACCGCGGGCCTGATGGCCGTGGTGCTGAGCGAGATGGGCATCCCGTCGCGCTCGTTCCAGGGCTGGCAGGTGCCGATCAAGACCGACGACGCGCATGGCGCGGCGCGGATCATGGAAATCGATCCGACCGAACTCGAAAAGCGCTTCGCCGATGGCGTAGTGCCTGTGATCACAGGCTTCCAGGGCGTAGCCCCGTCGGGCCGGGTCACAACGCTCGGCCGTGGCGGCTCCGATACCAGTGCGGTGGCCGTGGCTGCCGCTGTGAAGGCCGATCGCTGCGACATCTACACCGATGTCGACGGCGTCTACACCACCGACCCGCGCATCACCCCCAAGGCGCGCCGCCTCTCCAAGATCTCGTTCGAAGAGATGCTGGAAATGGCCTCGCTCGGCGCCAAGGTGCTGATGATCCGCTCGGTCGAGATGGCGATGGCGCATAAGGTGCGCCTCACCGTCCGTTCCACTTTCGACGATCCGAATGCGCCGCAGATCGCGCCGGACGGCACGCCGGGGGTTCCCGGCACAATCGTATGCGATGAGGAAGAGATCATGGAAAAGCAGATCGTTTCGGGCGTCACCCTGGCACGGGCCGAATCCAAGATCACGCTGCGCGACGTCAAGGACCGGCCGGGCGTCGCCGCGGCGATCTTCGGGGCGCTGTCGGATGAATCGATCGTTGTCGACATGATCGTGCAGAACGTCTCCGAGGATGGCTCGACCACCGACATCACCTTCACCGTGCCCGATGCCGAGCACGACAAGGCAGTGAAGGCGCTGAAGGCCGCGGGCGAGGCCGGGCGCTTCGAATACCGCGTGCTCAACACCGCCAAGGGCGGGGCCAAGGTGTCGGTGGTGGGCGTCGGCATGCGCAATCATGCGGGCGTTGCGGCCTCGATGTTCAAGGCGCTGGCCGACAAGTCGATCAACATCCAGCTGATCACCACCTCGGAAATCAAGACCTCGGTGCTGATCGATGACGAATATGCTGAGCTTGCGGTCCGGGCGCTGCATACGTATTACGGGTTGGACAAGCAGGACGCCTGAGACGCTTTGACCCCGGTCGCGGCGCCCAGGCGATAGGGCGGCGCCGGGGCCGCCAGGCGGGAATCATGGCCACAGCGATCAGCGGGCCGCGCGTGCTTTTGAAGCAGCTGCGCGAAACCATGGCGGAGCCGCTGGCTTCGCAGGCTCGGCTCGACAAGATCGTCAATCTCATTGCCGACAACATGCACGCGGACGTCTGTTCGTTCTACGTGCTGCGCGATGACGGCGCGCTCGAGCTGTTCGCTACCCGCGGCCTCGAGGCGAGCGCCGTTCACATGACGACGCTGCGGCTCGGCGAAGGCCTTGTCGGCCTGATCGCGGCGCAGGCCGAACCGCTTAGCCTCGATAATGCGCCGGCCCACCCGGCCTTCGCCTATCGCCCGGAAACCGGGGAAGATCCGTTCCAGGCCTTCCTGGGCGTGCCGGTGCTGCGCGCCGGCCAGACGCTTGGCGTGCTGGTGGTGCAGAACCGCAATTCGCACAGCTACGGCGAAGACGAGATCGAGGCGATGCTGACCACGGCGACATTGCTCGCCGAGATGATGTCGACCGCCGATTTCGATGCGCTGATCAAGCCGGGCCAGGACATCGACCTCCGCCGCCCACGCCATTTCGACGGCACCGGGTTCACCGACGGCGTGGCGCTCGGCAAGGTGGTGCTGCACGATCCGCGCGTCGTCGTCACCAATTTCGTCGCCGAGGACACCGAGGTCGAACTGGGGCGGCTGCGCGAGGCGCTCGACCGGATGCGCCTCTCGATCGACCAGATGCTGAGCCATGGCGACATGCAGTCGTTCTCGGATCATCGCGAGATCCTCGAGAGCTACCGGATGTTCGCCAACGATCGCGGCTGGGTCGACCGGCTGACCGAGGCAATCGACAACGGCCTCACCGCCGAGGCGGCGGTCGAGCGGGTGCAGAACGATACCCGCGCGAGGATGATGCGATCGACCGATCCATACATCAAGGACCGCCTTCACGACCTCGACGACCTCGCCAACCGGCTCCTCCGGGTGCTGACCGGCAATGGCGGCGGCATGGGCAAGAAGGACCTGCCCGACAACGCCATCCTCGTCGCCCGCAACATGGGTCCGGCGGACCTGCTGGAATACGACCGCACGCGGCTGCGCGCCGTGGTGCTGGAAGAAGGCGCGGCGATCTCGCACGTCGCCATCGTCGCCAAGTCGCTCGGCCTCGTCGCCGTTGGGCAGGCCGAGAACATCGTCTCGATGTCGGAATCGGGCGACGACATCATCGTCGATGGTGCGGCGGGCACAGTCTACCTGCGGCCGACTCCGGATATGATCCAGGTCTATGTCGACAAGGTGCGGCTGGGGGCCAAGCGCCGCGCCCACTACCTGGAGCTGAAGGACAAACCGGCGGTCACCCGCGACGGTCACGAGATCACGCTGCTGCACAACTCGGGCATCGTCGCCGACCTGCCGATGCTGCAGGACACGGGCGCCTCGGGGGTCGGGCTGTTCCGCACCGAACTGCAGTTCATGATTGCCTCGCGCCTGCCGCGGCTGAAGGAACAGGTGGAACTCTATTCCGAGGCGATCCGCCTCACCGAAGGCAAGCCGATCGTCTTTCGCCTGCTCGATATCGGCGGCGACAAGGTGATCCCGTATTTGCGCTACGAGGCCGAAGAGAACCCGGCCATGGGCTTCCGTTCGCTGCGCCTGGCACTCGACCGGCAGGGGCTGTTGCGCATCCAGATCCGCGCGCTGTTGCAGGCCGCCAATGGCGGGCCGATGAAGATTCTCGTCCCGATGGTCACCGATGCCTGGGAGTTCCGGCAGACCCGACTGGTGGTCAACAAGGAAGTCGAGCGCATGAAGCATGCCGGCCAGCCGGTGCCTTCGAAGCTCGAACTGGGCGCGATGATCGAGGTGCCCTCGCTACTGTGGGAACTCGACCAAGTGCTGCCAGAGGCGGATTTCGTCTCGATCGGCTCGAACGACCTGGTGATGTTCCTAACCGCGGCCGACCGTGGCAACAAGCGCGTCGCCAAGTCCTACGATCCGATCGCGCTGCCGCGGCTGCGCGCCCTCAAGCACATCGTCGATATGGCCAAGCGCTACAACGTGCCGCTGACCATGTGCGGCGAGCTCGCCGGCAAGACCGTCGAGTCGCTGGCGTTGCTGTCCATCGGGATGACCAAGCTGTCGATGAGCCCGCCTTCCATCGGTCCGATCAAGGAAATGATCCTCGGCACCGAACTCACTCCCATCCGCAATTCGGTCTCCGCCGCCCTCCTCGAAGGCGCGCATGGCCCCAGTATCCGCGAGCTGCTGCTCGATTGGGCGGGGCGGCAGGGCCTGGTGATCTAGGTATCAATGGCCTCCCTCCCGCAGGACAAACTCGACGCCCTCACCAAGCGGTTCGACTCTATCGAAGCAGCGCTGGCCTCCGGCCCGGCTGCCGAGCAGTTCGTGAAGCTGAGCAAGGAATATGCCGAGCTCGAGCCGATGGTGCGGCCGATCCAGGCCTACCAGAAGCTGCTGGCTGACCTCGAATCCGCCGAGGAACTGGCCGGGTCCGGCGACAAGGAAATGGCCGAGATGGCCAACGCCGAGATCAGCGAGCTGAAGCCGAAGATCGAGCAATCGGTCGCGGAGATTCGCATTCTCCTGCTGCCGAAGGACGCGGCCGACGAGAAAAGTGTGATCCTCGAAGTGCGCGGCGGCACCGGTGGTGATGAAGCGGCGCTGTTCGCCGGCGACCTGCTGCGCATGTACCAGCGCTACGCGGACCTCCAGGGCTGGAAGTTCACGCTGATGGAAGAGAGCCCGGGCGAAGTCGGCGGCTACAAGGAAGTGGTCGCCAACATCACCGGCAAGGGCGCCTACGCCAAGCTCAAGTACGAATCGGGCGTGCACCGGGTGCAGCGCGTGCCGGCCACTGAAACGCAGGGCCGCATCCACACCTCCGCCGCCACCGTCGCCGTGCTGCCCGAGGTCGAGGAGATCGACATCGACATCAAGGCCGAGGATATCCGGATCGACACCATGCGGTCGTCCGGTGCTGGCGGCCAGCACGTCAACACCACCGACTCGGCAGTGCGCATCACCCACTTGCCGTCGGGCATCGTCGTCACCGCTTCGCAGAAGAGCCAGCACCAGAACCGCGCCACTGCCATGAAGGTGTTGCAGGCGCGGCTCTATGAAGAGCAGCGCAACGCCCGGGACAGTGCCCGCTCCGAAGCTCGCAAGGAGCAGGTAGGCTCGGGCGACCGGTCGGAACGCATTCGCACGTATAACTTTCCTCAGGGACGAGTAACCGATCACCGGATCAATCTGACGCTCTACAAGCTCGACAAGGTGATTGCGGGCGATGCCCTGGAGGAGCTGATCTCGGCCCTCATCACCGAACACCAGGCGGCGCAGCTCGCCGCCATGGAGGGGATTTCCTGACACTCAGCGTAGGGGCAGCATGGCGAGGGGTACGCGACCTGTTCCGGCGGGCCGGCATCGACACGGCGGAACTCGACGCCCGGCTATTCGCTGAAGCGGCCTTCGACATGGACCGGTTGGAGCTGGTCAACCGCGAGCGCGAAGAGGTACCGGAAAAGCAGCTGAAGGCGCTCGAAGCCTTTGCCGCGCGGCGCCTCAAGGGCGAGCCGGTGGTGCGAATCCTCGGCGAGAAGGAATTCTGGGGCCTGAGCTTCAAGCTCAACGCGGCAACGCTGGTCCCGCGACCGGAGACCGAACTCCTGGTTGAGCGCGGGCTGGAAGTCATCGGTGCCCTCGACAAGCCCCGCATCCTCGATCTTGGCACCGGTACCGGGTGCATCCCGATTTCGTTGCTGACCGAGTATTCCGACGTTGTCGGTGTCGCCGTCGACCTCTCCGCCGAGGCGCTGGAGATGGCCCGCTTCAATGCCAACCGGCACGGCGTCGGCAGCCGGCTGACAACGCTCAAAGGCTCGTGGTTCGATCCGCTGGAGCCGGGCGAGCGGTTCGACCTCATCACCTCGAACCCGCCCTATATCGAGACCGCGGAGATTGCCGGCCTGATGCCCGAGGTGCGCGAGCACGATCCGCGGCTGGCGCTCGACGGCGGTCCCGATGGACTTGCCGCTTACCGGGCGATCGCCGCCGAGGCCGGATTGTTCCTCGCACCCGAGGGCGTGCTGCTGCTTGAAATCGGCTCCAGCCAGGGCGTGGCGGTGAGCGACATCTTCGTCGGCGCCGGCTTTGCCGAGGTCGAAGTAGCGCGCGATCTTTCGGACCATGACCGCATGATTGTTGCCAGGCTGAACCTTGGCTCTTGAGTATCCGCGAGGAGCGCCCATATTTTGTGCTTGGAAAGCCGGGGCGAACCAGATAGGTTCCCGGTGCTGTCAACGGTGCGAGCAGATCGCGCCAAGGTGACGGCCACCCGCTCATCGGCGAAGCTGCATTTAGCAGTGTTCGATTCTCGGACGAGGAACCGAGGCGCCTTGATGAGCAACAAGTGGTTCAACACGCGATAGCTCAGGCACCGCTGGAACGAGACCGCCCGCGCCCAATTGGCGCCTGTGGCCCCCGGTGCTGATGTCCCCAATGTTGCCTTCAGTATTCTTTTCCAAGGCTTGAAAAGAGACGATGAGACCTAACAATCAGCAGAACAACAACAAGAACCGCTCCCGTGGCCGGAACAACAATGGTGGCCGCAAGCACGGCAACCCGTTGAGCCGCAACTACGAGAGCAATGGCCCCGACGTGAAGGTGCGCGGCAACGCCTCGCACATCGCCGAGAAGTACCTGCAGCTCGCTCGCGACGCGCAGTCCTCCGGCGACAGCGTGATGGCCGAGAATTACCTGCAGCATGCGGAGCACTACTTCCGCATTCTCAGTGCTGCTCAGCCGCAGCAGGGTCAGCAGCGCGACCAGTTCGGCCAGCCGACCAACGAGGACGATTACGACGACGATTTCGAGCCGATGAACGATCGGTTTGCGTCGCCAGAACCGCGCCAGTTCAACCAGCAGCCGCAACAGCAGCACGACCAGCAGCAGCAACCGCAGCAGCAGCCGATCCCCGGCAGCGAGCCGGTGGTGATGGCTGTCGTCGAGACTGCCGCGGCTGCGCCGCAGGCCGAGGGCGATGCACCGCAGGCCGAAGGCGAACCACGTCGTCGCGATCGCCGGCCGCGCCGCCGGTCGCGCGGGCAGGGTGGCGAAGGCGGGGCCGATCCCGCTGGTGCACCGCAGCCCGACGTCGGCGAGCTGCCGGCTTTCCTGACGGCCGGCAACACGCCGGCTGAGTAAGCCGAGACGCCTTGGAAAAAACCATGAAGGCCGGGATCGCTCCCGGCCTTTTGTTTTGTCCGGCGCTCCCTATATCTCCGTCGAGACCGGGAAGCGCCGCCGAGCGGGCACCCGGTCCTGATCTGGCTTGGTCGATTCCAACTGCGATTTCGTTTGAGCCAAATCAACGCTTCAGGCGTTGGATGCGTGCCTCACTCAGGGCGGGTCCGACGTGCCAGACGAGGAGAGTTGAATGAATATCGAGAAATACACCGAGCGCGCGCGCGGCTTCATCCAGAATGCGCAGCAGCTGGCGCTCAGCAATGGCCACCAGCAGTTCGCACCGCTGCACCTGTTGAAGGTCCTGCTGGACGACGACGAGGGCATGTCGGCCGGTCTCATCACCAAGGCCGGCGGCGACGCCAAGATTGCGCGGGCCGAAACCGAAGCGGCGATGGCCCGCATCCCCAAAGTTTCCGGCGATGCCGGGCAGCTGTATCTCAGCCGTGAACTGGCGCGGGTCTTCGATACGGCCGAAAAGGCTGCGCAGAAGGCCGGCGACTCGTTCGTTACGGTCGAGCGGCTGCTGCTCGCCCTGGCGGTCGAAAAGGATATCGACGCGGGCAAGATCTTGGCCTCCGCCGGCGTCACCCCGCAGGGACTGAACGAGGCGATCAACGAGATCCGCAAGGGCCGCACCGCCGATTCGGCGTCGGCCGAGAACAGCTATGATGCGCTGAAGAAATACGCCCGCGACCTCACCGAGGCGGCCCGCGAGGGCAAGATCGATCCGGTGATCGGCCGCGACGAAGAGATTCGCCGCACGGTGCAGGTGCTGAGCCGCCGTACCAAGAATAACCCGGTGCTGATCGGCGAACCCGGCGTCGGCAAGACCGCCATCGTCGAGGGCCTCGCCATTCGCATCGTCAATGGCGACGTGCCGGAATCGCTCAAGAACAAGTCGCTGCTGTCGCTCGACATGGGCGCGCTGATCGCCGGCGCGAAGTATCGCGGCGAGTTCGAGGAGCGGCTGAAGGCCGTGCTCAACGAGATTTCCTCGGCCGATGGGCAGATCATACTGTTCATCGACGAGATGCACACGCTCGTCGGCGCCGGCAAGACCGATGGCGCGATGGACGCGTCGAACCTGCTGAAGCCGGCGCTCGCCCGCGGTGAACTCCACTGCGTCGGCGCGACGACGCTGGATGAGTACCGGAAGCATGTCGAGAAGGACGCGGCCCTGGCCCGTCGCTTCCAGCCGGTGTTCGTCGATGAGCCGACGGTCGAGGACACGATCTCGATCCTCCGCGGACTCAAGGAAAAGTACGAGCTGCATCACGGCATCCGCATCTCCGATTCGGCCATCGTTGCCGCCTCGACGCTGTCGAAGCGCTACATCGCGGATCGGTTCCTGCCCGACAAGGCAATCGACCTGATCGACGAGGCGGCGGCGCGGCTGCGCATGGCGGCCGAATCGAAGCCGGAGGAGCTCGACGAGCTCGACCGCCGCATCATGCAGCTGAAGATCGAGCGCGAGGCGCTGAAGAAGGAAACCGACGAGGGTTCGAAGACCCGGCTCGGTCGCCTGGAGCAGGAACTCGCCGACCTCGAGGAGCAGGCCAATGCGCTGACCACCCGCTGGCAGAATGAGAAGCTGCGCATGCAGGGGTCTCAGAAGCTCAAGGAAGAGCTCGACAAGGCCCGCACCGATCTCGAACTGGCACAGCGGCAGGGGAACCTCGCGCGTGCCGGCGAGCTGGCCTATGGCGTGATTCCGGATCTCGAGAAGAAGATCAAGCTGGCAGACGACCCGAATGGCGACGGCAAGCCGGACAATCCGATGGTCGAGGAAGTGGTAACGCCGAGCCACATCGCTGGTGTCGTGAGCCGCTGGACCGGCATTCCGGTCGATCGCATGCTCGAAGGCGAGCGCGAGAAGCTGCTGGCCATGGAAACCGAACTGGGCAAGCGCGTCATCGGCCAGGCTGAAGCGGTTGAAGCGGTGGCGAAGGCCGTTCGCCGCGCCCGCGCCGGGCTGCAGGATCCGAACCGGCCGATCGGCTCGTTCATGTTCCTCGGGCCAACCGGTGTCGGCAAGACCGAGCTCACCAAGAGCCTCGCGCAGTTCCTGTTCGACGACGAGCACGCGCTGGTGCGGCTCGATATGTCGGAGTTCATGGAAAAGCACTCGGTCGCGCGCCTGATCGGCGCCCCTCCGGGCTATGTCGGCTATGACGAGGGCGGGGTGCTGACCGAGGCGGTGCGGCGCCGGCCCTACCAGGTCGTGCTGTTCGACGAGATCGAGAAGGCGCATCCGGACGTGTTCAATGTCCTCCTCCAGGTGCTCGACGACGGGCGGCTGACGGATGGGCAGGGGCGGACGGTGGATTTCCGCAACACGCTGATCATCATGACCTCGAACCTCGGCTCCGAGTATCTCGTCAACCTCAAGGACGGCGAATCGGTGGAACTGGTGCGCGGCAAGGTGCTCGACGTGGTGAAGGCCTCGTTCCGGCCGGAGTTCCTCAACCGGATCGACGACATCATCGTCTTCCACCGGCTGCAGCGCGACCACATGGGTGCCATCGTCGATATCCAGCTTGGCCGCTTGCGCGGGCTGCTCAAGGAGCGGGATATCTCGCTCGAGCTCACTCCGGCGGCACGCGAGTGGCTCGCCAACGAGGGGTACGACCCGGCCTATGGCGCACGACCGCTGAAGCGGGTGATCCAGCGCGAGGTGCAGGATCGTCTCGCCGAGGAGATCCTCGCCGGCCGGGTCAGCGACGGGCAGACCGTCGTGGTCGATGGTGGCGACAGCGGCCTGTTCCTCAGGGCCGCGGGTGTCGAACAGCCCGGCATCGACGCCGCGGCTTAAGAGTCTGGGGCCGGCCGAAGGGTCGGCCCTTCTTATTCTGGACGCTGAGCTTGTGGCGGGACTGGCAGAGGCCGCAAATTTTAGTACGGCTTCATACAGAGCAGACTGGGCGCTTTCACTTCAGTTCCAGCGGGAACCATACAAGAACAAATATGGAACAAAACGAGCGAAAGCGCGGCTGGTAGGGGTCGTGAGATCGATGATGTTGAATTTCCAAGCATAGACGAGGTTAGCAGTCGTCAGTTCTTTGCCGATGCACTTGGCCGGCACCTCTTCAGCTTCAGTCGGACCTCGTGACGCGACCCGCGGAGCAGGGCCCGGCTCCCGGATCGGCAGCGAATTCGCAGAATGGCTATGGCTGCTGCAGGGCCGGTTCGACGCCGTTCATCATGTCGATGAGCAGCCCATAGACCAGCGCCGGATTGCCGGTCGGCTGGTGCGGGTCGATCAGGTCGTGTCCCAGTCCCAGCGTCAGCGGCAGCGTTTCGACATTCACCGTCGCCCCGTGCTTTTGCCAGTCCGCCACAAGGTCCTCCGCCAGCGGGTTGCTGACCGCGTCGTCGGCTTCGTTCAGCAGCATGGCGATGCCGGATCCCAGCGGTGCCTCGTGGTGCGCGGCCTCCATCACCGATTCGCCCAGCCGCATCGCCTGCGCCAGTCCGTGAGTAGCGAAGCGGGGATAGGCATAGGTCATGCCCGGCGGGTTCTGCTGGGTCTTGGGGTCCCACCACACCATCATATTGGGCAACAGCAGCAACAGGTTGGTTGCCGCCCGGTTGGCCCATTTGGGCAGGACGTGCGGGCCGAAGAACGGCGCCATCGAAATCGACTGGTCGGCATCGGCGCGATACTGCGCGAGCCACGACGAGAGAATGCCGCCGGCCGACAGCCCGGTGATTACCACCTCGTCGCCCAAGCCCTTGGCGATCGCCATGGTCTCATTGGCCTCGGCGACCAGCTGTTCGGCCGTGAGGTCGGCGAGCGCCAGACTCAACTGGTCGGCATCTCCATGCTGCGGCATACGGGGCACGTAGACGTTGTAGCCGAGCGCGAACAGCTGCGGCGCCAGTTTCTCTGCCTGTGCCGGGCAGTTGGTCAGCCCGTGGAAGAACACCACGACGCGCTTCACCTTCTCGCCATGCGTCAGCAGCTGCGACAGGCAGCGCGGGTTGAGCGGCAGGGCCGCTTCGCGTTGCCGGACTGCGTCGAAGCCGGCAAGGGACTGCTCGTACGCGACGGGCTGTGCGTCGGCGGGCGCCGCGCCGGTCAGCCCAGCGGTGTTGAGCGGCATCAGCGTCAGGAAGGTGAAGCTGCCGACGAGAAACAGCACGGTGAGCAGCGCCAGCGTGCCAGCCAGTCGGGGGATGGTGCGCCAGAAGCTGCGACGTTCGGGGCGCGCATCGGGCGACCTGCGGTGCAGCACCCAGACCAAGGCCACGCCAACCACGGCGAAGGTCAACGTCGCGGCGAACCCCGTCGTTACAAGCGTGACGACGATTCGGACGAGCACGTTGCCGGTGCGGCTCTGGTAGCTGAACATGTCCTGCGGCTCGCGCCAGCCGCGCTGGAAGATGTCGGCCAGCACCAGCACCACTGGGTAGGACAGGAAGGCGACGAGCACACCGGCCGCGGCTCCGCGCATCAGGGTGAAGCGGTGCCCGCGCGCCAGCAGCAGCCACCAGCCGAAGCGTCCGGTTAGGAACACGCCCGCAAACAGCGTGGTCCAGGTGACCTCGCCCTTGGTATTGTCGACGAGCTCGAGAATGCGGACGCCGGTGAGCGGCACGGCGACGAGCGCGGCGAGCGCAAAGACGATGCCGGCGATCAATGTCCACCAATGGTGGGCGGCGTGGCGTGGTGGCGTGTTGTTCGGCTGGTCGCTCATTTCGATCTCTGACATCTTGGGAACGACCCTGCGCCGCAATATCTTGCAGTAGAGTGTAGCATCCGATTGCAGGGAATATCTCGGCAATTTGGTATGCACGCCGGTGCTGTAATCGCCTGCGCAATGACGGTAAAATTGCGCGGCCAATATTGATCGGTTGTCGGCAGCAACGCTGCAAGTCTAGTGCGTCCAGAGATCCGAGCGGCCAGCTCCGGAGGATGATGTGCAACTCCCCAGATGGCTCCTGCGGCTGATCGGCCTGTTCTCCGAGATGGGTCTGGTGGTTGGATCCATCCTGTTCTCGCTGGCCTTGACCCCCTCGCTGCTGCCCCGCGGCGCGCTGATCCAGGGCATGCTCTCCGGATGCGCCTTCGCCATCGGCTACGGCATCGGGGTGTTCCTCGAGTGGCTGTGGGACTACATGGGGCTGAAGCTGCCGGACTCGAAATACACCGCCTGGCTCAAGCTGGTCGTGGCGATCGGCTGCATCATCCTGATGGCCGTCTGCCTTTACCAGACCACCGGCTGGCAGAACTCCGTCCGCGCGGTGATGGGGATGTCGCCGGTCGAGAGCGGGCACCCGCTCTGGGTGCTGCTGATCGCCCTCGTCCCGGCCGCCATCCTGATCGTCATCGGCAGGCTGCTGGTCTACGGCGTCAGTTTCGTGTCGCAGTGGCTGGTGCGCTATGTGCCGCGCCGGGTGGCGATGGTGGGCAGTCTGGTGGTGGTCGGTATCGTCGTCACCACTCTGTTCAACGGGTTGCTGCTGCGCGGGGCGCTGCGCGCCGCCGATGAGTTCTTCCTCCGGCTCGATAGTATTGCGGGCCAGTTCGGCACGCCGCCGGCCGGTCCGCTGCAATCGGGCAGTACGCAATCGCTGATCGACTGGAGCACCATCGGGCGCGATGGCCGCATGTATGTCGCTTCCGGCCCAACCAAGGCCGATATCGAGATGGTCATCGGGCGGCCGGCGCTGGAGCCGCTGCGTGTGTCGGTCGGGCTGCGCTCCGCCGACAGCATCGAGGAGCGGGCGGCACTGGCATTGGCCGAGATGAAGCGAGTCGGCGCGTTCGATCGCGCCGTGCTGGTGGTGATCACGCCGGTCGGCACCGGCTGGGTCGATCCGGCCGGCGTGGATACGCTCGAATACCTGATGGCAGGCGATGTCGCATCGGTGTCGCTGCAATATTCCTATCTGCTCAGCCCGCTATCGCTCATTGTCGAGCCGGACTACGGGAGCGACGCTGCGCAAGCGCTGTTCAACGTCGTCTATGCGTACTGGACGACGCTGCCGCATGATCGGCGGCCGCGGCTTTACCTCAACGGCCTGAGCCTCGGCGCACATGCCTCGCAGGCCTCGACGCATTTCTTCGACGTGCTGCAGGATCCGTTCCAGGGCGCGCTGTGGGTAGGGCCGCCCTACACCAGTGGTATCTGGCGCTGGGCCACCAACAACCGCCAGCCGGGCTCGCCCGAGTGGCTGCCGCGCTTCGGCAACGAGACCACCATCCGCTTCAGCAACCAGGGCGGCGGGCTCGAAGTCCCCGGCATCCCCTGGGGGCCGATGCGCATCGCCTTCCTGCAGCATGCCAGCGACCCAATCGTGTTCTTCAGCTTCGACGCGCTGCACCGGGCGCCGGACTGGCTGAAAGGCGAGCGGGCGCATGACGTCTCGCCGATTCTCAACTGGTACCCGCTGGTCACCTTCCTGCAGCTGGGCATGGACATGGCGCTGGCGCTCGACGTGCCCCCCGGCTACGGCCACAACTACTCGGGTTCCGACTATATCGATGCGTGGCGTGCGCTGGTTGAGCCGCCCGGCTGGGACGACGCGGCGATCGAGAAGCTGAAGCTGGTGGTTGCCGAGCGCCTCGCGGCGGTTCATCCGGACAAGGCCGTGACCAAGTGACGAACCGGCAGGCTGCCGGACAATGGTGGTGGACGCTGGTTGCCGCCGCCATCTTCGGTCTCGCTGCCGTGGTTGCCGCGCCGGTTATCGGTTTCGACGTGGGCGGGCCGCTCGGGGTGGAGATGTCACCGGGCGGCTGGATCAGCACATTTGCCGGCACGTTTCTCACCGGCTATCTGGCGTGGTGGACTGTCATCGGCTGGCCGCGACGCCTGTCGCTGGCGCGCGGCGCCTTTGCCGGCATGCTGGTGGGGTTGTTCTCCTATCCGATCGTGCTCGGCCTCGCCGATCTGCAGAGCAGGCCGATTGAACCCCCCGCTTTCGCCGAGCGCGGCTTCGGCGTCCTGGAACTCGCGATCCTTACCCTGTTGACCACCGGCTTCGCCGCGGCCCTGATCATGGCCGGAGCCGGAGTGCTGACCGCGCTGCTGTTGCGGCCGGTCTATCCACGGACAGCGCCGCGGCCGATACCGTGGCTGGCCAAGCTCGGCGCGGCTGTTCTGACCATGGTCGCCCTGGCGCTGACCGCCGGCTTCATCCGGCTCTCCCAATTGCCACTTGATGCCGAAAGTCTCGCCGAGAATCGTCCGTCCACCGCGCCGGTCGCTACCTACGACGCGGCAGTTGCCGCATTCGCCGCCATCGAGGCCGACGAGGCAGCACGGCCGTTGCACCCAGGCTGCCGTTCCCGCCTCCTCAGTCACGGTGCGAAAGTCGCCGGCGTGGTGGTCTACCTGCATGGTCTCACCAACTGCCCGCTGCAGGCGGAGGAACTGGCGCAGCAGCTGTTCGCGCTTGGCTACAACGTCTACCTGCCGCGCTGGCCGGGCCATGGCGAGGCCGACCAGATGGCGCTGGCGCTGGTCGATCTCGATGCCGAGACCATGGTGGCGAGCACCGACGAGGCTATCGACCTCGCGCATGGGCTCGGCGACGAGGTGACGGTCATCGGCATGTCGGCCGGCGGGGCGATGACTGCCTGGGCGGCGCAATACCGGGCCGATGTGGCGCACACAGTGGCGGTGTCGCCTTTCCTCGGCCCGCATTTCGTGCCGCCCTGGGCCAATCGCGCCGCTGCCAACCTGCTGCTCATGATGCCCAACACGATGCTGTTGTGGAACCCGCTCGAGCCCGAGGGATCGCCGGGCATGGAGCACTCCTATCCGCGCATCCCGACTCACGCGCTGGCGCAGTTCATGCGGCTTGGCGAGGTCATCGGCGACGGAGCGCGGGCCGATCCGCCGCGTGCAGCCGGGCTCGGCATGCTGCTGAACGACGCCGATTTCGCAGTGAACAACGAGCTGGCGCGCCAGCTGATCGCGGCGTGGCGGAGCAGGGGCAGCACGGTGGACGTCGAGGTGCTGCCGCGCTCCGACCGGCTGCCGCACGACCTGATCGACCCCCGCATGCCGGGGGCCAGGACCGAATTGGTATACCCGCTGCTGCTCGAAATGCTGGCCCGTCAACCACCCGCCAGCCGATAAGTTTGACCGCGGGTCGATTGCCAGCAGGTTCGGGGTGCTATAGGAACAAAAAGAGAACAGGAGTGTCGAAGATGAAGCAGCGGTACCAGATCGACTACCTCGAGTTCCCCTCCACCAGCGTGCAGAACAGCCATCGCTTCTTCGCCGAGGCCTTCGGCTGGGCGTTTACCAGCTATGGGCCGTCCTACGAGGCGATCAACGATGCGGGGATCGATGCCGGCATCGACTCAGGTGAGGGGCGGACCGAAAAGCCCCTGGCCGTGATCCGCACCGAGGATCTCGAACTGGCCGAGCGCGAAGTGCTGGCGGCGGGGGGCGAGATCACCAAGCCGGCCTTCGATTTCCCGGGCGGTCGGCGGTTCCACTTCCGCGAACCGGGCGGCAACGAACTCGCCGTATGGATCGAGAAGGCGTAGGCTCCCGGCCAGTCAGAGGGAGCCGGGGATGAACGACGTCAAATCAAGTGCCGCGCCGGCCACCTTCTGTCCGGCCGGGAATCGTATCTATGTGCTCGTCGCGGCCATCCTCGCCTCTTCGATGGGATTCATCGACGGCTCGGTGCTGTCGATCGCCACCCCGGCCATCAGGGCGGATCTCGGTGCGACGCTGGCCGACGCGCAGTGGGTGTCGAACGCCTACATGCTGTTTCTCGCCTCGCTGCTGCTGATTGGCGGCGCGGCGGGCGACCGCTTCGGGCTCAGGAACGTCTTCGCGATCGGCATCGTGCTGTTCGTCGTCGCGTCGCTGGTCTGTGCGGTGGCGCCGAACCCGACCTTCCTCATTATCGCTCGAGCCGTGCAAGGACTCGGCGCAGCTCTGATGGTGCCGGGCAGCCTCGCGATCATCGCCAAGGCCTATCCGCGCGAAGAGCGTGGCAAGGCGATCGGCCTCTGGTCGGCGTTCTCGTCGCTCACCACGATTCTCGGGCCGGTGATCGGCGGGTTCGTGCTCACCACGATGGGCGACTGGAGTTGGCGGCTGGTGTTCGCCATCAACCTGCCGCTCGGTGGTATCGCGCTGGCGTTGCTGTTCCTCAAGGTTCCAGCCGATCAGCCGGAAGAGGGCAGGCGGCTCGACCTGGTCGGTGGCGCGCTGATCACGGTGGCGCTGTTGCTCATCGCTTTGGGCCTCACCGGGACGGGTGGCAACGCGCCGATGCTCAGCCACATCCTCATCTATTGCGGCATCGGCATCGTCGCACTGGTCGGTTTCATTGTATGGGAGGCGCGCAGCAGTGCGCCGATGCTGCCGCTGCACCATTTCAGGAACGCCGCCTTTTCCGGAGCGCAGGGGCTGACCTTCACGCTCTACTTTGCGCTCGCCGCCATCAGCTTCTTCCTGCCGATGACATTGATCGGCGGCTGGGGTGTCACGGCAGCCGAGGTGTCGATCGTCTTCCTGCCGCTCGGCATCGCGCTCACCCTCTTGTCACCTTACGCCGGCCGGCTTGCCGACAAGGTGGGGCCGGGACCGATGATTGCCGGCGGCGCTGCCATCGTGGCGCTTTCCTTTGCGCTCCTGGGTCTCCTTGCGCCGCTGCAGAACATCTGGATCGCGGTGCTGCCGCAGACCATCCTGCTGGGCATCGGCATGAGTGCGGTGGTGTCGCCGCTCTCTACCGCCGTGATGACCTCGGTCGAGGATCGAGATACCGGCCTTGCGTCGGGGGTCAACAACGCGGTGGCGCGCGTCGCCGGTCTCCTCGCCGTGGCGCTGATGGGCGGGGTTGCGGCCTTCGTGTTCGAGCGCTCGCTGGGGGGCTTTGCAGAATTGCCGGTGTTCTTCGGCATGCAGCCCGACGTACCACTTGCCGCCGATGCAGAAACGGCGCGTCAGGTCGCCAACAACGCCGCCTTCGGCGCCGTCGCCTACGGCAACGCCGCGCTGGCACTGCTGTCGGCGGTCATCGCCTGGTTTACCCAGGAGAACAAACTGAAGAAGAAGGCCGGATAGGCGATGCGCAGGCGCGGGAGGCCTCCCAGCTACCGGGGCATTCCCGCCGCGATGGCGCCTCGGGCGCGAAAAACGGAGTCTCCGCTTTCGCGTGACGCCGGGGATGTGGAGAGGACCGGGGGCCGCCAGGCCTAGTTCAGCGAGGCCACCGTCATCGGCGCGGCGTCGCGCTTCATCAGGTCGCGGATCTGGGCGATGGTCTGCTCGAAATTGCCCTCGTACTGGGCGGCCAGCGACTTGTCGCGCGGGAGCTTGACGCTCAGCGGATCGACGAAGCGGCCGTTGACCTTGATCTCGAAGTGCAGGTGCGGGCCAGTGGAGTTACCGGTCGAGCCGACATAGCCGATGATCTGGCCCTGCCGCACCTTGGCACCCGGCTTCATGCCGTCGGCGATGCGGCTCATGTGGCCGTAGCCGGTCTCGAAGCCGTTGACGTGCTTGAGCTCGACATACTTGCCATAGCCCGAAACCCACTGCGCCTTCTCGACCACCCCGTCGCCAGAGGCATAAATCGGCGTGCCGGTCTTCGAGGCGAGGTCGACGCCGGTGTGCATGCGGCGCGACTTGAAGATCGGATGGACGCGGTTGCCGAAGCGGCTGGCGAGACGCCCGCCACCCTGCAGCGGCCGCCGGGTGAGGAAGCGCTTCCCGGTCTCGCCGTCCGGATCGTAGAAATCGACGGTGCCGTCATCGGTGCGGAAGCGGAACAGCTCGCGCGTCGTGGTGCCAAGCTTCAGCCCCACATAAAGCAGTTCCTGGTGTCCGGTCGCGTCCTTCTCGGTTTCGAGAATTTCGATGGAGTCGCCGGCGCTGATGCGCTTGGTCAGGTCGATGTCGTAAGCGAACATCGCGACGATGCGCGAGGTGATGGCGTCGTCGATGTCGTGCTTGCGCGCCGTTTCCCAGATCGAGCGATAAACGGATGGCAGGTTGTTGACGTTGATTTCCTCGGTGTCTTCGTCCGGGAATTCGATCTTGGGGGGCTCGAGGCCGAGCACATAGCTGCCGCGGTCGGTCAGCGCAGCGGTGGCCGCGTGCTTGATCTCGCCGGATTTGGGATCGGGGAAGTAGATGCTGAGGCGATGCGGAATCAGCGTCTGCGAGTTGCGCGACGGGCCCATCAGGATACGCAGTCGCGCGCCACCCGGCACGTTGGTCGATTGCAGCACGTTCTTCAGCGTCGCCGAAATCATCTCGTAGGTCTGGGGGTCGAAACCGTTCTTCAGCAGCGGGTCCTTCAGCGAGCCCGCCTCACGCACTGTGACGACGCGCTCGGACCGGCCCAACCCGGCTTCCTCCGCCAGCTTGGTCTTGGGAAGGATGCTGACATTTTCCGCGACGCCCGAGAGCCCACCATCGGTGACGACACCGAGATCGCGGACGCCGGTGTCGGGGGCGGCATAGGCCAGCGCCACTTCACCTTCGCCGCCGCCTTCGGCAAACAGATTCTCCACCGTCAGGCGTACGAAGTCGGAAGCGCTCTTGTCGCTGATGGCTGGAGCGGGAACGAAGGTCGCGGGCAGGGCGGCGGTCTTGATCTGGACCTCGCCTTCCACCTCGGCGCCGTAGATCTCGGGGTTGGCGACATCGTCGTCGTCGCTCACCACCGGTTGGCTGGCATCGATCATCGCCACGGGGTCGTAGTCGGGAATATCGCCCGAGAGCGCGGTCGCGGCGGTGGCGAGCGTCGCGCGGACGCGGACGAAAGGTTGCTTCCGGATCAGGGCGCGGCCATCGACGGTCTCGCGGATCGAGGCCTCGACGATCTCGAGCTCCGACTGGGTCTTGGCCACCGGACGAATGCGATCGCCCTTGACCTGTGAATCGGCGGGAGCCTCGGCTGGCTTGGTGATGAGCTGCAGCGCCTCGTAGGCGGTGGAGAACGTGTCCTGGCCCTCGAACGACACATAGAGGGCGGCGCCCATCAGCAGCACCGAGGTGAGGCCGGTCATCACCGTACCGGTGAGCCAGGCGAAGCTCAGTTCGCGGCCATGCGGAATCTCACCATCGGTGGATTGCACGGTCAGTGCCGGACCGTCCTCGAAGCCACTGGCCTTGAGAAGCGCGGCGGTGCGATTACGCTGTGCTGGGTTCAACCCTGTTCGCCTGCTGCCTGATGCCGAAGCCCTACGCCCCTTGGCCAGAAGCAGTGCCGCGCACTCACGCGCGAGTCAACTCACTGGCCACGGCTCTTGGTGGGAGGACAATGCGGCAAAACTAGGCCTCGGACCTGATAGGGCAGGGAGAGCTGCAGCGAGTCACCAGCTGGCACGGGCGATCGCGAGGCCATCTCGGCAATCGGCGAAAGGAATCTCGCACCAGTTCAGGCGCAGATTTCGCGCCGCACGGAGATTTCCACAGGCCCAAGACCCACCCGAAGTTCCCTTGAACAAGCTGATTGCGAACCCCAGATGACAGTGTCCGCGCGCGCGTGCTATATACCCACGTGTACGGGTTGGATGGCGGTCCGGCCCGGTGCCGGCGAAAATGTCAGATTCGTCATCTTGGCCGGTTGACACCCCAAGGGGTCACCCATATAACCCGCCAATCGCTGAAGACCGCGGCGCCGGAAACGACGCCAAAGACTGAAGCAAGCCACTGAAATTGCAAAGAAATTAGCGATTTCAGGTTTTCAAAATTCGGGCCTTCCGGAAGCTGAAAACAGGGTGTTGACAGGCTAGGGCGCCTCGAATACAACCCGGCCTCGCTGACGACGCCGAGCACTTGCTGCTCCCACTGTTCAGCGTTTACTGAAAGGGCAGAGCCGCTGCCGGGCAACCGGAAGATAGGTTTCTGTTCTCTAGGAATTTGGAAGCCTAGCTTCCACCGACGCCGCCGTCGAGAGACGCATCCGGGGTCAGTTCTTTGACATTGTGAAGATTGGAAGAAAGAGAAACGTGGACGGCGAGGTTCTTGCGGTCTGATCGAAAGATCGGGCAAATAGACTTCGACGGTA
>NZ_JBFUCQ010000016.1:0-64290 GCF_056405135.1 Devosia sp. P1_H9
GCGATGCGGCAGGGGATGCGCCCCGGCACTGGTGGCATAGGCCCAAAACCCCGGCCGGCCGGCGAGGCGTGAGCCTCTTTCATCTGCGGACTACCGCTACGGGGCAAACGCCTCGCCGGTCCCGCTTCGTCTTCCTCGATCAGGGGAAGGTTCTTTGAAACCTCCGAAGCCCACGGGCTGTCGGATGCATCAGCTTGCCTCCGCTCATTGCATGCGAAAAATCTTCACCCTCACCCCAAGGATCAGCCCGCGTTCATCGTCTCACCCTAGAATGCCGACGGAAAGCTCACGCAGGTGCTACGATCCTTGACGCCTGAATTCATGAACACCGGGGTGCTCGACGCCCCCACAGCCGACGAAACGCTGATCGCGCGGGCGGTCGGCGGCGATCGGCGTGCATTTGGCGAGTTGGTGGAGCGGCACTACGACTTCATCTTCCGCACGGCGTGCAAATGGTGCGGCAAGGTTTCGGATGCCGAGGATGTGGCGCAGGATGTGTGCGTCAAGCTCGCCTCGATCCTCAGGAGTTTCGACGGGCGCTCGGCGTTCACCAGCTGGCTCTATCGCGTGACGCTCAACGCGGTGCGCGACATGCAGCGAGCCCGGAGCCGGCGCGGGCGCAACGCCGACCGCTATGCCGAGGTGGCGCCGGACGAATACCTGCCCGAGCAGGAAGACGCAGCGACCTGTGGGGAGTTGTGGAATGCGGTGCGCAGACTTCCCGAACAGCAACGGGATGCGGTGCTGCTGATTTACGCGGAGGGGATGAGCCACGCCGAAGCCGGCGTGATCATGGGGTGCAAGGAGGCGACAGTCTCATGGCACGTCCACGAGGCAAAAAAGACCCTGAGGGGGCTCCTATGAGCAACCACATGAACGACGACGACAAGCTGAACGCGTTGCAGCAGGCGCAGACCCCGGCTCCTTCGGGGGCGGCGCGCAGCCGCGCGCTCGATGCCGCGATGCTGGCGTTCGATGCCGAGCAGGCGAGCCAGAAGAAAGCTGCCCAAGGAAATCCGATCACCCAGCGTCTCAGGTCCATCTTCGCCAATGCGAAAGGGACTTGGACCATGAATACGCGTCTCACCTATGGCCTCGGCACCGCAGCCGTCGCACTGCTGCTGCTGCCGCTCGGCTACCAGCTCTACACCACCACCGCGATCACCCCGATCGGCGTGCCGCCGGTGGCCGTCAGCACCACCGACGCGGACAAGCCGGTGGTGCAGCCCGAACCCGCGCCGATGGAGATCGGCCGCGTCGATGCGCTGAAGAAGGAAGCAGCCGGCGGCGCGACGGCCACCACGACGGCCGAAGCCCCTGCAACTGTCGGCGCCGATGGCAACGTTTCGAACCTTGCGGCGGCTGCGCCGGAAGGTGAGACAGATCTGCAAATGCGCGACGAGGTCGCTCCGCAGGCCAGCATGTCGCTCGATGCAACGGCACCGGTCGCACCGATGACCGTGATGCGAATGGCTGCGCCCAAGCAACAGGCGGCCAATCCGACCCTGTCTGCCGGCATGATGCAGGAGGAATCGTTCGCCGCGGCACCTGCGCCGGCCGACGCGACGATTGCCACGCCGACGGAGCCGAGCGGCGACGAGTTCACCAAGTTCACGGAATCGCCGGTGAAGGTGGTGAAGACCGAGCCTGTCTCCACCTTCTCGATCGACGTCGATACGGCTGCCTATTCGTATGTCCGGCGCTCGCTCACCGAGGGCTGGGTGCCGGAGCCCGATGCGGTGCGGATCGAGGAGCTGATCAACTACTTCAACTACAACTACCCGGCCCCGACCGACGCCTCGACGCCGTTCAAGCCAACCGTCTCGGTCTATCCGACGCCGTGGAACGGCAAGACGCAGATCGTTCAGATCGGCATCAAGGGCTATGTGCCCCCGGTGACCGAGGACAAGCCGTCGAACCTGGTGTTCCTGATCGACACCTCGGGGTCGATGGATGAGCCGGACAAGCTGCCGCTGCTGAAGCGGGCGTTCGCGCTACTGGTCGACCAGCTCGGCGCAAACGACACGATCTCGATCGTCACCTATGCCGGTTCGGCCGGCGTCGTGCTGGAGCCGACCAAGGCGACGGAGAAAGCCAAGATCCTCGGCGCGCTGGAGAACCTCTCGGCCGGTGGATCGACGGCCGGTGCCGAGGGCATCGAACTGGCCTACCGGCTGGCTGAGCAGAACAAGGTGTCCAACGGCGTCAACCGGGTGATCCTCGCGACTGACGGCGATTTCAATGTCGGGATAGACGATCCGGAAGACCTGAAGACCTACATCAAGAGTAAGCGCGACGGCGGGGTGTTCCTGTCGGTGCTCGGCTTCGGCCAGGGCAATCTCGGCGACGACACGATGCAGGCACTGGCGCAGAACGGCAACGGCAATGCGAGCTACATCGACAGCTTCAAGGAAGCCCAGAAGGTGCTGGTCGAGGACGCCGGCGGCACGCTCGAGACCATCGCCAAGGACGTCAAGATCCAGGTGGAGTTCAACCCGGCGGTGGTCAGCGAGTACCGGCTGATCGGCTACGAGACCCGGGCGCTGAACCGCGAGGACTTCAACAACGACAAGGTCGACGCCGGCGAGATCGGCGCGGGGACCACCGTCACCGCGCTCTACGAGATCACCCCGGTCGGCTCGGGCGCCGAGCTCAACGATCCCTTGCGCTACAGTTCCGAGGGTACTGCGGAGTCGCCTGGGAATGGCGAGATCGGCTTCCTCAAGATGCGCTACAAGCTGCCCGACGAGGAGACCAGCAAACTGATCGAGCAGGCGATCGGTCAGGATCAGGCCGTATCGAGCCTCTCCCAAGCCTCCGAGGACTCGCGGTTTGCCGTCGCCGTCGCCGCCTTCGGGCAGAAGCTCAAGGGCTCCAACTACGGCGAGATGAGCTGGAACGACATCCGGGCCCTGGCCCAAGGTGCCCGCGGCGCCGACGAGAATGGCTACCGCGCCGAGTTCATGCAGCTGATCGACATGGCCAAGGTGCTGGTACCGGAAACCGAGGCGGCGACGCCCAAGCAATAGCGCCGCCAGCCCCCCACGGCGCTTACGAGCGCGGCCCCGCTGCTGACGGTACCGCGCTCGACTGCGTCGAGAGGCGCAGATCGTATAGAAAGACGGCATAGACGCGGCTGCCGGTGCCGGCTGGTCCCGACACCTTCTCTGCGTCGGGATAGATCAAGGTGATGTCCACGAAGCTGGAGCTTCCAATGACGGCAGCCGGAATGGCGATCTCTCTCGTTGTCGCTGAGCGTCCTGCAAATTCCAGCGTGCCAAGCGAGGCGCCATTGACGCTGACTTCCACGCGCTGCCGGGTGGTGTCGCGATCGACATAGGGTCGCATGTTGAGTTCGAGCAGCAGGTCGGACGGCGCCGCAACGGCGAAGCGCAGCATGGATCGGTCGCCGTCTGACCAAGAGCCCGCTGTGTCCGGATCGCGCCATCCGCAGCGGGCGAGCGACCCGCGTGATGCGCCGCCGTCGGCTCCGAACGAGACGCGTTCGCCAAGGGCATAGGTGCCCCGTACGGGCAGGGGGAAGCAGTCGCTGGATTTGTCGATGTAGTAGGCGCGATAGAGCGGATCGACGGTGGGCGACATGGCGATGGCGAGAATGGCGGCTTCCCCCGCAAGCAGCAGGGCGGCCAAGCTGTAGAGAATGGTGCCGCGGCGTTGGCCCATGGCTACATTACGAACAGCGAACTGTTCATCCAGCCGATCGTGAGCACGATGTCGAGGATGATGAAGATCGGAAAGGCGAGCAGCCAAGCCGGCGTCCAGCGCGACACGAGATCGGCGATAGCCCACCCGATAGGGGCCAAGCCGGCAACGAAGCGAACCAGCGACGTCGGGCCTGCCGAAAGCGAGACCAGGATGCAGAGCAGGCAGAAGATCGCGGCGGGCAGGCGGCGCTGGACCACCAGCAACAGGCAGGCGGCGGCGCCGACCAGAGCCGCGACTGTCCAACTCGCGGTCACCATGGCGGCCGGAGTCAGCGGCCAGGTCAGCGTCAGCAGCGCGCTGATCGTATCGAGCGGGCTGACCAACTCCCGCCCCCAGGCGCGCTGGATGTGGGCGAAGGCAAATCCATCGCCGGTGAGGTAGCTGAGATAGGCGATGTAGACGAACAGACCCGCCGGGGCGAGCGCGACGCCCAGCACCAACCGGGGATTGCCGAGCAGCGCGAGCGGCAGGTCGCCCCAGCGGCCGCCGGCCTTGAGATGCTGCTCCACGGCACGGGTCAGCAGCGCGAAGACCATCAGCACGCCGGTGATACGCGTCGCCGAGAGGAGGGCGGCAAACAGGCCAGCCAGCACATAGCGCGACCGATCGAGCGCCAGCAGGGCTAGCGTCGTCAGGAGGATGAAGAGCGCCTCGGTGTGCAGACTGGAAAACAGGAAGGAGAAGGGGCCGATGAGCAGGCCGGTGGCGAACAGCCAGTAGGCCCGTGCGCTGGCGAACAGTGGGCGCGCTGCCAGGGCAGCGAGGATTGCCGCCGTGTTCGAAACGATGAAGCCGGCCCATTCGGCCGACAGCCCGGTCACGCGGCCGAACAGGGCCGCGAGGGCGGGCGAGAGCGGAAAGAAGGCCCAGTTGGCGGCGCCCGGGCGCAGCCGGACACCCGGCGCAAGATCGTAGCCGCCATTGGCGACGGTTCTGTACCACCCACAGTCCCAGACGCACAGCGCGTGCACATAGCCGGTCAGGTCAGTGCCGCCCTTGATCCACGCGAAGACAGCGAACCGCAGGGCGATCCCTGCAAGTGCCAGAAAGAGGAGTACGGCAATGCGCCGGTACGGCACCGCCCCGGCTAAGTGGTGCCGTGCCTCCGCGATCGCTTGGTCGGCGGCTGTCATGCGGACCTAGCCGAGGCTGCCGCCCTCGTTGTTCCCGCCCTCGTTCCCGCCACCGGTGCCTGTCGTGGTGGTGGTCGTGGTGGTCGTCGTCGTGACGATCACGTCAGGTCCGTCACCGTCGTCAGAGCTACTTAGCGATTCGGCGGGCCAGACGTAGTTTGGTGGCGAGCACTTGGCGTTGTGCATTTCGGGGTCAGTGACCATCCAGCCGAAGCACTCGACGAAGTGATCGATCTGTTCGATCACCTCGGGCGTGAAAAAGGCCTGGCTGGTGACCGTGCTACCCAAGAACAAAAGCCCGGCAGTGGGAATAGCAACGACCACTAGGCGCAGGCGAGATTTCGGCTTGGAAGATTTGTTGGATTCCAACATGGGAACTCCGTGACGCTGTGCGATGGAGAAGCAGTGCACGAACCGCACACTGCTTCTCTCTGCCCGCCACAGTTAGCGAAGGGCTCGTGTTGGGGCAATCCTTCACGCTCGATCTGGCAACTATATTGTTACAACGGCTTCAAACCTGCTTCGATCTCGGCCCGACGGTCCTCCAGGAACGGCGGCAAGGCCAGGCGCTGGCCGAGGGTTTCGAGGGGTTCGTCGGCGGTGAAGCCTGGGCCGTCGGTGGCGATCTCGAACAGGATGCCGTTGGGCTCGCGGAAGTAAAGCGACTTGAAATAGAAGCGCTCGACCTCGCCGCTGGAGCGGACGCCGAATTGAGCGGTGCGCTTCACCCACTCGTCGAACTGCTCCTTGTCCGGGGTGCGGAAAGCGACATGGTGCACGCCGCCGGCGCCCTGGCGGGCCTGCGGCAGATCGGGGTTCACCTCGACATGCAGTTCGGCCGCGGCGCCGCCTTCACCCATCTCGAAGACATGGATTTCGCCATTCTTCTCGCGTGCCGGGTAGGAGCGGACCTCGCGCATGTTCATCACCTTGGTCAGCACCGGCTCGGTGCGACGGAGATCAGGTACGGCAAGAGTGATGGGGCCGAGGCCTATGATCTGGTGCTCGGCGGGGACCGGGCTCTCGGCCCAGGGGTGGCCGGCAGCGGATTTCGGATCGGCGATCAGACGGAAGCGCTGGCCTTCGAAGTCCTCGAAGTCGAGCGACAGGTGTCCGGCACGTTCCTTGATGTTGCCCGAGGAAATGTCTTTCTCAGTGAGGTGTTCCTTCCACCACTTGAGATCGGCTTCGGAGCCGACACGCAGGCCGGTGCGCGACACTTCGTGGTTGCCACGCTTCGACGGTGCGGTGGGCCAATCGAAGAAGGTGAGATCGGCGCCCGGCGAGGCGATCGCGTCGCCATAGAACAGATGATAGGCGCTGACGTCGTCCTGGTTGACGGTCTTCTTGATCAGCCTGAGGCCAAGCGTGCGGGTGTAGAATTCGACATTGCGCTGCGCCTGGGCGGTGATCGCCGTCAGGTGATGAATGCCTTCGAGTTCGAGGGTCATGACTGGCCTCCGTTGTTATCGGTGGCCAATACATAGTCTGAACGAAGGTTCCGGCAGAGCCCTTGAATCCCGACGCGTTGTCAATGTGGGGTGAACAATCCGGGTGCGACGGGCCTGGAAATGGAAATCCCCGCTTTCGCGGGGATTGTGCCGTTCTAGTCGCTACGCTGGACGATCAGTCCTTGGCGCGTTCCACGTAGCTGCCGTCTTCGGTCATCACCACGACGCGGGTGCCGACGCCGATGTGAGGCGGGACCATGGTCTTGGCGCCGTTCGAGAGCGTCGCCGGCTTGAACGAGGAGGACGCAGTCTGGCCCTTCACTACCGGTTCGGTCTCGGTGATTTCGAGGGTGACGCGGGCGGGAAGTTCGATGGCGATGGCGGCGCCTTCGAAGGTCTTCAGATAGACCAGCATGCCATCGGTGAGGAAGGCGCCCTGGTCGCCGACGACGTCCTCGGAGACTGCGATCTGCTCGTAGGAGGCGGGGTCCATGAAGTGGTAGCCCTCGCCGTCGTGGTAGAGGAACTGGTACTCGCGCTCATCGACGTCGGCCTTCTCGACCATTTCGACGGTGCGCCAGCGGCCGATGACCTTCACGCCGTCGGACATGCGGCGCATGTTGACGTTGGTGACGGAGTTGCCCTTGCCAGGGTGGACGTTCTCGGCGGTGAGCACGACGTGCAGGTTGCCGTCCTGTTCGACGACGTGGCCTTTGCGCAGGGACGAGGCGATGACCTTGACCATATTTCTTCCTTGTTCAACGGTTGGCGGCGGCCTAGAGAGCGGCAACGGAGGCCGGCGGACGCGCTGATCTGACTATTCGGTGCCGCCCGATATCCTAATTCCGCGAAAACCGCCAGTCCTGAGCCGAAAGACACTGCCGTTGCCCACGTCCTCTTCTTTTTCACCGGTTTCGCCGTGGTGGACGCCATCGGTGCATGCCGACCGGCGACCGGCGCTGCTGGCGCGGAACAGGATCGAGCTGGCACTGCGCAAGTATCTGGCGGAACAGGATTTTCTGATGGTGGACCCGCCGGGTTTGCAGCGCAGCCCGGGCAACGAGACGCATCTCCATGCCTTCGCCACCACGGCGATCGGCAATGATGGGGTGGGGGAGACGCTGTATCTCCATACGTCGCCGGAATTCTCGATGAAGAAGCTGCTGGCGGCGGGGGAGCGGCGGATCGCGAGCCTCGGGCATGTCTGGCGAAATCGGGAGCGGAGTGCGCTGCATCATCCCGAGTTCACGATGCTGGAGTGGTATCGGGCAGGGGAGCGGTATGACGCGGTGATCGCCGACTGTGTGGCGATGTTGCGGATTGCGGCGGAGACCGCCGGAAACGCGCTGTTGCGGTTCAAGGGGCGGGAGTGCGATCCGTTCGTCGAGCCGGAGCGGTTGGGAGTTGTCGAGGCTTTTCAACGGTTTGCGGGGATTGACCTGTTCGCGACGATGGACCCTGACGGGTTGACGGATGCCGACGCGCTTGCCGCCGAGATGCGGCGGGTGGGACTGGAGGTGCCGGGGGAGTATACCTGGTCGTATCTGTTCAGTCGGGTGCTAGTGGAAAAAGTGGAGCCGAATCTGGGGCTTGGGCGGGTGACGGTGCTGGATCGGTATCCGGTGGCGGAGGCTGCACTTGCTCGTCGCACGGTGGATGACCGGCGGGTGGCGGAGCGGTTTGAGCTTTATGCGTGCGGCGTAGAGTTGGCGAACGGGTTTGGCGAGCTGACAGACGCAGCAGAACAGCGCGTAAGGTTCCAAGCCGAGATGGACGAAAAGCTGCGGCTGTACCATGAAACTTATCCGCTGGATGAAGACCTGCTCGCGGCGCTGCCGCTGATGGAGGAAACCAGCGGAGTGGCGCTCGGGTTCGACCGGCTGGTGATGCTGGCGGTGGGGGCGCGGCGGATCGAGGACGTACTGTGGGTGCCGGTGGTCGGAGGCGACAGATGAAACAGGATCGCGCGATACGGTCGGCGACGGAGCTGGTCTCGGCCGGGCTGCTCGATGCGGAGCGGCTGGGTGATGCCGAGGCCGTCGCGAAGAAGTACGCGGTCGCAATCACGCCGGCGATGGCGGGGCTGATCGACCGCGACGATCCGAACGATCCGATCGCCAAGCAGTTCGTGCCGGACTTCGCCGAATTGAGCGTGACGCCGGAAGAGCGGGCGGACCCGATCGGGGACCTGACGCATTCGCCGGTCGAGGGGATCGTGCACCGCTATCCTGACCGCGTGCTGCTGAAGGCGGTGCATGTCTGCCCGGTCTACTGCCGGTTCTGCTTCCGGCGCGAGATGGTTGGGCCCGAGGGGTTGGGCACGCTGACGCCCGAGGCGATGGATGCCGCGATCGGCTACATCGCCGGGCATCCGGAGATCTGGGAGGTGATCCTCACCGGCGGCGATCCGCTGGTGCTGTCGGCACGGCGGCTCGAGGAGATGATGGTACGGCTCAGGGACATCGCGCATGTGAAGATCGTGCGCTTCCACAGCCGGGTGCCGGTGGTGGAGCCGGAGCGGGTCGACGACAAGCTGATCGCGGCGCTGAAGGCCAGTGGCAAGACCACCTATGTGGCGATGCACGCCAACCATCCGCGCGAACTGACGTCGGCGGCGCGAGCTGCGGCGGGGCGGCTGGTCGACGCGGGCGTGGTGATGCTCAGCCAGTCAGTGCTGCTGCGGGGCATCAACGACGATGCCGATGTGTTGGCGGAACTGATGCGCGGTTTCGTCGAGATGCGGGTGCGGCCGTATTATCTGCACCATCCGGACCTCGCGCCCGGCACGGCGCATTTCCGGCTGTCGATCGCCGAAGGACAGGCGCTGGTGAAGGGCCTGCGCGGCCGGGTGTCAGGGCTGTGCCAGCCGACATATGTGCTCGATATCCCCGGGGGCTACGGCAAGGCGCCGATCGCGGCCAGCAATGTCGAGGCGACGGGCGAGGGAACCTATTCCGTGTCGGACTGGCAGGGCGGGGTGCATGCCTATCCACCGGCAGGAGGATATGAGGCCACATGAGCACCGGGTCGGCGCCGCCGTTTCCCTGGCCCGAAGAACGAGTTGCGCATTACACCGCCTATCGCGTGCCCGAGCCACTCGCGATTGGCGGCAAGCTCGATGATGCGAGCTGGCGGCTGGCCCCGCGCTCGCCGCGCTTCGTCGACCTGATCACGGGCAAGCCGACGGTGCATGACACCCGAGCGGCCGTGCTGTGGGATGACAGCTACCTCTATGCCGGCTTCTGGGTCGAGGAGCCGTTTGTCGAGGCCAAGCTCACCGAGCGTGACTCGCTGATCTGGAGCGAGAACGACATCGAGGTGTTCGTGGCCGGGGCGGACGCGTATTACGAACTCGAGATCAATGCGCTGGGCACGATCTATGAGGCCTTCTTCCTGTGGGAGGATGCGTATGAACGCGCGGGCTTCAGCAAGGCGCCGGAGTTCTCGCGCACGGCGCCCGGGGCGAAGCCATGGAACGGCGTCGGCTTCGACAAGCACCCGCGCGGCCCGCGGCTGGGGTTCTTCAACTGGGACCTGCCGGGACTTCGAAGCGCAGTCGCAGTCGATGGGACAATCAACGACAACCGCGACCGCGATCGCGGCTGGACGGCGGAGATTGCCATTCCGTGGTCCGGCATGCAGCAGCTTGCGACTGACGGACGAACGCTGCCGCCGCGTGACGGCGACACCTGGCGGATGGACTTCTCGCGCTTCAACACCTATCGGGCGGCAGCGCCGGCCGAGGACTCCGGCGGCTGGGCCTGGAGCGCGCATGGCGTCTGGGACTCGCACGTCCCCGAGCTGTTTCCGTACATCCACTTCTCGACGAAGCTGGTGGGGAGCGAGGGCTAGGGCTCAGTTGTTCCAGTAGCCGGGGTCGAGCAATTTGCCGTTCGCCCAGGCTTCAATCAGCGCGCCGGCGATGGCGCCGGGGCGGGGCTTGTTGATCTCGGAGTGGGTGCCGGCGAGGATTTCGAGCACTTCGCTGCGGGTAACCCAGCGGGCGTCGGACAGCTCGACCGGATCGACGGTGATCGCCTCGCTGGTGGCGTCGCCCTGGCAGCCGAACATCAGCGACATCGGGAACGGCCAAGGCTGCGAGGAGACGTAGCGGACCTGGCCGACCTTGATGGCACTCTCCTCCAGCGTCTCGCGGCGCACAGCGGCCTCGATGGTTTCACCCGGCTCTACGAAGCCGGCGAGCAGGGAATACATCCGCTCCGGCCAGCTGGGGCTGCGGCCGAGCAGCAGCAGGTCACCGCGGGTGATTGCCATGATCACCACCGGGTCGGTGCGCGGGAAATGCTGCGTGCCGCATTGCGGGCACTTGCGGACCCAGCCGGTGCTCTCGACATTGCTCGGCGCGCCGCAATTGGCGCAGAAGCGGTGGGTGCCGTGCCAGCCGATCAGGGCGCGCCCGGTGGCGACGGTTTCGCCTTCGAGCCGCGACAGCATCGGCATCAGACCGCGGATTTCCGTGAACTTCGCGTCGGGGAAGCTGGGATGGACCTGCTGGGTCTGGTCGATGAACTGGCCGATGGTCGTGGCATCCTCGGGCGGCGACCAGAGTGGTAGGTCGACAGCGAAGCGCGGCCCCTCGGGCGTCAGCCCAACGAAGATTGGCGCTTCGCGGCTATCGGAGAGGGCTGGGTGATCGAGCGGCACGGCTGCGGGCCGGCCGTCGGCATCGGCGAGAAGCTTGCCGCGCCAGAACACCAGCGTGCGGGCCCGGGCGTCGTTGCGCGCCTCGTCCGTGGTGCGCAGGTGCGCGACGCGATCGAGTTCACCCGGCTTGAATGCAAACCCGAAATCCACCGCTCAACCCTCCAAATTCGCCGGAAGGTTTAGGGGGATGTCGAACCGGCTACAAGCCGGGACGCATCTGTGGGGCAGATGGGGGGCAGCCCACCTGCAAATTAGTCGAGGCTGTAGGGTCGCCTGCCCGGACGACCCTACAGCCCCCTGATCCGCGATTGCCACCGGCGGATCATTTCCTCTGCAGCGGCTTCGGCACCCTGCATGTTTGCGCTTTGATAGACATCAACCTCGACACCGTTGCGTGACAGTTGGTCGACAGCTTCGGCGAGCACGGCGTTCAGGAGGAACACTCCTGATATGGTCGAGGTCGGGCCCATGCGTATGTCGTTGTCGCCGACGCTGAGCGCGGCGTCGCCGTACTCGCCGCCATTGTCGAGCACCAGGTCAGTGACCTCAAAGAGGAGCTTGCCCGACTCGTGGCGAGAGGTGGTGGCGCCGGCGTGCCGCAGCGAGGTCAGCGCGATGGTGGTGGCGCCACGAGCCTTGCAGGCGAGCGCCAGTTCGATCGGGTAGGCGTTGCGGCCCGAATTGGACGCGATGAAGACCACATCGCCGGCCTCGACGGGATAGTCGGCAAGGACGCGCTCGGCGCGGCCGGCTTCGCGTTCGAGCAGGGTGGAGCGCTCGGCGCCGAGGTGCAGCATCAGGTCGGGATCGAGGATGGCCTGGGCGGCGGCGATGCCGCCAGCGCGGTAGAAGGCTTCCTCGGCGATGAGGTGGGAGTGGCCGGAGCCGGCAACATAGACCAGGTGGTCGCTGCCGAGCGCCGTGGCCACGGCATCGCGCGCGGCATCGAGGACATCGGACTGTTCGGCGAGCACGCGGTCGAGGAGGGCCGTGACCTGATCGCGGTAGCGCTGGCGTGGGATGGTCATTCTAGCCTCTGATCTCGCCGACATATTTGTAGCGGTCGCCGCGGTACCAGCTGGTCGCGTCTTCGACGACGGTGCCGGTTGCGCCGTAGCCGAGTTGCGAAATCTCGAGTACGGCGGCACCCTGGCGGATGCATAGGTGGCCGGCCAGTTCCTCGTCGGCCTCGGTGGCCTGGAGGCTCTGCAGGACGCGCTGCGGGCGGGCGTTGCGGGCATCCATGCGGTCGTAGAGCGAGCCGGTGCCGTCATAGTCGGCGCCGACCGTCTCGACCGGTACCACGGCCCGCTCGTAGGCGATCGGCTCGCCGCCGGCGAGGCGCAGGCGGACGAGGGTGAGGATGGGCGAGCCGAGCGGCAGGCCGGTGCGGAAGGCGGCGTCGGCCCCGACCTGGCCAATGGAGCACTCGAGCACGCGTGAGCTGGGCTCGAGACCGCGCAGGCGCATATCCTCGGAGAAGCCGGAGAGGCGCGACAGGGCCTTGGGGATGCGCCCGACGACGACGGTGCCGGCGCCCGGGCGGGTGGCGACGATGCCCATCTGGGCCAGTTCCTTGAGGCCCTGGCGCAGGGTCGAGCGGGAGACTGCGAGCGCCTCGGCCATCTCGCGCTCCGAGGGCAGCGACTCGCCCGGGGCGATGCCGCCGGAATCGAGCACGGCGGTCAACGCGTTGCGCAGCCGCTCGCCCAGCGGGCCGTGCTGCCGCTCCATGCGCTCGCGTACAGCTGCGTAAAAGTCCAAGGCTGCTCCCGGCCACCGATGCGTGGTTCCGTCCGCAGCTGGTATGATTTTGGACTGGCGTTGGCAAGCGTGCCGCACGAAAAGTTGCAGGAGTTCCGGCCAATGGACATACTGGGCCAAACCAACAACATACCAGTTAGCAGGGAAGGGTTCACCGTGGCGGTACAGGAACTGCTGTCGCGCGACGGCAAGGGGCGCTTCCGGCATGGTGCTTGATTTCGGCGACGGGTACCGGCTGCGGGCGGCGACGGAGGCTGATCATGCGGCGTTGTGCATGGTGTGCCTGAAAACCGGGGATAACGGCGAGGACGCCACGGCGCGGGAAGATGATGCGGACCTGCTGGGGTTGATCTACGCGGTGCCGTACCAGGTGTTTGCGCCGGAGTTTGCGTTCGCTGTCGATGGGCCGCACGGGGTGTGCGGGTATGTGCTGGGGGCGGTGGACAGCGCTGCATTTTATCGCTGGGCCGGAAGCGAGTGGTTCCCGCCGATTGCGGGGCAGCTCGCGGATCCCGGACCGGACCGGGAGCATTGGCGGGGGAGCGACTGGGCGCGATATGAGATTCATCATCCGACGTTCGTCAATCCCGAGGCACTGCATCCCTACCCGGCGCATGGGCATATCGACCTGCTTCCGGAGGTGCAGGGGCGCGGCATCGGGCGAGCGGCGCTTGGCCTGGTGATGGAGCGGCTGCGAGCCGCCGGTGCAGCGGGCATGCACCTCGGGGTGAGCCCGAGAAACCGGCGGGCGCTGGCGTTCTATCGCAAGCTCGGGTTCGAGAGGCTGACGGGCGAAGGGGCACCACGAAACGCGGTGTACATGGCGCGCCGGTTGTAGGCGATTGGCCTAGGGCAGGCCCGCTCCCGCCTTATGGTCGATCCGGCATGATCTTGAAGTCGTTCCCCTCGGGCAGCAGTTGGCCACCGTCGACCACGATCGTCGTGCCGGTGATGTAACTGGCGTCGTCGGAGGCAAGGAACAGGAAGGCATTGGCGACGTCACGAGTGCTGCCGAGGCGGCCCAGTGGGATGGCGTCTTCCATCGACTTGATGAAGGCGGGGGAGCGGTGCTGCTGCACAGCTTCGGTGAGGATGTTGCCGGGCTCGACGCCGTTGACGGTGATGCCGTAGCCCGAGAATTCGAGCGCGGCGGCGCGGATCAGGCCGTTGATGCCGGCCTTGGTGGCCGAGTAGTGGCCGTGGCCGGGGCTGGTGACGTGCGGGCCGGTGATCGACGAGGTGAAGAGGATGCGGCCGTAGCCCTGCGCCTTCATCGGGGTGAGCGCCGCGCGGGCGGCGATGAAGCTGCCGCGGAGGTTAACGCCCATGACACGGTCCCAGTCCTCGACCGACGTTTCCTCGAGCAGCTGCCAGGGGTAGATGCCGGCATTCTGCACGAGGATGTCGAGGCGGTCATATTGCTTGAGCGCCAGGGCGACGGCGGCCTCTGCGTCGGCCAGCTTCGAAATGTCGGTGTAGATGAACGGCGCATCGAGCTCCGCTGCTGTTGCCACGCCGGCTTCGCGTTCGGTGTCGGCGATGACGAGGTTGGCGCCTTCTTCGGCGAAGCGGACAGCAATGGCTTTGCCGATGCCGCGCGCTGCTCCGATGACGAGCGCGGTCTTGCCTTCAAGTCGTTTGGTCATGCGAGTTTCTGCCTGATCGAGAGTTTCAGGGTGTCGAGGAGCACGGCGGCGAGCACCAGCAGTCCGTGGATCACCTGGGTGGAGGTGGCGGGGAGGCCCATGAGGTTGATGGCGGTGTTGATGGCCGAGAGCAGCAGCACGCCGGCATAAACGCCGGGTAGGGCGCCGACGCCGCCCTTCAAACTGACGCCGCCGATGACCACCGCGGCGAAAGCGTTAAAGAGCAGGCCAATGCCGAGATTGGCGGTGGCGCCAGAGGTGCGGATAGCGAGCAGCCAGCCAGCGAGCGCGGCGATGGCGCCTGCGAGGATGAAGCTCAGCATTAAGATGCGATCGACCTTGATGCCGGCGCGGAAAGCGGCGTTCTGGTTGCCGCCGATGATGACGATGTGCCGGCCGAAGCGCGTCCTGGCCATGATCAGGGAGAACACCACGAAGCAGGCGATGGCGATCCAGGCGGTGAGCGGCAGGCCGAGGAGGCGCTGCACGCCGAACCAGCGGATGGCGGGTGCGAGATCCTGTGCCGAGCGGCCGCCGGAGATGGCGAGCACGATACCGCGCACCCAGATGTAGGAGGCCAGCGTGACGATGAAGGCGTTCATCTTCAGCTTCACGATGAGGAAGCCGTTGAGCGCGCCGATGGCGCTGCCGACAGCGAGCGCGATGATGAGCGAAACGGGGACGCCGAGCCAGTCGGGCGTCAATTGTACGCCCATGCCGATGCCGGCGGAACAAAAGATGATGCCCACGGCCATGGCGGAGAGCGCGGCGACGGACTCGACCGAAAGGTCCATGTGGCCGGCGATGATCACGAGCGCGAGGCCGATCGACATGACGCCGAGCACGGATGAGGCCTCGATGATGTTGGCGAAGATGCCGGGTTGGAAATAGTTGGGCACGAAGGCGGAGAACACGATCAACACGAACAGCAGCATGAACCAGACGAGGTTATCGAGAATGAACTCGAGGGTGCGGCGGGTGTTGGGGTTCATGCTGGGGTTCCGGTGAGGGGACATCTGTCCCCCTCCGCACGAGGGGAGGGGGACGTGGTTGAGGACGGGCTTATTCCACCGACTTGATGGTGTCCGTCGGGGGCTTCATGTTGCCCCAGAAGGCCGGGTTGTCGATGTTTTCCATGGTGATGGCGGCGCCGGGGATCTTGATATTCGGGCCCCAGGCTTCGTTGGTCACAGTGGATTTCAGGCCGAGCACGTCATACTCGCCGGGCTTGATCTCCTGGTGGTTGACGATCTTGTCCATGAACATGGCGACGGCGGCCGCCTGCGCATAAAGCGGCTGCTCGACTTCGGCCTGCATCCACCCCTTGCGGATCAGGTCGAGGCCAACCGGTGCTCCGTTAGACGAGAGCATCAGCACGTCGCCCGGCTTCTTGCCGGCTGCTTCGAGCGAAGCGGCGGCGGCGACCGAGAGGTGGGCGGCGTGGTTGAAGATCAGGTCGATATCGGGGTTGGCGAGCAGCTGGTCGTTGACGATGGTACCGGCGGCGTCGGCGGCCCAGGCCATGGCGGGAACCGAGATGATCTTGACGTCAGGGAAGGCCGCCATCTTCTCCTCGAAGCCCTTCTGGATATCGAGGGTGTAGGGGTCGCCCGGATCGCCGAGCACCTGCAGCACCTTGCCCTTCACCGACCCGTTCTTCTTGGTCAGCAGGTCCTGGACCACGCCGGCGGCGACGTAGCCGATCTCGACGGTGCCGGCGACCGAGGTGAAGGCCGACGGAGTGGAGGTGATCTGGCGGTCGAATTCCACCACCGGAATGCCGGCCGCCATGGCGGCTTCTATCGAGGGTTTCAAGGCGTTGAAGTCGACGGCGGCGAGGATGATGGCCGCGGGCTTCAGCGCGATGACGTCGTTCATCTGGGACTGCTGGACGTCGGTCTTGTTGTCGGCGTTCAGCGTCTGCATCTCGTAGCCGACCTGCTTCAGGAACATTTCCAGCGCCGACACGGAGCCAGTCTGGAATTCATCGATCAGCGTGGGGACGAGGTAGTAGACCTTGCCCTTCGACTGGGCGAAGGCAGGCGACAGCAGGGCAAGCGCCACTGCCAGAACGCCGAAGACGGATAGGAGTATTCGCTTCATTTCGTTCGCTCCTTGATGCCGGATTTCCCTGTTTCCCATCAGCCAGCCGCTCCGGCAGCGGCCAGGGTTTCCCCGGTGATCATGCGGACCACCGCATCGGGGCTCGTATTCCTCGTTGCAACATCGCCGGCCACGACGCCCTGGCGGATCACCACGATCCGGTCGGCGACCTGGAAGGCCTGCTGCATGATGTGGGTGATGATGACGACGCCGATGCCCTGGCTGGCGACCTGGCGGATCATCTCGAGGCCGCGACGGGTCTGCTCGACGCCGAGCGCGGCGAAGGGCTCGTCGAGCAGGACCAGCTTGCCGCCCCAGTGGACGAAGCGGTTGAGCTCGATGGCCTGGCGTTGGCCGCCCGAGAGGTGCTCGACATTGGTGCGGAGCGACGGGATTTTCGTGCCGGCGCTGGCCATGGCCTTGGCGACGACGGCCTCCATGGCCTTTTCGTCGAGCACGGGGATGCCGAGGACCTTTTTGGTGATCTCGCGGCCCATGAAGAAGTTGGCGACGACATCGACATTGGTGGCGAGCGAGAGGTCCTGGTAGACCGTCTCGATCCCCGCAACCTTGGCTTCGGACGGCGATTTGGCGAGGAAATCGCGGCCCTCGAACAGCATCTTGCCGGAGGTGGGTTCGAGCCCGCCGGCGATGATCTTCACCAGCGTCGACTTGCCGGCGCCATTGTCGCCCAACAGCGCCACCACCTCGCCCTTGCCGATGGTGAAGCTGACGCCCTTCAGCGCTTCGATGGCGCCGTAGTTCTTCTTGATGTCGTCGAGGACGAGCAGCGGCTCGAATGTGCTCATGCGGCAAGGCCCTTCATCTGGTCGCGGCCGGGGGCGAAGAGCTGGCCGAAGCGGGGTGAGAGAACGCCGGCGACGGCGAGCGCCGCGGCGCCGCGCAGCACTGTGTGCGGGCCGCCATTGGAGACGATGAGGCGCGGTGCCTTGCGATCGCGGCGGGCGGAGACGGAGTTGGGCAGGTCGGCGGCGACGCGGGCCAACTCGGCGGACAGGCTCTCCGGGGCGAGGCCGCCGAGGATCACGGTCTCAGGATCGAACAGGTTCTCGACGGTGATCAGCGCGGCGCGCAGCTGCGGGGCGATGGCGTCGGCATAGGCAGCTTCGCCGAGGCCGCGGCGGGCGAACGCCTCGAGCGAGATGTAGCGTTCGAGGCAGCCGCGATTACCGCAAGGGCAGGGCTCGCCGTCGGGCACCACGGGGATGTGGCTGATTTCCCCCGCATTGCCCCAGGCGCCACGCTGGGCGACACCCTCGTGCACCATGATGCCGCCGAGGCCGACACCGATGAACAGGTAGTAGAAATCGCCGAACTTGGCGCCCCGACCATAGAGCCGCTCGCCGAGCGCCGCGGCGGCCATGTCGGACTCGATGAAGGCGGGCAGGCCGGTGACTTCGGCGAGGCGCTCGCGCAACTGCACATTGTCCCAACCGACCATGGTCGTGGGGCCGACGAAGCTCATCGACTCGACACCGAACGGGCCCGGCAGGGTGAGGCCGACGCCGAGCATGCGGACGCCTTGGCGGAGGGCACGCAACTCGGCGACCATTGCGCCGATCAGCGTGAAGGCCTCATCGGGGGTAGCGTGGGCAGCATTGCGATGGGCGCTGCCGATAACGTCGCCGGCAAGGTTGATCAGCGCCGCGTCGATGCCCAGCGGGGTGATATAGATGCCGATGGCATAGCCGCCTTCGGGATTGACGCGCAGGGTCGTCGGCGGCAGGCCGCGGCCGCGCGGCTCTTCCTTGAGCGACAGGATGAAGCCCTGCTCTTCGAGTTCGCGGATGATGGTGGAGACGGTCTGCACCGTGAGTCCGACCTCCGCGGCGATGCGGCCACGGGTCGTGGGGCCGGTCGCACGGATAGCTTCGAGGACGATCCGCCGATTGTACGGCCGTCCGAATTCCTGGTTCGTCCCTCTCAGGCCCAAGGCGTCCCTCCTAGGCTGGAGGGGAGACTGTGCTGGCTGATTTATTAAGTCAAATGGAATTCAGAAATCGGCGGTAGCCGGTGCGCAGCAGGGTTGCGCGAGCACCGCTTGCGCTTTGTGGCTTGGGACAGATAAGTCAGCCCCATGCAGGTGCAGGACCTCGCCATTCTGGTCATCGACGAGAACCGCATTCGTGCCTCGATCATCGAGGACGGGTTGCGGGAGGCGGGGCATTTGCGCGTCACCGTGGTCAACGAGATCAATGAAGTGGCGCGGGTGATCGAGCGCGACACGCCCGACGTGGTGGTGATCGACCTCGAGAACCCCAACCGCGACCGGCTGGAGCATTTCTTCACGCTGAGCCGAGCGCTCAGGAAGCCGATCGCCATGTTCGTCGACCGCTCCGACGCCTCCGCCATTGAGGCGGCGGTGGAAGCTGGGGTGTCGGCCTACGTAGTCGACGGGCTGAAGAAAGAGCGGGTGAAGCCGATCCTCGACATGGCCGTCAGCCGCTTCAACGCCTTCGCACGGCTGACGCGCGAACTGGAGCAGGCGCGCAGCGAACTCGAGGATCGCAAGGTCATCGACCAGGCCAAGGCGATCCTGCTGCGGACGCGCGGGCTGGCCGAGGCGGATGCCTATGCACTGCTGCGGAAGACCGCGATGAACCAGAACCGACGGATCGTCGATATCGCCCAGAGCCTAGTTACGGCCGACAGCTTGCTCGGCCCAGAGGAATAATCATGTCGCCCATTCCCCTCTCCGCCGGATTCCTGCCCCTGCTCGATAGCGTGCTGCTGGTGCTGGCGCGGGAGAAGGGGTTCGCGGCGGCCGAGGGGCTGGACCTGCATCTGGTCAAGGAAACCTCGTGGGCCAATATCCGCGACCGGGCGGCGCTGGGACATTTCGACTTCGCGCAGATGCTGGCGCCGATGCCGATCGCGGCGACGCTGGGGCTCAATCCGCTGTCGGTGCCGATGATCACGCCGATGATCCTGGGGCTCGGCAATAACGGCGTCACGGTGAGCGCCGAGCTTTGGGCGCGGATGGCTGATGCCGGAGCGCCGGCGACGCTGGAGGCGGGGCCGGTGGGCGCGGCGCTGAAGCGGGTGGTCGCGGCGTCGGAGCGGAAGCTGCGGTTCGGCGTGGTGCACCAGACCTCGTCGCACAATTACGAGCTGCGCTACTGGCTGTCGGCGAGCGGCATCGCGCCGGATCGCGATATCGAGATCGTGGTGCTGCCGCCGCCGCTGTTGCCGGAGGCGCTGGGTTCGAGCGGAATCGATGGCTATTGCGTGGGTGAGCCGTGGAACACGGTGGGGGTGAAGAACGCCGGCGCGCATATCGCGACGGTCAAGGCTTCGATCTGGCGAAGCAGCCCCGACAAGGTGATCGGTATGCGGGCGCACTGGGCCGAAGCCAATAGCGAGATTGTCGCCGGGCTGATTCGGGCGGTGCACCACGCGGCGCGCTGGTGTGGCGAGAGCGCCAACCATGCCGAGACCGCGGAGATTATGTCGTCGCCGCACTATCTGGGTCTGCCAGCGGAGCTGATCCTGCCGGCACTGGATGGGCAACTCGATATCGGCGGCGGGATGGCGGCGAGTGTGCCGGACCACTTTGTGCCGTATGCGGGGGCGGCCAACTTCCCGTGGAGCAGCCACGCGGCGTGGTTCTACAGCCAGATGGTGCGCTGGGGCGAAGTCGAGCACACGCCGGAACGGGCGCGAGCGGCGGCGATGACGTTCCGGCCGGATGTGTACCGGTCGGCGCTGGCGCCCCTTGGGGTGCCGATGCCGGTCGTGGACAGCAAGATCGAGGGGCTGCTGGCAGCGCCGACCGAGGTGACGGCGACCGCGAGCACGCTGGTTATCGGGCCGGACGGGTTCTTCGATGGCCGGGTGTTCGATCCCGATCAGGTTGACGCGTATATCGCCGCGCAGAAGGCTGTTTGACAGTCTGCGCACTATTTAGGCGTATTCCCATATTGCCTATTTTTGCATCTGTACGCAGCTGTGTGGATTCGGATTAGGCACAATTGGCGCCTGCCTAATTTGCGGGCAATGCTGTAACAAGCTGAAATATCTTATCTTATTGCCTCCGGCCAGTTTGGCACGGCACGTGCATTGCATTCTCCGACACGCGAAATCGCGATGATCCGGCGTCCAACGGTGGGCGCTCCCAAACAGGCAAGGCTGCCAACAGGAACGTTTCACTGGCTTTCGGGCCAGCGCTACGACCTGCTGGCAGCTTTTTCATTTTGGGAGCCGAGGGGCACTTCGGGGCGCCGGCTGATCGCATCACACGGAGAGACTGATGAAGAAGTTGACCTCGACCACCCTCCTGAGCCGGCGCGCCTTCCTGGCCGGTACCACGGCAACCGCCGCGACGCTCGTTGCCGCCAAGACGCTGTTCCCCTCGGGCGCCTTCGCCCAGGGCGCGGGACCCGAAGTCACTGGCGCCAAGCTCGGCTTCATTGCGCTGACTGACGCCTCGGCGCTGGTTATTGCCAAGGAGAAGGGCCTGTTCGCCAAGCATGGCGTGCCGGATGTCGAAGTGCTGAAGCAGGCCAGCTGGGGCGCAACGCGCGACAACCTGGTGCTCGGTGGTGCAGCCAACGGCATTGACGGTGCCCATATCCTGACGCCGATGCCGTATTTGATCTCCACCGGCAAGGTGACTCAGAACAACGTGCCGCTGCCGATGTCGATCGTCGCGCGGCTCAACCTCGACAGCCAGGCGATCTCGGTGTCGCAGGCCTACAAGGATGTCGGGGTCGGCCTCGACTCCTCGCCGCTGAAGGACGTGTTCGCGAAGCGCAAGGCCGAGGGCAAGGAAGTCACCGTCGCGATGACCTTCCCAGGCGGCACGCACGACCTCTGGGTCCGCTACTGGCTGGCCGCCGGTGGCATCAACCCGAACACGGACGTTTCGACCATCACCGTGCCGCCGCCGCAGATGGTGGCGAACATGAAGGTCGGCAACATGGACGCGTTCTGCGTCGGCGAGCCGTGGAACGAGCAACTGGTCAACCAGGGCATCGGCTTCACCGCGGCATCGACCGGCGAGCTGTGGAAGGGCCACCCGGAAAAGGCGCTGGGCCTCCGCAACGACTTCATCGATGCCAATCCGATCGCTACCCGCGCCATACTGATGGCGGTGATGGAAGCGGCGCAGTGGGCCGATGACATGGCCAACAAGGAAGAGCTGGCACAAATCCTCGGCAAGCGCGGCTGGTTCAACGTGCCGCCGGCCGACGTGCTGGGGCGGCTGAAGGGCGACATCAACTACGGCAATGGCCGTGTCGCCAAGGCCACCGGGCTCGAGATGAAGTTCTGGAAGGACCATGCGTCCTATCCGTTCAAGAGCCACGACGCCTGGTTCCTTACCGAGGATATCCGCTGGGGCTACCTCCCGGCCGACACCGACGTTAAGGCGCTGGTCGATCAGGTGAACCGCGAAGACCTGTGGCGCGATGCGGCGACGACCCTCGGCATTGCCGCGGCCGATATCCCGACCTCGACCTCGCGTGGGCCGGAGACCTTCTTCGACGGCAAGGTGTTCGATCCCGAGAACCCATCCGCCTATCTCGAGAGCCTCGCGATCACCGCTCTCGGCTGATGTCCCCTACTGGCGCCGGGTCCTCCCTGGCTCGGCGCCGCATTTTTTCCCCATTCAGTACGGACCCCGCGATCATGAGTGCAGAGGCCCAGTTCGAAACCGCCGCGCCGCCCCAAAAGGCGAAAGTGTTCGCCTTTCCGGGCAAGCCCGCCGGCCGGAAGATCGACATGAAGAAAATCGCCGCGGGCGTTGCGCGTTCGGTCGTGCCGCCGGTGATCGTCATCCTCCTGATGCTGCTGATCTGGCAGATCGCCTGCTCGACGCCCGGTGCGTCGCTGCCGCCGCCCTCGGTGGTTTGGGATCAGGCAGGCGAGCTGATCTGGAACCCGTTCTTCGACTACGGCAACGGCGACATCGGGCTGGCGTGGCGGGTGTTCGCCTCGCTGCAGCGCGTCGCGGTGGGGTTCGGCCTCGCCGCACTGGTCGGCGTGGCGGTCGGCGCGTTCATCGGACAATCGGTGTGGGCGATGCGCGGACTCGACCCGATCTTCCAGATCCTCCGCACCGTGCCGCCGCTGGCATGGCTGCCGCTGTCATTGGCCGCGTTCCGCGATAGCCATCCCTCGGCGATCTTCGTGATCTTCATTACCGCCGTGTGGCCGGTGATCATCAATACCGCGGTGGGCGTCCGGAACATTCCGAACGACTACCGGAACGTCGCCGCCATTCTCCGGCTCAACCCGATCGAGTTCTTCTTCAAGATCATGGTGCCGGCGGCGGCGCCGTACATCTTCACCGGGTTGCGTATCGGGATCGGGCTCAGCTGGCTCGCCATCGTCGCGGCGGAAATGCTCACCGGCGGCGTCGGCATCGGCTTCTTCATCTGGGATGCGTGGAACTCGTCGCGCCTGCCCGACATCATCGTGGCGCTGGTCTATATCGGCGTGATCGGCTTCATGCTCGATCGCCTGGTTGCCAGTTTCGGCGCCTTCATCACCCGCGGCACAGCCGCGAACTGAGGGGAGCGTCATGACCGCCTATCTCAAGATCGACCACGTCGACAAAAGCTTCGAGCGCAACGGCGCGACCTCGGAAGTGCTCAAGGACATCTCCCTGGAGATCACCGAGGGCGAGGTGATCTCGATCATCGGCCACTCGGGCTGCGGCAAGTCCACGCTGCTGAACTTGATTGCTGGCCTCACCGAAGTGTCCTCCGGCGCAATTTTCCTCGAGGGCAAGATCGTGTCGGAGCCGGGGCCGGAGCGGGCCGTGGTGTTCCAGAACCACTCTCTGCTGCCCTGGCTGACGGTCTACGAAAACGTCAACCTCGCGGTCGCCAAGGTGTTCGGCGCCACCCGCACCAAGGCGGTGCGGCATGACTGGATCATGCACAATCTCGACCTGGTGCAGATGGGGCATGCCAAGGACAAGCGGCCGGCAGAGATCTCCGGTGGCATGAAGCAGCGCGTCGGCATTGCCCGCGCGCTGGCAATGGAACCGAAGATCCTGCTGCTCGACGAGCCGTTCGGCGCGCTCGACGCGCTGACCCGGGCGCACCTGCAGGATGCGGTGATGGAGATCCACGAGCGACTCAACAACACCATGATCATGATCACCCACGATGTGGATGAGGCGGTGCTACTGAGTGACCGGATCGTGATGATGACCAATGGGCCGGCAGCGCGGATCGGCGAGGTGCTTTCGGTACCGCTGGCGCGGCCGCGCCAGCGCCTCGATCTGGCGGGCGACCGGACATACCTCAAATGCCGCGAGGCGGTGTTGAAGTTCCTCTACGAGCGGCATCGGTTCGTGGAAGCGGCGTAAGGAACTGAACGATCGCGTGGTGGGCGCGTCCACGTGGGCCGCCCGCCACCCAGTCGCTGACGAAGTGCCTAAATAGTGACCACGCCATGTGTGCGATTAAAGTTTGTGCACTTGTTTGGTCACTCTGGACTCGAATTAGTCAGTCCTGCTGCCTGATCATATTTCGTACTTCTGCGTAACTCTTTGTTGTAGAAGGCATTTCATCCGTTCTGCCAGTTTGGCACGGTACATGCATTACAGTCTACGAGGCGCGAGTTCGCGATCTCCCCGCGTCCAAAGATGGGCGCTCCCCTAATAGGCAAGGCTGCCCACAGATGCTCGGTCCCGATCCGTCGGGTCGCGCCTCCAGGCAGTCTTTTTTGTTTTGGCTCTCAGCAGCGGAGAGAAGTTTCATGAGCAGTCCCGATGCTCAAACCAGTTCACAGCACCGAGCGCTGGCCTTGTCGACGGTCGCCTTCACGGTGTGCTTTGCCGTCTGGACCATCTTCTCGATTATCGGCGTGGCGCTGAAGGATCAGCTCGGCCTCTCCGAAACGCAGTTCGGCCTGCTGATCGGCACGCCGGTGCTGACCGGCTCGCTGGTGCGGATCGTGCTCGGCATCTGGACCGACCGGTATGGCGGGCGGGCTGTCTACACGGTGACGATGCTTGCCGCGGCAGTGGCGACGTCGCTACTGGTGTTCGCGCAAACCTACGAGCAGTTCCTTGTGGCGGCATTGGGCGTGGGTCTTGCGGGCGGATCGTTCGCAGTCGGCGTCGCCTATGTGTCGCGGTTCTATCCGCAGAAGCAGCAGGGCACGGCGCTGGGGATTTTTGGTGCGGGCAACGTCGGCGCCTCGGTGACGAAGTTCATCGCGCCGTTCGTGATGGTGGCGTTCGGCTGGCAAGCCGTGGCGCTCGCCTGGGCCGGGGTGCTGGCAATCATGGCGGTGGTGTTCTGGTTCTCGACTGAGGACGATCCGGTGCTGGTGAAGCGCCGCAAGGAAGGCGCACCGCAGCGCAGCCTCGCGGCCGAGTTCGCGCCGCTCAAGGACATCCGCGTCTGGCGCTTCGGGCTCTACTATTTCTTCGCCTTTGGCGCGTTCGTCGCGCTGACCCTGTGGCTGCCGCGCTACCTCATCGGGGTGTACGGCTTCGACATCAAGACTGCCGGCATGGTCGCCGCCGCGTACTCGATCCCGGCCAGCCTGTTCCGTGCCTATGGTGGCTCTCTCTCCGACAAGGTCGGGGCGCGGACGGTGATGTACTGGACCTTCGGCGTTTCGGCCGTGGCGACGTTTATCCTGGCGCTGCCGCCGAGCGACGTGACGATCCACGGCATCGCCGGCAGCTTCAGCGTTCCCTTCGCCATCAGCCCCTGGGCCTTCATCGGGCTGGTGTTCGTGCTGGGCTTCTTTATGAGCCTTGGCAAGGCCGCGGTCTACAAGCACATCCCGGCCTACTACCCCGAGAATGTCGGGGCCGTCGGCGGCCTCGTCGGGATGATCGGCGGGCTCGGTGGCTTCATCCTGCCGCTGCTCTTCGGCTGGCTCAATGACGCGACGGGTCTGTGGAGCAGCTGCTTCATGGCGCTGTTCGTCCTCGTCGTCCTGTCGCTCGGGCTCATGCACATCGCCGTGCGCCGCATGACCCGCGTGCAGCCGGCCGCACACCTTCAACTGGAGACGGTTCAGTGAAAGAGAAACTCGTCATCGTCGGCAACGGCATGGCGCCCGGGCGGGCGCTGGAGAAGCTGTTCGAGACCGACCCCGATCGCTACGACGTGGTGATCTTCAACGCCGAGCCGCGAGTCAACTACGACCGCATCATGCTCAGTCCGGTGCTGTCGGGCGAGAAGAGCTTCGACGACATCGTGATCCACGGTGACGCCTGGTACATCAAGCACGGCATCACTCTCTACAAGGGCTGCAAGATCGAGACGATCGACCGGGTGAACAAGACGGTCACCTCGGCCAATGGCATCACCGAGAGCTACGACAAGCTGGTGATCGCGACGGGCTCGGTGCCGTTCATCATCCCGGTGCCGGGGGTCAACCTCGCCGGCGTCGTCACTTATCGCGACCTCGACGACGTCAACATCATGATGATGGCGGCGAAAGCGCGGGGCAGGGCGGTGGTCATCGGCGGCGGCCTGCTCGGGCTCGAAGCGGCGGCTGGACTCAACGAGCAGGGCATGGACGTCACCGTGGTGCACGTGATGCCGACGCTGATGGAGCGGCAGCTCGATCCGGCGGCGGGCTACCTGCTCGGCGAGTCGATGAAGGCCCGCGGGGTCAAAGTCCTGACCGCGGCCAATACCAAGCAGATCCTCGGCGACAAGCGCGTCACCGGCGTCGAACTGGCCGACGGCACTATCCTGCCGGCGGACCTGGTGGTGATGGCGGTCGGCATCCGGCCGAACGCCGCGCTCGGCAAGGCGGCGGAGCTGGCGGTCAACCGCGGTATCGTGGTCGACGCGCAGATGCGCACCTCCGACCCTTCGATCTACGCGCTCGGCGAGTGCGTCGAGGTGAACGGGGCCACCTTCGGCCTCGTGGCGCCGCTCTACGACATGGCCAATGTGCTTGCCGCCCAGCTCTGCGGCGACGAGAAGGCGACGTTCGTCCCGGTTGCCACGGCGACCCGGCTCAAGGTGACCGGCATCAGCCTCTATTCGGCGGGTGACTTCGCCGAGGGTGAGGATCGCGAGGAGATCGTGCTGCGCGACGCCACGGCCGGCGTCTACAAGCGGCTGATCCTGCGCGACGACAAGATCATCGGCACGGTGCTCTACGGCGACACCGGGGACGGACCGTGGTTCTACGACATGCTGAAGCGCAACGTGGACACGCGCGAAATGCGCGACACGCTGATCTTCGGCCAGAACTATCAGGGTGGTGCCCCGCTGGACCCTACGGCGGCCGTTGCAGCCTTGCCGGATGAGGCAGAGATCTGTGGTTGTAACGGCATTTGTAAATCGAAGATCACCGGCGCCATCACGGCAAAGGGCCTGACGTCGCTCGACGACGTTCGTGCTCACACCAAGGCTTCGGCGAGCTGCGGCTCGTGCACGGGCCTAGTCGAAAAGCTCCTGCTGCTGACGCTGGGCGACAGCTACAACCCGTCGGCGGTGCAGCCGATGTGCAAATGCACCGATCTCGGCCACGACGATGTGCGCCGGCTGATCATCGCCAAGGATCTGAAGACGATCCCACAACTGATGCAGGAGCTCGAGTGGAAGACCTCGTGCGGCTGCGCCAAGTGCCGGCCGGCGCTCAACTATTACATGATCGCCACCTGGCCGGGTGAGTACGAGGATGACGGGCAGTCGCGTTTCATCAACGAGCGCGTGCACGCCAACATCCAGAAGGACGGCACCTATTCGGTGGTGCCGCGCATGTGGGGCGGCATGACCAGCCCGAACGAGCTGCGCGCCATCGCTGACGTCGCCGACAAGTTCAAGATACCGGCGGTGAAGGTGACAGGCGGGCAGCGCATCGACCTGCTCGGGGTGAAGAAGGAAGACCTGCCGGGCGTGTGGGCCGATCTCAACGCCGCCGGCATGGTTTCGGGCGCCGCCTATGCCAAGGGCCTGCGCACGGTGAAGACCTGCGTGGGGTCGGACTGGTGCCGGTTCGGCACACAGGATTCGACCGGGCTCGGCATCAAGCTCGAGAAGTTCATGTGGGGCAGCTGGACCCCTGCCAAGGTGAAGATGGCGGTCTCCGGCTGTCCGCGGAATTGCGCCGAGGCGACCTGCAAGGACGTCGGCGTGATCTGCGTAGACTCCGGCTACGACATCGTCTTCGCCGGTGCAGCGGGGCTCGACATCAAGGGCACCGAGGCGCTCTGCCATGCCGACAGCGAGGACGAGGCGATCGAGATCATCGCGGCGTTGACCCAGCTCTATCGTGAGCAGGGGCGCTATCTCGAGCGCATGTACAAGTGGCTGAAGCGGGTGGGGATGGAGTCGATCCAGGCTTCGATCGTCCGTGATCTGGAGAAGCGCCGCTTCTACTACGACCGGTTCGTGTTCTCGCAGAAATTCGCCCAGGTCGACCCGTGGGAAGAGCGGGTCAATGGCAAGGACGCACACGAATTCGCCGCTCTGGCAGAATTCGGCGTGCCGCAGGCAGCGGAGTGAGCTTGATGGAAGACTGGGTCGAAATCGGTCGCATCGAGCAGATCCCGTTGCGGGGTGCGCGCTGCGTTACCACCCCGGCTGGGAAAATCGCGGTGTTCCGCACGGCGGAGAACCACGTCTATGCCATCGAGAACCGCTGCCCGCACAAGGGCGGCCCGCTCAGCGAAGGTATCGTGCATGGCGGGTCGGTGACCTGTCCGCTGCACAACTGGGTGTTCGATCTCGCGACTGGCGAGGCGCAGGGCGCGGACGAGGGACAGGTACGGACCTTCGCGGTGAACGTGGTCGAAGGGCGCATCTTCATGGCGGCCGAGGTCATGCTTATGGCGGCGGAGTAGGGCGGAGCAACCATGGCCGACCCCAAGACGGTCCGCACCACCTGCCCCTATTGCGGGGTAGGGTGCGGCGTGCTCGCGACGCCGCAGTCGGATGGCTCGGTGACGATTGCCGGTGATCCGGAGCATCCGGCCAATTTCGGGCGGCTCTGCTCGAAGGGCTCGGCGCTGGGCGAGACGCTGTCGCTGGAGGGGCGGCTGCTCCACCCGGAGATCGGCGGCGAGCGGGCCAGCTGGGACCAGGCGCTGGACCTCGTGGCGAATACCTTCGCCGAGACCATTGCCGAGCATGGGCCTGACTCCGTCGCCATCTATGGTTCGGGGCAGCTGCTGACCGAGGACTATTACGTCGCCAACAAGCTGATGAAGGGGTTCATCGGCTCGGGCAACATCGACACCAACTCGCGGCTCTGCATGGCCTCGTCGGTGGCCGGGCACAAGCGGGCCTTCGGCTCGGACACGGTGCCGGGGAACTACGAGGACCTTGAACTCGCAGACCTGATGATCCTCGTCGGCTCCAACCTCAGCTGGTGCCACCCGGTGCTGTACCAGCGGATCATCAAGGCGAAGGCCGAGCGGCCGGGGATGCGGATCGTCTTGATCGATCCGCGGCGGACCACCACGGCGGACCAGGCGGACCTGCATCTCGCGATCAAGCCGGATGGTGACACGGCGCTGTTCGTCGGGCTGCTGAAGTCGCTGGCGGAGCGGAACGCGGTCGATGCCGAGTTCATCGCCGAGAGCACCAATGGGTTTGGCGCGGCGCTGGACGTGGCGCGGAGTTGGAGCCTCGAGCGGGTGGCCGAGGCCACCGGGCTCAGCGTGCGCAATATCGCGGTGTTCTACGACTGGTTCGCCGAGACGACGCGGACGGTGACCGTCTACTCGCAGGGCGTGAACCAGTCGGCGACGGGGACTGACAAGGTCAACGCCATCGTCAACGCGCACCTCGCCACCGGTCGCATCGGCATGCCGGGGATGGGCCCGTTCTCGGTGACCGGGCAGCCTAATGCGATGGGCGGCCGCGAGGTCGGTGGGCTCGCCAACATGCTGGCCGCGCACATGGATTTCGACGCCATCAATGTCGACCGGCTGCAGCGGTTTTGGCGCTCGGAGCGGGTGGCGACCAAGCCCGGGCTGAAGGCGGTCGACCTGTTCGAGGCGATCGGTGCGGGCAAGGTGAAGGCGCTGTGGATCATGGCGACCAACCCGGTGGACTCGATGCCCGAGGCCGACAAGGTGCGGGCGGCGATCCGCGCCTGCCCGTTCGTCGTGGTGTCGGACATGAACGCGGCGACCGATACGGCGGTCGAAGCCCATGTGCGGCTGCCGGCGGCGGGCTGGGGTGAAAAGAACGGCACGGTGACCAATTCCGAGCGCCGGATCTCGCGGCAGCGGCCTTTCCTCGCGGCGCCGGGGGAGGCAAAGCCGGACTGGTGGATCGTCACCCAGGTGGCGCGGCGGATGGGGCATGCCGAGGCCTTCGCGTACGAGCGGCCGGGCGAGATATTCGCCGAGCACGCGGCGCTCTCGGCGTTCGAGAACAACGGCAACCGCGACTTCGACCTGTCGGGGCTGATGCACGCCGAGTATGACGGGCTGCAGCCGGTGCAGTGGCCGGTGCGCTCGGTGCGCAGCACGGCGCGGATGTTCACGGATGGACGGTTCTTCACCCCCGATAATCGGGCACGCTTCGTGGCGGTGGCACCGCCGCCGCCGATCGTGCCGCCACCGGGAATGCTGGTGCTGAACACCGGGCGGGTACGCGACCACTGGCACACCATGACGCGGACGGGGAAGACGCCTCGACTGTCGGCGCATATGGCGGAGCCGTTCGCCGAATTGCATCCGGACGATGCGTTCGAAAAGAGCATCCGGCATGCGAGCCTGGTGCGGCTCGAGAACCGGCATGGTTCGGCGCTGGTGCGGGCGCTTGTGACGGACCGCCAGCAGAAGGGCTCAGTGTTCGTGCCGATGCACTGGACCGGGCAGTTCTCCGCCGCCGGCCGCGTCGATGCGCTGGTCACCGGGCAGACCGACCCGCAATCAGGACAGCCGGCGTTGAAGATGGCGACGGTAAGCGTAGGGCCGGCCCTGGCGCGGCGCTACGGCTTCGCGGTGAGCCGGAAGCGGCCGGAGCTGGCCGGCGCGGACTACTGGGCGATCGCCGAGACGACCGGCGGCTGGCGCGCCGAGCTGGCGTTTCTCGATGACCTCGCCGACCCGCTCGAATGGGCGCGCGGGGCCTTCCAGCTGGCGCCCGAGACGGCGCCGCTGACCATCACCGACAAGGCAACCGGACGTCAGAGCCTCGCGCTGTTCGACGGCAACCAACTGGTGTTCGCGCTGTTCCTATCGCCCGATCCGGTGCTCGTATCGCGACAGTGGGCGGTGTCGCTGCTGACCGAAAACATCAAGCCGGCGCGGCGGGCCGACATCCTGGTCGGCCGTCCTGGAGCCGATCGTCCGGACCCCGGCCCGATCGTCTGCGCCTGCTTCTCGGTTGGCGCCAACCAGATCGCCGAGGCGGCACGCGGCGGCTGCCACACCGTCGACGCGATCGGCGCGGCGCTGAAGGCGGGGACCAATTGCGGCTCGTGCCGCGCGGAAATCCGCGGGCTGATCGAACTCAACCGACTCGAAGCGGCGGAGTAGCACCGCGCCCCGCAACCGGGTTTCGTCGACTTTGCGCGCCTTCATTCATTTGTCGTTCAGCCCCCGTCATCATAGGGTAGCGCAACTATAAGAGATCACAGGGGTGAGGGAATGCAGCGGCTTTTTCGGTCGATCTGGTGGCTTGTTGTGGCCGGAGCCCTCCTCCTAGGACCTGCCCAAGCGGCGGACCGCAACATCACGCTGTTGCCGGGCACAGATCTTCCCGGTTTCGACTATTCGGTGATCAAGGACGTCGATATCGACGCCTGCTCGGCCGCCTGTACCGATGACAAGATCTGCCGCGCCTTCACCTTCAACGAAAAGGCCAAGTGGTGCTTCCTTAAGGGCGATGTCGGCCCCGAGACGGCGTTCAAGGGCGCCACGTCCGGCCGCGTCGACTTTACCCCGCCGTTGGCCGAGAACGTCGAAGCGCGGCTGAGCGAACTGCCGTTCCCGGCGCAGGACCTGGTCGATTCCGCCCGCTACATGGCGACCAGCCTACCACAGACCGATCCGCCGCCGCCGGATGTGACCTATGCCGACCTCGTTGCCGCGGGTGACGAGGCATCCGCCCAGTCGAACCCCTCGGCGGCGATGGTGTCGTACCGGCAGGCGCTGGCGATCAACAAGAACGACCCGTCCGTATGGCTGAAGCTCGCGGCGCAGGGCGAGGCCCGTGCCGTGATAGAAGCAGCGGCCGGCAACGGTGTCTACGACCTCGCGGTCAACTCGTCCTATGCTGCGATGAACGCCTTCGTGCTGTCCGAGACCGTTGCCGAGCGCGCCGATGCGCTGGGTGCGCTGGCCGTGGCGTTGTCGCGTCGTGAGATGTGGCGCGAGTCCATTGCGCTTTATCGCGCCAGCCTTGCGCTGGTCGACAATGCCACGCTGGAAGCGGCGCTGGAGAAGGCGGTCGCCGAGCACGGCTTCCGCGTCACCTCGAACCAGGTGGATGCCGAAGCGGCCAACCCGCGCATCTGCGCGGTGTTCTCGGACTCGCTGCCTGCTGGCGGCACCGACCTTTCGAGCTACGTGGTGGTCGACAATGCGCCGACTGTGGCGGTTGAAAGCGACCAGAGCCAGATCTGCATCACCGGCGTCGAGCATGGCCGGCGCTACCACATCAAGCTGCGCTCGGGCCTGCCGTCGGCCAATGGCGAGCAACTGCGCGCCGATGTCGAGCTCGACCTCTACGTGCCCGATCGTGCGCCGTTCGTCGGCTTTGCCAACAGTGCCTACGTGATGCCCGCCGGGCTCGGCGGCGGCCTGCCGATCACCTCGGTGAACGCCAAGACCGCCGACGTGGTGATCTACCGGATCGGCGACCGCTCGATCGCGACCGCGGTGCGCCAGGGCATCTTCCAGCGCACGCTCGACGGCTACTCGGCCGAGGACGTCGCCAATTCGACCGGCGAGAAGACCTGGGAAGGCCAGGTGGACCTGGCGCAGGGCGCGCCGAACGCCATGACGGTGACGGCGATCCCGGTCGCGGAGATCGTCAAGGAGCTGCAGCCGGGCGCCTATGTGGTGACCGCCAAGGTCAACGGCGTGCAGCAGGAATACTGGAAAGAAGTCGCGACGCAGTGGTTCATCGTCACCGACCTGGGCCTGACCACGGTGACGGGCGATGACGGCGTGCACGCGTTCGTGCGCTCGCTGACCAGCGCGCAGCCGGTGGCCAATGCCAAGGTGCGGCTCGTCGCCGTCAATAACGAGATCCTCGGCGAAGCGGTGACCGATGCCGATGGCCGGGCCGATTTCGCGCCGGGCCTGTCGCGCGGCGAAGGCGGCCGGGCGCCGCAGCTGATCACCACCGAGACCGATGGCGGGGACTATGCGTTCCTCGACGTGTCGAAGGCGGCGTTCGATCTCACCGATCGTGGTGTCGAGGGCCGGCCGTCGCCGGGTCCGCTCGACCTGTTCGCGACCACCGAGCGCGGCGTGTATCGCCCGGGCGAGACGGTGTTCCTCACCGCGATCCTGCGTGATGTGCACGCCAAGGCGGTGACCGACCTGCCGCTGACACTGGAGGTGCAGCGTCCGGACGGGGTGATCTCGACCACTGAACTGCTCAACGACGCAGGCGCCGGCGGCTATTTCAGCGCCGTGACGCTCGATCCCGAAGCCATGCGCGGCTCGTGGACGATGCGGCTCTATGCCGACCCCAAGGCCGATGCACTGACCAATGTCGGCTTCCTCGTCGAGGATTTCGAGCCGGAACGGCTGGCGTTCGAGATCAGCGCGGCGGATGAGCCGATCAAGACCGGCGAAGTGACCCCGGTCGAGGTGACGGCGAAGTATCTCTACGGCGCCACGGCGCCCGACCTCGCGGTCGAGGCCGATGCGGTGCTGCGTCCGGTGACCTCGCTGCCGGCTTACCCGGGCTACACGTTCGGCCGTCTCGACGACACGTTCGAGACCTCGCGCGAACCGCTCGGCGTCGTCGGCACCACCGACGAATCCGGCAATGTCACCGCCGAGGTGACGGTCAGTGCGCCGCAGTCGACGACGCGGCCGCTCGAGGCACAACTGATCATGCGCCTCGTCGACAGCAATGGCCGCGCCATCGAGCGCAGCCTCACCCGTCCGGTGCTGGCCGATGGCAATCGCATTGGGCTGAAGCCGCAGTTTGCCGATGCCAGCGGACTGGCCGAGGGCAGCAACGCTACCTTCGACGTGATCGCGGTGGCGCCCGATGGCGCGACCGTCGACCAGGCGGGCCTCGATTGGAGCCTGTCGCGGGTCGAGACCACCTACCAGTGGTACCGCAACAGCGGCACCTGGAAGTGGGAAGCCGTCACCACGACGCGCGAAGTTGCCAACGGCACCGTCGACGCGCTCGCCTCCGGCCCGGTCGCTATCGGGGCAGCCGTCAGCTGGGGCCAGTACCGGCTCGAAGTGTCGAGCACCGGTGAAGGCGCGACCTCGTCCAGCTACGAGTTCTATGCCGGCTACTACTATCCGGAAGCGGGCTCGGACACGCCGGACACCCTCTCCGTAGCGCTCGACAAGCCGGCTTATCGCAAGGGCGAGACGGCCAACCTGAAGCTCGATCCGCAGTTCGCAGGCACGGCGTTGGTGATGGTGGTCGACGACCGGATCATCGCCATGAAGGCGGTCGACGTGCCGGAAGGCGGCACCACCGTGCCGCTGGAAGTCACCGATGACTGGGGCCCTGGCGCTTATGTGACGGCGATGCTCTATCGTCCGGCCAGCGCGGAAGCAAAGCGGATGCCGGCGCGTGCGCTCGGCCTCGCTTTCGCCGATGTCGAGCCGGGCGACCTGAAGCTCGACATGACGCTCGACGCACCCAAGGACGCACTGCCGCGGCAGCCGTTCACCACCACGGTGAAGCTCGCCAATGTGCAGCCGGGTGACAAGGCTTACGTCGCGGTTGCGGCGGTGGACCTGGGCATCCTCAACCTCACAAAGTTCCAGGTGCCGGATCCGGATGGCTGGTTCTTCGGCCAGCGCCAGCTCGGCGTCGAGGTGCGCGACCTCTATGGCCAGCTGATCGATCCGATGCAGGGTACTCCGGGCGCGTTCCGCACCGGTGGTGACGAGGGCGCCTCGCGCTTCGGCACGCCGCCGGCGACCACGGTTCTCGTGGCACTGCACTCGGGCATCGTCGAAGTGGGTGCCGACGGCACTGCGACGATCAGCTTTGACATGCCGGACTTCAACGGCACGGTGCGGCTGATGGCGATGGCGTGGAGCGCCGGCGCCGTGGGCCACGGCTCCGCCGACGTGATCGTGCGCGATCCGGTGGTGGTGAACCTGAGCCCGCCGCGGTTCCTGCGCCTCGACGACACGTCGCGGCTCTTGGTTGAGGTCAACAACGTCGCCGGCCAGCCGGGCACCTACAAGGTGGCGCTGGAAACCGGTGAGGGGCTCTCGACCGACGCGGCCGAGACGAGGATCGACCTGCCGACGGGCGAGCGCACCGCGCTCAACCTCAGCCTAACTGGCACAGCGATTGGCGACCAGACGCTCAAGGTCGTCGTCACCGCGCCGGATGGGACAACGCAGACCAAGGAGCTGACGCTCGGGGTCCGCGCCGCCAGCGCACCGGTGACCACCAGCCAGCTGATCCCGCTGGAGGTCGGCGCCACGACGACGCTCGACGCCAGTTTCTTCGCCGACGCCGTGCCGCACACAGGGGAACTGACGCTCGCGGTGGGTCCGATTGCCCGCCTCGATGTGCCGGGTCTGCTGATGCAGCTCGACCGCTACCCGTACGGCTGCGCCGAGCAGACCTCGAGCCGTGCCCTGCCGCTGCTCTATCTCAACGAAGTCGCCTCGATGATTGGCCTGGGCGATGACGAAGCGATCACCCAGCGGGTCAAGGACGCGATCAAGAACCTGCTCGCCAAGCAGACCTCCAGCGGCGGTTTCGGCCTCTGGGGACCGTACGATGGCACCGACCTGTGGCTCGACTCCTACGTCACCGAGTTCCTGCTCCGCGCCAAGGCGGAAGGGTACGACGTGCCGGAGCTGGCGATGACCCGGGCGCTCGACAACCTCGGCAACCAGGTGTCCTACGCCACCGACTTCACCGTCGGCGGAGAGGACGTGGCCTTCGCGCTCTATGATCTGGCGCGCGCCGGCCGGGCTGCCATCGGCGACCTGCGTTACTACCTCGAGGCGCGCCTCAGCGCCTTCGGATCGCCGCTCGCCAAGGCCCAGCTCGGTGCCGCGCTCGCCCTTTATGGCGACCGGACCCGTGCGGCGACTGCCTTCCAGGCGGCTGTCGAGGACCTCAAGGCCCGCGAGGACCGGGCGAAGTACCGCAACGACTACGGCAGCCAGCTGCGTGATACGGCCGGAGTGCTCGCACTCGCCGCCGAGTTCTCGCCGTCGGGTGTCGATATCGGCGAGCTGACGACCAAGCTCGCGACGCTCCGTGACCAGGAACGCTGGACCTCCACCCAGGAGGATGCGTGGACGCTGGTTGCCGCTTCGGCGCTGGCACGTGAGGCCGGCGATGGTTCGGTGACGATCGATGGTGAGCCGCTGACAGGCACCGTCTACCGCCGCTACGAGCAGGAGGCGTTCGACAGCGCACCGGTGGAGATCGTCAACAACGGCAACCGGCCGACCGAGATGAAGGTGACCGTCACCGCAATCCCGGCGACCCCGCCGGCGGCGAGCTCGAACGGCTTCACTATCCAGCGCGACTACTACCTGCCGAACGGCGAGCCGGCCGACCTCAGCAATATCCACCAGAACGACCGGTTCGTGGTGGTGCTGACGACGCGGCCGACCCAGCTCGGTTCGGGCCAGTATGTGGTGGCCGATCCGCTGCCGGCCGGGTTTGAGATCGAGAACCCCGACCTGCTGCAGGGCTCGGGCGTTGCCGACCTCAGCTGGCTCACCGTCGATACGCCGGCGCATGTTGAATCGCGGACCGACCAGTTCGTTGCCGCATTCAGGTTCACCTCGGCGGCCAGCAGCGTCACCACCGCCTACATGGTGCGTGCCGTCTCGCCGGGGACGTTCGTTATGCCGGGCGCCACGGTCGAGGACATGTACCGGCCGGAACTCCTCGCCAATACCGACGCGGGTTCGATCGAGGTCAGCGCGACCGGGCCATGAGCACCGCCGTACCCAAACAGCAGCCCCGGCGCTTCCGAGCGCCGGGGCTCTTTACTGCCACGCTTATCGTCCTCGCCGGCGTGGCGTTGGTCGGCAGCCAGTACGGGCTCGCCGTGCTGCGCGATATCCGCGCCACGCTGCCGCCCACACCGGTGGTGTCGGCCGTGCCGGTTTCGACCGCGGTGGTCGACAACGCCGGGCTGCTGCTCCGGCCGTTCACCACGGCCAATGGGCGCTGGCGGTTGCCGGTGACGATCGAAGAGGTCGACCGGCGGTTCATCACGATGCTGCTGGCCTATGAGGACCAGCACTTTGCCGAGCACCACGGCATCGACTGGCCGTCGATGCTGCGCGCCGCGGTGCAATATGCCGGGGCAGGGCGGATCGTCTCGGGCGGCTCGACCCTCACCATGCAGGTGGCGCGGCTGATCGGCGGCGAGCCGACGCGCAACATCGCCGGCAAGCTGCGCCAGATGGTGCATGCCGACGCGCTGGAACGGACGCTGAGCAAGGACGAGATCCTGACGCTCTACCTGACGCTGGCGCCCTATGGCGGCAATATCGAAGGGATCCGCGCGGCGAGCCTCGCCTATTTCGGCAAGGAGCCGGGCCGGCTCACCACGGCGGAGTGCGCGCTGCTGGTGGCGCTGCCGCAATCGCCCGAGGCGAGGCGGCCGGATCGCGATGTCGAAGTGGCGCGGGCAGCGCGCAACCTGGTGCTCGACCGCATGGTCGGTGCGAAGGTGATCAGCGCGGAGGAGGCCGAGGCGGCAAAGCTCGAGCCGATGCCCAAGGCGCGGCGCGAGTTCCCGATGTATGCGGCGCACCTTGCCGAGGCGGCGGTGAAGGCGCGGCCGAATGCACGGAAGATCGAACTCACCATCGACCGGCAGCTGCAGGCGAAGCTCGAGCGGCTGGGCGCGGATCGCGCGGCACAACTCGGCTCGAAGCTGTCGGTGGCGATCGTCGTCGCCGATCAGCAGACCGGCAACATCCTCGCCTCGGTCGGTTCGGCCGGGCTCTTCAATGCCGAGAGCGACGGCTATGTCGACATGACCGAGGCGGTGCGCTCGCCCGGCTCGACGCTGAAGCCGCTGATCTACGGGCTGGCGTTCGAGCTGGGGCTCGCGCATCCCGAGAGCCTGATCGAGGACCGGCCGACGGCGTTCAACGGTTATGTGCCGGTCAATTTCGACGGCTTCAGTCGCGGCACGGTCAGCATCCGGCAGGCGCTGACGGAGTCGCTGAACATTCCGGCGGTGGTGGTGCTCGACGCGGTCGGACCGGCGCGGCTGGTGTCGCGGATCAAGCGGGCGCACGCGGCGGCGCGGCTGCCGGCGGATACGGCGCCGAGCCTGGCGGTGGGTCTCGGCGGCGTCGGTCTGACACTGCGCGATCTCGTCTCGATCTATGCGGCGATCGGCCGGGGCGGTACGCCTGTGGTGCTGCGCGACGGGGTGACGGCGGTGCCGGACGAGGCTGAGACGCCGGCGCCGGTGCTCGATCCGACCGCGGCGTGGTATGTCGCCAACATCCTCGCCGACGTGCCGCCGCCGCTCAACGGCTCGGCCGGGCGCATCGCCTACAAGACCGGCACGTCCTACGGCTATCGCGACGCGTGGGCCATCGGCTTCGATGGCAAGACGGTGATCGGGGTGTGGGTCGGCCGGCCCGACAACTCGCAGATCCCGGGGATCACCGGGATCCGGGCGGCGGCGCCGATCCTGTTCGAGAGTTTCGACCGGCTGGCCGAGAAGACCGTGCCGCTGCGCGATGCGCCGCCGGGGACGATCTTTGCCTCCAACTCGGAGCTGCCATTGCCGCTGCGCCGCTTCCGCCATCCGGACGAGCAGAAGGTGAAGCGCGATGCGGCGCCGCAGATCGCCTATCCGACCGATGGCGTCGACGTTGACCTGGGGCTCGCCTCGGGCAACGAGGCGCCGCTGATCGTCAAGGTGCGCAATGGCGTGCCGCCCTTCACCTTCTTCGCCAACGGCGCGCCGTTCGGCCGCTCGGCCTTTGCCAGGCAGAACAGTTGGCGGCCGGATGGGCCGGGGTTCGTGACGCTCTCGGTGGTGGACGCCGAGGGACGGTCGGACTCGGTGAAGGTGTTTCTCGACTGAGCCAAATCAATTCGAATGCCCGCCGGGCGCGAGAGCTTTCGGCAAGTTCTGGCGTCCAGTCTCGTTGGGGAGCGCCCGGGTCATGGCAGAAACCGCAGCAATTAGATGCGACTACGCCTTACCGGCTTCATCAAAACGGAACGGCGGAACCGCGATAGTATGTTCGCCTCACTTCGCCGCTCGGTGGACCACCTGCCGGGCGGCGCCATTTCCCTGATACACCGCTGAGCGTCGAAATGCGATATCCGCCGGTCACCGGCGTTGATGTCCGCAGAAGGGCGCTGCCCAAGGGACTCGTCCAAAGTCATTTCGCAATATGCGGAACTTAGGCCGGTTCATGCTGCAGCAACCATTAAGTGCTCCAGCGTACAGGTAATGTTCGGTGCCAACAAAGCTTGCGGGAATCGTTGACGTCTTGCGAAGCAACTTAGTACAGTATTTGACCGATAGATACCGTGTCTCACTGCCGGCTTCACCGCGCATAGGCGGACGACAGGGCCGAGAGCCCGCCGGCGACATACACTATTCGGACGTCCAACAGGACCGGCGTCTCGCGGATCGAAGGTTCGATCCGTGCCGAGGCCATTGCTCCGGCGCTGTTGAACCCCGATCCCCGCTATGGCCGCAGAAGCGGCAAGTCGCGGTATCCCAAGTCCGGGTGATCGCCGGGCATTGGTGGAGCGCTGCGAGGCTGCTGACGAGTGGAGCTCCCTCCTCCCTCTCCATTCGCTGTAGCTTCGCGGCGTTCGCTTTAGTTGCGCGTCAGTTTGGCTGCAAACAGAACTCTCAAGCTTAGTTCGCTCGACTGGGACTTGTTGCTTAGAAAAGTTGCAGTTCGTTATCGTACCGACGGCCATTAAAATTGATTGAACAACGGCTCTAAATAACTATCGTCCATTCTGAGTTTCATTAGTACTTGAGCCTAGTGTCGATCAGGTCGGATGACGTCGAGATGTGAGGCCTTGGCTTCGTCCGGTTCGACCAACGGCATGATGCTCCCAGGTGGCTCCCCATCGCTGACTCGCGAGCCCCCAAGGCCACCACAGACCGACGCAGCCCTCGGTTGGAAGCAGCAAGCGGTCGACGGACCATCCGGGCGGAGGCCCTGCCGTCCGGATGGTCGTCTCCTCAGCCCCTCGCAGGTTTTCGCGGCAGGCGGCAACGCCGAGCAGCGGATATGTTCTTGTGTGCCAGGTTCACCGGCCAGTTCTGCGATCTCGTTGGAGGCCGCTGAGCTATCGGCAATTCGAGGCGGGTCTGTCACAGGCCGACGTTTGTGAGTGATGAAAGGACCTTGGAATGCCCTCAATGCTGATGATGGTGGCACTCGGTGTGATCGCGCTACTCGCGGTCGGGGCCATGGTGGCACCGGTGATGGCACAGCAGCAGCTCTGCCTGCACCTGCACGAGGTGACGGGCCAGACACCCACAACCACGTTGCTCCAGCGCCCGGTCAGTTTGGTGGCAGAAACAGCGCAGCGTTAGCGAATGGTTAAGCGGCAGCTTCGCAAGAAACTGACTGCAACGTCGTGCCGTTACTGACATGCCTACGAAAGCGGGATTTTCACCGTTATTTCGACGGCTCGAATCGATGTGTCGCAGCTACTCGTACTTCTGTCACAATCTAGCCGGCAGCCTCGCTTTGACCTATCGAGTGGCGCTTCAACGGCCGAGCGACCTGAATGTCGCCTTGATCAACCCCGTCACGTGATGTAGCTTTAGTCGTTGCCACAATATCGACGGTGCATTGTACGGTTTGGTACCGTTTGGTGAAGTATATGATTGTGTGCTGATCGTATTGCAGGGAAAACCTGTTAGCTTTCAGGCATATCGTCGGTGGCGGTAGACGGTGGCAGAATGCCGCCCGCGCTTGATCAGCGGCCCCGAGGGGCGCGTCTTATAGCGCAAGGGAATCTGCGGGGGGCGCAGCTTCACTTGGACATTGATATTTGGCATGAGCGGTAGCCCATGGCAGTTGCGGCGCGTTTACGCCGGCCCTGAATAGGGAAACAACAGTTACCGGGCGCGCCGCTCCAGCAGGAGCGTGACGCTTGTCTTTCATGTCCCCGCAATTCGAGAATGGCCTGCTGTCGCGGCTGTCCGAGCATGACCTGGAGTTGCTGGGGCCGATGAAGCGCATCGAACTGGCGCCGCACAACGCCCTTGAGGTAGCTAACCGCAGCGTCGACTCGATCTACTTCATAGAGCGCGGCTTCGCCTCGGTCGTCGCCGACGATGCCGATGGCGGAATCATCGAAGTCGGGCTCATCGGCCCTGAGGGTATGACCGGACTGTCGGTGGTGCATGGGGTCGAGACGACGCCGTTCAGCACGTTCGTCCAGGGCGGTGGCACTGCGGTGCGGGTCGAGCCGGAGAACCTGCGCGCGGCACTTGCCGATAGCCCGTCGCTGCACCAGCTGTTCATGCGCTACGCCCAGGCGTTCTCCGTCCAGGTCGCCTCGACGGCATCGGCCAATGGCCGGCTGCTGCTGGAGCAGCGGGTGGCTCGCTGGCTGCTGATGGTCGGCGACCGGCTTGGCGAGTCGTTTCAGATCACCCACGAGTTTCTCGCCGTCATGCTGGCGGTACGCCGGGCCGGCGTGACCCGGGCATTGCAGGATCTCGAGGCGCGGGGCCTCATCCGTACCATGCGCGGCGTTGTGGCCATCGTCGATCGGGCGGGCCTGGCGCAGTTCACCAACGGCGCCTATGGCCTGGCGGAGAAGGAATACCAGGCGCTGCTCGGCCAATTCGGGTCGGATCTCGATGGCGACGAGCCACGGGAGCACCGCAAGGTCGGCTTCTGAGCCAGAAGCAAGGCCAAATGAAGGGGCCCGTCGGGCCCCTTTTCGTTTTCGGATCAGACGCCTGCTACTTGGCGATGACCATGGTCTCAAGCTTGGCCACATCCGGGGGCAGTTCGGTGTCGCCAGCGGTTAGGCCGTTGACCTTTAGGATGTAGGCGACGAGATCGGCGTAGGTCTGGTCGCCCAGCTGGCCGGCGCGCGAGGGCGGCATGCGATCGTGCGTATGGGTGTAGAGCGCGGCGGCGGTCTGGCCGATCCACTTGCCCGCGAAATACTCGCCGGCAAGAGGCGGTCCGTAGTTGGCGCTCACCAGATCCGGGCCATGGCACGAAACGCAGTTGGCGTCGTAGGCAGTCTTGCCGCGTGCGGCCTGTTCGGTGGTGAAAGTCACCGGGTTGCCGGATGCGGGCGTTGCGGCCGCCGCGCCTGCCGCCGGGGCCCCCTTACTCGTGGTAGTCGCGGCCGTGCCATCGCCTTCGCCAGTGTAGGTGTAGACGAGGATGGCGCCGGGGTTCTGCAACGTGGTTCCGGCGCCGCCGTCCATGGTGCCGACGAGGCCGCTGACGTCGGTCGCGACGTACAAGGTCTTCATGTCGGGGCTGAGCGCCATGTCACGCAGGCGGTTCTCTGATTGGAAGTAGCGCTCGATGGGGCCGGCGGCCGTCTTGCCGTCCGCGGCGAGCGGGATCCGATAGATCGAGCCGCGCTTCAGCGTGGTGACCAACAGCGAGTTCTCCCAGCCGGGGATGCCTTCGCCTGCAGCTGGGAAGTAGGCCTGCATGCTGGAGGCGGCGACGGTCGGCCAGCAGATGAAGTCGATGCCGCCGCAGGCGGGATCAGTGAAGTCCCAGTCGCTGGGAACGGTGAACAGGGTCGCGACAGGATCGTGCTGTTCGCCGGTCCAGCTGGTTTCGTCCTCGACCGGCACCGACGGGTCGATGGTGATGTCGCTGAACGTCAACTGCGCGCAGGGCGTCGTTGCATCGGCCCAGCGGGCGTACTGATAGGCCTTGTCGTCCTTGAAGCCGGCGACATGCGGCCAGCCATAATTGCCGCCGGCGACGAGGATATTCACCTCATCGTCGGTCTTGGGACCTTGCTCCGACGCATAGAGCGTGCCGTCGGGGCCGAAGTCGATGCCTTGCATGTTGCGATGGCCGTAGGTGAGGACGTGGCTCTTCACACCATCGAGCTCCGGATTGTCGTCGGGGATCGAACCATCGAGGTTGAGGCGCAACGATTTGCCCTGGTAGGCGATCCAGTTCTTGCCGCCCACTTCGTCTGCGGTGGGCAGCCGCTGCGCCTCGATGGGAATGCACCAGTTGCCGAGCTGGTTCTTACCGCCATCGCCGATGGTGTAGTAGAGCTTGCTATCGGGGCCGAACTTCAAGCGCCCGGAATTGTGGTCGTTCTTGCCGGGCATGCCCGTGATGAGGTCCACGGGGTCGGACAGCTTGCCGGTCGCCTTGTCGTAGCTCAGACGAACGATCTTGACCCAGAGGTCGTGATACGGGCTGAACTGGTCCGTTACCCAGGGGATGCCGCCGAGCGACTTATCGACGTAGCTATAGGCGGTGTAGACGTAGTCGTTGCCGGTATCCTTCAGCAGGCCCGGATCGAGCGCCAAGCCGAGCAGACCGTCCTGTCCACCGGGAGCCGAGACTTCCTCGATATCGATCGCGACCTGCTTGGTGCCGTCAGCCGGATTGACGCGCGTGATCTTGCCACCAGTGCGTTCGGTCACCCACAGCCAGTTGTCCGGTCCCCAGGTGATTTCCCACGGACCCTCGAGCCCGTTGGTGAGTTCCTTCATTTCGAACTGCTTGGTGCCCACCACCGCAGAGTCCGGCGCATCTTGCGCGAAGACCGGGACGGCCGTGCCCAAAAGTACGGTGGCCAGGGCGAACGTTGCAGAGAGTCTCATGGCGTTCCTCCAGGGGGTGGACCGACGGTCCAACCCGCGGCGGGCGGGTTGGTTCCGGGTTTCATCAAGCAGTATCGAGGACAGCGTCTAGCGAGCGTTAATCGCCAGACACGGAGTTATGACAAGTCGTGCTTCCAGCCGAGCAGCCGCTCGGCCTTGGTCGAGTTGAAGAAGCTGCGGAAGCCGCTGAGGTCGCCCTTGATGGGGATGTTCGGGAAGTGCTTGGCGGCCAGTTCGAGGCTCGGCACGTCAACTGTGGTGTCGGGGCCGACGATGTAGAACACCTCGTGGCCGTGGAAATCGGCGGTGAGGCTGAGGAGGCAGGCGCGCGCCGCGGCGTCGAAGCGGGTGTAGGCGAACAGGTGCTTGGCGGCGTCGACAGGAGTGCTGTTGGCAGTGAAGCTACGGGCCGCGAGCTCGCGCTCCGGCACCACCCAGTGAAAGCGCATGCTGGCGATGCGCATGTCCTCGTAGCGGCGCACGAAGGTATCGGCCTGCTGCTCGCAGATCCACTTGGAGAGGCTATACGGGTCCTCGGTGTAGTTCGGGTGCTCTTCGTCGAGTGGCAGATAGTCGTAGCGCGGGTTGCGGCTGTAGGAGTGGCCGATCGCGTTGACGCTGGAGGCCTGGCAGACGCGTTTGATGCTGTGCTCGGCCGCGGCGCGCAGCACGTTGTAGCTGCCCACGACGTTATTGTTGTGGACGATGTGGTCAGGATGACGGCCGGGCGAGGGGATGGCTGCCATGTGGATGACCGCATCGCAGCCGGCGAAGGCTTCGACGAGCTTGTCATATTCGCTCATGTCGGCCTGGATGAAGTGCAGCTTGCTGGCTTCCTCGGTTTCGGGCGCGGCGACACGGTCGATGCAGACGAGGGTGTGGCCCTGCTTGGCGGCTTCGACGATGATGGCGCGGCCGATGCCGCCGGACGACCCGGTGAGTGCGATCTTCATAATCGGAATTCCTTAGCTGGCGTAGACGGCCTGATGCAGGCCGCGGATGTAGCCAATGGCGTAGAGGCGGCCAAACGACGAATAGCCGGCGTGTTCGTTGCTGTCGCCTTCGACGGTCGGCACGTGATCGGGGCGTAGCACGCCGCTGAAGCCGATGTCCTTGTAGGCGCGCATGGTGGCCAGCATGTCGGTCTTGCCGGCGTCGTGCCAGGTTTCCTCGAACCTGGTCGGGATGCCCTTTACGTCGCGGAAGTGCACGAAGCTGATCTTCTTGCCGAACTTCCTGATCTCGCGCGGCAGATCGTCGGTCATCAGGGTAAAGTTGCCCTGGCACATGGTGATGGTGTTGCAGTCCGACGGCAGCATGTCGATGAGCCGCTGGTAGTTCGGGATCGTGCGCATGATGCGGCTCACGCCCTTGATCGGGGTGATCGGCGGATCATCCGGGTGCATCGAGAGCTTCACGCCGGCCTTCTCGGCCACCGGCAGCACGCGGCGCAGGAAGTACTCGAGGGTCTCCCAGAGCTTTTCCTCGCTGATCGGCGGATTGGAGGTGAGGTTGTCCGGCACGTCGTCGACGTTGAAGCTGGTGACCACCGATCCGCCGCGCGAGGGGGTCGCCATGTTGGTGCGGACCCAGTTGAAGTCGGTCATCCACTCGTAGCACCACACCGGGATGCCGAGCTTGCCCATGTTGGCGAGCAGCTCGCAGACCACGTCGATTTCGGCGTCGCGGCCTTCGAGCCCGCGCTTGGCCAGGTTCAGCGGGGGGCGGGACTCGATGACGCGGATGTCGAAGCCACCCTCGGTGTAGACGTCCTTCATGCGCTGTAGCGCCGATAGGCTCGAGACGCGTTCGCCTGCCTGCAGAGTATCGAACGGCAGACCGGCGACCGCCAGGTCCACACCGGCTTGCTTGGCCAGCTTCCAGAGCGGCGAGGGCGTGGGATTAATGAATTCGGCAATCTCGAGCATGGCGCAGAAGGTCCTTGAAGGCGAGGCGAGGGTAATAACGGCCGGCAATAGGGCTAAAACAATGCAGGCGGCGGACAGAGTGAACACGGCCCCGCGGGGCCTGTCGCTTGGGCTTTTGGATGGTCTCCGATCAGGCCGGGAGCCTCGCTGTTCCGGCTTAGCTGCCCAGTACCTTTTCGGGGGTCAAGTCGCGGCGCTGACCCCATTTCTGGTCAAGGTTGGGCCAAGGGATCGAGTCGACCAGCAACTGCGTATAGGCATGCTGCGGATTGCGGATCACGCTCTCGACGTCACCCTTCTCCACCACATCGCCGCGATACAGCACGGTGATCGAGTTGGCGACGTGATAGGCCGTCGTCAGGTCGTGCGTGATGTAGATGATCGTCACACCATGGTCGCGGTGCAGGTTTCTCAGCGACTCGAGGATGTTGGCGCGCAGCGAAGCGTCTACCATCGACACCGGCTCGTCGGCAATCAGCAGCCGGGGCTTCAGCAGCAGGGCGCGCGCAACGTTGATCCGTTGGCGCTGGCCGCCTGAGAGCTGGTGCGGGAAGCGGCCGAGCACGTCCTCGGGTCGAAGGCCCACGGTGTTGAGCGCCTCGTCCATCTTGGCTCGCGCATCGCGGCCGGACTTGGCCAGCTTGAACTGCCTGATCGGCACGGTCAGCAGGTGATCGACGGTGTAGAACGGGTTGAACACCGCGAACGGGTCCTGGAACACTGCCTGCACTTCGCGCCGGTATGCCAGGCGTTCCTTGCCGCGCAGCGTGGTGATGTTCTTGCCGCGATAGAGGATTTCGCCGGTTGTTGGGGTGATGAAACCCAGCAGCAGCATAGCGAGGGTCGTCTTACCGCTGCCCGACTCGCCGGCGACCGTCAGGATGGTCGGCTCATCTTCCTTCAGCGTCAGCGAGAACTCCTTCAACGCGACTTTGGCGTGCGAGCTCAGCAGGCCGCGCTGGTAGACCTTGGTGACGTTGCGGATTTCCAGAAGGTTGGCCACGGATCAGGTCTCCTCGTCATACAGATTGCAGGCGACGAGACGTCCTCCCGGAAGCACGTTTATCTTGGGTTTCTCCTTGCGGGAGCGATCGGATGCATAGGGGCAGCGCGGGTGGAAGGCGCAGCCGCTGGGCAGCCGGTGCAGTGACGGCGCAAGTCCCGGAATGCCCTGGAACTTGCCGCGGTTGTCGAGCGTGGGCAGGCTGGAAATCAGCGCCTGCGAGTAGGGGTGCTTGGGGTCGGTGAACATCTCGCGCACCGTCGCCACCTCGACAAGCCGGCCGGCATACATCACCGCGACCCGGTCCATGGTCTGGGCCATAAGGCCCATGTCGTGACCGATCAGGATGACGGCGGCGCCGATCTCGTCCTGCACCTTGTCGATGGTTTCCATCACCTGGCGCTGGGTGACCACGTCGAGCGCGCTGGTCGGCTCGTCGGCAATGATCACTTCTGGGCGCAGCAGGATGCCGATGGCGATGCAGACGCGCTGCTTCATGCCGCCCGACAGTTCGTGGGCGTACATGTGGAAGACGCCGGGATCGAGATCCACCGATTTCAGCGCCCAGACGCAGCGGTCGTTGATCGCCTGGCGGCTCTCACCGGACAAATGCGACTTGATCGCGTCCACCATCTGCTCGCCGATCCGTGTGACCGGATTGAGCGAGTTCATGGCGCCCTGCGGGATGTAGGCGATCTTCGAGAGGCGGGCTTTGCGCATGCCTTCATCGTTGAGGGACTGGAGGTCCGTGCCGCCCACCCAGACGTGGCCGCCTTCGATCCGCCCGGGGGGCTTGATCATGCGCATCATGGCTAGGGCGAGCGTCGACTTGCCCGAGCCGGACTCGCCGACCATGCCCATCTTCGTGCCAGCCTCGAGGGTGAAGCTGACATTGTCGAGGGCGCGGGCCCGGCCGAGGTCGGTGTAGTAGGTGACGACGAGGTCTTCGACGCGCAAGATCGGGCTGGTCGCCGTAGCCGTGCCGCTGCGGCCCGCTACAGTTTCCGTGGTTGCAAGGTTCATAGTCATCACTCCGTCTTGCGCACGCGCGGATTGGCCAGTTCGTCGAGGCCCATGTTGATGAGGGCGAGCGAGCCAAGGATCAGGATCATCGCGACCGACGGGGCGATCGGCCACCACCACCAGCCGTTGAAGAAGGCGCCCTGCAGCTGGGCGGCCCAGATGATGTTGCCGAGCAGCGGCTCGCGCAGTGGGCCGAGGCCGAGCACGGCGAGGTAGAACGACGCGAACACGGCGGCAAACACCTGGCCGACGAAGGCCGCGGCGATGAATGGCAACAGGTTGGGCAGGATTTCCTTGAAGATGATGCCGACGTCGCTGACGCCAGAGAGCTTGGCGACGGATACGAACTGTCGCTCCTTCATGGTCAGCACCTGGGCTCGAATGACCAGCGTTGGTCCCATCCACGCGAGCATCACGACGATCAGCGCCATGGTGATGATGGTGACGTCGCGCTTGTCGAGCGAACCGGCCACGACCACCTGGATCAGCAGCACCGGGATCGGCGTGAGGATCTGGCAGATAGTACGGACGGTGGAGTCGATCCAGCCGCCGAAATAGGCCGAGGTGAAACCGAGGACGACGCCGATCAAGGTGCCGAGCCCGCCGGCAAGCACGCCGATGATGGCGGTTTGCCACATGCCGACGACCATTGCCGCGAACAGGTTACGGCCGAAGAAGTCAGTGCCGAACGGGTACTGCCAGCTCGGCGGCTTCTTGGTCGCCACTGAAAGCGGGTAGGCGTGCTTGGGGTTGATCACCATGAAGCCGATCACGGTGAACAGGATCAGGCCGAGCAGGATGAGCAGGCCTACGGCCAATCCCTTGTTCCGGCGCAGGTATCGCAGGAACAGGGTGAGCCCGTTGGGCTGCTCCATCGAGGTTTCTGCGGTCGCCGGTGAGGTTGCGGTAACGGTCGTCAATTTTCCGGTTCCTACTGGTTGCGCACGCGCGGGTCGAGCAGCGGATAGATGAACTCGAGCACTGCCATCAGCACCGCGATGGCGATGGTGATGAACAGCACGATCCCGTAGATGGTCGGGAAGTCGTTCGATTTGATCGCGTTTTGCAGCACTGTGCCGAGGCCGGGCAGGCCGAAGATGCCTTCCACGACAATGGCCGAGGTAACGACGGTGCCGAGCGCCAGTGCGAGGCCAGTGACCTGCGGCAGCAGGGTGTTGCGCAGATAGTAGTCGCGGAAGATGCGCCCGCCGGTCAGTCCTTTGTGCTCGGCGAAGTTGACGTAGTCCTCGCCCTGGATCGTTACACCCATGCCTCGCATCGACAGCACCCAGCCACCGACCGAGCCAAGGATAAGCGCGAGGCCGGGTAGCAACTGGTGCTGGAGCAGGTCGAAGGCGAACGACCAGGACCAGTTCGGCACGACGCCGATCGAATAGGCGCCGCCCAGCGGCAGGAGCTTCAGACGGAAGCCGATGAAGAACAGCAGCAACACGCCCATGATGACCGGCGGCACGCCAGTGAGCAGCACGAACGGGGTGGCGATCGAGCGCAGCCAGTTGGGCGCCTTGGGCCAAGCCGAGATGGCGCCGAGGAGGTTGCCGATAATGAAGCTGAGAATGGTGGTGACCAGCAGTAGGCCGAAGGTCCAGGGCAGGGCCTGGCTGATGATGTCGGTGACCGTCGCGGGATAGCGGTTCAGAGAGTAGCCGAAATCCATCCGGACGATGTTGCCGAGGTAGGTCCAGTACTGCTCAAGCAGCGGCTTATCGAGGCCGAACTGCTGGTTCATGTTGGCGATGAGCTTCTCGATATCGCCCGGCGAGAAACCGCCGGAACGCGCCAGTTCGGCGAACCGTTCGCGGATGGCGTTTCGCGGCGAGAGCCGAGGGATGAAGAACACGATCGTGGATGCGGCCCAGATGACCAGAACCAGGAAGGAGAGGCGCTTGGCAATCAGCTTGAAGTTCACTCGGTCAACTCCGGCACGGTGACATTTGGAGGAGTGCGCGCGGACGCGCACTCCGATTTCGCTACTTCAGGTTACTGCGCGCCAGTCGGCTGCAGCGAGGCGATCACCAGCATGCCGGTGTGGGCCCAGAACGCGCCATTGGTGCCCATTGCGGGGTTCGCGGCGGTCGGCCAATTCTTCCAGTAGTGCTGGTTGTAGGCGATGCGGTGCAGCCACTGGATGATCGGAACGTCGATCTGGTCGCGCCAGTAGATGCCCAGAGCCTTGGCGGCGCCTTCCTGGAACTTCGGATCGTCGGACGACAGCGGAGCGATCGAGTCGAGGATCTCGTCGTATTCCGGGTTCTTGTAGCGCGAGAACCGGTTGTTGCCCGCCGAGGTGCCGATGGCCTCGCTGTACTTGCCGTGGAAGAGGTTCAGGGCCTCGAACGGGTCGAACAGGGATGCGCCGTGGCCGAACATGTAGAGGCCTTCCTTGCCGTCTGCCATGTTCTGGTAGGAGTCGGGGCCGAAGTTGATCGCGGCGTCGAAGCCAGCCGTGCGCAGCATCTCGACCAGGATCGGGACGATGTCGCTATGGATGCCTTCAAAGCCCTGGATCGTGGCGTTGACGGTCTTGCCGTCCTTCTCCCACAGCCCGTCGCCGTTCAGGGTGAACCCTGCTTCGGTCATGAGCTTGGCGCTCTCGTCGAGGTCGAACTTGCGCGGCTCATACTGAGCCTCGAGCGCCTTGACGGCGGGCGAGTCAGCAAAGGCCTGCAGGTTCGGGTAGAGCGGGAACGGATAGATCGTCGCGATCTGGGCGCCGTCGTACAGGATGTCGTTGATGACATCGCGGTTGATGGCACGGTTGATCGCGTGACGGACGCGCGGGTCGCTATACGGCTCGATCTGGGTGTTCATCCAGAGCGAGTTCGGCCACCAGTCGAGGTACCCGAACGGCGATTCCGAACCGGTGTGCGTGGTGATTTCCGGGTTCTGGGCAAGGATGTTGCCGATAACCGAGGAACGCATGTCGAGGGCGGAGTCGAACTCGTTGTTCACGACGCGCTGGGCGACGGTGTCCATCGAGACGCCGGTGATGTTGGCGATGATGACGCGCTTGACCGCCGGCTCGGCGATACGGCCGGCCTTCACGGCCCACCAGTCCGGACGGTAGTCGAAGATCTTCTGGTTGGCGTTCCACGCCTTCAGGTCATACGGACCCGAGTGCGGGATATCGATCGAGCCGGGTTCCATGTTCACGTCCGGCTTGGACGAGAGGTACGCGGCCGGGACGATCGGGATACCGGTATCGAACTTCTCGGTCAGCACTTCGAACTTGAAGCGCGGGGCCGGGGCCTTGAACTTCACCAGCACGGTCAGCGGATCGACCGCTTCGGTGGATTCGACGAACTGGGTGAAGTGGGCGTTGTAGGGCAGCTTGCTGTTGTTCAGCTGGCCGTCGAACGTGAACTTCACGTCCGCTGACGTCACCGGGGTGCCGTCGCTCCACTTGGCGTCCTTGTTCAGCTTGATCTCGAGCGCCGTGAAGGTGTCGTCGGTGTATTCCATGCTGTCGGCCAGCCACGGCACGTACTCGCCCTTGAAGATGGCGAAGTACATCAGCGGCTCCCACATGAAGGCATTGCCTTCCTGGTGGGTGTAGCCGGGCAGGGCCCAGGGGTTGGTGACGCCGATCGGCGACGACAGCGCAACGCCCCAGCCGAGAACGACGGTCTGGTTGCGCGGCACGTCGGCGAGCGGGGTCGCCGGAGCGATTTCCTTGGGCGCGGTTGCGGCAAGCGGGCTCTGAGCCATCGCTGCCAGCGGCGTCGCCATGACGCCGAGCGCCAGCAGTGCCGCTGTTACTATTCTACGTTTGACCATGTGACAGAGTCTCCCTTGACTGTCGACGAAAGCTGAACGTCGCCTTGAGGCGACAAATGTTTGAAATTGTGGGTCCCATCGACCCCGGTAACGCCCCACACCTCCCCAAGATAATCTTGTTATCCTGCGATCACTTCTCGGGAGGGACGGTTCAGCCTCGCCGCAGTTCTGGGGGCTGAAACCTCAGCGCCTTGATCTGCATGTATGCACGGCAGGGATCTCATGTTCGTCCGATCTCTGCTGAAGATCGAACCCGGGCCATACGAGCTTGGCTGTCTGTGCCGAGTCCCCATCGGAAACGGCACGTCATAGACCACCGATTGCCTGACTTTCGTCAGACAGCCGCTACGCTACACTGCGCTTTGCTTGTACCGCCCATCGGACAGTTCAGATCTTGCCCTGCGGCATGTGGCTTGGCGTCTCCCCCACCAAAGCGCGGTCACTCCCTCCAGAGCGGCCCGGCTATTTCTCCCGATATTCCCAAGCGTTAGACGCGAGAGTAGGTGGAGTCAACAGCTGGAATGGTAGTCGGAGCAGGCGCTTGGCGATAAATCCGGGTTCACAAATCGAACCGCTTTGAATGTACGGGGTTTTTTCGCCTTGGCAGGCTTGTGTATCAAACGACAGAAATAATGTGCGATCGCTCGGTGGGCCATGCATCGAGTGACGTGGTTCGACCATCGGGATGGGCGAAAGCGAAGCGGGCGTGGAAGCATTGCCTCCACGCCCGCTCGAAACCCGTACACGAAGGCCGGGTCAGCCCTTGATGCCGGCCGACAGCATGATTGCCTCGGTGACCTTGCGCTGGAAGATCAGGTAGACGATCGCCACCGGCAGGCCGGCGAGGATGGCGCTGCCGAGGTCGCGGGCATACTTGACGCCAAAGGCATCGGTGACCTGGGTGATGCCGACCGTCACGTTCATCATCCTCTCATCGGTGACGGCGAGGAACGGCCACAGGAACTGGTTCCAGGCGCCGATAAAGGTGATGATCGCCAGCGCGGTCGTGATGCCCCAGTTCATCGGCAGATAGAGCTTGAAGAACATCTGGAATTCGTTGGCGTTGTCGATCTTGGCCGCCTCGCGCAGCTCTTTGGGCACCGAGTCGAAGAACTGCTTGTAGATGATGACAGTCACCGGCCCGTAGACCAGCTGCGGCAGGATCACGCCGAGCCAGGTGTTGAACAGCTTGAATTGGCTGATCAGCACGAAGTGGTTCACGATAAGCGCCGGGATGGGGATCATGAAGCTGGCCAGGATGATCCACCACAGGATGCGGCGGCCCGGGAACTTCAGCTGGCTGATGGCATAGCCTGCCAGTGCCGACATCATCACCACCAGTACCGTCACCGATACGGCGGTGACCAGCGAGTTGATGTACCAGGTGCCGATCTTTGTGTTGAACAGCACGTGCGTATAGGCGTCGAGCGTGAAGCGCGTGGGCCAGAGCTCGATGCCCGGCTGCACGATGTCATTTTCGACCTTCAGCGTCGTGATCACCGCCCAGTAGAGCGGGAAGGCCCAGAATATGGCGCCGAGCACCGTGATGATCGTGGCAACTAATCCGAGGATGTCCATCGTCCTGATGATGCGCCGCTTGCGCGGGCTCATGCCGGCGATTTCGCCGGCGGCCGGGGTCGCGACGGAGCTCATTTCTCACCTCGGGCACGGAGCATTTGGAACTGCAGCACGGAGAAGACGACGATGATGAGGAACAAGACCACCGCGACGGTGGCACCGTAGCCGCCGTTGTTCTTCTGGAAGGCGCTGCGATAGATCAGCTGCACCAGGCCCATGGTGGCGTCCGAACGGCCGCCATTGCCGAACAGATAGACCTGGTCGAAGATCTTGAACTGGGCGATCAGCTGGATGGTCAGCACCAGCACGGTGACCGGCCAGATGAGCGGCCAGGTGATGCGGGTGAACTGGCGCCATTTCGAGGTGCCGTCGAGCGCGGCCGCCTCGTAAATCTCGGGCGAGATGTTCCGCAACCCGGCAATGAACAGCAGGATGTTGAAGCCGATGGTCCACCACACGGTGATGAATGCGACCGTCGGCATGAACAGCGGCAACGTGCGGAACACCGGCACGTTCTCGCCGACGAACAGCGCGATCAGCGGCTGCAGGACGCCGAACTGGCTATCAAACATCCAACCCCAGACGCGGAACACCACCGAGACCGGCAGGATGTAGGGGATGAAGAAGCAGGCGAGGATCACCGACTGCATCCAGCCCTTGAGCCTGTTGACGCCGACGGCGATTGCCAGGGCGGTGAGGGTCGCGGGAATGACCGTGAGGGTCACGAAATAGACCGTGTTCCAGAAGGCCACGCCGAACAGCTTGTCCTTGAACAGCTTGGCGTAGTTGTCGAAGCCGATGAAGGTGCCCGGCCCGATCAGGGGCGCCTTCTGGAAGCTGAGCCAGATCATCTGCAGCGTGGGGTAGATGAACAGCACGGCGTAGACGATGACGAAGGGCAGAACGAAGATCAGTGCCGCCAGCACCTCTGAGCGGTTGAAGCGTTTCTTGCGCGCAGGCAGCGGTATTGCGGCTTCGGTGGCGGCATCGGCTGACATTGGTTCTGGCCTCCCTGCCAGTCATAAGAAGTCCGGCCGGCGCCCGGGAGAGCGCCGGCCGGGTCGGAATTACTCCACCTGACCCTGCAGATCGTCGCGCATCTGTTCCATGGCGGACTGCGGATCGATCTCGCCGTTGACGGCGGGCATCAGGTAGTTGCCGGCAGCGTCGTAGACCGGGGAGGCCACGCCTGCGAGCACCGACGACGGATCGAACACGGCAGTGTCGGCCAGGATCGAGTAGGTCGCGTTCGGCTGCTTGGTCTTGAACTCTTCGCTGTTGCGGACCGGCGAGTAGGCCGGGATGTGGCCGGCGTCTGCCCAGGCGAGGGAGTTCTTGTTCATCCAGGCGATGACCTGCATGACGGCGGCGCGCTTCTCGGGCGAGACTTCATTGCCGACGCGATTGGGAATGGCGAAGGCGTGGGAGTCAGCCCAGGTAGCCGGGTGATCGAAGAAGGTGGGGAGCGCGATGGCGCCCCAGTCGAACAGTTCGCCCTTGGCCGCGAGATCGGTCATGGTCGGGACTTCCCACACACCATTGATGTGCATGGCCGCCTTGCCGCCGGTGAACAGCGCGATCGAAGCGGGGTATTCGGTGGCGGCCGGCGCGAGACCGTCCTTCACCCAGTCGGCAACCACGGTGGTGGCCTTCACGGCCTTGTCGAGGTTGTCGCCCGACAGGAACTGGCCCTGGTCGTCGAGGAACTTGCCATCCTGCTGGCCGAGCAGCGAGTAGAAAATGCGCCACTGGCTATCGCCGGCGGCCGAGTGGATCGACACGCCGTACTCGGCGCCGCCGTCCTTGAGCTTCTGCAGCGCTGCCTTGAAGTTGTCGACGCCGTCGAGGCCCTTGGGCAGGCCGTCATCGCCGAGCAGGCCCGCGGCCTTCAGCATGTCCTTGTTGTAGTAGAGGACAATCGAATGGATATCGAACGGGATGGCGTACTGCTTGCCATCAACCTGGGCGGCCTTCCAGTTCGATTCCGCGTAGTCCGAGCCCGAAAGACCAGCTGCCGCGATCTCGTCCGGGGTGATTTCGCTGAGCGCACCCGAGGACACGCCGAGCGGCAGGCGCGACAGGTGATAGGTCATCACGTCGGGACCTTCGCCGATGGCGGCCGAGGTCTGGACCTTGGTGTAGAAGGGGGTGCCCCACTCGAGGGTCGTGCCCTGGATTTCGATCTTGCCGGCGTTCTCGGCGTTGAACTTCTCGATCAGCGCCTTCATGCGGACGCCGTCGCCGCCGCCGAGGAAGTCCCACCAGGTGACGACTTCCTGAGCCTGCGCGACGCCCGGCACCAGCAGGGCCGTCGACAGCAGTGCCATCTTCAAAAACGACTTCATAATTACATTTCCTCCCATCGGGTTAGCTCCATGCGTAGTCATGGCGTGGATCGGTGCGGACCGGTCCTGTCCCGTGGCCAGACGCATTGAGCAGTGGCGACCGTTCGGGACATTATTGCTGACCTATCTGATGATATGGATCAGGAATTCAGGTTCAGAAGGGCGTGTTTTCCCCTCGGCGGGTTGCTCCTAGCCGGCCGCGCTGTAGGCGACGTCGCGGGCGTCGAACAGGTGAGCCGCAGAGCCGTCGAAACTAAGCTTCAACTGATCGCCGACATTGAGCTTGGAGAGCCCCTCGTCCTCGGCGATCACGACTGAATTGTCCGCCAGCCGTACGTAGGCGAGGGTGCGTTCGCCGAGCCGCTCGATCACATCGGATTTGCCCGACACGGCACCCTCTGAGGTCACCCGCACAGACTCCGGACGGATGCCCAGGGTGAGCTGGCCGTCATTGGGCAACCGGGCGGTGGCAATGTTGGTCTGGATTTCGGAGTTGTCGGGGAGCTTCACCAGCGCCTTGCCGTCGCGATCCGAGATCTGCTGCACCGGCAGGAAGTTCATCGAGGGTGAGCCGACGAACGCGGCGACGAAGCGCGAGGCCGGCCGGGTGTAGATCTCCATCGGCGTGCCGATCTGCTCGATCTTGCGATTGTTCATCACCACGATGCGGTCGGCCAAGGTCATGGCTTCGATCTGGTCGTGCGTCACGAAGATCATGGTGGTCTTCATGCGTTGATGCAGTTGAGCAAATTCGATGCGGGTGCGGGCGCGGAGGCCCGCGTCGAGGTTCGAGAGCGGTTCGTCGAACAGGAAGGCCTTGGGCTCGCGCACGATGGCGCGGCCGATGGCGACGCGCTGGCGCTGGCCGCCGGAGAGCTGGCCGGGCTTGCGGTCGATCAGGTGCTCGAGCTCGAGGGTCTTTGCCGCGGCAGCGACGCGCTTGGCGATTTCTTCCTTGGGCGTGCGGATGTTCTGCAGGCCGAAGGACATGTTGTCGCGCACCGTCATGTGCGGGTAGAGCGCGTAGTTCTGGAACACCATGGCGACGCCGCGCTCAGCGGGCGGCAGCTCGTCGACGCGCTTGTCGCCGATGTGGATTTCGCCGCCGTCGATATCCTCGAGGCCCGCGATCATCCGCAGCAGCGTGGACTTGCCGCAGCCCGATGGGCCAAGGAAGACCATGAACTCACCGGACTCGATGGTCATCGAGACGTTCTCGATGACGCGCACCTGTCCGAAGTGCTTGCTGACGTTTACGAGCCTGATATCGGCCAAGTCGTGTTCCTCCCGGGTCGTCTCCGGCCCGCGTGTCCCTTGGGGATCTCACGAGCCGGCGCTGATGCTATTGCGGCTGACAATATTGTCAATCCTGTATCAAAAGAAAGTGGAAAATTGTGCTTTAGTTACAGCTAGTTAGAGATCGTCATGCATGCCGCGTGGCGTGTTTCCCATGTTTCCTACCCGAAAAGCTGATTCAGTTTCTGATCAGTCGATCTCCAGATTTGCCGTCGTGGTGACAAGGCCGTCGAATAGTGCCGCAGCCACCGGATCTGTGCCCGGCGTGTCGTTGGTGAGGCGGAACGTGGTGACCACGAGCCCGCCTCTGCCGACCCGGCGGCGGGCAATGGTCGCGGCCGGCTTGTTGATCCAGCCGATGACCACGCCAGCATCGATCAGCCCCTCGTATTCCCACGAGCGGAAGCCGGTCAGCACGTGGTGCGGCACGACGCGATCGAACGACACATCGAGCAGCGGACCGCCGGGCAGGGCGGCGAAAGCGCCGGTGCGCTTGATCCACGAGAAGTTGGCGATCCAGTCGCCGCGCCACAGCGTGCCGTCGCGGAGAACCAGCCCGATGTTGGGGAGTTGGGTTTCCGAGCCGAGATGGCGTGTCCGCTCCTTGCTCGCCGGCATGGTAGGCGCTTCGGCGCGCGGCGGATCGGTGCGAAGGTTGCGGTAGGTGTCGACCGAACCATCGGCGAGGACGAGATAGCGGGCGCCGTGGCGCATGGCCTCGATGTCCTCCTCGCCCAGTGCATGGGTGAGCACCAAGTCGGCCGAGGCCGCATCCGAAGTCACCGTGTAGCCGAGGCCCTTGGCGAAGGCCGCGAGTTCGGCGTCGGCCGCGGCGATCTTTGCCGGACCGGCTGCGCGATTGGCATAGACCGAGACCTGGATCTCGTTCTTTGCCAGCAGCTTGCTGCCGGCTTCGAGCTTCAGCGCGATGGTCGCGACGCGGGCGTCACCGCCCAGCGTGATCGTGGTGGTGCCGAGGTCGGCCACCGCCAGTCCTGCCGTCGCGGGAACGTCGAGCTTGCCGCTCGCGCCATCGACCGACCAGCTCAGCGTCGCGCCAGCCGGCACCGCCTTGCCGCCAGCTGCGACCTTGAGGCTCAGCGGCACGCTGCCGCCCGAGGTGATCGCGTGATGAGCTAGCTGCGGCACGATCACCGTGTCGTTGTTGATCTCGGCGAAGCGGTCGTGGAAGGCGCGCGGGTTGCGGTTGATGTCGAGCAGGCCGTTGGCCTCCCAGTGCACGTCGGTCATCTCGGTGATGACGTAGCCCTGGATCGGCGCGTGAGCGCGCATCGACTCGATCTCGTATTTGAGATTGGCGAACTGGTACCACTGCACGTCGGTGATGAAGTCGCCGAAGCTGCCGAACACCTTGTCGAGATGGTAGGTGGCGAAGCGATTCTGGATGCCGTGCGGATAGGCCGCGCCGTCACCCCAGTTGCCGCCGGTCTCGGCCCACCATGGCTCCTCACCGGCGGGAGTCTTCACCTGGTCCGGGTGGGGCAGGCCCCACACGCCGAACTCGGAGACCACCAGCGGCTCGTCGCCGCGGCGCTCACCGTCGCCATGGGGCGACCATGTCCAGTCGGCGGCGCCGGCGAACTCCTCGGTCAGCTTCTCCCACTCGGCGCGGCGCTCGGGGACCGACTTGTAGTAGTGGTAGTCGTTGATGTCGGTCTTGACGTGGAAGTTCGGGATGCAGGCCGAATTGTCGACGACGAGGCGGCGCGGATCCTTGGCTTTCAGCCAGTCATAGGTGTCCTTGAGCCACTGGCGGTGATCGGCGTTCTCGATCAGCCTTGTGCCCCAGTCCTCGTTGATGATGGTCCAGGCGATGATCGAAGGATGGTTCCCATCGCGCTTGATGATGCCGGCCATGGTGTCGCGCATGCGCTGCGCCGCCGCGGCCGTGAAGTATTGGACGTTCGGGATTTCGGTCCAGATCAGCACGCCGAGCCGATCGGCGACTTCGTAGTAGCGCGGGTCCGGCACCTTGATGTGGACGCGCAGCAGGTTGAGGCCGAGGTGCTTGGCCTTCTTGAGCTGATCCTCGAGGAACTCGAGCGAGGGCGGGGTGCAGATGCCGTCCGGGTAGTAGTCCTGGTCGAGCGCGCCGCGCAGGTAAAGCGGCTGGCCGTTGAGGAAGAACTTGCCGTCGCGAGTCTCGATCTTGCGGAAGCCGAAGCTGTGCGTGGTGGTGTCGACCACTTCGCCGCCGGCGATCAGTTCAAGCTTGAGCGAATGGAGGTTCGGCGTCTCGGTCGACCAGAGGGCGGGCGAGGCGAGCTTCAGCTTCAGCGCTGTGCCGGTGGTCTCGGCGGAAGCGCCACCGACCGTGGCGCGGACCGTGGCGCCTGCCGCGGCGGCCGACAGGGTCAACGCCAGCGCAACTTCGCCGCTGTCGGGGTTGGCGTCGATCGCTACGTGCGAGACGTGCCGCTTGTCGCGCGCCAGCAGCTTCACCGACTGCCAGATACCGCCGAGCGGGCCGTACCAGCTTTGCTTGCCATGCGGGATCTCGCCGAACGGGTAGTCGGGATAGGCCTCGGCGTCGCCGCTCGGCAGTGTGACGTGCACTTCGAGGGCGCTTTCCGCCGGCGTGCCGGCCGGGATCACGAACTCGAAGGGCAGGTAACCGCCCTCATGCGTGCCGAGGACACGGCCATTGAGGCGGACTTCCGAGAAATAGTTCACGGCGCCGAAGCGCACGGCGATCTCGCGACCCTGCCATGCCGCCGGGATCGACAGCTGGCGTGCATAGATCGCCTTGCCAGTTGAGTGGCGGAGGTCGGCGAATTCGGCCTGCCAGGGGCCGGGGACCGTCGCGATGCGCCAGTCGCCATGGCCATCGAGCCGGAAGCGCCACGCGCCGTCGAGCGAGATCTCCTCGCGTGCGTTTACGCCGGCCCTGGTGGCCGTAGTCTCGCCGATCATGCAGTCCTCCCAGATAATATTATTAGCAGTTTTGCTATGGCTAGCGGCTTTCAGCCTGTCTGGCAAGCGTTCCGGTTGCTAATGAGTTTAGCAACCGAGTTGCACACAGGGCGCGCGGCCTGATAATGCTGCGCTTTGAACACGTTGGGGGAAGCGGTGGCGAAGCGGCCGACCATGATCGAGATCGGTGAGCGGGCGGGGGTCTCGCAGGCCACGGTTTCGCTTGTGCTGAACCGGGTGCCGAATGCGCGTGTGGCAGACGCGACGCGCGCTCGGGTCATCGAAGCGGCCGAGGCGCTGGGCTATCGCAAGGGACCGCAGCACCACGTGCCCGAGAACAAGACGCGGGTCATCGGGCTGCTTCTCGACGAGGTCACCACCACGCCGTTCGCGACGCCGTTCATCGAGGGCGCCCGGGAGGAAGCGGCGCTGCAGGACGTGGTGGTCGCCACCTTCTCGACCCGCGCCGACCCCAAGCTCGAGACGCTGGCGCTCGATATGCTGCTGAGCAACCAGATCATCGGCGTGCTGTATGGCAGCCTCGTCACCCGGGAGGTTGAGGTGCCGGAGCGGTTGCGCGACGTGCCGACCGTGCTGCTCAACTGCTACGACAAGAAGCGCTACTACCCCTCGGTGGTGCCGGCCGACGTCACTGGCGGCTATGCCGCCACGGAGGCGCTGCTGAAGGCCGGGCATCGCCGCATCGCCCATCTCGCCGGTGAGAGCTGGATCGAGGCCGCCGATGACCGCGAGCGCGGCTATCGCCAGGCGCTGGCCTCATGGGATGTGCCGGTCGACGAGGACCTGATCATGCGCGGCGGCTGGACCATCCATGGCGGTCGCGACCTGACGGCGCGGCTTCTCGACATGCCCAATCCGCCCACCGCGATCTTCGCGTTCAACGACCGCATGGCGGTGGGCGCTTACGGTGCGCTGCAGGCCCGTGGGCTGCGGGTCCCCGACGACATGTCGATCGTCGGTTTCGACGACGAGGACACCAGCGTGTATCTGGACCCACCGCTGTCGACCGTGGTGCTGCCGCACGAGGAAATGGCGCGCTGGGCCGTGGGCACGCTGCTCGACGAGCAACTCCCCGCTGCGTCGCCGCGACGGGTGAAGATCGAGTGCCCGCTGATCAGCCGCCGCTCTATCGGGCCGGTGCCGGTTCGGGCTGCTGCCGAGTAGCTCGCCGCAGGGTCTCCCAGGCGTACCAGCCTGCCGATAGCACAACGACCACCGCCAGCGTCACCAAGGCAGCGATCAGCGTCGAGCGGACCGGTTTGCCCATGAAGTAGCGGGTGGCGAAGAAGGCGATGTTCGACAGCACCAGGAAGCTCAGCACGTGCCGGCCCGGCGTCAGCAGGGCAGCGGGGATGTTGACTCGCGACGCGATCAGCCGACAGAGCGCGAGGTAGGCGAGGAGGATCGCTGCCGGGCCGACGATCCAGAGGATCGTTGGCGAGAAGCGGTTGGGGAACTGTCCGGTCTGGATCGTCACCCAGTAGAGGTAGCTGGTGATCGCCAGCGCCGGCACGAGGTGCCAGGCCCGCACCGGATGGCTGCCGTACCAGATGCCGAGCAGGAACCACGGCAGGTAAGGCAGCAGCGGGAAGTTGGCGAAGCCGGTGTGGCTGACCAGTGTCGGCAGCAGCGGGAAGATGGTGCCGGTGGTGTAGAAGGTGGTCGCGAGGCCCGCCACCGTCGCCACGAGCAGCAACCACGGGTTGCGGCCGATTGCGAGCAGGGCAGGGCGAGCGACCAGCGTCACCAGCGACAAGACGAAGAACGTCGCGAGGAACTCGCTCCAGCCGAACAGCCGCTGCATGGTGACGACGTCGATGATCAGCTGCGCGTCGAGGTGCTTGCGATCGACCAGCAGCGCGAAGGCGAACGACGAGGCACAGACCGCCAGCAGCAACAGCAGCGGCGGACGGAGCCGCGACCACAGGCTGCGCTGCCGTCCTTCCAGCTTGGGTAGGCCGAGCCCGATGCCGAAGGCGAAGAGGAAGCCCGAGAACGTCACGAGGTTGATGTACTCGGCGAAGATCGCCGCCTCGGGCTTGGCCCGGAAGGTAATGAGCTGGATGACGTGGGCGCCGATCATGCCCACGACCAGCAGGGTCTTCAGCAGGTCGAGGTCGGCGGCGCGGTTATTCGGGGAGGGCATCGAGTTCGGGCCAACCGTCTGGGGTCCATCTGAGCGGCGAAAGCTGGAGCTTGGACACTCCGAAGTCGTCGCCGTCGTAATAGTGGTAGGCGAGCATTTCGCCCTTTGACGTCACGATCGCTTCCTGTCCGCCGGGGCCGATGAAGCGGCCGGTCTTGCCCTGAAGCAGCGTGCCGCCGCCTTGGAGCATCGGCTTGCCGTCGCGATCGAGATACGGACCGGTCACCGCGTCGGCGCGCCCGACGCGCATGTTGTAGGTGCTGCTGACGCCCTTGCAGCATTGGTCGAACGAGACGAACAGGTAGAACCGGCCCTCGTGCTCGAGGATGCTGTTCGCCTCGATGCCGGCGCCTTGCCGCGAGGCGAGGTCGTAGGTCGGGGTGTCGTCGGCGAGGAGCTTGCCGGTTGCCGGATCCAGTTCGCGCATCTTGATGCCGTCCCAGAACGAGCCGTAGGCGAGGAAGGCGCGGCCGTCTGCGAGGTCGATGCGCCAAGGGTCGATGGCGTTCCAGTTGTCCTTGCCGTTGGACTTCAGCACGAGGCCCTGATCCTCCCAGCCTTCGCCGGGCTGTTGGGGGTCGAGCGCGGCGTTGGTCATCAGGCCGATGGCGCTGGTGTTGATGCCGAAGGAGGACACCGAGTAGTAGAGGTTCCAGGTGTCGCCGTGCTTGCTGACCGACGGGGCCCAGATGTTGGGCGACTGGTAGCCGAGTTCTTTCCGCTCCCACTTCGGAACGCCCTTGCCGATCGAGCCGGCATCGGTCCAGGCGATGCCGTCCGGCGAGGTCTTGGCGCGGATGGCGCCTCGATAGATGCCGCCTTCCTGCCCGGTCTGGAAGGCGACGAACTTGCCGTCGACCTCGATGACGCTGGGGTCATGGATCTTCACGTCGCCGGTGAGCGTCGGCTGCACGTCGGCGGCCAGCACGGGGGTGGCGGCGAGGCCCAGCGCAAGCGCGGCTACCGCAATCGATCGAAACATCGCACTCCTCCGACGCGATGAAAGGGGGGCAGGCATCCGACGGATCGACTGCCTGTGTCAACCGATCACGCAATCGGGATCACGTAGGTAACGCGATCTTAATTTCGTTGCGGAGAATGGATGGAAACCGTCGGCTATCTGTGCCGGCAGACCGGCCCAGCGTTATTCCGGGTCGCCCTCTTGTGCAGAGGCGCTTTCATGTACCGCGTAAACAAGCCGATCGAATTCTCTGTTTCCCGTCGCAGTTTCGGTATCGGCGCTGCCGCGCTGATCGCTTCGTCGGCGTTCACGCCGGCCTTTGCCAGCGTTGATGGCTTTGTCGACGGCGTGTGGCGACGGGCCAAGGCGCGGGGCGTTTCGAAGCACGTGTTCGACGTCGCGATGGGCGATTTCAAGCCGATCGGCTCGGTGCTTGAGCTTAGCAAGAAGCAGCCGGAATTCGTCTCCACCGCGGCAGACTATGTCGGCAAGCGCGTCACAGACGCGCGGATCGGTACCGGCCACGATATGCGCGGCGAGTGGGCCAAAACGCTTGCGGCGGTCAGCGAGCGCTACGGGGTGCAGGGCGAGATCATCCTCGCCATCTGGGGCATCGAGACCAATTTCGGCGGATTCCTGGGCGGCACCAACACCGTGCATGCGTTGGCGACGCTCGATTATGGCGGCTATCGTTCCGACTACTTCGGCAGCGAACTGATCACAGCGCTCGAAATCCTCGAGGGCGGGCATGTGCGCGCCAAAAACATGGTCGGTTCGTGGGCCGGCGCCATGGGCCTGCCGCAGTTCATGCCGTCGAGCTTCATGAAGTACGCGGTCGACTTCAAGGGCGATGGCCACAAGGACATCTGGGGCTCGGTGCCAGACGCGCAGGCATCGATCGCGAACTACTTGAAGTCGTTCGGCTGGCGTCCAGGTGAAACCTGGGGTTACGAGGTAAAGCTCGCGCGAGACTTTAATTACCAGAATGTCTGGCAGGGGATCACCGCGACTTTGGGCGACTGGCGCGGCGTCGGCGTCTCCCGCGCCAACGGCAAGCCGTTCCCGCGAGACAGCGATACGGCCAAGCTCTACATGCCGATGGGTGGCAATGGCCCGGTATTTGCCGTGCTGCCGAACTTCGGCGTCATCAAGCGCTACAACAACTCGGACAGCTATGCCCTTGCAGTCGGACACCTGGCCGACCGGATCATCGGCAGCAGGGGGTTTATGACGCCCTGGCCCAACGACACCGCGCTCAATGCCGATGGTCGCAAGCAGGTGCAGGCGAAGCTGCTCAAGAAGGGCTACGAGATCGGTAAGCCCGATGGCGAGATCGGCCCCAAGACGCGCGCCGCGGTGATCGACTGGCAGACGCGAGCCGGCCTGCTGCCGGATGGGCACGTGTCGGGCAATTTGCTGAACGCACTGAGCTAGGACTTGACGCGCATCCGGTGCGGGCTGACCCCCACCCCTGTGGGGAGGGAGACCCTTTCACCGGCGTCGATGCGATCGTCTCCCTCCCCAGGTGACACCGTGGTGGGGATGGCGCGAGGCAAGCTGATGCATCCGACAGCCCGTGGGCTTCGGAGTTTTCAAAGAGCCGTTCCCGGGAGGGAACGAAGCGGGACCGGCGAGGCGTTTGCCCCGTAGCGGTAGTCCGCAGATGAAAGAGGCTCACGCCTCGCCGGCCGGCCGGGGTTTTGGGCCTATGCCACCAGTGCCGGGGCGCATCCCCTGCCGCATCGCGAGAAACGTGGGACCTCRGTCGGCGGCCGGAATGCCAGCACCGCGTTTCCTTGCTCCCGCCCRGCTCATGCGTGCCAGGCTTCGTCCCTTGGGCMRCTCCGCATCGAGCGACCCTCGCGTGA
>NZ_JBFUCQ010000017.1:0-63788 GCF_056405135.1 Devosia sp. P1_H9
TTGGCGATCCATCTCCTGGTCTTCCAGCGGGTTGCCGAACATACCGAGGGTCGAGATGGTGATGTCGCGATTGCCGATGGCATCGAGGCTGCGCTTGCCCAGTTCGGCCAGGTCCTGGCCATTGGTGGTCTGCCAGAAGAACGGCTCGAARCTCTCGAAGCCGAGGTCGCGCAACTCCGCTATCCGCTGCGAGGTGGTGCCTCCAGTGGCGTTGATCATGGTGCCGATGCGGATGGTCTTCATGGGATCAGTCACGCGAGGGCCTCAAGCTGTATGCGCTGCCGTGTCTTGGCGCTCTCGATSGCKSCGAACACCATGGCGAGGCTGTTGATGTTGTCGCTGCCGATGGTTTCAGGCGGCGTCCCGGCCTCGATGGCGTGCAGAAAGTCGGCGATGACGCTGGCGTGGCCGCGGGTCTGGCCATCATCGGCGGGCTCTGGCACGTCGAGTTTCACCAGAGGCCGGTGGAACCCTTCCTCACCCGCCACGACATGCGCTTCAAAGTCATCGAACCCGTCCCAGACGATGGTTCCGCGCGAGCCGATGATCCGCCACTGGCTCTCCCAACTGGTGTTCGCCCCCTCGGCGGCCCAGGAACCGCGGTAGGTGAAAGTCGTGTCACCCTCGAGTTCGAAGATGGCGTTGGCGGCCGCGCCGTGCGCGTACCAGGAGCCGCCGGGGTTGGTTTCGTGGCAGTAGACGGCCTTTGCGTTCTTGCCGGACATGAACCTGGCGGCGTCGAACGTGTGGATCGCCATGTCGAGCAGCAGCACGTTCTGCATGGCGTCGCGAAAACCGCCGAAATGTGCGCCGATGAAGAAATCAGCATGCAGTGCCGTCAGATTGCCAAGCTCGCCGCTGTCGAGCAGCCGGCGGATGCGCCGCACGCCGGCAATGTAGCGGCGGTTCTGGACGATGGCGTGTGTCCTGCCGGCTTTGGCTGCAAGGGCAACGAGGTCCCGCGCGTCGGCAAGGCTCGTCGCCATCGGCTTTTCGGATAGCACATGGCAGCCGTGGTTGAGTCCCGTGGCGACCACGTCGTGCCGCGCGCCGGGGATGACCACGTCGAAGACCAGATCTGGCTTGGTGCCCCTGAGCAAAGCTTCCAGGTCGGATTCAACCGCCGCCTTGCTGAGCCCGAACTCTAGTGCCAGGCGCCGGGCCGCGTCGGCGTTGATGTCGTTCAGCCCGACAATAGCGATGCGATCCCGGAGGGCCGGCGTCTCTGCGATCGCCTTGATCCAGCCGCGAGCCATAGCTCCGCAACCAGCAACAACTGCCCGGTGCACGATTCCCCCCTCAGCCGACTTTTTCTACCGCAAGCGCTTATCAGGTTATCGTAAGCGCTTACGATTTGTCCGTAAGCGCTTACGACGCTATTATTTCGCTCAGCTACATGTCAATAGGCGCTGATTTGAGCGAGGTACTGATGCGCGGAATCGTACGACTAGCCAAAGAGCTGGGCATTTCTACCGGCACGGTCTCACGTGCTCTCAACGACCGACCCGACGTCAGTCCTGCGACGCGCGAACTCGTGCTGACCACTGCAAAGCGCCTCGGCTACGCACCCAATCAGGCCGCTCGAACACTCGCGCTGGGAACCACGCGCTCGATCGGCTTCATGATGGATCTCGATCGCGAGACCGCTGCCAGCAGCGAGTACTTCTTCATGGGCGTTTTCGATGGCGTCCAGGCGGTGTTCGCCGAGCACAATCTGGACCTGCTCGTTCTTCCGCGCCCCACCAGTGTGGACGCGGTTACCTATCTCCAGCGTTACGTCTCGAGAGGCGTCTTCGACGGCATGATCCTCGCCGCGACGCAGCGCGTTGATCCACGTATCGAGCTGCTGGAATCTGCCGGGCTGCCGTTCGCCACGCTCGGGCGTAGCAGTTCGGGCAAGGACTATCCATGGATCGACCTCGATTTCGAGGGCGTCGCCAACGCGGCGATCGACCGGCTGGCGGCGGCCGGGCATCGGCGTATCGCCGTCACCCTGCCCTCGGACAACATAAACTTCGGGCCGCTTTTTGAAGCCGCCTACAAAAGCGCCCTGGAACGCAATGGCATTCCGTTCGATCCCGCGCTGATCTTCGCGCGAGGGCGCAACGAAGCCGTCGGATATGGGCTGGTGGACGAACTGGCGGCGTTGCCGAACCCGCCAACGGCCATCCTGTTGATTTTCGAGACGGTGGCCATCGGCATCTATCGCCGCCTCGCGGAGCTTGGAAAGGTGCCGGGCCGCGACCTCGCCATCATCGGGTTCCGCGATGAGCCAACGGTACGCTTCCTCACCCCGTCGCTGACGTGTTTCACAACATCGCTGCACGAGGTCGGCGAGGACCTCGCGCGGGCGTTGCTCGCACGCATCCCCGCGCACGGCGACCAGTATCAGGACGGCCCCACGCGAAAGCTGGCCCCACTTTCGATCCGACAAGGGGAAAGCGGCTAACCGGCCTCGCTCTCATCGCCGAAGAAGCTTGCCCGGGCCTCAGGGCGTGATCCTGTAGGATGCCGCACGAGCCACATCCCATTCGACACGGTGGCGACCGGATGCGCCACCGCCAGCGAGTCGAGTCGCAACGGCCCCCGCCGGTCCAGTCACCGAGACCGCCTGCTCCGGCAGTTCGACAACAAGCTTGCCGTCGCGTCCAGCGAGAATGGTTGCCGATACGAGGACGCCATTGTGCCAGGAGACGCTCGCCTGGTAGCCGCCGCGGCAGCGGATATTGGAGATCGTGCCGCTGGACCAGCTCGGTGGAAGCGTCTTCAGCAGGCTGATGGCGCCCTCATGGCTCTGGACGACGAGCTCGGTGAGGCCGGCAACGGCGCCGAAATTGCCGTCGATCTGGAACACGTTGCCTTCCGGCCAACCGCTATGCGGATGAAGGACGAGCAGCGCGCGCGAAGTCAGGTGGTCGAGCAGCCCGCCGATCGAGCGCTCAGCCAGCTGTCGGTCACGCAAGCGCGCGGCGAGACAGAGTACCCAGGCCTGGCTCCAGCCGGTGTATCCAGTACCGTTATCGAGGCGGAGATAGAGCGCGCGGCGAACGGCCTCGAAAGCCTCAGGCGTCCCGGCCTCAGTGATGCGGATGCCGGGGTAGAGACCGTAGAGGTGCGAGAGATGGCGGTGCCCCAGCTCCGCGGGCGTCTTGTCGTCGTCCCACTCGAGCAGGTTGCCGTTGGCGCCGATGATGGGGAAGCGGAGGCGCGCCAGCGCATCGCGGGCACGGGTGGCAAGTGGATCGGCGGGATCAGCGAGAGCGACAAAGCTCTCGAGGGTCTCGCGGATCAGTTCCTGGTCCATCGCCGTACCTTGGGTGATGGCGACCTCGGTGTCGGAAACGACGAAACTGTGCTCGGGCGAAGTCGAGGGGCTGGCAGCGAGAGCGCCGGTGCCCTCCTCAACAAGCATATCGAGCGCAAACTCGGTGGCGGTACGGAACACTGGGAGCGCCGTTTCGTCGGAGAATTTGGGGCTGGCGCTGCCGTGGTCGAGATGGTGCTGGAGATGGGCGGCCATCCAGTAGAGGCCGGTGGGCCAATTCGACCATTGCGGGATGCCAGGCACCGGAGCGGTGAAGCGCCAGAGGTCAGTATTGTGATGGGCCGTAGCGCCGGAGGCTCCGTAGTAGCGGCGCGCGGTCACGGAGCCGGCCTCGGCGATCTCGCCGGTGAGCTTGAACATCGGCTCGTGCAGGTCTGCGAGGCCGGTGGCCTCCGCCGGCCAGTAGTTCATCTGCGTGTTGATGTTGATGGTGTAGTTGGAGCTCCAGGCCGGGCGGACATCGACGTTCCAGATGCCCTGCAGGTTCGTTGCCTCGGTGCCTTGGCGCGAGCTTGAGATCATCAGGTAGCGGCCGAAATGAAACAGCAGTTCGGCTCCTTCCGCTGCGGGGCCCGAGGCGCTCAGGTCGAGATCGACGCGGTCGAAGAAGCTCTTGTAGTCGCCGCGGTGGCGCTGCCGCAGCGCTTCGGTGCTCTTCTCGAAGGCGGCAGCGACACGGTCGCGCGCCTCCAGCACGAGAGCGGCGAAATCGGCGCTCGGGCGCTGGTCATGACCGCGGTAGCCGGAGGCGGCCGAGGCGATGAGGCGCAGGCTGCCGGTGGCGCTGTCCCGATGCAGCGCGGCGACAACCGCATAGCCCATACCGGCGGCAACGGTGTTGTCTTCCGCGGGAGCGGCGGTGTCGTAGCGCACGGGGTCGTCGCCCGACGTGTAGTTGGGCAGGACGTGCACCGGCACGCGAGCGGTGGCGACGAGCCAGATTGTGCCGTGCTCTTCGGAGAGGGAGATTTGGGTATCGGGGTGCGGGGACTGGAACGCAATCCGGGCCCGCTCAAGCGGATGGACGCCCTGCCCGGCGGCAATAGCAACCAGAACGCCGTCGGGATGGGAGACGAAGCTCTCGACGCTGGCGCTGCCGGCGGCACCGCTGTAGCTCGAACTCGCTACGGCCTCCGAGACATCCAGGCGACGAGCGTAGTCGGCGACGAGCACATCGTCGCCATAGGTGAGCTCGATGGCGCCGAGCGGCTGGTAGGACTGGGTCCAGCTTTGGCCCTGCAGCGCCCGGCCGAGCTCGTCGGCCCTAAGGTAGTCGCGACCGCGGATCGCCTCGCGCAGCTCCGGGATGAGGTGGGCAGGCCCCTCCCCTTCCTCCGGCTGCAGCGGACCGCCGGACCAGACGGTATCAAGGTTGAGATCGAACCGCTCCGTGCCGACGCCGCCGCGCACAGTGGTGCCAAGCCAGCCGTTGCCGATGAGGAAACTGTCGATGAACCCGGCTGCGGGGGAATCGAGATCGAGACAGTAGCGCGGCATGAAAAGTCCTGCATGAACTGGTTGGAATTGAGCTCAGCGCGAGCCAAGAGCTCCGGGGGTGAGCAGCCGACGGGTCGAGCCGCGCAGGATGATGTCGCAGTTGAGCGTGATTGTGTGTGGCTCGTGGTTGACCCCACGTTCGGAGAGCCGGGAGGCCATGATGGAGGTGATGGTCTCGGCGATCTTGGCCACGGGCTGGGCGACAGCCGTAATCCCCGTCTCGTGCAGTTGGAACAGCGGCACGTCGTCAAAGCTGACGAGCGAGATGTCGTCGGGCACTTTGAGCCCGTGCTCGCGCAACATGCGCAGGGCACCGACGCCCATGTTGTAGTTGGAGCAGTAAAGGGCGGTCGGGGGCTCGGCGAGCGACAGCAGGCGCAGCATGCCCGAGTAGGCTTCGGCCTCGTTCCAGTGCGTATCGAGCACGTAGTCGGGATTGATTTCGAGCCCGCGGCTCAGCATGGCCTGCCGATAGCCCTCGAAGCGCTCGCGACCCGTCCAGTCCTGAATGTTGCCGGTGAGGACGGCAATGCGGGTATGGCCGATATCCAGCAGTTGGGTGACCGCGCGAAAGCTCGCGGCGCGATTCTCGACCAGTACCCGGTCGACCGGCAGGCCCTGCCAGCCATTGTCGTAAAAGATCACCGGCGTGCCGCTGTTGACGAGGTCGCGGATCAGGTCATCGACGTCGTTGCGACCATCCATCACCAGGCAATCGACGCGGTGGGTGACGAAGAAATCGAGCGCATCGGCGACCGAGGTCGGGTTGGCATCATGGCAATATGTCAGGAGCGCGCGACCTGACTTGCGCATGGCGCGGCTTAGATGCTCGAGCACCGCGGAATGGAACTCGCTGAGTGAGGGAACCATGAAGCCGACCGTGTTGGTGAGGTCGGCCTTCATGGCCGCGGCAATGGCATTGCGGCGATAGCCGAGCTCGCCGATTGCCTGCTCGATCTGCTCGCGGTTGCCGCGGCGCACTGGATGGCCGTTGAGGTAGCGCGAGACGGTGCCGATGGCGACGCCGGCGCGGTCGGCAACCTCTACGATGGTCGCCTGCCGCCTCTTGCCGCTCTCGGTATCGTCACTGTCGCTCAAACCGTTCCCTCGAAGACCAGCGCGGAGTGGATTCGAAGGCTCGGGAGCCGCACCTCCACCCGATCGCCGCCGTTGGAGAACGGCACATCTTCCCCCGTCAGAGCGTCATAGACGCGCGTCGGCGTGCGCGGCAAGCGCACGGAGGCGGTAACGGGGCCAAGTGTCGGGATATCCTCGATCATTTCCATCAGGCGCACCCCACCCTCGTTGTTGGGCACGCCCTTGCCGCGGATCTGCGGCGCGCCATACAGCAGGTGCAGGATATGCCTGTTCTGCTCGGGCTGCTGGGTGAGCGTGGCGCGGGCGGAAGACGGCAGATCCGTGACGATGGCGCGGCTGGGAAGCAGGCGGTCGATCAGGCCGCGGACCAGGTACTTGTAAAGCGGCTGGCCCATGGCGTGGTACATCGAAAAGACCGGATAAGCGATGTAGCCGATGCCGCCCTTGATGGTGACGGCAGCGCCGAGCGAGGCGGCGGCCGGGTCGTCCGGCGCGTGCTGGTGCGAGCTGAAGTGCTTGTAGCTGCGGTTGAAGTACGAGGGCCCGATCTCGGCCAGTACCTCGGCTCCCTCGGGGACGATCGTCTCGGCCACGCCGTACATGACGAAGGGCGTTTGGGTGAGACCGGCGTCGAGCGAAGGGCCGGCGCGCAGGTAGGATGGGTGGAACGCGACCGGACCCGAACTGCGGATGCCGGCATCGACGGCGAACCGGCCATCGGCGCTGACACCGGACTTGCCGCTCAGCACCAGCTTGCCGCCCTTTGCCGTGTAGGCGTTGAGCTGGGCCGCCAGAGCGGAGTCGACCGGGATGTCGTCGGGCAGGATGAGCAGCCGGTAGTTCTCGAATGGGGTCGATGGATCGATCACGTCAAAGGGGAGCTTCAGCTCCTGCAGCATCTGGGCCGCACCATCGTCGGCCGAACTGTTGCGGGCGCCGCCAGGGTGAAAATACTCGGACGTGAGGATGGCGACATCCGACACCTGGCGCGCGCCTTCGAGGTAAGGCTCAAGCCTTTCGATACGGGCATAGGCCGAGGCGATGGAGGCGTACGTGTCCGGATTGATCGAACCATCCGGGTGCAACTGGTCGCCGACGAGGCACTTGGCGCCGAGCGCCGCCATCTGGGCTGCTTCGAACTCCAGCGCATCGGCATGCTTGAAGCCACCGAATTCGCCCCAGCTGGTGTGGAACTTGCCGGTTTGGGCGACGAAATCGAACCCCAGCGTCGCGGCATAGCGGGCGCTCGAGGGAAAGTGGTCGTAGCCCCAGCCGCCGGTGGGCAGGCTTTCGAGCTCGAGATGGCTATAGGTCGAGAAGCGCTTCGGGCCCTGCTTATGGATGTGGCCGCAGTTGTAGAAGATGCGCAGCCCAGGAAATTCGGCGCGAAGCGCGGCGCTGGTTTCAGCCCGGAAGCGCTCGTTCACCCACTCGTCGTTCTCTAGGCGATCGGCCGGGTTGGTCGGGTCGAGCCCGCGCTCGGCCATCGTGGCAAGGCACTCGGCGCAGACGCAATCCGGCGTCAGGATGATGTCGAAGAAGATGCCCTGCGTCTCGTAGTTGCGGGCGACCTCGCGGGCGTGCTCGAGCAGTTCGTCCCGATACGCCTTGTGGTTGAGGCAGAGCGTGTGCCAGCCGGCGGTCAGTTGGTCGGGATCGAAGCGGTTCTCGGTGGCGCTGCGCACCCGCCATTCGGGGTGGATGCGAGCGTTGCGCTCATCCCACTGCACCGAAATGTAGATGGGGCACTCGATATCGGCGGCGGTCAGTGCAGTGACCATGTCGCCCATCAGGTCCGGCCGCGCTAGGTTGGGATGCGGGGCGCCGACCTTGGTGGGATAGTACGACCAGCCGTGGTGGCACTTGGCGAAGATGGTGATCGAGTTGACGTGTGCGGCCTTGAGCGTGGCAACGAAGTCATCGGGATCGAACGCCGACCCAACGCCCGGAATGTGCTCCGAAGTGTGGAAATCGAGATGAATCTGGCGATAGCGGAGCGGCTTGTTGGTCGAGGGCATGACTATTCCTTGGCGCCGGACCGGGTTTCGGCCCCGGCGGCGAATTGGCGTTGGAAGATGAGGAAGACGATCAGCGGAACGATGGTGGTGACGATAGCTGCCACCGAGCGCAGGTCCCAGTTGACTTCATAGGTGCCGGAGACGCGGGTCAGCATCACCGGCAGCGGAATGTTGGTCCTGAGGTAGAGCATCGGCAGCAGCAGCGCGTTCCAGGTCCAGAGGAACTGCAGGATGCCGACCGCGAAGACCGACGACAGCGAATTGGGCAGCACGATGTGCCAGAAGATCTGGATCGGGCCGCAGCCGTCGATCTTGGCCGCCTCGACCAGTTCCTTCGGGAAATCCTCGAGGAAGTTTTTCACGAGGAAGATCGACCACGCAAAGCTCAAGCCGACATAGGGGATGAGCACTGAGGCGATGTTATCGATCAGCCCCAGTTCGCGCCACAGCTGGAACAGCGGGATGATCACCACCTGCTGGGGCAGGACGAACGCGTTGATGATGATGATCAGCAACAGCCGCCGGAATGGGAACTTCAGGAAGTGGAAGGCGTAGGCGGCGGCTGGAGTCAGCAGCATCGTTGCCACGGTGGCAATGGCGGCGAGCTGCATCGTGGTCCAGAAGGCCTTGGCGAGCGGATACTCGTCCCAGACCTTGAACCAGGCGTCGAGCGTGAAGCTCAACTGGTCCAGCCGCCACCATCCGAGCGCCACCTCGCTAGGCGGGCGAATGGAGGTAACGACGATGCCGATGATGGGGATCACCCAGATACAGGCGATGACGCCGACGACCCAGACCGTCCATTGGGGAATGCGGCCGATCATCTTGCACCAGCCGTGCGTTGGACGATGGCAGGGATCGAGATGATGAGCACGGCGACGAGCAGCACCACGGTCGCGGCGGCGCCGTAGCCCAGTTTGAACTGGGTCATCGACTCCCGGTACATGAAGTAACCGACCGTCTCGGTAGCGCGCACCGGTCCGCCGCCGGTGATGATGTAGATGATGTCGAAGGCACGAAGCGCTCCGAGCAGGTTGATGAAGATCGCGACCCGCACGCCGGGCAGCGAAAGCGGCATCATGATCGAGCGCATGATCTGGCCGGGCGTCGCACCATCGAGATAGGCGGCTTCGAGCACAGTACGCGGGATCGCCTGCACCGAGGCGAAGCAGAGCATGAGCGGCAGCCCTACCCCGCCCCACGAAGCGGCGACAATCAGTGACCAGAGCGCCGTGTTGGGATCGCCCAGCCACGGATGGGAGAAGCCGGGCGAGAAGAGGCCGATGACGGTGTTGAGCAGCCCGCCTGCATCGGGGCGAAAGATGCCGATCCACATATAGCCGGCGACAGCTTCGGAAATGCCGAAGGCGGCAAAGATCATGACCCGGAACGGCAGCGTCTGGCGCGGCGCGAAGGAGCACAGCATGGCGAGAAGCCAGCCCATCGACACCGAAACAGCGGTGGTCGCGAGCGTGAAGATAAGCGTCGTCGAAAGCGTGTTGCGGAAGGCCGGGTCGGCAAACAGCTTCACGTAGTTGCCCACGGCGACGTATTTGGGTTTGCCGAGCCCCTTGATGTCGAAGAAGCTCAGCCGGATCGTTTCGAACAACGGGAAGATGACCGCGATACCGAACAGCACGATCACGGGAGCGATCAGCAGCCAGGCTGCTGGCCAGTCGCCGATCCGCCACCCGCGGGTGGCAAGCAGCTTGCGCCGCTCACCACTCGCCGGGGAGGAGACCTGCGTGGCCGTTGCGCCCGAGGCGCTACCGGCGACGGTCTGCTGCATCAGTAGGACTCCGCAGCCTTGGCTTCGATCGCCGCGGTGACCGCGTCGATATTGGCGTCAGACGGATCCTGCAGGAACTTCTGCAGCTGTACGCGATATTCGTCGACCAGGTCGCCCGGCAGCAGATCGCCGAGGACGAACTGCACCTTGGATGCCGCGACTGCTGCTGTCGCCGTCTTCTGGACCGGGCCGAGCAATGAGGTGTCGGCGGCGGTGGAGGGCGAGGCATAGCCGTAGTCGGCGAGGATCTTGGCGGCGTCGGCACTGACGATGTAGTCCATGAACGCATCGGCCGCGTCGGGGTTGGTGCCGTTGGCGGTGACATTCAATTCCTTGGTGTCGACGCTCGAGGTGTCGTCATGCCCAGCGCCGAGGGACGGGAACTGGAACAGGCCGTAGTCGACGCCTTCCTCAAGCGCGTAGTCGTTCTTGGCACGTGCGTTGTTCCACATGCCGATCATCGTGTAGGCCGAGGTCTTGGCCTTGAAGACAGAGTCCGAAGCGGCATCCCACTCGTTGGCGAGCATCGTCGCCGGATCGCCGCAGCAACCGGCAGCCAGCAGTTCGGCATACTTCTTGAGCGCGCCCTTTACTGCCGGATCGGTCCAGGGGATCTCGTGCTTGGCGAGCTTGGCAGCGGTTTCGACGCCGGCCGTGCGGAGCAGCAGCGTCTCGAACCACTCGGCATGTGCCCAATACTTGGCACCGACGGCGATCGGCGTGGCGAAACCGGCAGCCTTCAGCTTGTCGAAGCTGGCGGTGAACTCGTCCCAGGTCTTGGGCGGTTCGATGCCGGCCTTCTTCAGTGCCTCGGCAGCGTACCAGATGCCTGAGCGATCGCCGTAGGTGTACGTGACGGCGTAGGGGACGCCGTCGATCGAACCGAGGTCCTTCCAGGACTGGTTGAGCTTGCTGTCCCAGTCATATTTGCCCCACTGCTCGTCGATGGGGCGCAGGATGCCGGCGTCGGCCAGTTCCTTACGGAAGGCGGGCCAGGTGTTGATGATCACATCCACCACTTCCCCGCCGAGCAAAGCGGTGCGGATGCCGCCGCGGGCGTCCCCCTGCGCGGTGATGCTGAGCTCGCGGATGGTGACGCCGGGGTTCTTGGCAACGAAGGCGTCCTCGAGCTTCTTCCACATCTCGGCGTCTGTGCCGCCCTGCCACTGCAGGATGGCGAGCTCGCCGCTCAAATCCTGAGCGAGGGTGGGCGCGGCTGCGAGCAGCGCGACGATGCCGACGCCAGCCAGGACGGCGCGCCGGCGGAATCCGGGCGTGAGTGCACTCATGGTCATTGGTCTCCTCCTCCTTGATCGCCGGCCGTTCGGGCCGTTCCTCCGTATCAAGTAAGTTGAAACGTTATCATCTAAGATGGTTGCGGCAAGCCGCATCTGCACGCCGACGCGGAAAATCGTTCTAACATGCTAGCATGAATGCCGGTAACCAGCTGACAGCGAGGGATTATTTTAGTTCATACGCCAAGTGGTGACAGGACGCAGTCGTCGAGCTAGCCTTCGCGAATGGTCAGCGGTTCGGGGATAACATCAGGCAGGGTTTGGCAACGCCAGGTGCCTGCGCCACCTGTGCGATGCCGAAGGCACCGCTTTGCTTGATCACCGCCTGACCCTCGCTCGCGACGGCATCGCCGCCCGGTCACTGGAGGGTATCGTTCCCGCCGAGCGCTACATCGATACGACAGTGCGCCAGGCAATCGTCCCCTCGGCCGCCTTGCGCCGCGCGCCGTCACCCGGCGCCGAACAGCTCGACCAGTTGCTGTTCGGCGAGCCGTTCGAGGTGCTGGACGAGGCGGATGGATGGGCGTTCGGGCAGGCGAAGCGAGATGGCTACGTCGGCTATGTCGCAGCTGCCACCCTCGGCGCGCAGGCTGCGGCGCCGACGCATACGGTGCGGGCGCTGAGGACATACGGTTTCAGTGCCGCCAGCATCAAGGCGGCGCCGGTCGGGCTCTATTCGATGAACGCGCTGCTGACGGCCGAGCATCGTGAGGGACGGTTCGTGAAAACGGCGGGCGGCTGGTTTGTCGAGGAACATATTGTTCCGGTCGGCCAGGATGCGCCTGACTACGTGGCGGTGGCCGAGCGGTTCGTGGGCGCGCCCTACCAGTGGGGTGGGCGAGAGAGCCTGGGGCTCGACTGCTCCGGGCTGGTGCAACAGGCGCTCTACGCCGGCGGTCGGATCTGCCCGCGCGACAGCGACCAACAGGCGGCAATGGGCGAGCCGGTCGAGGCGCTGCAGCGCGGCGACCTGGTATTCTGGCGCGGCCACGTGGCCATGATGACCAGCGCAACCGACATCATCCATGCCAATGCCTTCCACATGGCGGTGGTGATCGAACCGCTGGCCGAGGCGGTGGCGCGGATCAGCAGCCGCGGTGGCGGCGAGCCGACGGGTTATCGGCGGATCTGATCGCGGCTCACGCCGGCATTGGGCGGATGAAGTGGTTGGCCGCGATCTCGCGCACTTCGGGCTGGGCAATGGCCGACTGGCGGCGGATCACGTCGATGCGGCCGAGTTCGTCGCCGAAGCGGGTGTCGCCGAAGCGGCGGTCGGGGTCCGGAACGGCCGACAGCAACAGCCGGGTGTAAGGGTGCTGTGGGTTGCCGAGTACGCTTTCGGTCTCGCCCCATTCGACGATCTGGCCGGCATACATCACCATGATGTCCTCGGCGACGTAGCGGGCGGTGGCGATGTCGTGGGTGATGTAGAGCACCGCGAGACCGAGCTGACGCTTCATGTCGTTGAGCAGGTTCAGGATGCCGAGCCGCACCGAGACGTCGAGCATCGAAGTGGGCTCGTCGGCGATGATCACCTCGGGGTTCACGGCGAGGGCGCGGGCGATACTGATGCGCTGGCGCTGGCCGCCGGACAGCTCATGCGGGTATTTCGGCAGGATCAGCGCCGGGTCGAGTTTTACCCGGGTGAGAACCTCGGCGACGGCGGCGTCGCGGGCGGCGCCCTTGAGGTTGGGCTGGTGCAGGCGCATCGGCCGCTCGAGGTGATAGCGGATGGTGTGCACCGGGTTCAGTGACGAGAACGGGTCCTGGAACACCATCTGCACGGCGCTGCGATAGGCCTTCATATCACGGACGGCGCTGCCCTCGATGGGCTCGCCCCGGAACAGCAGGCGCCCGTCGTCGGGCCGGTACTCGCGCATGATCAGACGTGCGGCGGTGGTCTTGCCGGAGCCGGATTCGCCGACAAGCGCGAGGGTGCGGCCCGGATGCAGCGCGAACGACACGGCGCGCGCGGCGTGGACGGTGCTGCCGCCGCGGTGGAAGACCTTCGACACATTGTCGAGAGCGAGGATGGGCGCGGTGTCGGTCATGGCGTGGTGCCCTCGGGGATGCGGGCGCCGGTGAGGCGCGGGATCGAGGCCCAGAGTTTTCGCGTATAGTCGTGCTGTGGCGACCGATAGATCGCCTGCGCGTCGTTGACCTCGACCAACTCGCCTTCGAGCATGATGCCGATGCGGTCTGAAACCTGAACCATCAGGGCGAGGTCATGGGTGATGAACAGCACCGAGAAGCCGAGCTCCTGACGCAGCTTGTGGATACGCTCGAGGATTTCGCGCTGCACCACCACGTCGAGCGCCGTGGTGGGCTCGTCCATGATCAAGAGCTTGGGGTTGAGCGCGAGGCAGATGGCGATGACGACGCGCTGGCGCATGCCGCCCGAAAGCTGGTGCGGATAGGCGGAGAGCCGGTCGGCGGGGATATCGACCAGCGCCAGCAGCTCGGCGGCGCGAGCGCGGGCGGCGGTGCGCGACATGCCGGTGTGGGTCTTCAGCACGTCGTAGAACTGATGCTCGATTGAGAGCACCGGGTTCAGCGAGTTCATGGCGCTCTGGAACACCATCGCCACCTCGCGCCAGCGCATCTCTTTGAGCGCCGCATCGTCGAGGGCGAGGACATCGCGGCCGTTGAGGAGGATCTGGCTGCCGGAGCGGATCAGCGCCGGCGGGCGGTGCAGCCGACTGATGGCGAAGGCGATAGTGCTCTTGCCGCAGCCGGATTCGCCGGCGAGGCCGAAGAACTCGCCGCGGCCGATGTCGAAGCTGACGTTCTTGACCGCGTGGAAATCGCTGGTCGCGCCGATGTAGTCGATGCTGAGGTTGCGGATCGAGAGGACGGGATCGCTCACAGCTTACCCTCCCCACGGCGGATCAGGCCGGTCCAGCGGGCCAGCATGCCGCCGGTGCGCAGCCGGGGGTTGGCGATTTCGTCGATGGCGAAGTTGATCAGCGCGAGGCCGAGGCCGAGCACGGCGAGCGCGACGCAGGGGGTGAGAATGTCCCACCAGGCGCCGACCGAGAGGGCCGAGGCGTTCTGGGCGTTGTAGAGCATGATGCCCCAGGAGACGGTGTTGGGATCCCCCAGCCCGAGGAACTCGAGCGTCGCTTCGGTGATGACGGCGAACAGCACGCTGCCGATGAAGTTGATGCCGACGATCGAGATCAGGTTGGGGAAGATCTCGAACGCCATGATGCGCCAGCCGGGTTCACCCAGCATCTCGGCGGATTTGACGAAGTCGCGCTGGCGGATCGACAGCGTCTCCGAGCGGGTGACGCGGACGCCCCAGGCCCATGAGGTGAAGCCGAGGATAATGGCGATGACCAGCGGGCTCGCCTGGCCGATGAACGCCGCCAGCACCAGCAGCAGCGGCAGGTTGGGGATGACCAGCACCATGTTGGTCAGGAAGGTGATGACCTCGTCGACCACGCCACCCTTGTAGCCGGCGATGATGCCGAGGACGGTGCCGATGATGGTGATCAGCAGCCCGGCGCCGAAGCCGACAGCGAGCGAGATGCGGGCGCCGTGGAGCAGCCGGGTGAAGACGTCGTAGCCGAGGCGGGTGGTGCCGAGCAGGTGGTCGGCGGACGGCGGCTGGTGCGGCCGGCCGACGCGCTGGGTCGGGCTATACTCGGTGAGCAGCGGGGCGAAGATGGCGACGAGGATGACGATCGCGAGGATGGTCACGCCGACGAGGGCTTTGCGGTTGCGCAGCAGCTGGGTGAGGACGCTCATCGGTCAGGCCCGCTTCAGGCGTGGGTCGAGCAGCACGTAGCTCAAATCGACGACGAAATTGGCGACCAGCATGGCGGCCGTCATGATCAGCAGCGCGCCCTGGATCACCGGATAGTCGCGCGCGAGGATGGCCTGGTAGAGCGTGTTGCCCATGCCGGGGTAGTTGAACACCACCTCGGTCACCAGCGAGCCGCCGAGTACGGCGCCCAGTGAAATGGCAAGGGCGGAGACGGTGGGGAGCAGGGCGTTGCGGGCGGCGTACCAGAGCATGACGCCCTGGTCGGAAAGCCCCTTGGCGCGACCCATGACGATGTAGTCCTCGCCCAGCAGGTTGATCATGTTGTTGCGCATGGTGACGGCGAAGCCGCCGGTGAGCACGATCACCATGGTCAGCATCGGCAGGGTGCCGTGGTAGAGGACGCTGAGGATGTAGTTCCAGCCCCATGACGGATCGAGCATCGGGTCGGCGGCGTAACCGTTAGGGAACCAGCCGAGGGTGTAGCCGAAGGCGAATAGGGTGATCAGCGAGACCACCACGGCCGGCACCGAGCTCGAAAAGATCGCGGTCAGCGAGATGATGGTGTCGAAGCGGGTGCCGCGGCGCCAGGCGGCCATGACGCCGAGCAGCGTGCCGATGGTGAAGCTGATGATGGTGGCAGTGCCGACGAGGCCGACGGTCCAGATCAGGGCGCGACCGAGCAGGTCAGTGACCGGTAGCGGGTAGAAGCGGATCGAGCGGCCGAGGTCGCCGGTGAAGACGCTCTTCAAGTACGCGAGGTACTGCTCGCCGATCGGCGCGTCGATGAAGCCGAAGGTGAGCTTCAGCGCGTTGAGGTTCTCGAGCGACAGGTCGGAGCCGGCGCCGGCGAACATCTTCTGGATCGGGTCGCCCGGCATCAGGCGCGGCAGGAAGAAGTTGATGGTTGCCGCAGCGATGAAGGCCGCCAGATAGAACACCACTCGGCGGAGCAGGAAGGCCATTGGTTCTCGTGCTTATGCGTGGCGGGAACGAGGGCGCGGCCGGCGCGCCCTCGCAGGGGTCGGGTTACGGCGCGACCGGACGCAGCGCCAGGAGCTGGAGCAGGCGGCCCGGGTTGGCGTTGGAGACCACCGGCGAGGTGATCGGGTTTTCCGCATTGGCCCAGCCGGTGAAGCGTTTGGTGCTGTACTGGTAGAAGGACGGGCTGTTGTAGACCGGGATCACCGGCATGGCCTCGGCCACCTTGAGCTGGATGGCGTCCATGATCGACTTCTGCTCGGCCGGGTCCTTCACCTGGGTGTACTTGTTCAGCATCTCGACCACCGTGGGGTCGGTCCAGCGCTGGGCCGAGGTGCGGCTCTTGCCGAAATCGGCCGGATTGAACGAGCGGATGTAGGGGAAGTAGGGGTTGGCCGCCGAAGCGATGGCGTTGAGCGACATCGAGTATTTGGCGTCGATCAGGTCGGAGGCCCAGACCGATTCCTCGGGGGTCGACATCTTCACGTTGAGGCCAGCCGCCTTCAGCGACTCGAGCGCGATCTGCACGGCGTCGATCCAGTCGGTCCAGCCGTTGGGAATCTCGATGTCGATGGCGATCGGCGTGCCGTCGGCGTTGTCGCGGAAACCGTCGCCGTCCTTGTCGACATAGCCCGACTTGTCGAGCAAAGCCTTGCCGGCCTCGAGGTCGAACTTGCCGTACTGGCCGAACTGGGTGACCACCTCAGGGTTGCCGAAGGCCTTGTAGAACGAGCCCAGCATGGCCGGGTCTTCGTTGATGACAGGATAGCCGTAGCCGGCGATGTCGATGATCGACTGGCGGTCGATCAGCATGCTGACGGCGCGGCGGAAGTTGACGTCGTTGAACGCCTTCTTGTTGTTGGCGTCAGGCGTTTCGAGGTTGAGCGTGAAGGCCACGAGGCTCGAGGGCAGGAACCAGTAGTGGTTGTGCTCCGGATCCTTGGCGACAAAGGTGTTGTCGATGTCGGGCACGAAGCTCGTCGCCCAGTCGAGCGTGCCGTCCACCAGCGCCGCCAGCACCTGCGGGTTGTCGGCGAGCTGCGGCATGCGGATGCAATCGACGTGGAGGCTCGTGGCATCCCAGTAGTTGGGGTTGCGGCACTGCTCGTAGACCTGCGGGGTGAAGCGGCTGATTTCGGTCATCGGACCGGAGCCGACCGGGTTCTCGTTGGTGAAGGTCGCCGGATCGGCGACATCCTTCCAAATGTGCTCGGGCACGATCGGCATGGCGACGATGGTGGTGGCGACCAGCGAATTGGGCTGGAGCAGGTTGAAGCGCACGGTGCGCTCGTCGACCTTTTCCACCGACTCCATCAGCTTGGAGACCGAGTTGAAATCGAGCGCCGGGAACTTCTTCAGGTAGTCGTAGGTGAACACCACGTCGTTGGCGGTGAGCGGCTGGCCATCGGACCACTTGAGCCCATCGCGCAGCACGAAGGTGATCGACTTGAGGTCGTCCGCCAGCTCGAAGCTTTCGGCCAGCCGGTATTCCCACTTGGCGCCGGCGAGGCGGTTGAAGATCGCCAGCGGCTCGTAGATGAAATCCTTGGTGGTGGCGCGCGCCGACGTCTGGTTGAACGGGTTGAAGTTGCGCACGTAGGTCGTGGTCTGCTCGGAGCTGATGGTCAGCACCGTCTGGGCGCTTGCCGGCGCCGTCAAAGCCAGCGCCAGGGCGGTGGCCGCAATCAGCTTGCTCTTTAACACTTCCAGTCTCCTCTTTGTCGGCGCCGCCTCAGGCGAGGCCGTTCTCCCGAAAAATCCCTTCGACTTCAGCATGGAGCGCAGTGGCATCCACGCGAAGGTTACCGCGTTTGCGCGTCGCGCGAGTGATTCGTTCAACCGTTTGCCCAGTTAGCGGGCGGGCGCCACTGGCTGCCGAAATACTGGCCTCGAGGCCACCCTGGGTCAGCAGCGCGATGTCGCAACCGGCATCGAGGGCGGCGGCGACACGCTGGGCCGGAGTGCCCTTCAGCGCCTCCATGCTGAGGCAATCGGTGATCAGCACGCCATCATAGCCGATATCGTTGCGGATCAGAGCGTAGACGTCGGGCGAAACCGAGGCCGCGCGCTGCGCGTCGATCTGGGTGAAGACCAGGTGGGCGACCATGGCCCAGGGGGTGTCCTTCAGCACGATGAACGGCACGAAATCGGTGGCCCGCAGGTCGTCGAGCGTGGCATCGACAACAGGGCAATCGAAATGCGGGTCGACCGTCACCCGGCCATAGCCCGGGATGTGCTTCATGATCGGCAGCGCGCCGACCTCGAGCATGCCGTCGATGACCTCGCGGGCGAGAGTCACCACCAGCTCAGGATCATCGCCGAAGGCACGCTGGCCGATCACGTCATGCGTACCCTTGCGGGCGAGATCGACCACCGGCGTGGTGCCGCTGTCGATGGTGAGATCGGTCATGATGGCGCCCATCGCCTGGGTCGAGAGGCGCAGGGCGCGCTTCGCCAGCGCGAGGTCCTTCTTGGCCAGCGCGCCGAACGCGCCGAGGCTGCGGAAGCTCGGCCAGTGGCCGTTATCGAGGCGCTGAACGCGGCCGCCTTCCTGGTCGATGAAGATCGGCGCGTCGGGGCGGCCGACGACGTCACGGAAATGGGCGCAGAGCCGGCGGGTCTGCTCGCGATTGTCGAGGTTGCGGCGGAACAGGAACAGCCCATAGGGGTTCGCGTCGCGGAGGAAGGCGATCTCGTCGGCAGTGAGTTCGTAGCCGGCAACGCCGACGAACAGGGCGAGGGGTGTGGAGGTCATACGGCCTGCTCGGGGTGGGTGACGTCGCGGGTGCGCTTCAGGGCGTCGATGGTCTGCTCGTAGCGCAGCCGGGCGACCCCCATGAACAGGCAGTCGACCAGCGCGAGCTGAGCGATACGGCTCACCATGGCGCCGGCGCGCAGCGTGCTCTCGCGGGCATGGGTGACGAGGCGTTCCTCGGCGGCCCGCGCCAGCGGCGATTCGCGCGAGCCGGTGATGGCGACAGTCAGTGCGCCGTTGTCCTTGGCGAGCTTGAGGAACTGCACGGTGTCGGCGGTGGTGCCGGAGTGCGAGAAGCCGATGGCGACGGTGTGGGCCGGCGACATCAGCGCCGCGGTCCACGCCTCGTGCGCGTCGGCCATGAGGAAGACGTTGCGGCCGACGCGGAACAGCTTGTGGTGCAGGTCCTGCGCGACGAAGTGGCTGGCGCCGATGCCGAAAAGCAGGATGCGTTCGGCCTGGTCGAGCGCCGTGACCACCCGCTCCAGTGTCTTGAAATCGAGGCTCGACACCGTCTCCTCGATGGCCAGCATTTCGAGCGAGGCGACCTTGGCGGCCATCTCCTCGAGCGTGTCGGTGCGGGCGATCTCGGCGCCGAGCGTCAGGCCGGAGCCGAACTGCGCCGCCTCCTTGCCGAGCTCGGTGGCGAGCGACATGCGAAGCTCGGCATAGCCGCTGACCCCAACGGCGCGGCAGAAGCGCACCACCGAGGCCACCGAGGTGCCGCAGGCTTCAGCGATCTGCGAGATGGTCTTTTCGAGCACGATCGCGGGGTTGTCGCGAATGGCCTTGGCGACCCGCCGCATCGTCGGCGTGAAGGTCGCGGCGGACGCCTCGATGTTCGACTGAATCCCCATCCGGACATTCATACCCACGCGAAACAAAAGTGCAACGCCTTCGGCCACACTGAAAACCATTGACAGCGAAAGCGCGGAGTTCCTACCTTCCAGCGACGCTCAGGAGCCCAGATGCCGCGCACCGAATCCCCTTGGGACACCCGTCGATGACCGCCGTTGTGAGGGACCGTAGGGTGCTGCTGAGCGAGCTCGATCGGCTCGTTTCCGAGGAGCGCAACCCGCGCACCATGGGCATCGATCTGATGTCGACGCCCGAGATCGTCGCGACCATCAATGGCGAGGACCGGCTGGTGCCCGAGGCGGTGGGCAAGACCCTGCCGCAGGTGGCGCAGGCGGTCGACCGGATCGTCGAGGCGTTCGGCAAGGGCGGGCGGCTGGTCTACATCGGCGCCGGCACCAGCGGACGGCTGGGCGTGCTCGACGCGTCGGAATGTCCACCGACCTTCGGCGTGCCACCGACGATGGTGGTGGGCGTGATCGCGGGTGGCCTCGGAGCGCTGGTCAGCGCTGTAGAGGGCGCCGAGGACAGCGCCGAGGGTGGCGCCGCCGACCTCCGCGCCATCGACCTCACCAATCGCGACGTGGTGGTGGGGATCGCGGTGAGCGGCCGCACCCCCTACGTCATCGGCGCGCTGAACTATGCCAAATCGCTTGGTGCGGTGACGGTAGGGCTCACCTGCAACCCGGCTTCCGTCATTGCCGGCATGGCCGATATCTCGATTGCGCCGCTGGTCGGTCCCGAAGTGGTCACCGGCTCGACGCGGTTGAAATCGGGCACGGCGCAGAAGCTGGTGCTCAACATGCTCTCCACTGCGAGCATGATCCGCATCGGCAAGACTTACCAGAACCTGATGGTCGACGTGCGCACCAGCAACGAGAAGCTGCTGGCGCGGGCGGTGCGCATCGTCATGCAGGCGACCGACTGCCCCGAGCAGGTCGCCGAAGATGCGCTGGAGCGCACCGGCAATGACGTGAAGCTGGCGATCCTGACTATCCTCACCGGCCAGAATGTCGAGGAGGCGCGTGCCGCCATGGCCGGCGCCGGCGGGTTTCTCAGACGCGCGCTCGAACCGGGCGCGTGACCACTAGACGACGTCCTGACGACTGGCTCGGAGCGGCTCCGCCGCCACCGGCCGAGACTGAAACAGAGAGGGAAAATACCATGCACTTGACCAACACCAAACGATTGCTCGCCGGCCTCGCCGTCGCCGCAACGCTGACCACCGCCTTCGCCCTGCCCGTGCAAGCCGCCAGCCTCCGCATGGCCTGGTCGCAGGATGCGACCGGGCTCGACCCGCATAAGCAGACAGCGTTCTCCTCGCTGCGCCTGCTCGAGCTGATCTACGAGCCGCTGGTGCGCCTCGACGCCAAGTACAATGTGTCGCCCGCCATCGCGACAAGCTGGGAATTCTCGGCCGACGGGCTGACGCTGACCTTCAAGCTCGACCCGAACGCGAAATTCTCGACGGGCGATGCGGTGACCTCCGCCGATGTGAAGGCCTCCTACGAGCGCCTGCTCGATGAGGCGACAGCCGCCGCGGCGCGTGCCAACTTCCTCTCAATCGCATCGATCGACACGCCCGACCCGCAGACCGTGGTGTTTCACCTGAGCCAGCCCGACGCGCCGATCCTCGTCGCCATGTCGGGCACCAACGCCTCGATCGTTCCGGCGAGCGCGGTGGCCGACGGCAGCATCGGCACCAAGGCCATCGGATCGGGCCCGTTCGTGCTCGACGAGTGGGATCCGAACGTGAAGGACGTGCTGAGCGCCAACCCGAACTGGGCCGGCGGCAAGGTCGGCGTCGACGGCATCACCATCTCGGTGCTGCCATCCGAGAGCGCCATCATCGACTCGATGCGCGCCAACCAGACCGACTTTGCGCTGTTCAACGATCCGACGGTCGCGACGCTCATTCCGGGCGAGCAGGGCATGACGCTCAACCGCATCCCGGGCCTCGCCTACAATGTGTTGCAGATGAACCCATCGCGGCCGCCGATGGACAACCTCAAGGTCCGGCAGGCTATCTCCTGCGCCGTCAACCGGCAGGAAATCATCGACACCGCGCTGATCGGCGAGGGCAAGGTCACCGGTCCCCTGACCATGGAAGCCTATGCTTCCGACCCCTCGACGCTGTTCTGCTATACGCAGGACGTCGAGAAGGCCAAAGCGCTGATGAAGGAAGCAGGCCAGGAAGCCGGCTTCTCGGTCGATGTGATTGCCGCGACCGGCGAGCCGCCCTACGCCGCCAACGAGGCGCAGGTGCTGCAGAGCCAGCTCGCCGCGATCGGCGTCAAGCTCAACATCAAGACCATGGACCTCAAGGTCTATGTCGACACCTGGCTGAAGGGTGATTTCGACATGGCGGTGGCCCAGAACGGTGGCCGCCCCGATCCGTATCCGATGTACAACCGCTACTTCACCAAGGACGGTAACCTGGTGAAGGTGTCGAACTTCGCCGATCCCGAACTCGACAAGCTGCTGCAGGAAGGCCGGGTCGAAACCGACGTCGCCAAGCGCAAGCCGATCTTCCAGCAGTTCGAGGCGCGCCTTGCCGAGCTGGCCCCGTGGGTATGGATTTCGAGCACCGTGACCTACACGGCAAACCTCGACAGCGTGAAGGGCTACGAGGTCAATCCGAGCGGGTTGCTGTTCTCGCTCAGCAAGGTGACCGTGGGTCAGTGATTGTTTGAGGCGGGCCCCGGGCCCGCCTCACCATGAAGCAGGTGCGGCCGACATGAACTATCTCACGCAACGGCTGCTGACGTTCCCGCTGGTCCTGCTGGGCGTATCGCTGCTGGTGTTCTTTGCCATCCGGCTGGTGCCCGGCGACGCGATCATCGCGATGCTGGGCACCGAGGCGGGATTGCTGACGGAGGCGCAGCGGGCTTCGCTGGCCGCCTATTTCGGCCTCGACCAGCCCATCTTCGTGCAGTACGGGCGCTGGCTTGCCGGGCTGTTCGAGGGCAACCTCGGTATCTCGGTGACCTACGGCAAGCCGGTGCTCGAGGTGATCGTCGCGCGCTTCCCGCTCACCCTCGAGCTGGCGCTCCTGTCGATGATCATTTCACTCGCCGTCGGCATTCCCGCGGGAGTCTTCGCCGCGACGCGCGCCGACCGCCCCTCCGACCTGGTGGTGCGGCTCTTCGCCATGCTCGGGCAATCGACACCGAGCTTCGTCGTCGGGCTGGTGCTGATCTACTTCCTCTCGGTGACCTTCCGCATGCTGCCGGCGATGGGCTCGTTCACCCCGCTGTTCGTCGATCCGATCGGCAACCTGAGCCAGATGATCCTGCCGTCGATCACGCTGGGCCTCAGCTTCGCGGCGGCGGTGACGCGCATCTCGCGCTCCGCCATGCTCGACGTGCTGAGCGACGACTATGTGCGCACGGCGCGCAGCAAGGGCGCCTCACAGCGCGATGTGGTCTGGGGCCACGCGCTGCCCAATGCCCTGATTCCGGTGGTGACGCTGAGCGGCGTAGAGTTCGGCTACCTGCTCGGTGGCGCCGTGATCGTCGAGCAGATCTTCGCCCTGCCGGGGCTCGGCCGGCTGACGCTCGACGCCATCAGCCAGCGCGACTATCCGCTGGTGCAGGGCGCGGTGCTTTTCATCGCCCTCAACTTTCTCGTCGTGAACCTCCTTGTCGATCTCGCCTATGCGGCGCTCGATCCGCGTATCCGGCTCGGGGGCAAGTGATGGAGTTGCTCAAGGCGGTGCAGCGGCACCCCAGTGGCCGGATCGGCGCGGCGATCATCCTGGTCTTCCTCATCCTCGCCGGGCTTGGTGCCATCGGCCTCACGCCGCACGATCCGTTGAAGCAGTTCATCGTCGACCGCCTGAAACCGCCCAGCGCCACCTACTGGTTCGGTACGGACCTCCTCGGCCGCGATACCTTCAGCCGCCTGATGCTGGGGATCAGCGAGTCCTTCATCGTCGCTTTCGCGTCGGTCGCTGTTGCGTCGACCGCCGGGGCGGTGATCGGGCTGTTCGCTGCCTGGTGGGGCCACCTGTGGGATGGCGTCTTGATGCGGACGATGGACGTGCTGCTGGCCTTCCCGGCGATTCTGCTGGCGCTACTGATCGTCGCGATCGAGGGGGCCGGGATGGTGACCAGCATCGTTGCGATCGGCATCGTCTACACGCCGATCTTTGCCCGCGTGGTGCGGGCGCCGGCGCTGGCGCTCAAGGCGCGCGAGTTCGTCGAAGCGGCACGCACCTTCGGCAGCTCGCAGGGCTACATCCTCACGCGGCACCTCCTGCTCAACCTCGTCGCGCCGCTGACGGTGCAGATCACGTTGGCGCTGGCCTGGGCGCTGCTGACCGAATCCGGCCTGAGCTTCCTCGGCCTCGGCACACAGCCACCGGCGCCGTCGCTGGGGGTGATGCTCGCCGAGAGCAAGTCGATGATGATGCGCGCACCCTGGCTGATGGTATTCCCCGGCCTCACTATCATGCTCGCCATCCTCGGCTTCAACCTGCTTGGCGATGCGCTGCGCGACATCCTCGATCCACGCACCCAGGGGAGAGCCGCATGACCGCCCTCCTCTCGGTCCGCGACCTCCGGGTCGGCTTCGGCCGTGATCCCAAGGCCAACGAAGTGGTCAAGGGCGTCAGCTTCGAGCTGCCCGCCGGCAAGACGCTCGCCATCGTTGGCGAGAGCGGCTCGGGCAAGTCGGTGACGGCACTGTCGATCAACCGGCTGGTCGATTTCGGTGGCGGCAGGATCACCGGGGGCAGCATCGAGCTGCAGCGAAGAGACGGCTCGATGCTCGACGTGACCACGGCAGACGAGCCGACGCTGACGCATGTGCGCGGTCGCGATATCGGCATGATCTTCCAGGAGCCGATGACCTCGCTCAACCCGGTGCACACCGTTGGCGCGCAGGTCGAGGAAGCCTTCCGGCTCAACCGGGGCCTCACCGGCGCCGATGCCACACGCGCTGCCCGCGAGGCGCTCGACCGGGTGCGCATTCCGGATGCGGCGCAGCGGCTGAAGTACTATCCGCACCAGCTGTCGGGCGGCATGCGGCAGCGCGTGATGATCGCCATGGTGCTGGCCAGCAACCCGCGCCTCCTGATCGCGGATGAGCCGACCACGGCACTCGACGTGACCGTGCAGGCGCAGATCATGGCGCTGCTGGCCGAACTCCGCGAAGAGCTCGGCATGGCGATGATCTTCATCACCCACGACATCGGCCTCGTCGCCGGCATCGCCGACGAGATCATGGTGATGCAGAACGGCGTCGCAGTGGAGCAAGGCGCGCTCGATGCCGTGCTCGACAACCCGCAGCATGACTACACGAAGCACCTGCTGAAGGCCGTCCCGCATTTCACCTTTGGCAACACGGTGCGCCATGACGGCGCTCGCACTGGCGCTGCGCCAATCGTCACGGTCGATAACCTGGCAGTGCGCTTCCCGGTGGTGAAGGGGCTGTTCCGTACCAAAGCCGGCGCAGTGCATGCTGTTGATGGCGTCGATTTCGACCTCGTGCCCGGCGAGACCCTCGCCATCGTCGGCGAGAGTGGCTCGGGCAAATCGACCACCGCCCGGGCGATCCTCGGCCTCGTCAAGGCAACCCGCGGACGGATCGAGGCGAAGTCGGGCCGCAGCGGCCGGCCGGTGCAGATGGTGTTCCAGGACCCCTATGCCTCACTCAACCCACGCCTGAACGTCGAGGGCCTGCTGGCCGAGCCTGCCATCGCCGCGGGCCAGCGCGTCGACGCCAAGCTGCGGGAACGGATGGCGTTCCTGCTCGAGCGCGTCGGCCTCACCAAGGATGCCCTCACCCGCTACCCGCACCAGTTCTCCGGCGGTCAGCGCCAGCGGCTCTGCATCGCCCGGGCCCTGATGCTGAACCCCGACGTGGTGGTGCTCGACGAGGCGGTTTCGGCGCTCGATGTCAGTGTCCAGGCGCGCGTCCTCGACCTCTTGATCGACCTGCAGCGCGAGTTCGGTCTCGCCTATCTGTTCATCTCGCACGACATGGCCGTGGTCGAGCGCATCGCCCACCGCGTCGCCGTGATGTATGCCGGCCAGATCGTCGAGATCGGCAATGCCGGCGCGGTGCTCGGCTCGCCGCTGCACAGCTACACCAAGCGCCTGATCGCGGCAGTGCCGGCGATCGAGCGCCGGCGCCAACACTTCACCGTGGACGCAACGCAAGTGCCGTCGCTGGTACGACCGGTCGGGTTCGAACCGGCACCGGCCAAGTGGCGCGAAGCCGGCGAGGATCATCGCGTGCGCGTGGAGGAAGTTGCATGAGCCTACACGCCACCCTCGATCGCGCCTTCGCGCCGCTGCAGGCGGCCGTGGAAGCAAAACGCATTCCCGGCGGGGTGCTCGGCGTCGTCGACCGTGACGGCAACCGGGCCGTGCGTTCGATCGGCTCGGCGCAGCTGGTGCCAGCGCACCGGCCGATGACCGACGATACCTGGTTCGATCTCGCTTCCCTGACCAAGGTGATCTTCACCACGCCGCGCATCCTTGATCTGGCCGAGGCCGGGACCATCGACCTCGACGCGCCGCTGATCTCGGTGATCCCCGATTTCCGCCAGTACAACCCCGACAACGCCTGGGAGCGGAAGCTCACTTTTCGCCAGTGCCTCGGACACCAGACGCCGTTCCCTGGCGTGGTGCCGATCTACACCTACGGCACCGACCCCAACCTCTTGCGCGCGTGGGTGCTGCAGAACGAGTGGCAGGCCGGGCCCCCGGTCTATTCCGACATCAACTTCATCCTCCTCGGCATCGCCCTCGAGCGGCTCAGCGGCAAGCTGATCCGCCAGCAGGACCCCGGTCCAGGCTTCGCCTGGTCCGCCGATCCGCAGCAGGCGGCGGCCACCGAGCGGGATGCCTGGCGCGACCGCGTCATCGTGGGCGAAGTTCATGACGAGAACTGCTACGCGCTGCAGGGCTCCGGCCATGCCGGCCTGTTCGGTACCGCCGCGTCAGTGCTCGGCTATGCGGAGGGGCTGCTGAGCGGCAAGGGCGCGGCGGCAAGCAGCATCGCATTGATGCGCACGCCGTTATCGCCCCGCCGCACGCACGGCTGGGAACAACCCTACGAAGGCTGGTCGGGCGGCGATCGCCGCTCGGCCGAAACCATCGGCCATACCGGCTTCACCGGCGTGGGCCTGTGGATCGACTTCGCCAGCGGGCGCGCCTGGACGCTGCTCACCAATCGCGTGCACCCCACACGGCACTTCGACAGCGGCATCATCGCGCTGCGCCGCGCGGTGGGTGACCTCGTGAACTCGGACTAGGAGACTGCCATGCAACCGATCTGGGCCGTGGGACTGATGACCGGCACCGTGCTCGACGGCAATATCGACGTGGCGCTGCTCAAAACCGACGGCGAGAGCATCGAGCGTTTCGGCGCCTACACGCTGGCCCCCTACCCCCAATCGATCCGCGACACGCTCGAAGAGACGCTGACGCAAGCGCGCACGTGGAATTTCGAGGGGCCCGATCCGGCGATTTTCGCCAAGGCAGAGGAGATGCTGACCCGCGCGCAGGCGGCGGCGGTGAAGGAACTGGTGGAGAGCGCCGGCCTCAGCATGGCCGATATCGGCGTCGTCGGCTTTCATGGCCAGTCGGTGCTACACCGCGCCCCACAGCCGGGCCGCATTGGCGCCACCCGCCAGCTCGGCGATGGCGAGCTGATGCATGAGCTGCTCGGTGTGAAGGTCGCCTACGATTTCCGCTCCGCCGACGTGCGGGCCGGCGGCCAGGGCGCGCCGCTCGCCGCAATCTATCACCAGGCGCTGCTGCGCAGCCTCGGCGCCCATGGCGAGACGGCCGTGCTGAACCTCGGCGGCGTCGCCAACGTCACTTACTGGGATGGCGCCGATCGGCTTGTCGCCTTCGACACGGGCCCTGCCAACGCCCCGCTCAACGACTTCATGAAAGCGCATGGCCTCGGCGACATGGATCGGGACGGTGCCTTCGCCCGCACCGGCACGGTGGACGAGGCACGACTCATGAAGCTCCTGCAGCACCCCTATCTCGCGGCGCTGCCGCCCAAGTCGCTCGATCGCTTCGACTTCACCTCGGCGATGGCCGACGGCCTTGATCCCGCGACCGGTGCAGCAACGCTCACGGCGTTCACCGCCGCCGCAGTCGGCAAGGGCCTGGACCTGCTGCCGAGCCGGCCAAAGAGGATCGTGGTCTGCGGCGGCGGCAGGCACAACCCGCTGATCATGGAAATGCTGAAAACGCGCGCCAACGTCGAAGCCGTCCCCGCCGAGGCGGTCGGCTGGCGCGGCGACGCCATCGAGGCAGAATGCTTTGCCTTCCTCGCGGTGCGGGTGCTGCGCGGCCTGCCGATCAGTTTCCCGACGACCACCGGTGCGCCGCACCCTCTGCTCGGCGGGCGCCTGGCGGCCTAGAGCCGTTTCTGCAGAAACGTCCGCGTCCGGCCTTTGGGAAAATCCTCCAGCGCGCCGAAAGGCACATAGCCGGCACGCTGATAGACCTTGAGCGCGATGGGGTTGAAGGTGTCGATGTAGGCGCCATGGCAGCCCCGCGTCCGCGCCTCGCCTTCAGCCGTCGCCAACATTCGGCCGGCCAGCCCCTCGCCGCGCCCCGCCTCGCCAACCCAGAGCCACTGCACGTAGAGCCAGCCCCAAGCCGTGTAGCCCGAAATCCCACCTGCTATCCCGCCCGCGTCATCACGCGCGACGACGACCAGTGGCTTGCGATCAGCCGGCCCGACATCGGCATCATTGAACGCCGCGAGGCGCCCCCCGATAACCTGGAGGTCCTCGGCCGATGGCGTGTCGGTGACGCTGATCACAAGGTCGCTCATCCGCCGGTTCCTACTTGATGATTAAGCGCGGGAGGCGAGCAGGATAGCCAGAGTCCATCGCCACGACGATGAGGATGGTTGGAGTATTCCCACTCCGGCCAGCCCGATCAAGCCTACCGCCACTATCGATCGCCCGGCGCCTCTGGGTAGTGGCAGGCGGTCATCAGCCCGCCCGGCTGGGCGGTCAACTCTGGTTCCACTTCGGCGCATTTCGACGTGGCTTTCCAGCAGCGAGTACGGAAGCGGCAACCGCTTGGCGGATTGGCCGGGCTCGGCAGGTCGCCGGCGAGCACGATGCGCTTCCGCTTGCCGCGCAGCGTCGGATCGGGCGTCGGGACGGCCGAAAGCAGCGCTTGCGTGTACGGGTGGCGCGGCGCGGTGAAGATCGAGTGGGTCGGACCGCTCTCGATGATGCGGCCGAGATACATCACCATCACCCGGTCCGACACGTGGCGGACGACAGCCAGGTCATGCGCCACGAACAGCATGGCGAGATTGCGCTCACGCCGAAGCTTCGCCAGCAGGTTGATCACCTGCGCCTGTACCGACACATCGAGCGCCGAAACCGGCTCGTCGCAAACCAGCAGCGACGGCTTGAGCGCGAGCGCCCGCGCGATACCAAGCCGCTGGCGCTGGCCACCGGAGAATTCGTTCGGATAGCGCTCGGCATGCTCGGCCCTCAGACCGACATCCGCCAACAGCCCCGCCACCTCGGTGCTCCACTGCCCCCTTGGCACCACATCGCGATGCAGCGCCCATGGCTCGGAAATGATCCGATCAACCCTCATGCGAGGGTTCAGGGACTGGTATGGATCCTGGAACACCACCTGCATCTTGCGTCGGATGGCGCGCAACTCCCCGCCTTTCGCTGCGGCGATATCGACACCGTCGAGCACCGCCGAACCGCTGGTTGGCGCGTTGAGCCGCAGCAGCGTACGAACGAGGCTGGTCTTGCCGCAGCCGCTCTCGCCGACCAGCCCCAGCGTCTCGCCCCGAGCGATGGCGAAGCTCACACCATCTACCGCCCGCACTGGCGCCGCCGGTGTGCCGAAATGCTTGGCCAGTGAGGAAACATCGAGCAACGGCGCCGTCATCGGGCATCCCCTGGGAAGTGACAGGCAACCTCGCGGCCAGGGCCCGCCGCTTCGAGCACGGGAACCACGGCAGCGCAAACCGCTTGCGCCCTCGGGCAACGCGTCCGAAAGGCACAGCCCGACGGAAGCGCGGCAGGATTGGGCGCCGAACCCGGAATAGGCACCAGCTCGTCACCGGACACATCAATGCGCGGCTGCGAGGCAAGCAAGCCCTGGCTGTAGGGATGTTGCGCCGTCGCGAAGAGCTCGAACACGCTCGCCGTCTCGACGATGCGCCCCGCATACATCACGGCCACGCGGTCGGCGATCTCGGCAACGACCCCGAGATCGTGGGTGATGAAGATCATCCCCGCCCCGCTGCGCTTCCGCACCGTATCGAGCAGATCGACGATCTGCGCCTGGATGGTGACATCGAGCGCCGTGGTCGGCTCGTCGGCGATGATGATGTCCGGCTCGAGCGCCACCGCCATGGCGATCATGATGCGCTGGCGCATGCCACCCGAGAACTGATGCGGGTATTGCTTCGCGCGCTGCGCGGGATCGGGGATGCCGACGGCCGCGAGGAGATCGATCACCGCCGCGTCGATGTCAGCGCCGCGCTTCTTGCCGTGGATGCGGAACATCTCCGCGATCTGCCAGCCGACCGTATAGACCGGGTTCAGCGCTGCCAGCGCATCCTGGAAGATCAGCGCGACCCGATCGCCGCAGATACTGCGGCGCTCTGCATGCGGCAGCTGAAGCAGGTTCGTCCCATCGAATTTGATGGTGCCGCCGGCGATCGCGCCCGGCGGTGTCGGGACCAGGTCCATGATGGCCGACGCCGTGACGCTCTTGCCCGAACCGCTCTCTCCAAGCAGCGCCAGCACCTCGCCGCGCTCGAGCGAAAACGACACCCCATTAAGCGCGAGGATACGGCCGGCTGCGGTATCGAAGGTAACGGCCAGATCGCGCACTTCGAGCAGGCTCATTTGCCGCGCCTCTGCGTTGTCAGGCGCCAGCGTTGCGACGGGTCGTTGACGATCCGGAACCAGTTGGCGAGCAGGTTGAACGACATGGTGGTCAGCATGACGGCGAGGCCGGGGAAGCAGGCCAGCCACCAAGCCGTGCCGAGATAGCCCTGCCCCTGCGCCACCATCAGCCCCCAGCTGACGCCGGGCGGCTGGATGCCGAGACCAAGATAGCTGAGGCCGGACTCGAACAGCATCACCATCGCGATGTTCACCGACGCGAGCGTCAGCATGGTGGGTGCGACGACAGGCAGGATGTGCTGCGAGATGATCCAAACCGGCCCTGCCCCGAAGGTGCGCGACGCATCGACGAAGAGCCGCTCACGCACTTCCAGCACGTCGGCGCGGGCGACGCGGATATAGGCGGGCAGCCGCGTCACCGCGAGGACGATGACGAGGTTGGTGACGCTAGGCCCGAACAGGTAGAGCGCGACCAGCGCCACAAGCAGTGTCGGAAAGCCCATGATGATGTCGGAAACGCGCATGATCAGCGTGCTGACGAGTCCGCCGAAATATCCCGCTACCAGCCCCAGCGCGGTGCCGACGACGAGGCTGCTGAGCACAGCAGACAAGGCAATGCCGATCGAGGCGGCGGCTGCATCGGCGAGCCGCGCCAGCAGCGAGCGGCCGAGTGCATCGCCGCCCAGCCACAGCGTCCAGTCGCGGCTGAAGTCAAAAGGCGGCAGGTTCCGCGCCTTGAGATTGACCTTGCCCGCGGCGGTAAACATCCCGCTTGCGTCGGCGATGACGAGGAAAAGTACGACAGCCAGCCAGGCCACGGCCGCCAGCGCCATCGGGTCGCCAGTGAGGGCACGACCCATCCATTTGACACGGCTCGCAGTTGAGGTCTTCGGCGCCAGGCCTTCGGCAGTGGCAAGCTCGGTCATTGATCGAGCCTCACGCGTGGGTCGATGGCGGCATAGAGCAGGTCGACGAGGATGTTGATGAGGAAGATGACGATCGCGACGCAGAAGATGCTCGCCTGCACCAGCGCGAAGTCGCGCTTCAGGATGCCGTCGATCAGGAGCTTGCCGATGCCGGGAAACCCGAACACCACCTCGACCACGCCACCGCCACCGGCGAACTGCGCAGCAAGATCGCCGGTGACGGTGATGGCCGGGAGGAGCGCGGTGCGGAGCGCATGGACGAATGTGACGCGTCCCTCGCGGGCGCCCTTGGCGCGCGCAGTCCGCACGAAGCTTGCATTCAGCGCCTCGATCATCGAACCGCGCACGATCTGCACCAGCGTGCCGAAGGGCCGCGCGAAGAGACAGGCAACCGGAAGCACCCAATAGATCGGCCCGCCAAAGCCCGACGTGGGAAGCAGCCTGAGCGTCACGGCGAACACCAGGATGCCCATCAAGCCCAGCCAGAAGTCCGGCACGCTGGCCGCGGCCTGCGAGACAAGATTGACTACTCGGTCGAGCGCCGCGCCGGGACGGAGCGCGGCGAGGGAACCTGCGATCACCGCGAGGACAAAAGCGATGGCGAGCGCAATAGCACCGAGCGCCAGCGTATTCGGCAACGCTTCCAGCACGACTTCGAGCGCCGGCCGGTTGCGCCAGAGCGAGGTGCCAAAATCGAAGCGCAGCATCTGCGCGCCCCAATCGAGGAACTGGGACCAGACCGGCTGGTCGAGCCCCAGGCGCACGCGCATCGCATCGCGTGCCGCGGCGGAGGCGTCGACCGGCAGGTAAAGGTTCACCGGATCGCCGGTCAGCCGGACGAGGAAGAACACCGCCACCATGAGACCGGCAAGGGCCAGCACGGCATAGCCGGCGCGTCTCAGGAAATAGGCTGGCGACATTGTAGGATCCTGTTGCGGCTCACCCGGCCGCAACCGGGTGAGCCATATGCGACCGCGTTAGCGATAGCGGATGGTCTTGAGCTTGATCTCGTTACCGGCCTGCACGTCTGGGACGTAGTCGACGTTCGGCGCGATGCGGGCACTGGTGACCATGTGGAACAGCGGCACGATGTTGATGTCGTCAACCGCGATATAGGCGAACGCCTGCTGGAACAGCTTCTGGCGCTCCTCCCCGGTCGCCTGCGACGCATCGGCGATCAGCTTGTCGAGCTCGGGCGAGGCAACGGTCGAGGTGTTGCCGTCCGACGTGAAGCGGTTGGGCAGCGTGAACACGGCGTCGCCCTGCGTATTGTCGATCTGCGTCTGGATCATGCTCGGCACCCGGCCGTCCTCGAACGGCTTGATCAGCTTCTCGATCCAGGGATTGGTCTCCATCATCTCGAGCCGGATGTTGAAGCCGGCGTCGATCAGCATGGCCTGGATCGCCTCGAGACTTTCGGACGAATTCGGATAGATGCCGATGCGGCCATAGAGCACGATCTCGGTATCGACCGGCACGCCGGCGGCGCGGGCTTCATCGAGCAGGGCCTTGGCCTTTGCCGGATCGTAGGGCCAGACCGGGATATCCGGGTTGTAGCCGATCACGCTCGGCAGCACGACCTGCATGGCCTTCCGTGCATCCGGATGAAACACCGTGCCGATCAGCCCGTCGCGATCAATGGCAAGGTTGAGTGCCTCGCGCACCCGCTTGTCGTCGAGCGGCGGAATGGCCTGGTCGATGCGCAGCAGCGACGTTTCGGCGTTGGGATAGGCCACGTCGTTCTCGGTCGTCGCATCCTGCGGCGCAATCTCGAAGGCGATCTGCGCCTCCCCCGTATCGACCATTGCAGCGCGCACCGCCGATTCCGACCGCCAGAGGATCGTCACGTTCGGGATGGTCGGCTTGTCGCCCCAGTAACCCTGGTACGCCGAAAGCACCACCGACTGCCCCTCGTTCCAGGCCGTGAGCTGGTACGGGCCGGTGCCCACCGGAGCGCGGGTCTTGGCGTCGTTCGGCGTCGCTGCCGGCGAGCCGATATCGAGCGCCGCCAGCTTGTTGGGCAGGATCGGCTCGACGACGTCTGTCATGACGCGCAGCGTCAGCGGGTCGACCACTTCGGGCGTGAACACGACATCCTTCAGATCGGCATTGGCCACCTCGCAGCCGAGATCGGCATTCTGCGCCCGGGTCAGGGCCGCAGCGACCGCACTGGCATCGAATGGCGTGCCATCGTGGAAACTCACGCCCGAGCGCAGCTTGAACTCCCAGGTCTTGTCGTCGATCCGCGACCAGCTCTCGGCGAGGCTCGGCAGCACGTTGCCATTGGCCGGGTCGAGATTGACCAGCGCCTCGGTGATATTGTTCCGCAACACGCGGGAATTGTTCGAAAGGTCCGTGTCGCACGGATCGAGCGACTTGGGCTCGTCGGTGACGACCACGGTCAGCGCATCAGATTGCGCGTAGGTGGGACCAGCGAAAACTGAGCCCATCAAGAGCGCGGCGAGCAGCGTGGCGCTCAGGTTGAGCGTCGACTTGTGAAGCATGTCATTCCTCCCTGTACCGACGCGCTCCGATGGACTAGGTTCCAAATGAGACATCGATGTGGCTATGTGACACCACATCTGAAGCGATGTGTCAACGTTGGTTCCAAATAGGGCATTTCTGTTTCATGGATGAACTCAAACATGGCTCTCCGGTCGTCGAGAAGACGGCGCACCTGCTGGGCGCGGTCGCCGAGGCCGGCGACGGCATCTCCTTGAATGAGCTGGTAGAAAAGCTGGGAGCAGCCCGCTCGACGGTCTACCGGATCCTCAACTCGCTGGCCGCGCACGGGCTGGTGGCGCGGGTGAACGGTGGGGCCAACTATCAGCTCGGCCCGCGCTTCATCGAGCTCGCCCGCCGGATTTCGCCGAACGCCGACCGGGTCACGCTGGTCGAGGCGGCACGCCCGATCATGCAGTCGGCGGCGGACCGTATCCACGAATCGCTGAAGCTCTCCGCCCCCGAGGGCGATGAGATGCTGACCATCCTGGCGGCGGCGAGCCCCGCGGAATATGCCCTTTCCGTGCGGGTCGGCAGCCGCTCGCCCAAGCATGTCGGCGCCGCTGGCAAACTCGCGCTCGCCTTTGCGAGCAGCGCCGACGTCACCGCCTATTGCGGTCGCGGCCTGGTAGCGCGCACGCCCTACACCATCACCGATCCAGAGGCGCTGGAAGAGGAACTGCGGCGGATCCGCGAAGATGGATTCGCCGAAGACAATCTCGAATCGGGGCTCGGCATCCGCGCCCTCGCCGCCCCGATCTTCGATGCCTCGAGCCGGCTCATCGCCGCCGTCAGCGTGCCGTTCATCGGCGATGCGACCCCCGAGCGAAAGCGTGCCATCCGCAAGGAAGTCATCGAGGTCGCCGATGCCTTGACCCGCCTTCTCGGCGGCACGTCGCCCGAAGCCAAATAAGAAACTTCTGGTTCTCTATTGAACTTTCGAACCGCTGTCTGCTAAGTGCCATGTAGCCAAGGAGGATTGCATGACACTATTGAGCGCCGAAACCCAGGCCAAGCTGAAGCGGACGAACTCGGCGACGCTCAGCTCGCTGCTGCTAAAACGCGGCCTGAGGAACACCGCTATCCGCGGCGTGCGGCCGCTTGGCAGCGCATCCGATCCCATGGTCGGCCCCGCGCTTACGGTGCGCTACATTCCGGCGCGCGAGGACATCGACGGCTCGGTGTACAGCTCGAGTCCGGACAACTTCCAGCGCAAGGCCATCGACACCATCGCCGAGGGCCACGTGCTGGTGCTCGATTGCCGCAATATGCCCGAGATAGCTGGCATCGGCGCCGTTCTCGCGCGCCGCCTGATCTACCGGCAGTGTGCCGGCATCGTGCTGGATGGTGGGGTGCGGGACACTGCCGATATCGCCGCCTTGGGGCTCCCGACCTTCTGCCTGGGCCCCGCGGCGCCGGCAAACCTCGTTGCCCATCACGCCTCCGACATGAACCAGCCGATCGCCTGCGGCGGCGTCGCCGTCTATCCCGACGACATCATGTTCGGAGACAGCGAGGCCGTCATCGTCATCCCGCGCAAATGGGCAGATGAAATCGCCGACGAGGCCCTGGCGATGGACCTGCAGGAAGAGTTCCTGAAATCCGAAATCGAGTCCGGCAAGTCCACCTTCGGCGTCTATCCGCCCAATGCAGAGACTGTCGAACGCTACAAGGTCTGGCAAGCCGCCAACGCTCCGGCTCTCGACAACGCCTAGGATCCAGCCGCCGCGCAGACGAGCGCGGCCTCATTTGCGACTGCTGCGACGTCCTTACTCGGCCCAGTTGCCATACATGATCGGCATCAGCCCGACGAGGGTGCTGAAGCGGTTCCAGGACTTGCGCTCCGGCATCGTCCAGCCGGACTCGGCGACCGCCGAGAGGCGCGGGAACACCAGGCGATCGAAGATGGCCCGGTCGGTCATCGACTCCGACCAGATGCAGGACTGGATACCGAGCAGGTGTTCCAGCCCCTGTTCGGAAAAGCCGGCGCGGGCATCGAACTCGTAGGTTTCCTGCGGCCCGGACCAGCCGGCCCAGCCGGCGCCGGGTTCGGCCCACGACACGCCATTGGCCATGTCCAGATAGTAGCGCTGGCCGGGCGAAACGACGATGTCGTAGCCCCGCTCAGCGAGCGCGGCGTTGATCTCGACGTTGCGCCAGCCAATGACGTAGGCCTTGTTCCGGTCGACCGCGTCGCCATGCGCCGCCTCTTCCCACCCCCCCGTGATCGCGCCCTTTCGCTTGATGATCTCATGCACCCGGCGGATGAAATGGGCCTGGAGGATCGCTGTCGGAGAGCCTTCGATCTCGTCGGCGCCATGATGGTTGCCGAGTTGGTTGAACTGGCTCTCATGCTTCTTGCGCATCTCGGGCCCTGCCAGCTTTTCGAGCAGGTCGAGCGCCAATGGCGAACCCGACCATGCGGCCAGCGGCACTTCATCGGCCCCAATATGAAAGATGCCGGCGGGGAAGAGGTCGAGTACTTCCTCGACCACGGTTTCGACGAAGCGGTAGACGGGCTCATGCGCCGGGTTGAGGCTGTTGTTGGGGAAGCCCTGCACCGACTGGTACTCGCCCTGCTCCGCCGGATCGCGCAGTTCAGGCACCGACTGCAGCGCGGCATAGAAATGGCCCGGCATGTCGATTTCAGGGATGACCGTGATGGCAAGGCTGTCGGCCAGCGCCACGATCTGCCGGATCGTCGCCTTGGTGTAGTAGCCACCCGTCGGCTGCGGACCTGAGCCAAGCAGCGGCGGCAGGGCCTTGCCGTGGCCGCGCCAGGCGCCGACCTCGGTGAGGGCCGGATAGGCATCGATCTGGACGCGCCATGCTTCGTCCTCCGACAGGTGCCAGTGGAACCTGTTCATCTTGTTCCAGGCCATGAGTTTCAGCAGCCGGCTGACCTCGGCGCCGGTATAGAACTGACGCGCCACGTCGAGGTGGCAGCCGCGATAGACGAAGCCCGGAGCGTCGGTAATGGCACCGCCGGTCGGGAAGACGAACGTCGTTGGATGCTGGCGGGCGCCGCGGAGGATATGGCCGAGAGTCACGAGGCCATAGAACATGCCCTGCCGCGTGGTCGCCGAAACCGTGGCGCTGTTTTCGGCAAAGCGCACCTCATAGGCCTCGGGGCCCATGCCGGCCGTCTCGACCACGTGCACTGGCATGCCGGCTTCCGAAGCGGGACGGACGATCGCTTCGACCGGGAAGAGATCGTCCACGAGGTCGGCGAACGCCGTGGCAGCGCGGTTGGCGGCTTCACCCTCGGGCTTGAGATCGAAGCCGACCGGAGCGATGCGCGCGCCGGTCGTGGCGACCGACTGCGGCCACGGGATGATGGAGACGTCGACCGCCGCCTTGGTCGGCACCGGGAAGCGCGCCGCGCCCTTCAGCAGCGGAGCGTTGTTGCCCTTGCCCTTTGTTGGCAGCGTCGGCAACGCCACCAGCGTACCGTCTGCAAGCACGACATAGCCGGTATTGGCGCCATCGCTCCAGTGGCGAAGGCCGTATGAAAGGCCGCGAGCGGTGGCGACCCAGGTGGCGCCGGGCGCGAGCACATAGCCATCGGGCGGCGCAATCAGCGTGTGGTTGGAGAGGCGCTTGAGGAGCTTGCCATTCTCCAGCGTCGCCTGCGGATCGATGCGGGCGGGACCGGAAAAACCGAGCTGGAAATTGCTGACGGGCGTGTCACCGGTATTGGTGAGCTCGATGCCATAGCCGAGCGGCTCGCCGTCCTTGGCCGGCGTCCAGGTGGTGACGAGCGAAAAACTGATGGGCATGGCAAAGATCCAATCTTGGAAAGCGACGCACCGGCCGGTGCGGTGAGGCAATGGAAGGAAAGGCGGCCGCTAGTCTCCAAGCGGCTGGGCGTCGTCCCCGTCGCGGTTGACGACGAGTTGGTGTTTGATCCGGCGCATGCTGTCGATGGCCGAAACACCGAGGCGGGTGGCGACCGTCTGCGCCAGAATGTCGACGGTGGCGAGAAAGGCATAACGGCCGGGAGTGGGCCGCAGGATATCGGTGTTCTCCTCCCGGTCGATCGGCAGCAGGATGTCGGCCTGCCCCGCTACAGGCGAGCCCGAGCGGGTGACGACGATGCGCGTCAGCTGGTTGTCGCCCGCCGCCGAGAGCGCCTTCACCAGCGGCAGGTTGTTGCCGCTCAGCGAGAACGCAATGACCACCGTGCCGGCAGGCGCGCCCGCCGCCCGCATCATCTGCGCCTGATGGTCGAGCGACGATGAAACCGCCAATCCGAGCCGGAACAGGCGGGTTTCCGTTTCGGCCGCAACCATCGACGAGGCGCCGCCCGAACCGAAGGCGAGCACATAGTTCGCCTTCGCGATCGCCACCGACGCCCGCTCGATGGCGTCGAAATCAAGCCGGTCGAAGGTCTGATAGATGGTCGACTGGATGCCGTTGACCACTCCCTGCGCGATCTCTCGGACGTGCTTGGGTCCTGCGTCGGTGGTAAAGTAGCGCTGCCCGACGAACCGGCTCTGGGCGAGGCGGACCCGGAACTCACCGTAGCTGGCGCAACCAAGGCGCCGGCAGAAGCGCGTCACCGTGGGCGGCGAGACCTTGGCCTGCGCCGCCAGGTCGACGATGGATAGGGTCAGCGCCGCATCGACGTCGGCCAGCACGATTTCCGTGAGCGCGCGCTCCGACGGCGTGAAGGTGTGCTTCTCCGTCTGCAATAGGCCAACAAGATCGACCATTGCCCCTCCCCGGCGCCCTGCTCGGGGGCGCGTCGTGGTGCTAATAGACGGCATTGCCCGCGGCGTCGAACAGATGCGCGGCATCGAGCGAGAAGCTGGCCTCCACCGCTACGCCCTCGGCAACCTGCGGGTCACCTTCGAACAGCGCAATGAAACTCTCGCCGGCAGGTAGCGTGGCATAGAGCACGGTATGGATGCCCAGGTGCTCGATGATCCGCGGCACGAGGTTGAGGGTGAAATCCTTCTTGCCCAGCGAGAAGTGCTCGGGGCGCACGCCGATCGTCACCGCCTCGCCGACCAGGTGCATCGCCTGGCGCGGCAGCACCAGCGTACCCAGAGCGCCCAGATCCACGGTGACCTGGCTGCCGTCGGCGGCGGTACAGCGGCCGGCGATGAAGTTCATCTTCGGGCTGCCGATGAAGCCGGCGACGAACATGTTGTCGGGCTTGTGATAGAGCTCCAGCGGCGAGCCCACCTGCTCGATCTCCCCGGCGCTCAGCACCACGATCTTGTCGGCCATGGTCATGGCCTCGACCTGGTCGTGGGTCACATAGATCATGGTCGAGCCGAGCCGCTTGTGCAGTTCCATCAACTCGATGCGCATCTCGGAGCGGAGCGCAGCATCGAGGTTGCTGAGCGGCTCGTCGAACAGGAAAATCTTGGGTTCGCGTACAATGGCGCGGCCGATGGCGACGCGCTGGCGCTGGCCACCGGACAGGGTTCCGGGCCGCTGCTGCAGCCGGCTTTCGAGCTGCAGCACCTTGGCGGCCTTCTCGACGCGGGTGGTGACCTCGCTGTTGGGCAGTTTCTCGACCCGCAGCGGAAAAGCGATGTTCTCGAACACCGACATGTGCGGGTAGAGAGCGTAGGACTGGAACACCATGGCGATGCCGCGCTTGACCGGCGGCAGATCCTTCACCGGCTTGCCACCGATGACGATCTCACCCTCGGTGACGTCCTCGAGCCCGGCGATCATCCGCAGCAGGGTGGACTTGCCGCAGCCGGACGGGCCGACAAAGACGACGAACTCGCCTTCGGTCACCTCGAGGTCGATGCCCTTGATGATCTCGATTTCGGCGAAGGATTTCTTGAGGCGCGAGAGCGTCAGCTGGCTCATGCAGGTCTCCAACGGGCCCGCTCGGCGGGACGGATGGGCCGGCCGCCGCGCAAGGCGGCGACCGGCGGAGGCAACGTTACTTGTATTGCTCGAGGTCGGCGGCGGCCTTGGTCAGCGCCGCCTGCGGCTCGGCTGCACCGGTCACGACGGACTGCACCATCTCGATCATAGTGTTCTGCAGGCCGATGTAATCGGTAAACAGCGGCTCCGGACCACCGAACGCGATGCCGTCGAGGAACGGCTTCCAGTACGGCGTCTTGGCCACGAGTTCACTGGTCTGCGGCTCGAGCGGACGGAGCGGGGTCAGGCCCTGCGCCATCTCGGCGGCCCACTGGCGCTCACCGGTGGTGATGTACTTGGCGAGGCTGATCGCCTGATCCTCGACGCCGGTGCCCTTGAACACCGCCAGCGAGTCCGTGATCAGCAGCGTACCCGGGCCCTTGGCATCGGGGCCAACCGGCAGCGGAGCGACGCCCCAGTTCATCTTGGCTTCGTCAGCGCGCAGCGCCGCGCCGACGCCACCCTGGATCATGCCCAGCTTGCCGTCGAGCCAGATCGAGCGAACTTCGTTCTGCTCATAGGCGGTCGGGCCCTCTTCCGCGTAAGGAACGATGTCCTTGAGCGCGGTCAGTGCGGCGAGGTTCTGCGGGCTGTCGAGGGTGATGTTGCCGTCGGCGTCGATCACCGAACCGTTGTTGGTGTAAACCCAGTGCAGGAACTGGTGCATGGTGTTGTCGAAGGTCTTGGCGACGACACCGAAGCCTGCCGCGTCGGTCTTGTCGGCGATCTGCTTGGCGAAGGCGATCTCTTCGGCCCAGGTCTTGGGCGGAACCTCGGGGTCGAGCCCCGCGGCCTTGAACAGGTCCTTGTTCCAGAACAGCGCCTTGGTCGAGAAAGCGACCGGAACGCCCCACTGGGTGCCTTCGAAGGTCACCGTCTCGGGCACGAAGTTGTAGTAGGAGGCCTTCTCCTCGTCCGTCATCGGGATGGGGACGATCAGGTCGTTCTGCGCGAACTGCTTGAGCGTACGCGAGCCGACATAGGCAAGCCCGACCGGGGTGCCGGCGGCGGCGAGCGTCGTCACTTTGTCCTGGCACTGGCCCCAGCCCACGACCTCGGGGACGACCTTGAAGCCCGGATTGTCGGCTTCCCACGCGGCGAAGTAATCCGCGTAGCCGGCCGTCAGTTCGTCGCCGCAGTTGATGAAGGTGATTTCCTTGACGTCCTGCGCGATGGCAGGAGCGGCACCGGCGAGCGCCAGAAGTGACACGGCCAGCAGTGATGTCGTTCTACTCACGTTAGTCTCCCTTGTTGCTAGCGCGTCCCCCAGGAACGCGTGCTTACCCCCGGCCGGGATCGACACCCCGGCCTTACTGCTTGATCGCCCCGGCGGTGAGGCCGGCGACGAGGTAGCGCTGCAGGAACACGATGATGATCATGACCGGCAGGATTCCGACGAAACTGGCTGCCATCAGCTCGTTCCAAACCACTTCCTGCTTGCCGAAAAAGGCGAAGAGGCCGATCGGCAGGGGCATGTATTCGGTCTTGGAGTTGAAGGTCAGCGCGAAGATGAACTGCTGCGCGTAGGCACCGATGAACGTCATGATGGCGACGACCACGACGCCCGGCATGGCAAGCGGCAGGATGACGCGGCGCATGGTGTAGAGCCGCGAGGCCCCGTCCACCCAGGCCGCCTCGTCCAGCTCACGCGGGATGCGCATCAGGTAGGTGCGAAGCAGCCAGATGGACGATGGGATGAGGAAGGCCGCGCCGGGGATGATCTGGGCCCAGTAGGTGTTGAGCAGGCCCACCGTGCGCATCAAGCGGAACAGCGGGATCAACAGCACCGCGCCCGAGAACATGTTGACCGCCAGGAACGCCGCGAGCAGCACGCCGCTGGCCGGGAAGTTGAAGCGGGCGAAGGCGTAGGCCGCCGGCACCGCGACCGTCACCACGATCGCCGTCTCGATGGTCGAAATCAGCAGTGAATTGAAGATGTAGCGGCCCAGGCTCGGCACGCTCGTCCACATGTTGATGTAGGCGTCGAACGAACCGTTCTTGGGGATGAAGCTGTAGGGCGTCGAGAACAGCTGGGCGAGCGGCTTCAGCGAGACGAGGAAGCCCTCGACGAACGGCGCCAGGACGAACGCGAGGAACACCGCGATGCCGGCATAGAGCGCCACCATTTCGTACCAGCGATAGCGGTCGATCATCGGCTTGCCGGTCACCGCGCGGGCGCGGCGGGTCCTGGTGGCGGGCGCGGCAGGAGCTGCGATGACTCCGGTCGATGCGGCAGTGCGGGCGAGATGGCTCATTTCAGCGCTCCCTGGGACAGGCGCCGCACAGCGCGGAAATAGACGAGGCAGAAGATCGACACGAAGATGCAGATCATCACCGCCCGCGCCGCGCCCTCGCCGTACTTGGATGAGCGGATACCGGTCTGGAACGTGTCGATGATCATGGTGGTGGTCGACCCCGACGGGCCGCCCTGGGTCAAAATCCAGATGATGTCGAACGAGTTGAAGGTCGCGATCAGCGACAGCAGCGACATGGTGAGCATCGCCGGCAGGATCAGCGGCAGCGTAATGCGGCGGAACCGGTAGAAGCGCCCTGCCCCATCGGCCCACGCGGCCTCGTAGAGGTCCTTGGGCACCGACTGGATGGCGGCGAGCAGGTAGATCGTGACGATCGGCACCCCGATCCAGACGTCGGTGACGATGGTCGACCAGAAGGCGGGCGTCGGATAGCCGAGGAAGGCGAAGGGGCCGTCGAGGATGCCGAAGTTCTGCAACAGGCCCGAGATCATCCCGAACTGGCCATTGTACATCCAGCCCCACATGTAGATGCCGATGGCCATCGGCACGACCCATGGCGGCATGGTCAGGATGCGGAAGATAGTTTGGCCGGGGATCGCGGCGTTGAGCAACACCGCGCCGCAGGTGCCGATGATCATCTTCAGCCCCACCGAGCAGAGCGTCCAGAAGATCGTCCGGATGATGATCTCGGTGAACTTCGAGTTGGCGAAGATCTTCTGGTAGTTCGCCCACCCGACCCAATCCAGCTTCGGCCGCAGCGCCGCATTGGTGAACGACAGGATGATCGTGTCGACCAGCGGATAGGCGACGATAAAGAGGATATAGGCGACTGCGGGTGCCAGAAGGGCGAGGGCGAAGAGGACGGCAGTTCGGTTTGCGGTCATCGCCCTTGCCTCCTAGCTCACTCGGCCCGCGAGCGCGGCATCGAAACGCTGCCAGATCGGGTTCATGTCGATCACCGATCGGGTTCGGCGTGCCTCATCCATCGTGAGCGCCAGCAGCCCCGCCTCCAGCGCATCGACCACCGAGACCGGCAGCGGGGTGCCCTCGAGTATGTGCGTCGTGATGTCGGTCGCCATCTGCTCGTCGGCGCCGTAATGCACCGACAGGTCAGTCCCGGTGTACGTCTTGTCGACCAGCTTGCTGGACGTCCGCGAGTCGTGGACCTTGAAGAAGTTGCGCACGAAATCGCCCTCGGCCATGCCCTTGGCGCCCATCACCGCAAAGCGGCGGAAGTCGTCGGGAACGCTGAGATTGGTGTGGAAAGCGAGCGACGAGCCGTTCTCGTATTCGACGATGGCGGTCTGGAAATCGATGATGTCGCCGTCGCTGTCGAACACCTTGTCGGTGCCCATCCAGCCGCTCGGCTTGCGATAATAGACCTCGAGGTCGTTGATCCCCGTCGCCTGCGGTGCGTTCTTCGGGATGAACGTCTTGCGCCCGCCGAAGCTCGAGACATAGCGCGGGCGGCAGCCCATCACGCCATTGTAGAGATCGAGGTCGTGGCAGCATTTCTCGAGCATGAAGCTGCCCGAATAGTGCTCGTAGCGGCGCCAGTCTCGCATGAAGAAGGCGCCGTGATAGGGCGGAATGTGCTCCGACGCCTCGATCGAGACGATATCGCCCAGAAGCCCATCGGCCTGCGCCTTGCGCAGATCGACATAAAGTGGCGCATAGCGCAGCACCAGCCCGACCATCACCTGGTCCTTGTCGTGGGCGGCAATCAGGCGCGCCAGCGCCAGGGTATCGTCGACAGTCGCCACGACCGGCTTCTCGGTGAAGATCTTCAGCCCGCGCTCGAGCCCGATGCGGATATGGTCGAGATGCATGTGGTTGGGCGATCCGACCATCAGCAGGTCGAGCGTCTCGCCATCCAGCATGTCTTCGAGCGAGGCGTACGACTTACCGACCGGAACGCCGTGCTCCTCGGTGTAGGGCAGCCCTGCCGGCTGGGGGTCGACATGGCCGACCACGGAAAAATCGGGATGCTGCGCGGAGAACACCCGCGCCAGGTATGCCAGCCGATAGCCCAGGCCAACAATTCCAACCCTCATTACCCGCCCCTGCCCCCAGGTTGGCCGCTCAACGTTGAACGGCTGTAAACTATTTACATCGTGACCAGATCAGCGGCCACATGTCAACACGGTGACGTAGCGATTTCAATACCAATCTAGACCGCACACATATTCCATGATTCGCTGCAATTTGCTCGATTTCGGCCTATTTTGCCTTGGAATTGGGCAGAACGTTTGTTCCATGCTACCTGCGGTACGTACCCGGTCCTGGGGAATTGGTATCCAGTTGGACTTGCCTATTGACAGACGTCAAGCAAGTCGCCGATGAAAATCAATGACATCCGGCAGATCACCCGGATGACCTCCGGGAGCGTCTGAGCCCAATGGCACGCCTAACCCCACAGCGCCTGACCATGCTCGTGTTCTTCCTGCAGCCGATTGCCTTCGGCAGCTGGTTGCCGCGCATACCCGATGTGCAGCAGGCGCTGGGCCTCGGCCCGGCCGGCCTTGCAATGGTGCTGCTTGGGCTGCCGGCCGGCACTCTGCTGACCCTGCCGTTTGCCGGCCCGCTGGTCGGCCGCATAGGGGCCAGGGCTGCGATCATGTTCGGCTTTGCGCTCTACGCCATTGCCGTGAGCCTGCCCGGATTTGCGCCGAACCCCGTGTTGCTGTTCGTCGCGCTGATGCTCTGCGGCTCGACCATCTCGTTCGTCGAACTCGGGCTCAATGTCGAAGCCGATAAGGTCGAGAAGGCGACGGGCCGCCTGATCATGAGCAAGGCACACGGCTTCTGGTCGCTCGGGATCATGACCGGCAGCATCATCGGCTCCGCGCTTGCCGCCGCCGGCATCGAGGCGCGCTGGGCCATCCTGTCGGTCGCCGTCGCAACGTTCGTGGTCGGTCCGGTGGCCGGCCGGCTCGTGCCGGATTTCGGACCCGATGCGACCGCCACCCCATCAGCCTCCGGCACGCGACGGCTCACCGGGTCCCGCCTGCCGGGCTGGGCCTTGCTCGGCGTGTGTTTCTTCGTCTTCGGCGTCACCATGACCGAGGGCGCCATGGCCGACTGGTCCGCCGTGTTCCTGCGCGAAGTGCTGGGTGTCGGCGGCGAGGCCGGTATCGGCTACTCGGTCTTCGCCCTCTTCGTCGCGGCCGGCCGGTTCGGTGGCGACTGGGCGAAGTCGAGGCTTGGCGCCGCAACCCTGGCCCGCGGCAGCGTGGTTCTCGCCTTGGTCGGGATCGTCATCCTCATCCTCGCGCCCGGCCTGCCGGTCGCCCTTCTCGGCTTCGCCGTCGTCGGCCTCGGCGCCTCCGTAGCGTTCCCCTTGGCGGTGACCGCGGCCGCGGACCTCGACCCCGCCCGCTCATCCACCAACGTGGCGACGCTCTCCTTCATCGCGCTGCTCGGCTTCCTTGTCGGCCCGCCGCTGATCGGCTTCATCGGCCAGCATGTCGACCTGCGCGTCGGCATCGCCGCGCTGTTGCCGATCCTCGCAGTGAGCCTCGTGCTCTCCGGACGCCTCAGCCGCACCACCACCGCGCCCACGGCCATCGCACAGGGAGAGGCCTGATGCGCATCGTCGTTGGAGGGATCCACACCGAGTGCAGCACCTACAACCCGGTGCTCGTCCATGAGGCGGAGTTCCGCATCCTCCGAGGACAGGCCCTCACCGACGATGCATACTTCGCCTTCCTCAAGGACTATGACGCCGACTTTGTCCCAACGCTCCACGCCCGGGCCATCGCCGGCGGCCCGGTCGAACGACAGACCTACGAAGCGTTCAAGGCGGAAATCCTCGCCGGCATCGCCGCGGCCGGCGCCCTCGACGGCGTCTACCTCGCCATGCATGGCGCGATGTTCGTCGAGGGCATGGAGGACGCCGAGGGCGACTTCATCACCGCCGTTCGCGCGCTGGTTGGCCCCGATGTCCCGATCGCCGCGAGCTACGATCTCCACGGCAACGTCAGCCAGCGCATCATCGACGCACTCGACATCTTCTCCACCTACCGCACGGCGCCGCACATCGACGTCGAGGAGACGATGCGCCGTGCAGTTGCCATGCTGGTGCGCAGCCTCACCACCGGCGAAAGACCCTTCATCGTCTGGGCCCCCGTTCCCGTCGTCCTCCCGGGCGAGCGGACCAGCACCGAGGACGAGCCGGCGAGAAGCCTCTACGCCGGGCTCTCCGCCATCGAAGCCGAGGCCGTCATCTGGGACGCTTCGCTGATGGTCGGCTACGTCTGGGCCGACGAACCGCGCGCCACCGCAGCTGCGATCATGACCGGCACCAACCTGCCGGCACTTCGCCGGGCCGCCGAGGCGCTAGCCGGCGACTACTGGAACGCGCGCGAAAAGTTCGTCTTCGGCACCCGTACCGGCAGCATCGACGAATGCGTCACCCTCGCCATCGCGTCGGAGACCAGTCCGGCGATCATCGCAGAATCGGGCGACAACCCGACAGGCGGCGGCGTCGGCGATCGGGCCGACGTCCTCGCCGAATTGCTGCACCAGGGCGCCCAAGGCGCCATCTTTGCCGGCATCGCCGACCGGATGGCTACCGAACTCGCCTATGCGGCGGGCGTCGGCTCCCACCTGTCGCTCAGCATTGGCGGGAGCCTCGACGCCGCCAGCCACCCGGTACAGCTGCAAGCCGACGTGGTCTTCCTGCTCGACGCGCCCGAGCCGCGCTTGCGCGAGGCCGTGCTCCGCATCGACGGCGTCGATCTGGTGGTCACCGCTCGGCGCCGGCCGTTCCACAACATCGCCGACTTCACCCGTCTCGGGCTCGATCCCCGCGCGGCGAAGATCGTCGTGGTCAAGTCGGGCTATCTCTCGCCGGAACTGGCGCCCATCGCCAATCCAAGCCTGATGGCCCTGTCCCCGGGTGTCGTCGACCAGTTCGTCGAGCGCCTGCCGCGGCTGCGCAAGGCCCGCAAGACCTACCCGTTCGATACCAATTTCGACTGGTCGCCGCTGGCGGTTCCATCGGCAAGAAAAGGAAGCGTGTGATGTCTGTGCTGGTCGAGATCGCGGTCGAAGGGGCCGATGGGCTGGTTGCGGCGCAGAACGGCGGTGCCGACCGGGTCGAACTCTGCGCCAGCCTCATCGAAGGCGGGCTGACGCCCAGCATGGGCATGGTTCGGGCCGCCCAGCAGGTGGCGACGATCCCGTTCTTCGTGATGGTCCGGCCGCGCGGCGGGGACTTTCTCTATTCGGAGATCGAGTTCGAGGCGATCCTCGCCGACATCGCCGAGCTGAAGCAAATGGGCGTCGCCGGGGTCGTCATCGGCTTCCTCACCGCCGAGGGTACCATCGACGAGGTCCGCACCCGCAAGGCGGTCGAACTGGCACGACCGATGCAGGTCACCCACCACCGGGCGTTCGACATGACGCGCGATTGCGAGGAAGCGATCGAAGCCCTGGTGCGGTGCGGGGTCGACAGAGTCCTCACCAGCGGCCAGCACAAGTCCGCGCTCGACGGCATCGAAACCCTGGCCCGCACGGTGAAGGCAGCGCGCGGCCGCATCCTCGTGATGGCCTGCGGCGGGCTTAACCGCACCAACATCGCCGAGGTTTACCAGCGGACCCGCGCCGACGAGCTGCACTTCGCGGCTCCCCGGGTGGTCGACAGCTCCATGCGGTTCCGCAATCCGGGCGTCAGCATGGGACGGTCGGCCACCGATCGCGAGTTCACGCTCACGATGACCGACGAAGCATCGGTGTCGGCGACGATCACCACGTTGCGCCAGCACCACGCCTTGTCCGATCCGGCCGCACCCTAACGCTCAATTGCTGCAGTGTTGACACAGGTCCCGGGCTCGCGACCAGTCTCACCGGCCGGTGAGAGACGGCGAAGCCATCCGCATCGGGCAAATCGAGAGAAAGCACAGCGCCGTGTCGTGACACGACCGGATCGGGCCTGCTATGCTATTCAGACAAGCGCGGCTGTTATCGTCGACCGAGGTCTTAGCCAGGATCTGACAAGCCGTGCTGAATTCATTGGATCGTCAGGACTTTTTTGCCGGGCGCGTTCGCCGCGCAGCGGCCGGCCTTGGGCTCGCCCTTGCCTTGTCGTTGCTGGCCAGCCCCACCTTCGCAGCGGCCGCCTGGATCACTGCCAAGGTCACCGGCACGGTGATCCTGTTCCAGCAGGGGCAATGGGCAGAGCTGCCGGTTGGCTCCGATGTCCTGGCCGATACGCCAGTACGCACCTTGCAGAGCGGACGGGTCGAACTGACCAGCGAGGAGGTCACGCTCAGCCTCGGGCCAGACACCGCCGTACAGATCGAGCAGTCCACAGGCCGCCTGACGAGGGTCACTCAGTTCGCCGGCACGGTTGCTGTCGATGCCCGGCTCGGGCCTGGTGAGACGATGCTGCTGCAAACCGCCAGCATGACGATAGAAATGGGACCGGGACAGTCGCGCCTGACGGTCTTCGGAGATGAGGGAGAAGTTGTGGTCACCATCGGCGTTGCGATCGTCTCGGACAACGCCACCGGCGCCAGGCAGACCCTGGCGGCTGGCGATGAGGTAACGCTCACCGAGGTCGTCGGTAAGCCGGCGGGCAACAGCGCAAACAGCCACGCCGGCGGCAACGGGGGTGAAAATGCCGGTGGCAACGCGAACGGAGACGGAAACGCCGGTGGCGGAAACGGCAATGGCGGTGGAAACGGCGGTGGAAACGGCGGTGGTAACGGCGGCGGCAACGGGGGTGACAATGGCGGTGGCAACGAAAACGGAAACGGAAACGGGAACGGCAAGAACAAATGACGGTTGACGCCCCTCAGGCACCGACCTCGTCTCCGATGCGGATCGCCTTCGTTGACGATCACCCCACTCTGCTCACGGGCATCGCGGCCCTGTTTTCGGCAGATGGCGGCTTCTCCGTTGTGGGTACGGAGTCGTCTGCCGACGGTGCCGTCGAGGTCGCGCGGCTGATGCAGCCTGATCTCATGACCCTCGATCTGAGCATGCCGGGCGACGTCTATGCTGCGATCCGCACGATCGGCGAACTGTCACCAGCGACCAAGATGATCATCTTCACCGCCTACGCGGACGTCGATCTGGCGCTTCAGGCGCTCGACGCCGGGGCTCATGCATTCGTGCTCAAGGGCCGTCCGTCGGAGGATCTGTTCGCGGCTATTGAGACAGTGACCAAGGGGGGATTGTTCGTATCGCCCGACTTCTCGCCCAAGCTGATTGCTGGATTTCGCAATCGCACCCGGCGCGAGGACGAGCGCTCCGCCGCCAAGCTCAGCCCGCGGGAGCAGCAACTGGTGCAGTGCCTGCTGGAGGCCAAGAGCAACAAGGAAATCGCCCGGACGCTCAACCTGACCGAGAAGACGGTCAAGCACTACATGACCAACCTGATGTACAAGCTGAAGGTGAAGAGCCGCCTCGAAGTCGTCCTGGCCGTGCAGCGGTTGCGGGCGCCCTATGAACTGGAAATGCCGCTCCAGAACGACGACGCCTGAGGCTTGCCCGCGTCGATCGGTATCCTGGCGTCGATCCGGGCGTGCTCCCCTTCGAAGTCCGCCGCGAGACTCCCGCCCTGGGACTCGACGCGAAATCGCATCGCCCGAAGCCCCAGTTGGTCGACCGAAGAGGCAGCAGGATCCTTCCGCGAGGATCGATTGGTCACCTCGATGCGCAACCAGCCATTGGACGAACTGACGCGAACCTGCTGGTCCACACCGCCACCATGGCGGTACGCGTTGTTGAGCGCCTGCTGTATGACGCGGTAGGCGCACACCTTGGCCGTGATCGACGCCGTGATATCCGGAACATCGACACTCGTGACGACCGCAGTGCCGGTCAGGTCTTCGTGACGCTTCGCGGCGAGGGCAACGGTTTCCGCCAGCCCCAGCTTCGCCAGCTCGGGCAACACCAGCCCCGCCGATATACCGCGCAGCTCCTCCAACGCCTCCCGCGCCAATTCGGCCCCGGAGCCAGCGGGAGCGCTCGTATCGGCTCGTGTCAGCCGCAGGATCAGCAGCGTCAGAAGCTGCACCGGTCCGTCGTGGATATCGGACCCGACCTGTGCAAGCACATGTTCGTTGGCGAGGCTCGCCTCCACGCGAAGCCTCTCGGAGGCGGCCTGCAGGACCATGTTCTCGTCCAGCAGGCTCCGTGTCTGCCTGAGGTTGGCCGCCAGCCGCTGGCGTTGCTGGGTGATGATGTCGCCGGTGACCTGCACGAGGAGCGCTAGTGTTCCCACCGCAACGAAACCAATCGACGCGACAATGATCCAGACGTCCGACCGCGCCTGCGCCTGCAGTTCTCGAACGGCTCGCGCGCTGAAGTAGAGCTCAGCGACGCCGAACACCTCAGCCGTCTCGTCCCGCCGCAACGGGGTATAAATCTTCAGCACCGGCAGGGTCGACCGGGGGAGCGCACCCAGCGACTGCAGCGGCACGTCAATCACCCGCACTGTCAGCACCCCGAGCGCGGCCGCTGCCAAATCCTGTGTCGAGGGGACGTCGTCAAGGTCGCCCAATGACTCGAAAAGGATCTCGCCTGCCGGGTTGCGCACCCGGATCTGTATCAGCCGCGTAGCATCGGCGCTGTTGCCCACGGCAAACGCGGCCTCGAGCGCAGTACGGCGGTCTGGCGCCTGCGTAACTCCGTCAAGACTTCGAGAGATCAGCGCTTCGATGCTCGCGGCAGCCGTGCCACCAATTCCCTTGGTGATGCTCTCGCTGACATAGTTGCTGGTCCAATTCCCCAGGATCAGCATCGCGGCCACCACGACGCACAGCGCGATGAGAAAGAAGCGCTGGGACAGCGAGACACGACGGCCCAGGCGTGAAACGCGAGCGCGAATACTTTGGGGCACCGATGCCGCGGAGGGTGCCTCGCCATTGGCCGGGTCGCCCATCATCGCCGTCAGCGCTTTGTGATCATCATGGTCGCAGGCATGCCCGGATAACGCTGGATCTCGGGACCGGCGACGGGCTCCTCGGGATCAACCGAAACGTGCGCAACATAGCGGGGCACCTGCCTGCGATCGTGTCACGCATGATCGACGTGATCCGCTGCTTGCACAAGGTGAAATGCGCTCAGTTCGCGTCCCTGGTGTCGGCGACGTCGCCGCCCGTAGATGGTCAGGAGACGACCCACGTGAACCTGACACCATCCCCTCCGTCCGATCGCGGACCGGGACTGTCGGCCCTGACCTCTCCACTCTCGGTGAGGCGCAGGAAGCGATTGGTCACCACCGACATCAGGATGAGTTCGCCTGTCGGCGTCTCCATCCATTGGAAAGTCTCGGCAAGTCCCGCCCGACCGTCAGCGAGACGGACGCTGCCCTCGGCACCGACGCTCAGGTGGCCGCCGCCGTGGCTCAGCGCGGCACGACCGAGGCCCAGGTCGACCACGACCAGCGGGCTTGGAGCGCCCATACGAACCGCACCGGCCTCGATTGCGATCCCCCGGTCGGAGCCGTGGCCCGTAACGATGATCGTCTCGCCGAACGGGATTGGCCGCATCAATCCTCTCGGGTGCGGTTCGTCGATTTCGATGCTGTCGAAATCGGCATAACCGCCGGGCCGCTCGGCGTTGTAGGCAAAGAGCGCGTAGCGGATGCCCTGGAAGGTCTTGAGCTGGAACACCATCACTACCGGCTCGCCCAGCGACTCGAACCGCACCCCATCCCGCGACCAGCTGAACCGCGCCGTCTCAGTCAGGAAATCGCACTCGGCGCGTAGCCAGACTATCGGCCCGTCGGTCGCCGCTACGATCGTCCCGCCCGTCTGCCGATCGAACGTCTCGATCCGCCAGCCTTTGTCACTGCGCCTGAGCCCGACCCAGCGATACGGCAGGCCGAGCAGCGCCAACCCCGCCACGTCGCCCTGCTCCAGACCGCTGCCATCGAGCTTGGTGGTCGCTACCGAAATCGGTCCGACAGCCCGCTGCGTCAGGGAATTGCGCGCGTCCCAGAGCGAATTGGCCGCCAGCGTGTGGAGCCGCAGGTGACCGGGCCGCTCCGCCAGCGACCAGTTCTCCGGCACGGGAACATGGTTCCACTGCCAGATCGGCTGCAACGCCGGGCCATCGAAATCATCGCTGCGCTCGAACAGCGCCTTCGGTTGCTGCGGGCAGCTGGTCTTCGGCTTTACCCAGGTGCGTGGTGTGCGGCCGAGATTGCCGGGCAGCCCGAAATACGGCCAGCCGTCGCGCCAGGTCACCGGCGACAGGCAGGTCAGCCGGCCCAGCGAGTTGTAGTCCATCATGGACCAGCCCCACCACTCGCCCGCAGGGGTGTCGACGATGCCGCCCTGATGCAGCGACATACGCCCATCCGACGCGGGGTTGGGCGGGATCAGCTCGAATGGCGGTGTGGCGGTGAAAGGCAGGCCGCCGCCGCGCAGCCGATAGCCTTCGACAAGGCCGAAATCCTCATGCTCGCTCAGCGAGGGATTTATCTCCCACGGCCCGAAGACATGGTCGGCGCGAGCTCCAGGCATCCGCATGCTGCCGCTGAACCAGGCGCTGGTGAGGACGTACTTGCCGTCGATTTTGTAGAAGTGCACCCCCTCGCCCACGTCGGAGTCAGCGCCGGTGATCTCGGTCTCGGTGCCGGGGACCAGGTCGGTCAGGTCCGGCGTCAGCAGTGCCAGCCGCAGGTTGCGATAGCCCCAGACGACATAGGCGCGTCCGTCGTCGTCGAACAGCACCGAGAGATCGTGCAGCGACTGCTGCATCTCCCGCCGCGTCCACGGGCCAGCCGGATCGGTGGCGGTGAATATCTGGGTGCGGCGCTTGTTGACGTTCGAGAAGATGTAGAACGTGCCGTCGTGATAGCGAAAGCACGGCGCCCAGATGCCCTGCCCATAGATCTCTCCGCCCTCGAGCCGGAATTCGGGCCCAAGGTCGAGCGTGTCGAAGACGTAAGACAGGAGCTCCCAGTTGACGAGGTCCGCCGACTTGAGGATCGGCAGTCCCGGCATGGCGTGCATGGTGGTGCCGGTCATGTAGAAATCCTCACCGACCCGGATGATGTCGGGGTCCGAGAACTCCTCGTAGAACAGCGGGTTGGTGAACGTGCCGTCGCCGTTGTCGGCCGTCCAGGTCCTGCCTGACACAGTCAAAATCCCTGCTGGTAGCGGCGGCGCGCTACGCCCCCTCGTAGACCCGCACCAGCCGCCCGTCAGGCCGGCTCTGGAGGTGCCCAGGCTTGCTCACCAGCGTATTGGCGAGCTTCACCATGCCCGGATCGGTCGCCAGCTTGCCGGCGCCGGCATCCTCGGTCGAGAGCACCGATGCCTTGAGCAGCCGCGAGTACGGGTGCTCCGGGTTGTCCAGCACGGTCCGCGCATCGCCCATTTCCACGATCCGTCCCCGCTGCATGATGATCAGCCGGTCGGAGATGTAATAGGCGGTTGCCAGGTCATGGGTGATGTAGATGACCGAGACGCCGAAATCGTCGCGCAGGGCCTTGAGCAGGTTGACGATGCTCATGCGAAGGCTCGCGTCCACCATCGACACCGGCTCGTCCGCCACCAGCAGCGGCGGATTTGGGATCAAGGCGCGGGCGATGGCGGCGCGCTGCAACTGGCCCCCGCTCATCTCGTGCGGGAAGCGGCCTTTCACCTCCGCAAGGCTGAGGCCCACCTTCTGCAGCGCCTCGTCCATCGCCCGATCGAGCCCAGCGCGGTCACTGAGTTTCAGGAAGCGCCGCGCGGTCGACTCGAGGTAGCGGTCGATCCGCTTCAGCGGATTGAACGCCTCGAACGGGTTCTGGAACACCGGCTGCACATTGGCCATGAATTCCAGCCGCTCGCGCCTGCCAACCCGGTGGCTCACCGTCTTGCCCCGAAAGCTGATCTCGCCGGTTGACGGCAGTTCCAGCCCGAGGATCATGCGGGCGAGCGTCGTCTTGCCCGAGCCGCTCTCGCCGATGATTGTGAAGATCTCCGGCTTTTCGGCGCTCAGCGACAGGCTCGCATCCTCGACGGCGCGGACGACCTTGCGCGACAGCAGCCCACCCATGGTGAACTGCTTGCTGACATTGCTGACTTCGAGCAGCGTGCTCATACCATCACCTCGTGCGCGACGTGCGGTTTGACCAGCGGCTCCACGTCGGCCGAGCGCCAGCAGGCCGTCCGGTGATCGGGCCCCACCGTCTCGAGCGGCGGCACCTCGGTCTTGCAGATGTCGATGGCCAGCGGGCAGCGCGGGTGGAAACGGCAGCCCTTCGGCGGGTCGGCGAGGTTGGGCGGCCGCCCCTCCAGCGCCGGGCGCTGCGTGGTGTCGCCGATGCGCGGCAGGCTCGCCACCAGGTGCGCCGTATAGGGGTGCTTGGGGGCAAAGAACATCTGCCGCGTCGGGCCTTCCTCGACGAGGCGGCCGGCATAGATGATGCCGACGCGGTCGGCCATGTTGGCGTGGACGCTCATGTCGTGGGTGACGAACACCACCGAGGAGCCCATCTCCTTCTGGATGTCGCGGATGAGGCTCAGCACCTCCTTTTGGACCACCACGTCGAGCGCCGTGGTCGGCTCGTCGGCGATGATGAACTCGGGATGGCACACCGTCGCAAGCCCGATGGTGACGCGCTGCCGCATGCCGCCCGATAGCTCGTGCGGATAGGCATTGAGCACGTCGGCCGGCAGCTTCAGCCGTTCGAGATGGCCGATGACGCGCTGGCGGAACGGCTCGCCGGTCAGCCCCAGCGGCCGGCTGGCGAAATCGTGGAAGGTCTTGCCGATGCGGCGCACCGGGTTCAGCACGCTCATCGAGCCCTGCATGATGTAGCTCAGGTGGCTCCACCGTATCGCCTCGATGTCGGCATCGGTGGCGGTCGCGATGTCCACCGGCTTGCCCTTGAAGTCGTATTTGACCGAGCCGGAGACGATCCGCATCGGCGGCCGGATCGCCGCCGCGAGCACCTTGATGAAGCTGGTCTTGCCCGACGAGCTCTCGCCGGCGATGCCATAGACCTCGTTCTTCTTGACCGTCATGGTGATGTCGTCGACGGCCCGCACTTCGCGCTGCACGCCGAAATAGTTCATCTGGTAGTAGGCCTTGAGGCCGTCGACCTTGAGAATATCCTCTGCCATGGCCTTAGGCTCCCATGCGGCGCAGGCGGCTGCGCGGGTCTATGTATTCGTTCATCGAGACGGCCAGCAGGAACAGGCCGAGGAAGGTCATGACGATCAGGACGACCGGGATGACGATCCACCACCAGACACCCACCACCATCGCCGAGTGGCTGTTGGCCCAGTAGAGCACCGTGCCGATGGTGGGGTTGTTGATGTTGGTAAAGCCGAGCACGGCGAGCGTCACCTCAAGGCCGATCGACCACAGCATGTTGTTCATGAAGGTCGAAAAGACGATCGGCATCACATAGGGCAGATGCTCTTCGAGCAGGATCTTCGGCGTGCTCATCCCCGCGAATACGGCGTGGCGGGTGAACTCGCGATGCTTCAGCCCCAGCGCCACCGAGCGGATCAGGCGGGCGTCGAACGGCCAGCCGAAGCAGGCCATGATCAGCGCCAGCGTGAAGCTGTCGAGATTGTTGCGCAGCACGAAATAGAACAGCACGAGGACCGGAAAGATCGGCACGGCGACAAAGATGTCATTGACGAACATCAGCACCCGATCGACCCACCCCCCGACATAGCCCGCGAGCAGCCCGACCGCGATCGAGATGAAGCGGCTCAGCACCGCCACGGTGATGCCGAAGATGAGGCTGTTCCTCAGCGCCGCGCTCAGTTGCCAGAACATGTCCTGGCCACGCGAATTCGTGCCGAACCAGAACTGCGCCGAGGGCGGCTGGTCCGGGATGGTCATATAGATCAGCGAAGGATCGACAGGCGAGAAGAAGCTCAACGCCGCATAGATCACCACCACCCCCACGAGGATGATGCCGATAGTGAACTCGATATTGTAGCGGATGAGATCGCGGAGAACGGCAAACATGGCTGATTACTCCGCCCGTACGCGTGGGTCGAGCAGCGGATAAAGCAGATCGACAACGAAGATCGCGAGCGCCACGGCTGTGACCGACACCGTCGAAACCGCCAGCACCAGCGAGTAGTCACCGGCATTCACCGCATCGATCAGCAGTGAGCCGAGCCCCGGGTAGTTGAACACCTGCTCGGTGATCACGGTACCCGAGAACACGCCACCAAGCGTCATCGCCAGGGCGGTCAACTGCGGCACCAGCGCGTTGCGGATGACATAGCCGCCAACGATGGTCCGGCGATCGACGCCAGCCAGTTCGGCATAGGTCACGTAGTCCTCCGTGACAACATTGGAGACGAGCGCCCGCATCCCGAGGAACCAACCGCCGAAGCCGACCAGCACGAGCGACAGGGCCGGCAGGATCGCATGCTGGAAGACCGAGCCGACGAAGCGCCAGTTCCAGCCCGGCGTCACGTCCATGGCGAAGCCGCCGGAGATCGGCAGCACCGGCCAGATGAAGCCGAAGATGATGAGGAGGATGAAGGCGACGATGTAGTACGGGATCGGCTGGAAGCCCATGGCGATGATGCCGAAGGCCTTGAAGAACTTGTTGTTCTGCATGTAGCCGGCGAGCCCGCCCAACAGGTTGCCGACCGCGAAGGTGATCAATATCGCGACCACCAGCAGACCGACGGTCCACGGCATTGCCCGCATTACCAGCTCCATCGCCGGCGTCGGAAAGGCGAGCAGCGACGGCCCGAGGTCGCCCCGGAACAGCCGCAGCCAGAAATTGACATACTGGGTGATGATCGGCTCGTTGACGCCGTAGAGCTCGGTCAGCGCCGCGCGCATGGCTTCGATGGCGTCAGGAGCGAAATTGGATCTGGCCGTCATGCGGCCGAGGGCGGCTTCTACCGGACTGATCGGTGACAGGTGCGTCACCAGGAACGTGGCGGAAACGCCGAAGAATACTACTGCCAGCAGTTGCAACGCGCGTTTGCCGACAAACCAGAGATACCCTTGCATACGGCCTCCTCAACCGGTCTGCCGAACTACGATGTGCGCCGAAATCATGCGCGGCGTCTCCCACCGGCCGGTGGCCGGCGGGAGAAGCGTGAGGGGCGCGAGACTGGTACGCCCCTCGGAGCGACCCGGCTTGCGCCGGGCCACCCGGGAGGAGATCAGCCGGCCACCGGCGAGATCTGCGTGAAGATGTACTTGCCGTTCGACCAGTTGGTCACCGGGTTCGCATACGGCTTCTCGGCGTTCGGCCAACCGGTCCAGAAGCGGTTCGATTGGATCGAGAACACGTTGTAGGACATGATCGGAATGTTCGGCATCTCGTCGAGATGCAGCTTCACGAACTCATGGCCGTACTCGATGCCCTTGGCGTCGTTGAAGTCGATGCCGCGGATCTTCTCGATGATCGCATCGAGCCGCTCATCCTTCCAACGCATCCAGTTGCGGGCCGGCTGCAGTTTGCCCGGCTCGGCAACGAACGACGAGTGGTAGCTGTCGAGGAAGAAGCTGAGGTCGGGGTGACCGCCCCAGGTTTCCACCGCCCAGGCGATATTGCACTCGTAGTTGCCCGCAGCCTGGCGATCCCAGCTGTCGGTCGCGATTTCGGCCGAAGCCTGAACCCCGTTCTGCGCCCAGGTCTGCGCGACGATGACGCCGAGACGCCCGATCACGCCTTCCTGCGGCACCATCACGGAGAAGGCGAACGGCTGGCCGTCCGGCTGAATCCACTGGTTGCCGTTCTTGGTGAAGCCGGCCGCGGTGAGCAGTTCGCCCGCCGCCGCAATATCCTGCTTCCACCAGCCATAACCGAACGACTTCTTGATCGCTTCCTCGTCGGTCGGCACCTGCTCGCCGAACTGCGGCCGGACCATGTCGGCGATCTGCTTGCCGATGGTGGGGTCGTACGGCTTGATCTTCCGCGTGCCGGTGTCGAGCTCGTAGTTGATCAGGTAGTCCTGCAGCGGCCCGTGATAGTCGCGCGGGTGCGTGCCGGTCGGTGGGATCGAGATCGCCGAGAGCGTCGCCGCGCCACGATAGGACGCCATCGACATCGCCCGTGCATCGAGCATCAATGCCAGGGCCCAGCGCACGCGCTTGTCCTGGAACTTCGGATTCTGCAGGTTGAAGATCATCATCGGCAGGGTCGGATCGGGATGGGCATACGGGAAGCCCGGGAACCAGCCCTGAGTCTGCGTGTCTTCTTTGATGATCGAGAACGTGCCTTCCGGCGACAGGTCGTGGATCATGTCGAGGTTGCCGTTACGCATCTCGATCAGGCGATTGTCCGTCGAAATGTTGTTCCGGTAGATGATGAACTTCGGCTTGGGCTCGCCGACCAGTGCGATAGTGGTCTTGTCCCAGTCTGCCCGCTTTTCCCAGATGTACCAGGTGCCGTTCGGATCGAACGAGTGCAGCGTGTAGGGCCCGAGGCTCACCGGCGGATTGTTGTCGAAGGTGAGGATGTCATCGACCTTCTCGAACACATGCTTGGGCATGATCCAGGCGGCGTTCCAGCGGACCGAGAACACGGCGTGGAAGCGCGAGTTCGGCGCCTTGAGCTTGAAATGCACGGTGTACTTGTCGGGCGCCGTGACTTCGGCGACCTGCGTCGAGAATGCGCCGCTCCAGGTGAGGCCCGGCGTGCTGGCCTGCTTCTCAACGGTGAACACCACGTCGTCAGCGGTGAACTCGACGCCGTCGCTCCACATCATACCCTGGCGGAGCTTGACGGTCATTTCCGAGAAGTCGGCGTTGTACTGCCACGGACCATCGGCGAGCGAATAGTAGATGGCGTTTTCGCTCTTTTCCGGGATGCCCGCATCGGGGTCGATGAACCACAGCGTATCCATCGTCAGCTGATGCAGGCCGTTGGACCAGCCGCCGCCGCCATTCACCCAGATATTGAACCAACTCGGATTGCGGATCACGCCTTCCGGGTTGTGCACGATCACCGTCTCGTTGCGCGGAAACTGCGCCAGGTCTGGTGCGGTGCCTTCGGCGGCCTCCTGCCCAAGGGCAAGGCCGTTAGCGGCCACCATCAGCGTACCCGCTGCAGTGCCCAGCATGAAACTACGTCTATCCATGAATACCTCCCTTGTCGGAAACGCCTCCCGCGCTCCGTTCGAAAATGCCCTCCAGCACTTTCGCGGGGCATCGTATTCGGGAGACCTACGTTGTCAACGCATTTTTCTGATGTAGATCAGAACTTGCGATATGCTCGGCACGAGCTTCCAGAAAGGTGCGGTACGCACCTCCTTTCGCGGCCCGCCTGCCGGCTCCATCCTGTGGAAATGCAGTCGCAGGGCACACAACGCCGAGGAAAAACGCCGAATGGGCGCCTTCACCCCTTCGTTCTGCAGAGGCTGCCTCTCTAATACCGCGTTTCATCACGCATGACGATATCCTGATCGTCCGTGCCGCGCGCAGTCCGCGTGTCCGGTTGTATATCGGTGATACAGATACAGTAAGGATGTGGATCAGCCCTGACCCTATGACGCGCCAGCGGCCCCTGGCGCCATAGGCGCCGGCAGCCGCACACCGGCGGCGTTGGGGTAACCGTACGGACGTCAGCCGCTCAGCGGGTCAGAGGCGCCGACCGCTCGCCGTATCGAACAGGTGGATGTTCTCGGGCGAAATCTCGAGCATGAGGGTGTCGCCGGGCTTTTCCGTCACCCGGCTGGTCTGGACGAGCGTCAGTTCGTCATTGGGCGACGAAATGAACGTCATGGACCCCGTAGACTCGATGGTGCCGACGGTCATCTTGATGCCGGCGGGGTTCGCGGAGGCGTGCAGGTGCTCGGGGCGCATCCCGGCAGTGACCTGGCGCCCGGGTTCCATCGCCGAGGCGATGGCGACACGCTGTCCCCCCAAGCTGACGAGTTCGATGGAGCGGCCATCCGCCCCGACCACGGCATCGACGAAGTTCATCGCCGGCGAGCCGATGAAGCCGGCGACGAACCGGTTGGCCGGGCGATCGTAGAGCTCGAGCGGCGCGCCCTGCTGCTCGATCACCCCGTCGCGCATCACCACGACATGGTCGGCCATGGTCATGGCCTCGATCTGGTCGTGCGTGACGTAGACCGAGGTGGCGCCGAGCCGGTCGTGGAGCGCCCGGATTTCCTTGCGCATCTGGACGCGCAGCGCCGCGTCGAGATTGCTCAGCGGCTCGTCGAACAGGAAGGCCTTGGGGTGCCGGATGATGGCGCGGCCCATCGCGACGCGCTGACGCTGCCCCCCCGACAGCTGCCGCGGGAAACGTCCCAGCAGAGCCGAAAGCCCCGTGGTGGTGGCCACCTCGGCCGCCTTCGCCTGCCCCTCCGCCTTGCTGGCGCCGCGCAGGCGCAGCGAATAGGTGAGGTTTTCCTCGACGTTCATGTGCGGGTAGAGCGCGTAGGACTGGAACACCATCGCCACGTCGCGCTTGCGCGGCGGGACGCCGTTCATGGTCTCGCCGGCGATCTTCAGCGTGCCGCCGCTGATGCTTTCCAGCCCCGCGATCGAGCGCAACAGGGTCGACTTGCCGCAGCCGGAGGGGCCGACCAGAGCGACGAACGCGCCCTTGTCGATGGTCAGGTCGATACCCCTAAGGGCGTGGAAGGCACCGTAGTGCTTGTCGATGCCCTGCATCTCGATCTGGGCGGTCATTTGAGGGCTCCCGAGGTAAGGCCGGCGACGATGCGCCGCTGGAGGAGAACGAACACGGCGAGGATCGGCGTCACGTAGATCGCGGCAAAGGCCATGATCGAATTCCAGTCGCGGGCGTTCGGTCCGACGAAGCCGGAGAGGCCGACGCTGGCTGGCTGCAGGGCCGTGTCCTGGATGATCGACTTCGAATAGATGTACTCGCCGAACGCCGACATGAAGGTGAGGATGGCGCAGACCAGGATGCCGTTGCGCGCCAGCGGCAGGACGATGGTGAAGAATGCCCCGAAGCGCGAGTTGCCATCGACCAGCGCCGCCTCCTCAAGCTCACGCGGCACCGACATGAAGGTGGCACGAACGAGAACGACGAAGAACGGCATCGCCTTGGCCGCGGAGGCGAGCACCACCGCGGTGCGGGGCAGCGACAGCAGCCCCAGCTGGTTGAAGCCGACGAACAGCGGCGTGATCATCACCGAGGCGGGCAGCACCTGCAGCATCAGGATGGAGAACAGCCCGATGTCGATCCAGATGTTGCGGTAGCGCGCCAGCACATAGGCGCACCCGGTACCGAGGATCACCGTGATGGCCGTGACGCCGGCCGCGATCACCGTCGAGTTCCACAGGAACGTCGCCATCGTGCGACGCTGCCACACCGCCGGGTAGACGCTGAAATCGGCGGCCGCCGGCCAGAACGTCGGCGGGTTGGCGAAGATCTCGGAGCCGGTCTTGAGGCTCGTCACATACATCCAGTAGAGCGGGAAGAGGTAGATCGCGGCCATCGCAAGGGCGAGTGCGAGCAGCAGCCATTTGGTCCAACCGTTGGTCATCCGCGCACCTCATGACGGGTGGAGCGCACGTAGACGATGGATGCGATCAGCACGAGCAGGAACATCATCACCGAGATCGTTGCGCCACGGGCGAAATCGTAAAGCTTGAAGCTCATCTGCCAGGCCCAGTATTGCGCCACCGTGGAAGAATTGGACGGCCCCCCCTCGGTGATGGCCGGGAACAGGTCGAACTGCTGCAGCGTGCCGATGAGGCCGAGCGACAGCACGGCGCCGATGGTCGGGCGCATCATCGGCAGCGTGATGGTCCAGAAGCGCTGAAAGGCGTTGGCGCCATCGAGTTCGGCGGCTTCGTAGAGGTCGCGCGGAATGCCGGCGAGACCCACTGAGAGCAGCAGCATGTTGAAGGCGAGGCCAAGCCAGATATTGGCGATGATCACCGCCCAGAGCGACCAGTCGGGCGACGACTTCCAGAAGATGTTCGTATCGATGATGCCGATGGACTTCAGGATGGCGTTGAGCACGCCGAAATCGCCGGCGAGAATCCAGCTCCAGATGGCACCGACGACCAGACCGGGCATCACCCAGGACACAAGGAACAGCCCGCGGATGGTCGCGGCGCCAGGGAATTTCTGCGCGAAGAAGATGGCGAGGGCGAAGCCGAACAGGAACTGTCCGGTGATCGAGCCGACGACGAAGACCAGTGTGTTGCGGGTCACCAGCCAGAACTCGGGCTGCGAGACCACGGCGATGTAGTTGTCGAAGCCGGCGAAGGGCCGGATCAACGCCCCCAGGGTGAACATATCCACCTGCTGGAAGCTCATCAGCACGTTGTAGACGAGCGGCAGGCCGGCGAGCACAAGCAGAAACAGCATTGCCGCGCCGACGAGCAGAATATCGAACCCCACGCCATCGCGCAGTCCGCTCAGGATGCCCCACCCTTGCCGGCGCCGCGCGCCTCCCGCATCAGCGATCGTCTCGCTACTCATCGCCCAATCCTCATCTTGCTCGACTCCCGGGAAAATGACTGCCCAGCGCGAAAGCCGGGCAGTCCAGTTGGGAGGAGGGATTTAGCCGCCGACGATGCCGGTGATCGTCGCCTGGGCCTGATCGAGCGCGTCCTTGGCCGACATCTGGCCAGTCATTGCTGCCTGGAACGCGTCATAGATGGCCTTGGAGATCTTCTGCCACTCGGGGTGCGGACCGCGCGGCTGCGCGTATTTCAGCTGGTCGAGGAACACGGCCAGTGCCTCGTCCTTCTTGGCGTCGCCGGTCGGCGGCAGCGGGATGTCGCTGCGGGCCGGGATGTTGGCGAACTCGGGGAAGAGCCGCGCTTCCTGCGTGGTGAAATACTCGATGGCGCGGAACGCCTCATCCGGATGCTTGGTGGTCGAGAAGATCGCCCAGTTGAAATCGCCCATGGCTGACGAGCGGGCGCCGCCATCGGTCTCGGTCGGCAGTAGGGCCACACCCCAGTCGAACTTGGCGTCGGTCGACATGCGGTTGATTTCCCACGGACCGGAGATGGCCATGGCCGCGTTGCCCGAGTTGAAGGTACCCGTGGAGTCCCACTGGCCCTGGCTTAGCACGTCCTGCGACGCGAGCTTCTCGTCGAGCAGTGTCTTCCAGATTTCGAGTGCCTTCACGGCGCCGGGGACGTTGACCTGCGTGAAGCTGCCGCCGGCCATCTGGATCCACGGCAGGAACTGGAACGTGCCCTCTTCGCCCGCACGAGCAGACCAGCTGATGCCGTAGACATTGTTGGCCGGATCGTTGAGCTTGCGCGCATCTTCGAGCAGTTCGTCCCAGGTCTTGGGGGCCTCGGCAATGCCGGCCTTCTTGAACAGGTCGCGGTTGTAGAACAGCGCGATCGTGTTGGTGGCCTTGGGCACGCCGTACTGCTTGCCGTCCCACATGGTCGAAGCGAGCGGGCCGGCGAAATAGTTCTCGTCCTTGATTACCGTCGATGCCTTGACGCGATCGGTGATGTCGAGGAACGCCCCACGCGAGGAGAACAGCGCGAAGTCGGGATTGTCGACCGCGATGATGTCGGGGGCCTGGCCGGTGGCAAAGGCACGCAGCGACTCGTTCACCAGATCGTCGAACGGCACCGTGCGGTATTCGACGGTGATGTCGTCGTTGGCCTCGTCGAATTCCTTGCTGAAGGTATCAGCGATGCCGGGGCCGTTGGCACCATCGATGCCCCAGATCTTCAGCGTCACGGTCTCGGCCAGGGCCGGCAAGGCGAAGGTGGAGACACCGGCCATGGCCAGCGCGCCGATAAGGGCTAGTCTGCGAGTCGTCATAGTATCCTCCCATGATGCGGATCGTTTCCGCGGTCCAAGATCCCGCCGCCGGCCCCTCCCGGGCGACGGCGGGCAGTCGTTACCCAGCCCGCCGCAGCGAGGGATCTCCGCCCTCGTATTGGGCGGTGACGTCGACGAAATCGCCGCCGCGGCTATGCTTGAGATAGTTGAGCGCCCGGACCTGTCCGGTCATTTCAAGCGCGTCGCGATAGACCGGGTCGTGCCAGCCTTCGATGTCGATCGAGCCGGTCCATCCGGCGAGCCGCAGCTCGGAGATGATGTCGGTCC
>NZ_JBFUCQ010000018.1:0-55554 GCF_056405135.1 Devosia sp. P1_H9
TCGCCGCCGCGGCTATGCTTGAGATAGTTGAGCGCCCGGACCTGTCCGGTCATTTCAAGCGCGTCGCGATAGACCGGGTCGTGCCAGCCTTCGATGTCGATCGAGCCGGTCCATCCGGCGAGCCGCAGCTCGGAGATGATGTCGGTCCAGTTGCTGTCGCCGAACCCCGGCGTGCGCATGAACACGAACTTCTCCTTGCCGAAGATGCCGTGCTCCTTGATCACGTCCCAGCGGACCGTGGCGTCCTTGCCGTGCACGTGGAAGATCTTCTTCGCCCACTTGCGGACCTGCGGCAGCGGGTCGATCAGGTAGACCAGTTGGTGACAGGGTTCCCACTCGAGCCCGATATTGTCGGCCGGGGTCTCGTTGAACATCAGTTCCCAGGCATCGGGAGTGTGGGCGATGTTCCAGTCGCCGGTCGCCCAGTTGCCATCCATGGCGCAGTTCTCGAAGGCGATCTTCACGCCCTTGTCGGCGGCGCGCTTGGCGAGCTCGGACCACACCTCTTTGTAGCGCGGCAGGCTGTCGGTCAGCGGCTTGCCGCGCACCCGGCCGGTGAAGCCGGCAACGCAGGTCGCGCCGAAATGGTGGGCGTTGTCGATGCAGTCCTTCCAGCCCTGCAGCGTCTGGCGATCCATCTCCTGGTCTTCCAGCGGGTTGCCGAACATACCGAGGGTCGAGATGGTGATGTCGCGATTGCCGATGGCATCGAGGCTGCGCTTGCCCAGTTCGGCCAGGTCCTGGCCATTGGTGGTCTGCCAGAAGAACGGCTCGAACCATGGCGAGGCTGTTGATGTTGTCCGAGCTCACCGTCTCGGGCGCCCTGCCCGCTTCGATGGCGTCGATGAAATCGAGCAGGACGCTCGCGTGGCCGCGCGTCTCGTCGGGGTCGGCAGGCGCCGCGACCTGCAGCGTCTCGAGCGGGCGGAAGAAGCCCTCGCTGCCGGCAACGATGTTGGCCTCGAATTTGTCCGCGCCGTCCCACAGCAGCGTGCCCTTCGAGCCGACGATCCGCCACGACGAGTCCCAGCTGGTATTGGCGCCCTCGGCGCTCCACGAGCCGCGATAGGTGAAGAGCACGTCGTCGGAGAACTCGAAGATGGCGTTGGCCACCGAGCCATGCGCGTACCACGAGCTTTTCGGGTTGGCCTCGTGGCAATAAACGGCGAGCGGCTGCTTGCCGGAAATGTAGCGGGCGGCATCCAGCGTATGGATCGCCATGTCGACCAGCAGCACATGCTCCATCTCTTCGCGGAAGCCACCGAAATGCGCCCCGACGAAGAAATCGCAATGGATGGCGTTGAGCGTGCCGAGTGCCCCGCTTTCGATGGTGGCGCGGATACGGCGCACGCCTTCGTTGAAGCGCCGGTTCTGCACCACGGCGTGAACCCGTTTCGCCTCCGCTGCGAGCGCCACCAGCTCGCGTGCCTCGGCCATCGAGGTCGCCATGGGCTTTTCGGAAAGCACGTGGCAGCCGTGGCGCAGACCGGTAGCGACCACGTCGTGTCGCGCTCCGGGAATGACCACATCGAAGATCAGGTCGGGCTTGGTGCCGTTGAGCAGCGCCTCGAGATCGCTCTCGATCGCCGCGCGGTTGAGCCCGAACTCCGTCGCTAGCCTGGCGGCCGCGTCGGTGTTGAGGTCATTGAGCCCGACGATGGTGATGCGGTCCTTGAGGGCCGGCGTCTCGGCAATCGCCTTGAGCCAACCCCTAGACATAGCTCCGCACCCGGCCAAAACGGCACGAAATGACAAGTTGATTCCTCCCAACGGGATGTCGGCGGCGCGTTGTCGCGTTCTCGCCAACGGTGTTCCGTAAACGTTTACGACGCTATATTCGGCATCACTTCCGTGTCAATAGATTTTCGTAAACGTTTCCAGTCGCCGTCTCGGCTGGGGAAAAAATGGGGGAAACATGAAGGGGATCAGGCAGCTAGCCGAGCGGCTAGACATCTCCATCGGCACTGTCTCGCGCGCCCTGAACGGTCGGCCGGATGTCAATGAGGAGACACGCAAGCGCGTGCTCGAGGCTGCCGCCGAGTTCGGCTATGTCCCCAACCAGTCCGGCCGCAGCCTTCGCCAAGGCACGACGAACGCCATCGGCTTCATGATCGAATCCGGAAACGCCGGCGATAACGGCGACAACTTCTTTCTCGGCGTGGTCGACGGCGTACAAAGCGTGTTGAGCCGCCACCACCTCGATCTCGTCGTGCTCCCCTGCCCGACCGAGGAAGATCCAGCGCAGTATGTGCAGCGTATCGTGGCCCGGCGCCTGGTCGATGCGCTGATCATCTCCGCCACGCACCGCAGGGACGCGCGCATCGAGTTTCTCAACAAGGCCCGCATACCCTTTGTTGCCCTCGGCCGCTCCGGCACCAACGGCGACTATCCCTGGCTCGACCTGGATTTCGAGGACGTGGTCAACCGGGCGGTGGATCGGCTGGTGGCAGCAGGCCATCGCCGCATAGCCGTGGGCGTGCCCAGCAACGACATCAATCTAGGCTTCGTTTACCTCGACGGCTACAAGGCCGCCCTCGCCCGCCACGGCATAGACTTCGAACCCGGCATCGTCATCAGGGCAGCGTCGTCCGAGCAGGGCGGCTACCAGATCGCGCACGAACTGCTGGCCATGCCGGACCGGCCGACAGCCGTCGTGCTGATCTACGAGCAGATGGCCATCGGTCTCTATCGACGCCTGAACGAGGCGGGTCTGCGTCCGGGCCGAGACATCGCCGTGATCGGTTTCCGCGAGTCGCCGCTATCGCGCTTTCTTTCGCCTACGCTCACCAGCTTCCGCCTGTCGCTGCGCGACCTCGGTGTGGCCCTGGGAGAATCCCTGCTCGCCTCGATGCCCGCCTACGAGGAAATCTACCCCCAGGGGCTGGTCCAGCGCCTCTGGCCCATGGAACTGGTCCCCGGCGAAAGCGATGCCCACGGCATCAAAGGCGCCGCAGAAACCTGAGACGGCCGGGCCGGAGAACCGAACCCGCGACTAGCCGCCGATCGAGGTCGCAGCGCCCAGCACCTCGAACTTCGGCGTCACGCCCAGCCCCGGCGCATCCGAGGCTTTCATCGTGCCGTTGACGCGCTTGGGCGCGCCATCCGCGATGTCCACCGTGCCGTACGAATTGAAGTCGGTGGCGGAGAAGCAGAGGCTTTCCGGCGTCGATTGCGCCAGGTGCGCGATGGTTGCGGTGACGATGTCGCCGCCCCAGGTGTCCTCGATGGTCATCGGGATGCGGTTGGCAACGCAGAGGTCGCGCATCTGCCTGGCCTTGGTCAGCCCGCCGACCTTGGAGATTTTGAGGTTGATGACATCGAAGGCGTCCTCGGCGAGGCCCTTCTGCAGCATGCCCACTCCGTCGATATTCTCGTCGAGAACGAACGGCAGGGCCGTGCGGCGGCGGATCGAAACGCTCTCGTCGTAGCTCATGCAGGGCTGCTCGATATAGACGTCGAGATCGCGCACCGCGTTCACCACGCGCGCCGCATCGGCCATGGTCCAGCCGGTATTGGCGTCGCAGACGAGGATATCGGTCGGCTTGAGGATGGCACGGCAGGCCTTGATCCGCGCGATGTCGTCATTGGCGTCACCCCCGACCTTCAGCTGAAACTTCGTATAGCCCTCGGCCCGGTAGCCCGCGATCTTCTCGGCCATGACACCAGCATCTTCCTGGCTGATGGCACGGTAGAGCTTGATGCTCTCCTGCTCCGCCCCGCCCAGCAGCGTCTTCACCGGCAGTCCGGCGACCTTGCCCAGAATGTCCCAGCAGGCAGTGTCTATCGGCGCCTTCACATAAGGATGCCCGCGCAGAACCGCGTCCATGTGCCGGTTGAGCGGCCCGAGCGCAGTGGGGTCCATGCCGATCACCTTGGGCCCGATCTCCTCGAGCCCGGCCCGCACCCCTTTGGCATAAGCCGGCAGGTACGCCGAGCCGAGCGGGCAGCATTCGGCATAGCCGGTGATCCCCACATCGGTTTCCACCGCCACCACTGTCGAGTCGAACACGTCGATGAAGTTGCCGCCGCTCCACTTGTAGCGGCCCTCGCGCAGCGGCAGGTCGACCTGCCAGTATTTGATCGCGGTGATCTTCATCAGAAGCGTCCTTCGAGCGGCCAGGTGTCGGAGAGGCGATAGCCCGCAGGCCAGGGATCCGCGGGATCGAGCATTTCCTGCCGCGTCCCGGTGATCCAGGCCCGACCGGAAATCACCGGCACGATGCCGGGCCTGCCCCCGACCTGGACCTCCCGCTCGATCCGGCAATGGAACTCGGAATCGATAATCGAGCGCCCGATGAAGCGCTCGCCGACCTGCATCTCGCCGCGCGCATGCAGCACCGCTATGCGGGCCGAGCAACCGGTGCCGCAGGGCGAGCGATCGATCTTGCCCGGCCGGATGGCCACCGCATTCTTGCCGCTCAGTATCCCATTGGGGCCACGCTCCACCGGCGCGGTGATCTGGCAGAACGAGATATGGTCCCAGCCCGCATTCTCGGGATGAACAAACCCCAGCTGCTCATTGGCCGCCCTGGTGATCTTCATCCCGGTGGTGGCAAGATCGCGCGCCTCATCCGGGGTCAGCGAGAAGCCGAGCCGCGCCGCCGATACGAACACGAAGCTGTCGCCGCCATAGGCGGTGTCGACGCGCAGCGAGCCGATCCCCTCCACCTCGATCATCGCATCGAGCTTGTCGACAAAGGACGGGTGGTTGGTGACGTGGATGCGCTCGGCCTTGCCATCGCGGCACTCCGCCATGACCTCGATCAGCCCACCCGGCGCCTCCAGCACCAGCTTGGTGACCGGCTCCGTCATCGGCAGGATGCCGGTATCGAGCAGCACAGTCGAAACGCACATCGAGTTCGACCCCGACATCGGCGGCGTATCCTGCGGCTCCATCACGATCCAGCCCATCTGCGCCGCCGGGTTCTTCGGCGGCACCAGCAGGCTCACGTGGCGAAACACTCCACCCCGCGGCTCGTTCAGCACGAAGTTGCGCAGCGTTTCGTCGCTGGCGATGAAGTTGCGCTGCTCCCACACGGTGTCGCCAGGCGGGGGCGCCACGCCGCCGACGATGACGTCGCCGACCTCGCCCTCGGCATGGGCGGAAACGATATGCACGAGCTTGCTGGAACGCATGGAAAGCCTAGAGGACGGAGTTGAGGAACGCCTTGGTCTCAGGCGTCTGCGGCGCATCGAAGATCTGCTGCGGACTGCCGATCTCATGGATCTTGCCCGACTTGAAGAACGCCACGCGATCCGACACTTCACGGGCGAAATTCATCTCGTGCGTGACGAGGATCATCGTCATCCCCTCCCGCGCGAGCAGTCGCATCGTGTCGAGCACCTCACCCACCAGCTGCGGATCGAGGGCCGAGGTCACCTCGTCGAACAGCATGTATTGCGGCTCCATTGCCAGCGCCCGGGCGATCGCCATGCGCTGCTGCTGGCCGCCCGACAGCTTGCTCGGATAGACGTTGAACTTCTCGCCGAGCCCCACGTGCTCGAGCTGCTTCTTGGCGATCCCATCGGCCTCGTCGCGCGATTTGCCGAGCACCTTGCGCAGCGCCAGCGTGACGTTCTCCAGCACCGTCAGATGCGGGAAGGCGTTCCATTGCTGGAAGACGATGCCGATCTTCTGCCTGAGTTTGTTGAGGTCGGTGCCGCGCGCATGAACTTCCGTGCCATCGACGACAATGCGCCCACCCTGGATCGGCTCCAGCCCGTTGATGCACATCAGCAGCGTCGATTTGCCCGAACCCGAGCCGCCGATGATCGACACCACCTCGCCCTTGTTGACGGTGAGGCTGACGCCGTCGAGCACCGTCAGGCTGCCGAAGGTCTTGGTGACGTTTTCGATCTCAATCATTTTCGCGGAACCTCTGCTCGAGCCTGGCGCCCCAGCGTGATATCGGGAAGCTGATGAGGAAGTAGATCAGCCCGGCGATGAAGAGGATGAACAGCGGCTCGTTCTGCATCCGGGTGATGAGGATCTGCGAGCTCTTCAGCAGCTCGATCACCCCGATCCAGCCCACCAGTGCCGTGTCCTTCATCACGCCCAGCGCCAGCCCGATCCAGCTCGGCAGCATGATCCTGAGCCCGATCGGGTAGACGATCTGCGTCATGTCCTGCCACCAGGTCATCCCCAGCGAACGGGCCGCGCGGCGCGTGGTGATCGGCACCGCCAGCACCCCGGCCCGGGCAATCTCGGAGCAGTAGGCCGAGGTATAGATCGCCAGCACCAGGCAGCTCACCGTGAACGGCGTGAACTTCAGCCCGAACATCGGCACGAACGAGTTGACCAGCACCAGCTGGATCAGCAGCGGCACCGAGCGGAAGATATCGAGCAGGAACCCCAGCCAGACGCTCGCCCACCAGGGCACGCTGGCGCGAAACACCCCGAAGATGACGCCCAAGATCGAGCCGGCACCCACTGCGATCAGCGTGATCAGCAGCGTCCAGCCCGCGCCCTGCGCAAGGAACAGGAGATCGGGGAGCGTGATTGCCGTCTTGAAGCCCATCGCGCCCTCCTAGTACCGGAACAGCCGCCAGCCGATCAGGCGGGCACCGAGGGTCACGATCTTGGCGATCAGGTAGTAGAGCATCGCCGCGATGGCGAAATACTCGAAGGTCCGGAAGGTACGGACATTGAGTTCCTGCGTCACCCCCGTGAGGTCGCTGTTGAGCCCGACGACGACGCCCAGCGAGGTCATCAGGATCGCCCACACCGCCTGGTTGGTCATCGGATAGAACACCACGCGGAACATCTGCGGCAAAACGATCAGCCGGAACGCCGCGGGCGCCGAAAAGCCCAGCGAACGGGCGGCGCGCTCCTGCGTCTGCGGCACAGCGCGCAAGCCGCCGCGGAACGTCTCGGCGAGGTACCCGGCATTATTGAAAGTGATGCCGGCGAGCAGCGCCGCGAAACTGGAGACATGGATGCCGAGCTGGCCGAGGCCGAAATACGCCATGTAGATCTGGAACAGCGCCGGCGTATTGCGGGCGATCTCCACCCAGGCAGCGCCGACGAAATTGAGCACCCTGCTCTTCGAGTTGCGCATCAACGCCAGCGCCACCCCGAGCGCCACGCCGATCAGCATCGAGAGCACAGCCAGTTGCAGCGTGACGAGCGCTCCCTCGAGCAGCTGCGGCAACGCCTGGAACGCCGGTCGCCAATGGAAGGTGTACTTGAACATCGCTCCCAACCCCGAGTTCGTGCTGATCAAATCACTCTCGCGACCAAAAGGGGAGCGCCTCGGGCGCCCCCCTGGTCACGATCGCGCGCTTAGTAGTAGACGCCCGGGATCAACAGGTTCGGCGGCTCGCCCGGCCCGATCCACTTGTTGTAGAGCTCCTTGTAGCGGCCGGTGCGGATCTGCTGGTTCACGAACAGGTTGAGGTAGTTGATCAGCCCATACTCTTCGCGCAGCGAGATCAGCGACACGTAGTCGATCGCATAGGGAGCCGCGCCGCCGACCATCAGGTTGGAGAAGTTCGGGTCGTTGGCAGTGGCATAGGCAACCGTCGAGGTCACCGCGGTACCGTCGATCGCGCCCTGCGACAGCGCCAGGAACACGTCGGCCTGCGACTGGAAGGCCTGGAAGGTGCCCGCCGGATCGGCCCAGTTCTTCACGTCGTCCTCGAGGCGGATCGCCTCGTAGGTGCCCGAAGTCGAGCCGACCTTGTGGCCCTTGAGGCTGTCATAGGAGTCGATCCCGGCATCCTTGCGCGTCACCACGTTGAAGGTGAAGGCGAAGTACGGAATCGAGAAGCCGATGGTCTTGCCACGCTCGAGCGTATCGGAGGTCGAGGCGACGCCGACGTCGGCGCGACCGGAAACCAGCGCCGGAATACGGTCCGGGAACGGTGTCTCGACATATTCGGCCGTGACCCCGAGCGCCTTGGCCAGATCGTTGCAGGTGTCGACGTCGAAACCGATCGGGTTGTTGCTCGCATCGCGCGACCCCATCGGCGGGAAATCCAGCACGATGGCGCAGCGCAGCACGCCCGAAGCGATGATGTCGTCGAGCTTGTCGGCAAAGGCCGGCGGTACCGTGAGCATGGTCAGGAAGGCTGCTGTCGCAACCAGCGGTGTCCACTTCATTCGTTAACTCCCCAGTTCCTCTAGGATGAGGGTCGGCAGGATTGCCGGCATCCATGCGACATAGTAGGCAAACTGTATGCAATGTGGCAAGCTACCCTCGACAGGCGGGATTTCATGACGTTTCGCAGCTTCGACGCAGCGGCAGTTACGGCAGCAACCCCCTGGGCCAAGCTGATGGAAGCATTGGAAAAAGCCTTCGCCTCGCCGCATGTCGCGCCCGACCGCCACATCCACACGATCGCTGTTCCGGGCGCCATGGATGGCACTGGCCTGATCATGCCGGCATGGATCGAAGGCGAGCATTACGGGGTGAAACTCGCCAACATCTTCCCCTCCAACGGCACGCTCGGGTTGCCCGCCGTCAGTGCCGCCTACGTCCTGTTCGATGGCCGCACCGGGCAGATGCTGGCGCTCATCGACGGCGGCACGCTGACCGCCCGCCGCACAGCCGCCACCTCGGCGCTGGCGTCGGCGAAATTGTCGCGCCCCGATAGCGCGACCCTGCTGATGGTCGGCGCCGGCCGCCTCGCGCGATTGCTGATCGAGGCACACCGCACCGTGCGCCCGATCGAGCGCGTGCTGATCTGGACCCGCCGGCCGGAGCAGGCCAGCGCCTTCGCCGCCGAAACCGGCGCGCAGGTGGTCGACGATCTCGACGAGGCACTCGGCGTGGCCGACATCGTCTCCGCGGCCACCCTCTCGCGTGAACCACTGATCCGCGGCGCGAGGCTGCGCCCGGGGACCCATCTGGACCTCGTCGGCGCCTTCACGCCGCAAATGCGCGAAACCGATTCGGTGGCGGTCGCCCGCTCCACCGTCTTCATCGATACGCTGGGCGGCGCGCAGGCCGAGGCAGGCGACCTGCTCCACGCCATAACCGAAGCCCGCTTCGCCTGGACCGACGTCGCCGCCGACCTCGCGGCGCTGGTGACCGGCGCCCACCCCGGTCGCACCCGGGCAGATGAAATCACCCTGTTCAAATCGGTAGGTGCAGCGATAGAGGATTTGGCTGCGGCGCGCCTCGTCGCGGCGGCCGGAGACAAGGACTGAGTGCAATGGCCACCAAGCGGACCAAGAGGATCAAGGCCCCTACCCCTGGCGAACCGGCGCACGGCTTCGGCGCCATCCTGGTGTTCGAGCGCCTGCGCGACGAGATCCTGTCCCTGGAGCTGCGCCCCGGCCAGCTGATCGACGAAGCCAACCTCGCCGAGCGCTTCAACGTCTCCCGATCGCCGGTGCGCGAAGCGCTGGTGCGGCTCGCGGCCGATGGCCTCGTGCAGACCGTCCCCAACAAAGGCACCGTGGTGACGCCGCTGAACCTCGACGAGTTCCCGAACTATGTCGACGCGCTCGACCTGATCCAGCGCGCCGTGTTCCGCCTCGCCGCCCGCTTCCGCACCGAGGAAGACCTCGTCACCATCCGCGCCGCCAACGAGGAGTTCCGTCGCCGCGTCATCGCCAACGACGCACTCGGCATGATCACCCAGAACGCCAAGCTGCACCTCGCCATGGCGGCGGCCGGCCGCAATCGCATCCTCACCGACACCTACCGCCGCATTCTCGATGAGGGCCGCCGCACCCTGCGGCTCTACTTCCGCTCCTACGGCGACAGCCTGCCCGAGAGCCTCCGCGACGCCCACGACGAGCAGATCGCCGCCATCGCTGCGCGCGACGAGGCGCTCGCTGAGCGGCTGGCGCACGAGCACGCCGAGGAAGTGCACCAGCGCTTCCTGCGCTACATGAGCGAGCGCAACTCCGCCGATCTGAGCGTCACCTACGACCCCTGATCCCAAGCCAATCTGCCGCGCGCAGACGTCGCAGTTTGCGTTGTACAGTGATTGTCGACAAACTGCATAATCTTTGCTAACACCCTCGCCAGTCCCAACGGAACCCAGCGATCATGTGGCAAGGCATACTCCCGGCAGTCACCACCAAATTCACCGAATCGGGCGCGCTCGACTTCAAGGAGATGGAGCGCTGCTTCAAGCTGCAGATCGATGCCGGCGTTGACGGGCTGATCGCCTGCGGTTCGCTCGGCGAAGGCCCGATGCTGAGCCACGACGAGCGGCTCGACGTCTTCCGCGCCGTGCAGCAAGCCGCCGCCGGCCGCCCCGCCCTGCTCACCGTCGCCGAGGCCGGCACGCGCGAAGCCTGCATCCTGGCCGAGCGCGGCGCCAAGGCCGGCGCGTCCGGCCTGATGGTGGTGCCCTCGACCGTCTACCACACCAACCGCGACGAGACCCTCGCCTCGCTCCGTGCCGTGGCCGAGGCCTCCGACCTGCCGATCATGGTCTACTCGAACCGGCTGGCCTACCGCGTCGACGTCACCAACGACATGCTGCTCGAGCTGGCCGAAGACCGCCGCTTCGTCGCCGTCAAGGAGAGCTCCGACGACCTGCGCCGCACCACCGACGCGGTGGTGAAGCTGCAAGGCAAGATGGCGGTGTTCACCGGCGTCGATAACTACGCCTTCGAGGCCCTGGCCGTCGGCGCAGTCGGCTGGATCGCCGGCCTCGTCGTGGCTTTCCCCAAGGAAACCGTGGCCATCTACAAGCTGATGCAGCAGGGCCGCCAGGCCGAGGCGCTGGCGATCTATCGCTGGTTCCGCCCGCTGCTCGACCTCGATGTGTCGACCTACCTGGTGCAGAACATCAAGCTGGTCGAGGCCCTGGTGATCGGCTCCAACGAGCGCGTCCGCCTGCCCCGCAAGCCCATCTCCGGCGCCGACCGCACCCGCATCGAGGGCATCGTCAACACCGCCCTCGCCACCCGCCCGGAACTGCCCGCCTACTAAGCCGTCAGGCCACCGCGACAGCGGCCCTGCTTTCCGACGATGAGCATGGTCTCCTCGTTGGGGTGCTCGCGTTTGCTGCGCTGTCAGCGGCCATTCAGGCGCGACAGGTTACCCTTGCCGTTGTCGTATGGAGGACGGCGATGCGCGACTACATCATTCACATGCCCAGGGGCGACGCCTGGCGCCTGACCATGTTCAGTGCCAACGCCCTGACCACGCTGCCGGCGCTGCGGGTCGTCAGCCTTTCGCCTCGCCATGAAGTGCGGATCATCCGAACCTCGATCGCCACCGCCATGAAGCTCGCGATCCTGTTCCCCGGCTGGCAGATTCGTGCCCTCAGCGGACAGTCCCGGCGGCGCGTGTCACGCCGGCCAGCACTGCTCCAGATTGCCGTCTAGGGTTTCCAGCATCACGAAATTCTCGCCGCGCGTGCGCTTGGCCATGTCGACCGCGGCCCGCAGCGCTTTCTCCGAACTGCGGTGATAGCCGAGCACCGTCCGCCCGACGCTGAGCGTCCAGGTGTCCCGACCTGGAGAAATAACGAACCGCAATCCTTGCATGCTGCCGAGCCCCCGTCCTGCTGCCCAGCTACCCTGTCGGAACCGCCGTTATCCCCTCGTTAACTACGTAGGGGGTTGCACGAACGGGGGAACGAGGGCCCGTTCGTGCACTGAGGGTCAGGCTGGCTGCAGATCGCCCTGCTGGTCGTCGGCCTTCTTGGCCGGCGGGAAGGCCAGCGCCATGCCGGCGGCGGCGAGGCCGACGGCGGCCGAAGCGATGTAGAGCCACTGGTAAGTGCCGAACGTGTCGTAGAGCCAGCCGCCGCCCACCGGGCCGAAGGCCATGCCGATGCTTGACGTCATGGTCGCGGCGCCCAGCACCGTGCCCATGACGCGCGGGCTGAAATACTCACGCGCCAGCACCGAGTAGAGCGGCATCACGCCGCCATAGGCGAGACCCAGTACCGATGCCAGCATGTAGAACTGCGACACTTCCCTGAGATAGATGTACGCGAAAATGCCGGCCGCCTGCAGCGCAAGGCCGCCCACGATCACCTTGCGCACCCCGATCCGGTCCGCCAGCGTGCCGAACAACAGCCGCCCGAACAGCCCGGCGATCCCCTCGACCGAGTAGATGAGCGTCGCCGCGCCCAGCGACGCGCCACAGATCATCGCATAGCTGACAGTGTGGAAGATCGGGCCCGAATGGGCAGCGCAGCAGAGAAAGAAGGTCCCGGCGAGAACGATGAACTGCGGCGTCTTGAGCGCCGACCAGGCCGCCGACTGCTTGCGCGGCGCTGCCCCACCAGCGGTGGGAACCGGAGCATCGACAACCGCTGGCGGCCGGCGGATCAGCAACGTCGCCGGAATCATCACGATCAGCGCGCCCATCGCGATCCACAGCATGGCGCTGCGCCAGCCATAGCCCTCGGTGAGGAAGCCCGCGAACGGGGTGATCACCATCGGCGCTACGCCGCCGCCCACCGAAACCAGCGACACCGCAAGGCTGCGGTTCTTGTCGAACCAACCCAGCGTGGTCGAAATGATCGGCGCAAAGAACGCCCCACCGGATGCCCCGACCAGCCCGCCATAGGCGAACTGGAACACCCACAACTCCCTGGCGTTGCTGGCGATGACGAGCCCCAGCCCGAGCAGCGCCGCGGCCATCAGCACCACCGGTCGCGCGCCGATGCGGTCGCTGAGCGTCCCCCAGCCGAACCCCGCTACGCCCATCACGATGAAGCCGATGGTCATCGCGCCGGAAATGCCGGCACGGCTCCAGCCGGTCTCTTCGGCAATGGGTTGCAGATAGACGGGCAGCGCGAACATCGCGCCCATCGCCACACAGGTGATCACCGCTCCCGCAGCGACGATGACCCAACCATAACGACTGTTCATTCTCGGTTCCTCCGGACGACTCTGCCATCTAGACGAATGGCAGGCGAGCGTTTCGACATACGGCTGACAATTTCGTATCGACGGCACCGCCGGCGGTCGGCTTCACAACCACTTGTATTGTGCAAGTGGTATACCCAGATCAAAACTGCTTGTAAACTGCAAGCAGATAAGTCGGAGCAGAGCAGCTGTGGATTTGCGATCGGGATGCCCCATCAACCTCTCCGTCGAGGTGCTCGGCGACCGCTGGAGCCTCGTAGTGCTGCGCGACATGATGTTCGGCAACCTGCGCACCTATGGTGAGCTGCACGGCAACTCCCTCGAGGGCATCGCCACCAACATCCTGGCCGATCGCCTGAAGCGCCTGACCGAGGAGGGCATGATCACCGCCGCGGCCGATCCGGGCCACAAGCAGCGCACCATCTACAGCCTCACCGAGAAATCGATCGCGCTGGTGCCGGTAATGGCGGCGCTGGGCACCTGGGGCACGCAGTTCCTGCCCGCATCACCGCTGTTCGCGGCCCGCTCGATCGCCCTCGAACAAGGCGGACCGCCGATGTGGGCCGACTTCATGGTCGAGCTGCGCCACCTCCACCTCGGCGCCCCTGCCACCACCCGCTCCGTGCATGCAGAACTGCAGCAGGCCTTTCGCACCGCCGAGGCCGCGCTCGCCGAGGGCGAGACGAGCCCCTGACCCGTGCCGGCTAGAACACCGCCACGGCCGCCCTCAACGCCTGCCGCGCCCCGACACCGATCCCGCCTGCGGCCCTGAGTTGCCGCTGTTCTCGAGCTGCAGCTTCCGCCAGCGCGCCAGCCGATCGGCGTCCAGCGTTCCAGCCGCTATCGCGGCCTGCACCGCGCAGCCCGGCTCGTGGCTGTGCGTGCAGTTGCGGAACTTGCACAGCGGCGCCAGCTCGGTGATCTCAGCGAACAGCGTGCCGATGCCCCCAGCCACGTCGCTCAGTTGCAGCGAGCGTATGCCGGGCGTGTCGATCACCCAGCCTCCACCCGCAATCGGATGCATCGAGCGCGATGTGGTGGTGTGTCGCCCCTTGGCGTCATGCTCGCGTACCGCGCCGGTCTCCTGCACCGCACCTCGCCCGACCAGCGAATTCACCAACGTCGACTTGCCGACCCCGGACGAGCCGACCACCGCCACGGTCTGCCCCGGCCCGCACCACTCCGACAGGATGCTTGCGGCACCAGCAAGCCGCGGGTTCAGCGTGACCACCGGCAAGTCGCGCTGCAGCTCCGCTGCCTGCCGCTGATACTCGGCCGGATCATCCGCCACGTCGGCTTTCGTCAGCACGATCACCGGCGTCGTCCCGGCCTCGTTGGCGAACGCCAGGTAGCGCTCGAGCCGCGCGACGTTGAAATCGGCGTTGCATGAGGTCACGATGAACAAGCTGTCGACATTGGCAGCGGCCAGCTGCGGCACCCTCCGCCCCTGACCGGTCCGCTGCAGCAATGTCTTGCGCTCGAGGCGCCGCGTCAGCAACCCGCTCAGCGGGTCGGCCAGCACCCAGTCCCCGACCGCGAAATCCCCGGTATTGGTCCGCGGCGGCAGCCCCAGCGCGCCCGGTCCGCCCTCCAGCATCACCTCGAGTTCGGTACGATGCACCGACGCGACGCGACGCGGCATCAGCACGCTTTCGTCAGCTTCGACCTGCTCCTCAAAGAACTCCGACCAGCCCAGACTCTGCAACAACCGGCTGGCCTCGCTATCCCGCATCCGTGTCCCTTTGATTGCGCCCAGCGGCGCCCGATCCCGCCGCCAGATGGGGCGGGTGCGAAGCTACCACGCCCGCCGACCCAGTCCCATCCGGATACTGCAGTTTGCCTGGTCAGATCTCGCCAGCCGGCTCGCGATTGCCCGCCGCCTCGTCAACCCGAATATGCTCATATCGAGGGCATTCTGTGTCCACGCGCCAACGCTGCGCATATATGTCGCTACACCACCTTCAATGCACACATCTGGGTGGGCGACGCTCCAAAATCTGTGCATGATGTTTGGACGAGCATCGAGGACCACCCCTTGCAGCAGATCTCTCCCGTCGCAGCAGTGCAGCGTGCCTTTGCGGCACTGCGTGAATACGAAGACAGCGCGCTGTTCATCGGCCTCAAATCCGAAGCCAGCGCTCTCGCCGAAGCCCAGGCACTCGAAGCCGCCGGCCCTGCCGGCAAGCCGTTGTTCGGCCTGGTCTTCGCCGTCAAGGACAACATCGACGCCGCCGGCCTCCCGACCACTGCCGCCTGCCCCGATTTCACCTACTCGCCCGAGCGTTCCGCCTTCGTCGTCGCCCGGCTCGAAGCGGCCGGCGCCATCGTCCTCGGCAAGACCAATCTCGATCAGTTCGCCACCGGCCTCGTCGGCGTGCGCTCGCCCTACGGCGTGCCGCGCAACGTGCAGCGCCCCGATCTCATCCCCGGCGGCTCGAGCTCCGGCTCAGCCGTCGCCGTCGCCGCTGGCATCGTCGATTTCTCCCTCGGCACCGACACCGCGGGCTCCGGCCGCATCCCCGCCGGCATGAACGGCATCGTCGGGCTGAAACCGACCCTCGGCCTGTTGTCCGCGACCGGCATGGTCCCCGCCTGCCGCACCCTCGACACCATCTCGATCTTCGCCCGCGACATCGCCATGGCCATGCGCGTTGCCGAAGTCGCGGCCGGCTACGACGCCGCCGACGCCTACTCGCGGCAGCTACCGGCCCCCACGCTGTCGGCGCCGCCGCCCCACCCGCGCATCGGCGTGCCGATCCCGGCCCAGCGCAAGTTCTTCGGCGATTCCGCCGCCGAGGCCTCCTATGCCGAAGACCTGCAGCGCCTCGCCGCCCTCGGCGCCGAGATCATCGAGCTCGATTTCGAGCCGCTGCACGCCGTCGCCCGCCTGCTCTACGAAGGCCCGTGGGTGGCCGAGCGCTACGCCGCCACCAGGCGCCTGCTCGAAACCAGCCCCGTCTCCTTCCACCCGGTGACGCGAACGATCATCGAAGGCGCGCGCGGCCTCACCGCGGTCTCCGCCTTCGAGGCCACCTACAAGCTGATGGACCTGAAGCGCGCCGTAGCGCCGCTCCTCGCCAACCTCGATTGCCTCGCCGTGCCCACCGTTCCGCGCGCCTATACCGTCGCCGAGCTCAACGCCGACCCCATCACCCTCAACTCCAATCTCGGCAGCTACACCAATTTCGTGAACCTGCTCGACATGGCCGCCATCGCCGTGCCGACCGGCACCCGCAGTGACGGCCTGCGCGGCAGCATCACGCTGATCGGCCGCGCCAACAGCGACGGCCACCTCGCCGGTCTCGGCGCTGCACTCATGGGCGAACCGCTGACCGCACCAGCCCATGCCAGCCCCGACCGCATCGAAATCGCCGTGGTCGGTGCCCATCTCTCCGGCCTCCCCCTCAATGGCGAACTGACCGCGCTGGGCGGCGGCTTCATCCGCACCGCCGACACCGCACCCGACTACCGCCTGTTCGCCCTTCCCGGCACCACCCCGCCAAAACCCGGCCTCCTCCGCGTCGCCGCCGGCACCGGCACTGCCATCGCCACCGAAATCTGGTCGCTCGACCCCGCCGGTTTCGGCGCCTTCGTAGCCAAAATCCCGGCCCCTCTCGGCATCGGCACCCTGCGCTTCGCCGACGGCAGCACCGCCAAAGGCTTCCTCGTCGAAGCCGAGGCGGTCAACGGTGCACGCGATATCTCGGAATTCGGCGGCTGGCGGAAGTTTCTGGCCAAGGCCTCAGTCTAGCGGTGACCCACCGGTCTACCTTCTCCCCTTGCGGGAGAAGGTGGCGCGAAGCGCCGGATGAGGGGTCCCGCAACCGCAGGTTGCGCGATCGGAGCGTAGCGACGAACGACGGTGTGCGCGGAGACAACCCCTCATCCGCCCTTCGGGCATCTTCTCCCACAAGGGGAGAAGGCGCTCCCACACCGCTGTGGCTGTTCTGCACTATCCCCGGCTCAACCGCTCATAAGCATCGCCGACGATCGCAATATGCTGCCGCATCGCCGCCTCGGCCTCACCCCGATCCCCGCGCAAGATCGCCTCGACGATCAGCCCGTGCTCGGTATGCGACTGCGCCAGCCGCCCGCGCGCGCCGAACTGCGCCCGCCGGAACGGCTGCAACCGCTGCCGCGTCGAAACGGTGATCTCGCGCAGGTAGCCATTGTGCGCCCCGTCATAGATCGCCGTGTGGAACGCATCGTTCGCCTCGGCATAGCCCGTCGCGTCGCCGGCCCGGACGATACCGGCCATCGCGCTGTGCTGTGCATCGAGCGCGTCCCGTTCCGCAGCCGTCATCATCACGGCGCAGAGCCCGGCGCACAGCGCCTCGAGATACCCCATCACCTCGAACATCCCGGCCAGTTCCGCCGGCGCCGGCTTCGCCACCAGCGCCCGCGCATGCGGCTTCTGGTCCACCAGCCCGCTCGCCGCCAGCAGCCGCAGCGCGTCGCGCACCGGGGTACGCGACACCGCGAACTCACCGGCCAGCAGCGTCTCGTCCAGTGGTGTGCCCGGCTCCAGCTCGCCGGCAATGATGCGGCTCGCCAGCACGCGGCGAATTTCCTCGCCGGAGGTGCGTTTCAGCATAGTCCCCTCTAGTCTCAGTCACTTCTTGGCGCGCTTCCGAACCGGAAAAGTCTGCAACTCTTCCTGAAAGCGCTCTAGTCGTCGATGACGCTGACATGCGCCGCGGCGACACGCCAGCCATTCGGCATCCGTATCCACGTCTGCATCTGCCGTCCAACCCTGCCGGGCGCATCGTCGCGGTAAAACAACGTCGAGGCCGTAGCCACGTCCCGGCCATAGGTGGTGATCACCGTCTCCTCCAGCCGCCGCGACAGCCCCGCCGATGGCCGCGACAGCCGGAACTCCCGGATCGCCTTGATGCCATAGAGGTTCTCGCCGATGCCGTAGCGGATGGTCACCGGGCTATCGAGGAACAGTTCGTCGAGCACCGCCACGTCATTGCTCACCAGCGCCGCCTCATAGCGCGCGAACACCGCCTCCACCTCAGTAACGACAGCCGGGTCGTTGATGATCATCACGCCGAGACCGCATCCCGCAACGCCGCCAGCGGCGTCACCCAGCCGACAATGCCGCCCTGCGCCGCAATCATCGCCAGCGTTGCCGCCTTGAACTCGGGGAAATAGCTCTCTGTCGCATCCTCGATCAGCAGGCACTCGTAGCCGCGATCGTTGGCCTCGCGCATCGAGGTCTGCACGCAGACCTCCGTCGTCACCCCCGCAAACACCAGGTGCGTAACTCCGAGTGCCTGCAGGCGCTCGTGGATGCCGGTAGCCCAGAACATCCCCTTTCCCGGCTTGTCGATAACGATCTCCCCATCCACCGGCGCCAGCGCCGCGACGATCTGGTTGCCCGGCTCGCCCGTAACCAGCAGCCGCCCCATGGCCCCGGTCTCCCCGATATGAAGGCGCGGGTTGCCGCGCCGGATCTTCGAGGGCGGGCAGTCGCTGAGATCCGGCTTGTGCGCCTCGCGTGTGTGGATAACCAACCAGCCCTGCTGGCGGAACAGCCCGATCAGCGCCGCCGTCGTCGGGATGATCGCCTCGAGCCGCGCCACGTCGTTGCCCAGCGAGTCCCCGAACCCACCCCGCTCGATGAAATCGCGCTGCATATCGATCACCACCAGCGCGGTGTGCGCCGGGTCGAGCTCGTAGGGATAGGGCCGCGATGGAACAGAGATCATTGGCGGACGCTGACGATGAAGGAGCCGCGGCAGGGGATATGGATGGCGAGGTAGTCGGGGGGGCCGACGTGCCACTGGCGGTGCGGTGAGAGGCTGGTGCGCTCCGTCGCGCCAAACAGTATGGTGAGGGGGCCTCGCACCCTGCCACGGACCCAATTGAAGGCCCCCTCACCCGGCGCTGCACGCCGCCAGCTTCCGCCCCAAACCCGAGGTTTCGTCTGCCCTGTCGCGGCTACAGCGCCCATCTCAGTGTCCCGCCATGTGTTGACCGATGGTATTCCGGTCGGTGTCCTCGATGCGCGACACGTAGTTGATCGTGCCGCCACTCATCACCGCCACCCGGTCGGCGAGTTCGAGAATCTCGTCGAGGTCCTCGCTCACCAGCAGCACTGCCGCGCCGCGGTTGCGTTGCTCCATGATCTGGCTGCGGATGTCCGCCACCGAAGCGAAATCCAGCCCGAAGCAGGGGTTGGCGACGATCAGCACATCGACATCGCCGCTGAGCTCCCGCGCCAGCACCGCGCGCTGCACGTTGCCGCCCGACAGCGTCTCGATCGGTGCATCCGGCCCCTGCGTTTTCACCCGGTACTTGGCGATCAGCTCTTTCGCCTTCTCACGCATCGGCCCCGGCGACATCCACCAGCCGAGCTTCGCCACCGGCGGCTTGTCGAACGAGCGGAACGCCAGGTTTTCGGCCACGCTCATCCGCGGCACCGTGGCGTTCTTCAGCGGCTCCTCGGGCAACCCGAACACCTTGTAGCGATCGAACGAACCGCGCTTCGGCTGGAACTGCTCGCCGTTGATGAAGATCGCGCCATCCGACAGCGGCCGCTGCCCCGAGAGCGCCTCGACCAGCGCCGATTGCCCGTTGCCCGACACTCCGGCGATGCCGACGATCTCGCCCGATTTCACCTTGAGGTTCACCGCCTTGATCGCCGGCAACCCGTCACTGTCCTCGGCGAACAGCCCGGCCAGTTCCAGCCGGTCGGCGCCCTCGTTGTGCTTCTTTCGAGAAGCGCGCTCGAGGATCTTGGTGTCGCCGATCATCATGTTGCTCATGTCGGGAACGCTCACCGCCTTGGCGTCACCCGCCCCGGTGAAGCGACCGCGCCGCAGCACCGTGAAGTGGTCGCAAAACGCCTTCACCTCGCGGAACTTGTGCGAGATCATCAGCACGGTGATCTCCTTGCGGTCCGCCATGCCGCCGAGCAGCCCGAGCATCTCGTCGGCCTCGCCCGGCGTCAGCACCGAGGTCGGCTCGTCCAAAATCATGAAGCGCTGGTCGAGATAGAGCAGCTTCAGTATCTCGAGCTTCTGCTTCTCACCCGCCGACAGCTGGCTAGTCTGCGTGTTCATCGGCACCCGGAACGGCATCTGCTCCATGAAGGCGTCGAGGTGCTTCCTCTCTTTCGCCCAGTCGATGATCGCAGGCGCATCGGCGCGCGAAATCACGAGGTTCTCCGCACCGGTCAGGCACGGCACCAGCGTGAACTGCTGGTAGACCATGCCGATTCCATTGGCTCGCGCGTCACGCGGCGACTTGATCGAGACCTCCCTGCCGTCGAGCGTCACCTGCCCCTTGTCGGCGCTGTAGAAGCCCATGATGCACTTCACCAAGGTCGACTTGCCGGCGCCGTTCTCGCCGAGCAGCGCATGGAACGACCCCGCCTCGACCTTGATCGACACATCGTCGAGCGCCACCAGCGGCCCGAAGATCTTGGTCATCCCGATAGCTTCGAGCGACGGAGCGCGACCTTCCATCACAGCACCTCCATCAGCGCGGCAGAGGTCGAAACAGCGCCGAACACCCCGCCCTGCATCTTGATCATGTCGATGGCGGCGAGGTGGTTGTCGTACTTGGTCGCGGCACAACAATCCTCGAGCAGCACGCACTCGAAGCCACGATCGTTCGCCTCGCGCATCGTGGTGTGGACGCACACATCTGTGGTGATCCCCGTGAGCACGATGTTGCGAATACCCTTGAGCCTCAGGATCAGCTCGAGATCGGTGGAGGCAAACGAGCCCTTCCCCGGCTTGTCGATGATCGCCTCGCCCGGCAGCGGCGCCAGCTCGGGGATGATCTCCCAGCCCGGCTCGCCGCGCACCAGGATGCGCCCCTGCGGCCCCTGGTCGCCGATGCCCGCGCCGATCCGCTGCGAGCGCCAGCGCTTATTGGCGGGCAGGTCCGAGAGGTCCGGCTTATGCCCCTCACGGGTGTGGATGATCGGATAACCCTTGGCGCGGAAGGCGGCCATCAACCGCTTCAGCGGCTCGATCGGCGCACGGGTCAGGGAAATGTCGTAGCCCATCGAGTCGACATAGCCACCGGGTCCGCAGAAGTCGGTCTGCATGTCGATGACAACAAGCACCGTGTTGTCGGGCCTCAGATCCCCGTCATAGGGCCACGGATAGGGCGTCGAGGCGATGGTTTTGCCACCCGCCACCAAGGCCGCATCAATCCGCTCGTCCATGGAACTGGTCATCGGGCCGGCCTCACTTGGTGATCGACAGTTCGCCCGGCACATCCCGCGCCGAGGCCTTGGAGCCGGCAGAAATGATCATGATGATCAGCGTCAGGATGTAGGGGGCGGCGTTGAAGAAGTAGTAGCCCTGCGAGATGCCGATCGATTGCAGCGACGGGCCGATGGCGCCGGCCGCGCCGAACAGCAGCGCCGCGAAGATGCACTTGATCGGGTCCCAGCGCGCAAAGATCACCAGCGCCACAGCCATCAGCCCCTGCCCGGAACTGAGCCCCTGGTTCCAGCTGCCCGGATAGTAGAGCGACAGGAACGCGCCGCCGATGCCGGCGAGGAACCCGCCCGCCGCCGTCGCGAGAAACCGCACCAGGTCGACCGACACACCCATCGCCTTGGCCGACGCGGCGCTGTCGCCGGTCATCCGCACGATTAGGCCCCACTTGGTGTTCTTGAACGCCCAGAACATGAACACCGCCAGCGCGATGCCGACGAAGAACAGCGGGTTGACCTGCAGCGCCTGCGCCAGAGCGGGATTGCCGGTCCAATCGCCGAGCGGAATGGCGTCGAGCCGCGGCGCGGTAGGCTGGATGAACGGCTTGCCGAAGAAGAAGGCGATGCCGGTGCCGAAGCTCATCATGGCGATGCCGACGGCGATGTCGTTCACCTTGGGCAGCTTGCAGATGTAGCCGTGCAGTGCCCCGAGAAAGAGCCCGGAGCCGCCGGCCGCCAGCACGCCCAGCCAGGCATTGCCGGTGAGATAGGACACCGCATAGGCGACCATCGCGCCGAGCACGAGGTTGCCCTCGAGCCCCAGGTTGATGCGGCCCGATTTCTCGGTAAGCGTCTCCCCCAGTGCCACGAACATGAATGGCGTCGACACCCGGATGGCGCCGCCGAGCATGGCGATGAGGACGGTGATCAGCGCGTTGTCCATCAGGTGCGATCCCCCGTTGCCTTGGGCTGAAACAGCTTGAAGCGGCCGTAGAACGTCTCGGACACCAGCAGCACCACGAACATAATGCCCTGCAGCACCAGGATCGTCGCATCCGGCATCCCCATGCGCCGCTGGATCACCCCGCCTGCCGCCGCCAGCGCGCCGAACAGGATGGCCACCGGGATCACCGCCAGCGGGTTCTGCCGCGCGAGGAAGGCGACAAGAATGCCGGTGAAGCCGTAGCCCGCAACCAGCGAGGCGTTAGCCTGCCCATGGATCGCCGCCACTTCGAAGAAGCCAGCAAGCCCGGCGCAGGCCCCGGCAATGGCGCAGCAGATCACCATCAGCCAGCCTACCGGCAGGCCCTGCGCCCGGGCGGCACGCAGGTTTCCGCCGGTCATCCGCGCGGCGAAGCCAAACGTCGTGCGGCTCATCAGCACCCACAGCAGGATGGCGAGCACGACGCCAGCGGCAAAGCCCCAGTGCACATCGGTGCCGGGGATCGAGCCGATCCGGTAGGCGTCGCCTATCGGCATGGTCGAGGGCTTATTGGCCGAGGCCGGGTCGCGCAGCGCCCCCTCGACGAAGAAGTTCATGATGGCGATGGCGATGTAGCTCATCAGCAGCGAGGCGATGGTCTCGTTGACCCCGCGCGAGTATTTCAGCCAGCCGGTGAACCCGACCCACAGCCCGCCGGTCAGCATGCCAGTCGCCGCCATGATCAGCAGCGTCACCGGCACCGGCACGGCGTTCGTAACCAGCGGAATGGCAATCGCCGCCGCCGTGAACCCGCCCAGCACCAGCGCGCCCTCGCCACCGATCATGGTCAGCCCGATCCGCGCCGGAGTGGCGAACGCGAGCCCCGTCAGGATCAGCGGCGCAGCGCGCTGCAGCGAATTCTGGATGGAAAACGAGGAACCGAACCCACCGGTCCAGATCAGCCCGTACAGCGTCAGCGGATCCTTGCCGATGACCAGCAGGAACACCGCGAAGATCAGCCCGGAGACGATCACCGCACCAACCGGAATGGCGAGGGACTCCGCGAAGCGGAGCAACTGCATGTTCGATCCGGTCTTGGCCGGGATGGCTGTGGTGTCGGCGGTCTGAACGGTCATGCACTGCTCCGTTGGCCGGAGGGTGGGGCCACCCCCACCCTTGATCCCTCCCCGCAAGGGGGAGGGAGACGACTGCTGCTTCGGAGTGCCTTATCTCCCGGCTCTTGCGCCTCCCTCCCCCTTGTGGGGAGGGTAGCGCAGCTAGCCGCAACGCGGCCCAGCGGAGCTAGGGTGGGGGTAAGCCACACGCTCCGATCTGGAGCCTCAGGTGATCGAACCCTGCACGCCCTCGAGCAGCCAGTTCATGCCGTCGAGATACGGGTCGTAATTGTCGTAGTCCTTGTCGACCACGACGTTGCCGGCATTGTCCTTGAGCGTACCCTTGTAGATCGGCGCTCCCGCGACCAGCGCTGCGATCGCCGCATCAGCGGCGGCGATCGCCTCGGGCGTCGCGCCAGCGCCATAGGGTGTGTTGCGCAGCATGTCGTTGTTGTAGCCGCCGACGAGGAAGTTCGGCGGGGTTTTGCCGGCCGCGATGTCGTCGGCGTAGGACTTGTAGATCGTCTCCCACTTGTACTCGGCGCCGGTGATGAAGCCCTTCGGCGCCAGCGGCGCCTGCGAGGCGTTGTGGCCGGCGGTCTTCACGCCGCGGCCCTCGGCGGTCTCGATCACCACCTTGGGGCTATCCACGTGGCAGGTGATGACTTCGCAGCCGGCATCGACCAGCGCGTTGGTGGCTTCCGCCTCGCGCACTGGCAGGCTCCACTCGCCGGTGAAGATCACCTGCACCGTGGCGTTCGGGTTCACCGACCGCGCGCCGAGCAGAACCGAGTTGATGTTGGACAGCACCGACGGAATGGGCTTCGCCGCCACAAACCCGATCTTCCCGCCCGACGACAAGCCGGCAGCGACGCCGTTCACATAGTGCGCTTGGTTGAGGTACGGGAAATACGAGCCGGCGTTCTTCGGGTCGGCGTCCTTGTTCCACAGCGGCGCCGCATGCCGGAAGGTCACATCCGGATACTTCTTCGCCATGTCGACGACGAACGGGTTGTAATAGCCGAACGAGGTGGCGAGGATCAGGTTGGCCCCGTCGAGGTTGATCATCGACTCCATGGACTTGGCCACGGCGTCGGTTTCGGGCACGTTCTCTTCTTCCACCACGGTGATGCCGGGCAGTGCCTTCAGCGATTCCACCGATACGGCGTGCGCCTGGTTCCAGCCGAAATCGTCTTTCGGCCCGACATAGACGATGCCGAGCACGACGCTGGTCTGTGCCTTGGCGATTCCGAACGGCAGCGCCGACGCGGCAAACCCGGCTGCGCCGGCTTTAAGCAACGTACGGCGAGAGATAGCGTTGAATGTCATGACGTCTTCCCCTGGATTGCACCTTTGGGCGCCGCGGCCCAGCGCCGGTATCCGAGGGAGTCAATGCAAACCATGTGCCAACGCTAGATCGCTGCGCGCCGGAGATTTTCAGCCAGCAATTTCAGCTGGTTGGGTAGAACCGGCCCAATATTCGGCTTGCCCGGCGGCAGGGATGAATGCTTAATGACTTCGCATCGTGTTCGCAGTTGCCTGCGATTTAGGCATGCACCGGCGTGTTGCATACAATGCGTTGATAACTGCTAACGAGGCTCGTTTCGAACCATGGCCGCCTGGATACCGATTGCCCTGGGTCGCGACGTGCCGATCGGCGTCACCCGCGCCGTCATCGTGGACAACCGAGAGGTCGTCATCTGGCGCGGCGCCGATGGCGTAGCCCATGTATGGGAGGATCGCTGCCCGCACCGCGGGATGCGCCTGAGCCTCGGCTTCGTGCGCGACAACGCGCTGAACTGCCTCTACCACGGCTGGCAATACGGCTCTGGCTCGCAATGCCTCCGCATCCCCGCCCACCCCGACCTGACGGTACCGCCCACCATCCGCGCCAACGCCTACGCCGCAGCCGAAACCGGTGGAATGATCTGGATGAGCGCGGACACCGCCGATGTGCCCCCCGCCCTGCCCGAGCTGGCTCCCGTGGTCAGCCTCGCCGTCGAAGCCGCCCCGGCAGCCGTCCTCGGAGCCCTCGCCGGCACCGACGCAGCTCCAGTGGTCACCATCCCGCTCGCAGGCGAAACCCTGCACATAGGCTGGCACCGGGTGCACGCCAACAAGACCATGCTCCATGCCGCCATCACCAGCGCCGCCGACATCGCCGCCGCTACGGCGCACCTCCGCGCCCTCCGCAACAGTGTCGAACAGGGAGCCGCCGCATGAGCCTCACCGACGATCAGGCCGCGCTCGACCAGTGGTACACGCTCGGCGCGCTGCAGGATTTCCCCATGGGCGCCGTCCCGTCGCGCCTCCTCGGTGAAGACCTCACCGTCCGCCGCCTCGCCGATGGCGTCGAAGTCCGCGCTGCCGGCCGCACCCTGCCGGTCCGCACCGACTACGACCACCTGTGGACCAGCTTCGGCACCCCCGAACGCGGCCTGTTCGAACTGCCCGAAAGCCTCGAACCCGACCGCCGCCGAATCTATTGCGGCCCGGTCCGCGTCCGCGCCTCCGGCCTGCGGCTGGTCGAGAACTTCCTCGACCTCGCCCACTTCCCTTACGTTCACACCGACATCCTCGGCTCCGAGGAGCACCCGGAAGTCGCCAAATACGATGTCGAGCAACGCCGCGACGTCGACGAGCTATGGGCCACCAAGTGCGAGTTCTACCAGCCCAAGGCCGCCGCCGCGTCCGACGAAGGCCAGATCAGCAAGTACATGTACCGCGTGGTCAGCCCCTTCAACGTCATGCTCTACAAGACCCCGCCCACCGCGCCCAACCGCTGGGACGTCATCGCCCTGTTCGTCCAGCCGGTGGATGAGGCGGTGTCGGTGGCGCACGCCTTCATGCTTGTGATCGACGAGACCAGCACCGATGCCGAGCTCAGCGCCTTCCAGCAGATGATCTTCGTGCAGGACAAGATCGTGCTCGAAAACCAGCGCCCGTCGCTGTTGCCGCTGCAGCCGGGCCGCGAAACCCCGACCCGCGCCGACCTCAGTTCGGTGCTCTATCGCCGCTGGCTCAAGGAGAAGCAGCTCCGCTTCGGCACCGAACCCCGGACAGACATCCCGCATGCCTAAGCTCTACGACTACGTGCTCTCGGGCAGCTGCTACAAGGTGCGCCTGCTGCTCAGCATGCTCAGCGTCGCCCACGAAGTCGAAGCCGTCGACTTCTTCCCCGGCCGCCAGCACCAGCGCCCCGAATTCCTTGCCCTGAACCCCCTCGGCCAGCTCCCGGTGTTCGAGGACGATGGCCTAGTCCTCCGCGACGCCCAGGCCATCCTCGCCCACCTCGCCAACAAGTACGACACCTCAGGACAATGGCTGCCCCGCGACGACCGCTTCGGCCCAATAATGATGTGGCTGAGCTTCGCCGGCGGCGAGCTGATGGCCGTCTCCGCCGCCCGGATGATTGGGATGCTGAGCTATCCCGGCGATCTCGCCGCCCTGCAGGCCAAAGGCCGCGCCGCCCTCCGCCTCCTCGACGATCACCTCGCCGATCGCGCCCAGGCCGGCAAGCTGTGGATCGTCGGCGACCACCCGACCATCGCCGACATCGCCATGTTCCCCTATGTCGCACTGAGCCACGACGCCGGCATCGGCCACGAGGATTATCCGGCGATCAACCTCTGGCAGCGCCAGGTCAGGAAACTCCCCGGCTTCGTCGGCATGCCCGGCATCCCGGATTACTTCTGAGCGCTAACGCCGAACCTGAAACCCGTTCCCCACCGGCCCTGCCTCGTCCACTGCATCGATCGTCTCGACCAACGCATCGAGCGGCCCGAGCGTACACGCCATCTCCAGCGCCCCGACCAGCGCCTCCGGCCCCGCCGCAACCAGCGTCACCGCCTGCGCCCCATCGGCACGCACCCAGCCCCGGACATCGAGCCAGCGCGCCCGCTCCGCCACGAACTCGAGATAGGCCGCAACCTCCATCCGGCCGCTGATCACGTAGCGCCGGCTCACAGGCGCGCCGCCTTCGACATCGGTGGAGTACTCGTTACGCATGCTCAGATGTTATCGGCTTTCACCCGCGCCGTCGAACCGTGCTCCACCAGCGTCTGGCCCGCGAGCCCATCTCGGCCTAGACTGCACGCCTTGACGCTTGGAGGAGCGAATGCTGGCCGAGGAGGTCCCCGTCGAAACGACTCTCGCGCCTGCCGCCTTCGCGGGGATGAACCGCGAGATGGCGCCGTTCGCTTTTCTGGCCCGCGCCCGCTCGCTAGGCATTCCCGGCGCCCTGGTCAGCATATCCGCCATTGACGGCGGCGCGCCCAAGGCGATCGGCACCAACATGGCAGTGCTGGCCGATGGCCGGCATCTCGGCCATGTCTCGGGCGGTTGCGTCGAGCCGGCCATCGCCGCCGAATTCGCCCCGCTGGTTGCGGCCGGCAAGGACCAGGTATTCCGCTTCGGCAAGGGCTCCCGCTTCATCGATATCCGCTTCCCGTGCGGCGGCGGCGTCGACCTGCTGCTGCACGCCTCCCCGCCCGACGAACTGCTGGCCGCTGCACTGCAGCGCTTCGAACGCCGCGAGGCCTTCTCCATCGCGTTCGACCCGACCCGATCCAGCGCCGCGATCGTCGAAAGCGCCGCGCCCACCGGCTGGCACGACGGCCTTTTCATTCGCCGCTACCAGCCCCGCACTCGTCTGCTGCTCGTCGGCCGCGGCCCCGAGTTCGAGGTCATGGCCCGCGTCAGCACGGCCGCGGAGTTCGACCTCCACCTCGTCACCCCCGACGAGAGCTCTGCACTGGTACTCGCCAGCCTCGATGTGCCGGTCGAGCTCCTCAAGACCCCGAGCCAACCGGTGGAATTGCCGATCGATCCGTGGACGGCGACGGTGCTGCTGTTCCACGAGCACGAGTGGGAAAACGCCATCCTGGCGCGCGCTGCCACTGCCGGCGGGTTCTACCTGGGTGCCCTAGGCAGCGTACGCACCCACCAGATGCGCCGCGAGCGGCTCGCCGCAATGGGTGTGCCACCGTCGGCGATCGACCGCATCCGCGGCCCGATCGGGCTCATCGATCGCGCCCGCGATCCGGGGATGCTGGCGCTCTCGGTGCTCTCCGAAATCTCAGCCATCCGCGCCCAGCTTGACCGGCAATAGCACCATCGCCGTGGTCGTCCTTGCCGCCGGCCTCTCGAGCCGCTTCGGCAGCGACAAGCTGCTGCATCCGCTCGCCGGCAAGCCGCTTGCAGCACACATCGCCGACGCCCTCGCTGCGATGCCCCTGGCGTATCGCCTCGCCGTCTGCCCACCCGAACCATCGGCGCGCGCCGACCTGTTCCGCGCCCGCGGCTTCGAACTCATCCCCAACCCCGAGCCGCAGCGCGGCATGGCCTCGTCCCTGGCGCTCGGCGCCCAGCGCGCCCTCGACCTCGGGGCCGACGCCCTCCTCGTCTGCCTCGCCGACATGCCCAACGTCACCGGCGACCACCTGCTGCGCCTGATCGCAGCAGCGGCAACCAGCGACACTGCCGCAACGGTCTTCGCCAGCACCCGCAGCCCACCCGCGATCTTCACCCGCCGGCTATTCGCCGAACTGGCAGCGCTCTCCGGCGACCACGGCGCCCGCCACCTCCTCGCGCAAGCCACCCTGATCGAGGCGCCGCCCGAACTGGCCCAGGACTTCGACACGCCGGAGGATTTCACCCGGACATGATCGACTTCGACCAAGCCGTGGCGATCGCCAGCCGCCCTGACACGCGCCTCATTGCCATCGATGGCCTGCCGGTCTCCGGCAAGTCGACCCTCGCCGACCGCTTCGAGACAGCGCTCGGCGCCCAATGCCTCTATCTCGACGATTTCGTCAGGCCGGAAGCCGAGTGGCGCGGCCAGGCCGTTCCCGCCTTCCCGTTCAGCTACATCCGCTACGACGAATTCCTCGACGCCGTGCGAACCCTTGCCCGGGGCGAGACGATCCGCATCCCACTCTACGACTGGAGCAGCGGCCGGGTCGGCGACGACCACCGCGAGATCCGTCCGGGCGGCCCGGTGATCGTCGAGGGCGTATCGTCCCTCCACCCCGACCTCGCGCCGCTCTACGACCTGCGCCTATGGGTCGAGAGCGATCCAACCACCACCCTCTCCTCCTCCCTCGCCCGCGGCGTCGGCGACTGGGAACACGAATGGCGCGACCTGTTCCTGCCCAGCGTCGAACTCTACATGCAGACCGAGCCCAAACGGCGCGCCGACCACCTCGTCGCCGGGCGCGGCGCCGGCCAATAGCCATTCAGCGCGTCGGCAACCCCGGGAGCAGCTTCGCCAGCGTGATCGGGAAATCGCGGATCCGCACCCCAGTCGCATTGTAGACCGCATTCGCCACCGAGCCGCCGGTCCCACCGGCTCCCAGCTCGCCGATCCCCTTCACCCCCAGATGGTTCGCCCGCTCGTCGAAATCCTCGAGCATGATGGCGTCGATATCGGGGATATCGGCATGCGTCGGGATCAGGTACTCGGCGAAATCGCCGTTCACCCAGCTGCCATGCCGCGGATCCACCAGGCCTGCCTCGTGCAGCGCTGCGCTGACACCCCAGATCATCCCGCCGATCAGTTGCGAGCGCGCCGTCTTGGCGTTGAGAATGCGCCCGGCCGCGAACACCCCGAGCATCCGCCGCAGCCGCACCTCGCCGGTGTCCACATCGACCCCGACTTCGGCGAACGACGCGCCATAAGTGTACTGCGCGAAGTTCTGGTAGTTCGGGTCGTGCTTGTTATCGAGCGTCTTGCCCAACTCCTCGACCCCATCCGGAAAATGCCGCCGCACCTCGGCGAACAGATCGTTGTAGCTCGTCCCCGCCACCGCACCGATCCGCTCGCGCAAAGCCTTGCAGGCCCGGTCAGTGGCGACCGTGGTATTGGCCGCTCCCCACGATCCACCCGCCCCATTGCCTTTGGGGTGGTCGGTCCGCGCCAGCTCCACCCGCACCTGGCTCATCGGCACGCCCAGCGCCTCCGCCGCCACCTGTGCCACGATGGTGTAGGTGCCGGTGCCGATATCGGTCATGTCCGAGCGCACGATCACCCAGCCATCCGGGTCGATCCGCACCAGCACATCGGCCGATGTCTGGAAATGCCCCCGCATCGACGACGCAACGCCATAGCCCACCAGCCATCGCCCATCCCGCCGGCTCGCCGGTCGCGTCGGCCGATCCCGCCAGCCGAACCGCTCCGCCCCCTCTCGCAGGCAGTCCGCCAACCGCCTGCCGCTCAGCGGCAGCCGCTTGTCCGGATCCATGTCCGTGTCGTTCCTCAGCCGCAGCTCCACCGGATCGATGTCCAGCTTCTCAGCCAGCTCGTCCATCGCCGACTCGAGCACCATCAGCCCCGGCAACTCGCCCGGCCCGCGCACCGGCTCGCCCGCCCGCAAATCGAGCGCCTTGTGCGCCTGCCGCGTCAACCGGTTCGGCGCCGCGTAGAGCGCCTTGCCTACCGATGAAACCCCCTCGTCCCACGCCTCGTCCGCCGTCACCTGGATGAGCGCCTCATGCCCCAGCGCCGTCAGCCGGCCATCCGGCGTCGCCGCCAGCCGCACCCGGCTGACCGACGCCGGCCGGTGCCCAACCAGCGTGAACACCTGCCGCCGCGTCATCATCACCTTGACCGGTTGCCCCAGCGCCATCGTCGCCAGCGATGCCAGCACCGCCTCGGCATGCAGCACGATCTTCGAGCCGAACCCGCCCCCGACAAAGGCGCTGTCGATCGTGATGTCCTTCACCTCGAGCTTCAGCGTCGCCGCCAGCCCGACGATCAGCTGGTTCAGCATCTGCGCCGTGAGGTACAGGTTGAGGTGCCCGTCCTTCCAGTCGGCGAGGCAGGCATGCAGCTCCATCGGCTGCGAGAAATGGTAGGGCGTGGTGTAGGTCTCATCGACCGTCACCGGCCCCTCGCGCATCGCCGCGTCGACGTCGCCCGCCTGTGACGGCCGCCGCCACCGCGTATCCGGCCCGAAATCGCCCAGGTCATACTCACCCGGCTCCGCCTCATACTCGACCTCGATCAACCCCGCAGCGGCCCGCGCTTCCTCAAAACTCTCGGCCACCACGAACGCCACCGGCGCGCCATAGTAGCCGACACGATCGCTCGCCAGCTCCGGCCGGGCCCGGTCCATCATGTCGCCGTCGATGCCCTCGGCCGGCCCCTGGTCCGGCGCGTTCTTGTGCGTCCACACCAGCCGCACCCCCGGCGCCGCTTCCGCCGCCGTCGTCTCGATCCGGGCAACCCGGCCCTTCGCAATGCCCGCCCCAACGATGTAACCGTAGAGCGCCGGCCCTGCGTCCTGCCGCTCGTACGAATAGGCGGCCCGTCCGGTAACCTTCACCGGCCCATCGGTGCGGCTGATCCCCTCGCCGATCATCGCGCCACTCCCGCCTGCGCCAGCGTCGCGGCCAGCGTCCGCCGCGCCAGCGGCAGCTTGTATGCATTGTCGGCGGTCGGCCTCGCACCAGCCAGCGCCACATCGGCGGCGGCATCGACATCGAGGCCACCCTCCGCCGCCTCCACCCGCCACGGCCTATGCGCCAGCCCGCCGAACGCCAGCCTGTCGATCGCCCCATCCAGCCGCGCCACTAACGCCACCGTCACATTGGCGAACGCATACGACGCCCGCTCCCGCACCTTGCGGTAAAGCTGTACCCCGCCGATCGGCCGCGGCAACGTCACCGCCGTAATCAGCTCACCCGCCTCCAGCGCCGTCTCGATATCCGGCGTATCGCCTGGCAACCGATGAAACTCCGCGATCGGGATCGACCGCACCCGCCCACCCGCGCCAACCGTCTCCACCGTCGCATCAAGCGCCCGCAGTGCCACGCACATGTCCGACGGGTTCGTGGCGATGCATGCGTCACTCGCCCCGAGCACCGCCAGGTTGTGGCTCAACCCACCGATCGCCGCGCACCCCGAGCCGGGCCTTCGCTTATTGCAGGGCATGTCGGTGTTGTAGAAATACGGGCAACGCGTCCGCTGCATCAGGTTGCCCGCCGTCGTCGCCTTGTTGCGCAGCTGCCCCGAAGCCCCGGCGAGCAGCGCCCGCGCCAGCAACGCATAGTCCCGCCGCACCCGCAGGTCCGCGGCAAGGTCGGCATTGCGCACCAGTGCCCCGATCCGCAACCCGCCCTCGGCCGTCGGCTCGATCCGGTCCAGCCCCAGCCGGTTGATGTCGATCAGGTGCGCCGGCGCCTCGATCCCCAGTTTCATCAGGTCGAGCAGGTTAGTGCCACCGGCGATGAACCGTGCATTCGGTGTCGCAGCGGCCGCCTCCACCGCCTCCGCAGCTGTCGTCACGCGCTCATAGCTGAACGGCCTCATGCGTCGTCCCCCGCCACATCGCGGATCGCCGCGATGATGTTGGGGTAGGCGGCGCAGCGGCAGAGGTTCCCGCTCATCCGCTCGCGAATCTCCTCGTCGCTCAGCGGTATCGCCGCCTCTAGATCACCGGTCACCTGGCTCGGCACCCCCGCCCGGATTTCCTCGAGCACCGCCAGCGAGGAGAGTATCTGTCCCGGCGTGCAATAGCCGCACTGGAACCCGTCGTGCTTCACGAATGCCGCTTGCATCGGATGCAGCGCCTCCGGCGTCCCCAGCCCCTCGATGGTCGAGATCTCGTCGCCCTCGTGCATCACCGCCAGCGTCAGGCAACTGTTGATCCGGCGCCCGTTCACCAGCACCGTGCACGCCCCACACTGCCCCTGGTCGCAGCCCTTCTTGGTTCCCGTCAGCAGCATGTGCTCGCGCAGCGCGTCGAGCAGCGTCACCCGCGGATCGAGCGCAAGCGTCCTGATCTCGCCATTGACGCTCAGCGTCACCGGCAGCCGGGACGTCGCGGTCCCGTCACGCGCTGCAGACATTATTTCCCCCTCAAGAAATGCACGGTCGAGCCTAGAGCGCTTTCAAGAAAAAGCCAGTCCCGTGGTGGGATGCACCGGCCCTTCCGTGATCCTCCCCCGCGTGGCGGGGGACGATCGCTGAGCGTCCAATGTAGTTTCACAAACATCCATGTTGCAAAACTACAGCCGCCGTGTACTTTCGCCCCGCCGCTGCGGCCAAGGGAGGGGAAAATGAACAAGATCAACACGGGAGCGACACGGATCGCCGCCACGTCCCGCCAAATGCCGATGTCCCGGCTCGGCGGCCCCAGCACTCTGCCTCGCTTCCGCTGGCAACAGCCGACGCTCGACAAGAACACCCCACCCAACCGCGACCTGAGCCCCGAGGAAAGCTCGCACGGCTTCCAGTGGGGCAAGGATTCCATCCTGCCCTACCAGATTTACGACGACTACGACCGCTCCCAGGCGCCCGGCGAGATGCAACTGGTGACCATCGAGAACGGCCGGCTGCGCGTCTCCGTCGCCCCGCAGTTCGGCGGCCGGCTCATGGAAATGCGCGACCTGAAGCTCGGCCGCGACCTGGTCTTCCGCAATCCGGTGTTCCAGCCGGCCAATCTAGCGGCGCTGAACGCCTGGTTCTCCGGCGGCATCGAGTGGAACGGGCTCATTCCCGGGCACACGCCGTTCACCTCCGCCCCGGTCTTCGCCGGCATCGTCGAAACCGAGCGCGGTCCCGTATTGCGGCTCTACGAGTTCGACCGCATCGTCGAGGCGACCTGGCAGATCGACCTGTTCCTGCCCAACGACGACGATCGCCTGTTCGTCCACGGCCGCATCGTCAACAGCACCGAGGCGACCAAGCTCGCCTACTGGTGGACCAACGTCGCGGCGCCGATGTCGAAGGGCATGCGCGTGCTGAGCCCCGCCGACTATTCGATCGAGCATGTGCTGCCCGGCAATGAGCTGGCCCGCTTCGAGTTCCCCGATCCGACCCGCTTCGACGGCTCCTACCCCGACCGCTGGCGCGACTCGACCTCCGTGTTCTTCCGGAAGCCCGACGCCGACCGGCTGTTCATCGCCGCCCTCGACACCGACGGCGTCGGCCTGGCGCAGACCGCAACCGCCACCCTCAAAGGCCGCAAGTTCTTCTATTTCGGCACCGGCGCCGGCGGCCAGCAATGGATGGATTACCTCGCCCGCCCCGGCGAGGGCGACTACATCGAGATCCAGAGCGGCATCGCCCCCACGCAGAACCAGCGCTTCGAACTCGCGCCCAACAGCGAAGTGCACTGGACCGAGGTCTATGGCGCGCTGAGCGTCGATCGGGCTCAAGCGCATGCCACCGATTACCAGCAGGCAGTCGGCGCCGCGGCCAGGGCCGTCGATACGCGCTTCCCCGCCGCCGAACTCGCGAGCGTCGACGCATTCCTCACCGAAGTGTCGCGCCGTCCGGTGACGCAGCGCCTCGCCGGCGGCTCGCCCTGGGGCGGCCGGCAGGAGAAGCTGACCGGCAGCCCGCTGGCCCCGGGCCTCGATTTTGCCGTGCAGCATCCAACCGATTGCTGGGACGAGCTGGTCACTACCGGACGCTTCTCCGAGGCAAGCCTCAAGCGCGTACCCGCCGACATCGCCGTCTCGCCCGTCTGGGTCAAGGCGCTTGAAGCGAGCCGCGACAAGTCCGGCGATACCTGGCTCCATGCCCTGCTGCTCGGCATTGCCGCGCTCGACCGTGAAGACCGCGAGACGGCGCGAACCCTGTTCGACCGCTCCATCGCCCTGCGGCCGACCTGGCTCGGCCGGCGCCAGCGAGCTCTCGTCACCACCGATCCCGACGCAGCCGACAGCGACTACCTCGCGGCCTGGGCGGGCGGCGACGCGCCACCGGCGCTGGCCGCCGAAATAGTCACGCTGCTCGTCAAGCACGGCCGGCTCGAGCGGCTGCGTGCCTTCGCCTCCGCCCTGCCGGCCTCGGCCCTGACCGACGAACGGGTGCACCTGGGCCGCGCCATGGTCGCGGCCGGTGAAGGCGACCTAAACCTCCTCGAACGGCTGCTCGATCGCCATTTCGCCACGGTGCGCGAGGGTGAGAACCTCCTCGACGAGCTCTGGGTGGCGCTGCAGCGCGGCCGGCTGCAGCAGGCGCTCGGCCGCGCGCCCTCACCCGCCGAACTTGCCGAACGGCTGAAGCAATATCCGGTGCCCGCACACCTCAATTTCCGCATGCGGGCCGCCGACGAAGCCGGGGGTCGATAAGTGTCGAACGCGGCGGCGCCGCGCCCCGCCACCTCGCTGATGCAGAGCATCTCGCAGGAGCTGTCCGGCTTCAACAAGGCTTTCCAGCTGGTCGGCGCCTACCTCGTCGCCTCACCCGAGGCCTTCATCCGCGAGCCACTGCAGGAAATCTCCCGCGCCGCCGGCGTCAGCGAGCCGACCGTGCTGCGGTTCTGCCGCCACTTCGGATACAAGGGGCTGCCGGATTTCCGCATCGCCCTGGCCATGTCGCTGGCCCGCGATGCCGGCCAGAGCCCGTTCGTCGAACCGGCAGTGACCGACAAGGCAGTCGTCAACCTCGGCGCCAAGCGGGCGATCGCACGCTTCGCCTTGTCGCTGGCGGGCAGCGACCGCTCGATCATCATCGACTCCGGCTCTACCACCCAGCTATTCGCCGAAAATCTCCGCGCTGCCCCAGGCCTCGTCATCATGACCACCGGCCTCAACATCGTCGAAGCCTTCCGGGGCGCCACCCAGCACACCGTCATGCTGCCCGGCGGCACCGTGCGCTTCGAGTCCAACTCGCTCTCCGGCCGCATGGTCGAAAGCACGTTGGCCGGCATGCGCTTCGACGCCATCTACTTGGGCGCCGACTCGATCGACCCGGTGCTCGGCCTCAGCACCTTCAACGAGGCGGAAGCGCACCAGAATGCCGCCATGGTCAGCGTCAGCCAGCGCGTGATCGTCCTCGCCGACTCCACCAAGTTCCGCGCTCCGGCCCTGCATCGCATCTGCGAGCCCGATCGCATCCACGCCGTGATTACGGATACCGGCCTGCCCGACGAAACCGCCGAAATGCTCGAACAACGCGGCGTCACCGTTCACCGGGTCGAGCCGGAAGGAAACAACTGATGACCGACGCATACCTCAATCCCGCCGACCTCGACCGCTGGGCCACCACCCGCGAGATCAAGCGCCAGCCCGCCATCTGGCGCAGCTTCGGCCCGAGGCTCGACGGCATCGCGACCAAAATCCGCGGCTGGGTCGCCGCCCGCCGCCCCGACGAGATCTGGTTCACCGGCGCTGGCACTTCAGCCTTCATCGGCGAAACGCTGGCCGCCTACCTGAACCAGGCCGCGGGCCCCGCCCGCTATCGCGCCATCCCGACCACCGACCTGATCGCCGCGCCGCGCAACTTCCTCCGCCCCGGCGTCAAGCTGCTGGTGGTCTCGTTCGGCCGCAGCGGCAACAGCTCCGAGTCGATCGGTACGCTCGACCTCCTGGCGGCGCACGCCCCCGAGGCCGACCGCCTGCACATCACCTGCAACGCCAACAGCGCCCTCGCCCGCACCGACAATGCCGGCCCCGGCGAGCTGCGCAACATCGTGCTCCCGCCCGAAACCGACGACAGCGGCTTCGCCATGACGTCGAGCTACACCACGATGCTGCTTACCGCCCTCGCCTGCTTCGACCCCACCCCGCCGGCGCCGGTGACTGATCTGCTGGCACGGCTCGCCGACGGTGCCGAACAGCTCATCTCTGGCCAGCTAGACAAGCTCATCGCCCTGCCGATCCCCGAGCGCGCCGTCTTCCTCGGCTCCGGCCCCCTCACCGGCTCGTCGCGCGAGAGCGCGCTGAAGGTGCTTGAGCTCGCGGCCGGCCAGATCCCCACCTCCTGGGATTCGACCCTCGGCTTCCGCCACGGCCCCAAGGCCATCACCAACAGCAAGACCCGCGTCTTCGTCCTCCTCTCCTCCGACCCGCACACCCGCCGCTACGACACAGACCTCGCCACCGAAGTCGCGGCGCAGTTCGGCGCCGACATCGTCTCGCGGCTCGGCGACCCGGCTGCTGGCGCCGACATCGCCATCCCCTCTATCGGCAACGACGCCTGGTCCTCGGTACTCTACGTCATGGTGGCGCAGCTACTCGCCGTCATCTGGTCCCACCGCCTCGGCATGACCGTCGACAACCCCTTCGCCTCGGGCAACCTCACCCGCGTCGTCGCCGGCGTAAAACTCTACCCCCTGCCCGAAACCGGCCCGCAAGTGTTCGGCGCCATCGACGTCGGCGGCACCAAGATCGAAGCCTGCCTGTTCAACAACAAGCTCGAAGTGCTGGAGCGCCGCCGCCTCCCCACCGCCAAGGGCAGCTACGAAGAACTGCTTGAGGCCATCGAAGGCGCCGTCACCTGGCTCGATGACACAGCGGGCAGCAAAGTCGCCCTCGGCGTCGGCCTGCCCGGCCTGATCGACCCTGCCACCGGCATCTCGATGACCTCCAACGTCCCCGCCACCGGCCACACCCTCAGCGCCGACCTCTCGACCCGCATCGGCCGCTCAATCCCGGTCGAGAACGACTGCAAGTGCTTCGCCCTGTCCGAAGCCAATGGCGGCGCCGGCGCCGGCTACCGCACCGTCTTCGGCCTGATCCTCGGCACCGGTGTCGGCGGCGGCGTCTGCGTCGACGGCAAGCTGGTGGTCGGACACAACGGCCTCCCCGGCGAAGTCGGCCACTTCGGCCTCCCCGCCGAACTGGTCCGCCGTCACAACCTCCCCATCCTCGCCTGCGGCTGCGGCCGAATTGGCTGCTACGAGACCCTGCTCTCCGGCCCCGGCATGGCGCGCATCGCCGAACACCTCACCGGCGCCGAAGTCGACTCGGCCGCCATCGTCGCCCAGGCAGCAGCCGGCGACGTCGCGATGGGCAAGGTGCTCGACATCTGGTTCGACATCCTCGCCGAGCTCATCCACACCATCCAGCTCACCATCGACGCCGATTGCGTGGTTATCGGCGGTGGACTGTCAAACATTCATGGTCTAGCGCCAACGCTTTCCCGGACTTTCACCCCGCGAATGCTCAAAGGTGTGCGCCAGCCAGCCTTCGCCACCGCCCGTTTCGGCGACGCCAGCGGCGTTCGCGGCGCCGCCATGCTGGTCACCCGAGGCACCAAATGAAGCAGCTCCGCGACCTCATCGCCCGCAACCGCAAAGGCTCCGGCGAGGCCCTGCCCTCGGTCTGTTCGGCCCACCCAGACGTACTCGCCGCCTCGCTTCTGCTGGCCGACGAGTGGGACGTCCCCCTGCTGATCGAGGCCACCAGCAACCAGGTAAACCAGTTCGGCGGCTACACCGGCATGACCCCGCCCGACTTCATCGCCTTCGTCCACGGCCTCTGCGCCCAGACCGGCGTCAGCCCCAACCGCGTCCTCTTCGGCGGCGATCACCTCGGCCCACAAGCCTGGCGCGACCAGCCCGCCGAGATCGCCATGGCCAACGCCCGCGACCTCGTCGCGGCCTACGTCAAAGCCGGCTTCACCAAGATTCACCTCGATTGTTCAGAGGGTTGCGCCGGCGAGCCCGCAGCCGTCGGCGACACCATCAGTGCCGCCCGCGCCGCCGATCTCGCCGCCGTCTGCGAGGCCGCAACCGCCGATCCGTCATCCCTAAGCTACATGTTCGGCACCGAAGTCCCCCCGCCCGGAGGCGCCCGCGCCGAGGAAGGCCCGATCGGCATCGCCCCCACCGAGCCCGCCAACGCCCGCGCTACCATCGCCGCCCACCACGATGCCTTCGCCGCCCAAGGCCTCGATCACACCGCCTGGCAACGCGCCGTGGGCCTCGTTGTCCAACCCGGCCTGGAATTCGCCCCCGACCACATCCACCGCTTCGACCTCGCCGCCCCCGACCTGCTCTCCCCGGTCCTTGAAGGCCACGACGGCCTGAGCTTCGAGGCCCACTCGACCGACTACCAGTACTCCGACGTCTTCCCGGCCCTCGCCCGGCGCCACTTCGCCGTGCTGAAAGTCGGCCCCGCTCTCACCTTCGCCTACCGCCAGGCGGTCTACGCGCTGGACGGCGTGGCGACTTGGCTCGCAGCCGATGCACCGCGCAAGCCCATCGCCCCGGTGATGGAGGTGCTGATGCTGGAGAATCCCAGGAACTGGGCCAAGCACTACGCCGGCGACGCCGCGACCCTGAAGCTTCTGCGCCACTTCAGCTACGCCGACCGCATCCGCTACTACTGGGCGCAGCCCCGTGCGGCGGAAGCCGTAGAGCGACTGCTGGCCAGCCTCGCCACCGCCAAGCCGGCAGCCCCGCTGCTCGAGCAGTACTTCGCACCAGAGGTGATCGCCCGTGCCGAGCGCCTCGAAGCCCGGTCGCCCGATTGGGCTCGCGCACTGATCTACGCCCAGGTCCAGACTGCGCTGGTCCCGTATTTCGCATGTATCGGTGTCGCAACCTGACCAACCGTCTTTGACGGCAAGTCACTTATCCGGCAAGCGTTCCACATGGCCGAATGGCAGTCCGGCTCGGCCGCGGGTAATACAATAAATACAAACATTTAGCCCCATCGAGACGTAAGTTGTAGCCACTGCTCCGTTGACTCACTTCTGGTGTGGGCGTTCATTATTCCAACGCCCACATTCCACCCACGGACCTGGATGGAGCCCCCACATGGAGACCCATCCCGGCGCCCGGCCGAAATCCTGGCCGGTCGAAGAAATGTCGGCTGCATTGAGGGCGAAATGCTGAAAGTCATCGATCCGCACATCCACCTGTGGGACCTCTGGACCCGTATCTACCCGCATTTCGAAAAGCCCGGCAAAGGCGGAGCCAATGCCGCGATCTCGCGCAGCTACCTGCTCGAGGAGTACCTCGAAGAAGGCGGCAACGAGATCGAGATCGCCGGCGCGGTGCATGTCGAGGCCTTCCCCACCGACCCGGTGAAGGAATCGGAGACGCTGCAGGCCGTCGCCGATCGCAGCCCGGTGCCGATCGTCCTGGTGGCGCACGGCGACCTTGCGGCGCCAGACTTCCCGGCCTTGCTCGACCGCCACGCGGCTTTCCCGATCTTCCGGGGCATCCGGCAGGTGGTGAACCGCCACGCCGACCCCAAGCTCAACTACATCGCCCGCGACCTGATGGATGAACCGGGCTGGATCGGCGGGCTGAAGGAATTGGGCCGCCGCGGCCTCTCGTTCGACCTGCAGCTTTACCCGCACCAGATGGCCCAGGCGGCCAAGCTAGCCGCCGACGCCTCGAACACGCAGATCATCCTCAACCACGCCGGCATGTGGGCCGACCGCGACCTCGCCGGTTGGAAAGCCTGGAAGGCCGGGATGCGCGAGCTCGCGTCACGACCGAACATCGCGGTGAAGATCAGCGGCCTCGGCATGCTCGACAAGGCGTGGACCACCGAGAGCTTCCGCCCGCTGGTGCTGGAGACGCTGGAGATCTTCGGCACCGAGCGGGCGATGTTCGCCTCCAACTTCCCGGTCGACAAGCTGACCAGCGATTTCCCGACCCTGTGGAAGGCATTCGCCAAGATCACCGAGGGCGCGTCCGAGGCCGAAATGGCTGCGCTGTTCCGCGACAATTCGAGGAAGTTCTACCGCATCCCCAGCTGATTTCTGACGGCGCAGCTGTCCGCCTCGACATACGGCGACCAGGAGATTGTTCGTGAAAATCAAAACTATTGAAGCCTTTGCCATCACCAACCCGATTGCCGGCGGCAACTACGACAAGGACAAGGAAACCAGCACTGCGCGCCGGCCGCCCTGGACCAAGGACGCCGAAGTCGCCAACCCGATGTCGCGCTACCCGCGCTACAAGGCCCTGCGCTCGAGCTGGAACAACGCCTTCCCGGCGGTCGGCGTGATCGTCACCGCCGACGACGGTTCCTGGGGCTTTGGCGTCACCGGCTACGGCCAGCCGACCATCAGCCTGATCAACGACCATATCGGCCCGCTGCTGCACGAGGAGAACGCCCTCGCCACCGAGAAGCTGTGGGACATGATGATGCGCATCACGTCGCCCTACTCTTCGTCCGGCCTCGCCTCCTACGCCATTAGCGGCATCGACCTCGCGCTCTGGGATTTGAAGGGCAAGGTGCTGAAGCTGCCGGTATACGAACTCGCCGGCGGCGCCGCCCGCGACAAGCAGTTCTGCTACGCCACCGGCAACGATACCGACTGGCACATGGAGCTGGGCTTCAAGGCGACCAAGCTCGCCTGCCCCTATGGCACCGCCGACGGCCTCGAAGGCCTCGACAAGAACGAAGCCTTCGTCGGCAAGGCGCGTGAGCTGATCGGCCCGCATGTCGAGCTGATGCTCGACTGCTGGATGGCCTTCGATGTCGAGTTCGCGGTGCGCCTCGCCCACCGGCTGAAGCCGTTCAACCTCAAGTGGATGGAAGACTGCCTGATCCCGAGGACCATACCTCGCACAAGGCGCTGCGCGAACGCCTACCGTGGCAGACGCTGGCCACCGGCGAGCACTGGTACACGCCCTACACCTTCTTCGAGGCGGCCAAGGATCGCGTCGTCGACATCTTCCAGCCCGACATCAACTGGGTCGGCGGCTTCACTGCGGTGCAGAAGATCACCGCCATCGCCGATGCCTCGGGCCTCGAAGTGATCTGCCACGCCGGCATGAACACGCCCTATGGCCAGCACTTCAACTACTCGGCGCCCAACTCGCGCTGGGGCGAGTACTTCGTCGGCGGCGCCCCCGGCATTCCGCTCAAGCAGACCAACAACTACCCCGGCATGGCCGTTCCCAAGGATGGCTTTGTCGTCGTCAGCGACGAGCGCGGCTTCGGCCACGGCCTGTCGAAGGAGGCCATCGAGAAGATGGTGCTCTGAGCCTCAGCGCGGCGTCAGCGTCGCCTTCATCACGTAGGTGTTGTACGGCCCGAACTGGCTCATCACGAACCAGAAGCTCAGCCCATCCTCGGAAATCCACGACGGGGTCATGTAGGCGCCGTAGGCTTGGGCGTAGTCCGACCCACGGGCCAGCACCTCGGGCGCCGACCACGGCCCCTCCGGCCGCTCGGCGAAGCGCAGTTCGATCGCTTCGGAGAGCTCGTTGAGCGTCGTGTACATCCAGAGCTTGATGCCGGGGTTCCAGACCAGCGAGCCTTCACCAGCGCCGGGCCTGATGACTTCCGCAGCCAGCGCCCGATCGGCGACCCAGGTGGCGCCGTCGAAGTATTCCCAGGCCTTGGTCTCCAGCACCTTATCCGCCGCGACCCGGCCGACACGAGCGCCGGAGAAGCGACCGCACGGCGTGCCGACCGCATAGACGTACTTGCCGTCCTCATTGCCCGCGCCCGGCTGGGCCGACAGCGCCAGCATGTTGAAGCTCGACTTGAAGCTGCCGAACTCCTCGGGCCCTGGGCTCCAGGTCTTGCCACCATCGGTCGACGAGATGAAGCGCGACCAGTTGCAGAGCCAGACGCCGCCCATCGAGGAGAAGCCATTCACCGACATGTAGTGGAGGTACAGCGTGTCGCCGACCGCCACCATGGCGGTCGGGATCTTGGTCTGCTCGCCCTTGAACGCGTCCTGGTGCGCGCCCTTGGCGACTTCGACCGCCTTGCCGTCCTCACCGGTGACCCAGTCGTCGATGACGATGCCGTCGGAGGCATCGAGGTCCGAGGTGAAGGCGAGGACGTTGGAGCGCCAGTTCGGCCCGAAGCGGATGCAGGCGTTCTCGTTCCAGCCGAAGGTGTCGCCAAAGGCCATGACGATCCTGCCGTCGATCTCGGCCATGGTGCCGAGGTCGGTGCCGCAGATGTCCGGCCCTTTCATCGGCGCCAGCGCGTTGGGGCCGGTGAGCGCCTTCACCTTTTCCGAAGTGACGCTGTAGTCGGTGGCGAAGGCCGGGCTGGCGGCGAGGAGGGCGGCGACGGCGAGAGTTAGGAGGCGCATCAGGCGATCTTCTTCATGTAGTCGTCGGTCCAGGCGCGGGTGGGCTGCAGGGTCAGCCCGTTGGAGTCGAACACGTGGGTGAAGGCGTCGGCGATCTCGAAGCGCAGCGTGTCGCCGCGTTGCGTCGCGAGGATGCCGCGCATGGTGGCGGTGACCGGCTCGCCGCCGGGGGTCTTGCCGTGCAGCACCGTTTCGGCCCCCAGCACTTCGGTCGAGACCACCTCGACGGCGAGCGATCCGTTGGCGGTGAGGACCAGGTGCTCGGGGCGAATGCCGATGGTCACGGCATCGCCGGCTTTCACTGCCCCCTCGCGGCGGGCAAGGCTGAGGGTGGGGCCGCCCGTGTTGAAGGCGACGGTGAGGCGTTCACCCGCTTCGGTGACCTTGGCACCAAAGAAGTTCATCTGCGGCGCCCCGAGGAAGCCCGCGACGAACTGGTTGCGCGGCCGGGCGTAGAGCTCCACCGGCGCACCGGTTTGCTCGATCACACCCTCCCGCAGCACCACGATGCGGTCCGCCATGGTCATGGCTTCGACCTGGTCGTGGGTGACGTAGATCATGGTGGTGCCGAGCCGGCGGTGTAGCGACGAGATCTCGGAGCGCATCTTCACCCGCAACTCGGCATCGAGGTTCGACAGCGGCTCGTCGAACAGGAACACCTTCGGCTCCTTCACGATGGCACGGCCGATGGCAACGCGCTGGCTCTGGCCGCCCGAAAGCTGGTTGGGCCGGCGCTTCAACAGATGCTTGATCTGCAGGATGTCCGCGGCCTTGTCGACGCGAGTGGCGATCTCGGACTTCGCGAGCCTCTGGTTCTCGAGCCCGAAACGGAGGTTCTCCTCGACCCTCATGTGCGGGTAGAGCGCGTAGGACTGGAACACCATGGCCATGCCGCGGGCCGAGGGCAGCAGGTGGTCGCAGCGCTCGCCATCGAGCCAGATCTCGCCGCCGGAGGTTTCCTCGAGCCCGGAGATCATCCGCAGCAGGGTGGACTTGCCGCAGCCGGAAGGGCCGACGAACACGGTGAAGCTGCCATCGTCGACGGTCAGGTCGATGCCGTGGATGACCTCGAGGGTCTGGAAACTCTTGCGGACCTGCCGCAGCTGCAGTTCGGCCATCATCAGCCTCCGAGGGTCAGGTCAGCGGTGTCGCCGGCCGCGAGCTTGCGGCCGATGCGGGCGGTGGTGCCGGCGAAGCTGAGGTCCGTGAGATCGAGGCTGCCGTAGCGGACCTCGAGGCGGACGAGGTTGCCGGTGCGGCTGACGACGCCCCAGCCCTCGCCCACCGACCAGAACCAGCTGCCGTCGCCCTTGTCCTTGGGCGCAAAGCCGATGGCGCCCCTGGTGAGATCGTAGCTGAAGCCGGACCAGGCGTTGACCAGCGCAAAACTCGACATCGAGCGCGCGTAATAGCTGCCGCACTCGATCTCGTTCCACGGGTTGCGGCGATAACCGTCATGCCGGGCGCGCGCCGTGCGGACGATGGACAGCCCCTCGTCGGTGAGGCCGCGGAAGATCAGGTGCGAGGCGAGCATGTATTCGAGCCCGGTCCACACTTCCTCGGAATACGGCGCGGGAACTGCCGGCTTGGTGGTGCCTTCGGGCCAGGTGGCGATCAGCACGCCGCCTTCGTCCTCGTAGGCGTAGACGCGGCAGGGATTGAAGTGGCCCTTCAAATCGGCGCGGTAGTTGTGGCGATAGGCCGAGGCAAGCGCGGTCTTCACCTTGTCCGGGTCGAGGAAGCTGCCGAGCCCAGCTAGGTCGGCATGCCACTGGCCGAGGATCTGGTCGGTCGCACAGCCATCGTTGAACTGGTACTTTATCTCTGCGTACTCGTCGGACCAGTACGTCTCCATGAAGCCATCGGCGATGACGCCGACCTTGCCGCTGGCCTTGTCGAACTTCTCGATCAGCGCCTTGTCGCCGAGGTCGGTCTTCTGGATGAAATAGTCGCCATTGAAGAGCTCAGCGTTGAGGTAGTCGGCGCCCGCCTGCCCCATGCGGTCGAGCTCGGCAACGAACGCCGTATCGCCGGCGGCCCGGCCCATCTCGGCGCCCGCCTTGAGCGCCGCGACATACATGGTCGACAGCCAGGAGTTCGGCCCGAACAGCTCCATGTCCAGCGTATGGTGCTGGCGGCCCCACAGGATCCCGGTGCGCTCGGGATCCCACTGGTCCGGATTATCGGCTGACCAGGCATACTCCAGCGCCGCCTTTACCCTCGGCCAAAGACCCTTCAGCCACTCGGTATCGCCGGAGATCTTCCAGTCGCGAAAAGTCTTGATGATCGAGCCGAACTGGCCGTCGGCGCAGGGGTTGAGCGGGAAGAAGGCCGAGCCGAGCGGGATGATCTGCCGGAAGGTCAGGCCGCCATTGGGCAGCTGGTTGTAGGTGTAGTCGGTCTCGCGCAGCGTGCGCTCGAGGCCCGGGAACAGGTAGGGCAGCGTCTGCTGGTAGTTCCAGACATGCGTGCAGCTGCCCTCGCAGCTGCCCTCGTTGGTGAACTGGCCCTCCCAGGCCCAGAGCTCGCCATTCTCGAGCCGCATCACCGTGGCGGTGCAGAGGATGCTCATCGTACCCTGCACCGCGTCGACGATATCGACCGGCAGCGAGGTGCCGAACAGCGTATCGCGGAAGGCGAAGGTCGGGGCGCGGAGTTCATCCCAGCGCGCGAAGGCTTCGGCGAGCACGGCGCGGCTGTCGGCCCACTGGCTGGCGTAGTAGTTGCGCCAGGTGCCGGTTTCGCCGTTCAGCTGCCCCTGCCGCCAGTAGACCTGCCCGACTGGAAAATGCCAGCTGATGGCGAAGCGGATGGTTTTGCTCTCGCCCGGCGCCACGGTGATGCGCGCGGCGATGGTGCCGTGCTCGGGCTGATCGAACATATTCTTGTTGAGCCGCGGCTTGTCGTAGTGCCGCTCCGGCAGCCGGCCCGGCCGGGCGAACTCGCGCCAGAACAGGTTGAGGTCATCGAACCACTGGCCGCGGAAGTGGTAGTCCATGTGGTCGACATCGGCGGCATCGGTGGCGATCGACACGTCGCCCAACTGCCAGTCCGGCAGCTCGTCGGCGGCGGTGAGCAGCAGCGACTTCACCTCGCCCTGCTCCGCGTAGCTGTGCCGGCCGTTCTGGCAGCCGTGGTTCCCGAGCGTGCCGCCGATCGTGTAGTCGACCGGCGTCGTACCGGTATTGGTGACCTCGATCTCGAACATCGCCGCCGGCAGCGATGAATCGCGCTCGTTGGTCGGGATGAACGGGCTCCAGGCAGTGAGCTTCACCTGCCCAGGGAAGCTCGCGTCGTCGAACGCCACCTCCGCCACCGGGAACGTGCCGGTGAATGTCGTGCCCTCGAAATGCGGCACGCCGGCCAGCGTATTGCGATTGGCGCCCCAGCCGAACCCGTCAAAGAATTTCCGCGTCGTCGGCGACCCGGTCGGGAGCCCCTCATACGGCCCATTGAGCACCCGCGCATCGAGCAGTTCGCCCTCCGCCTCCGCCTTGATGGCGAAGTGGCTGTAGCCGTTGAAGCTCTGCAGCCCCGGCCGGTTGCGGATCGACCAGTCGACCAGCCGGCCGCTGCCCGAGAGCGCCAGGCCCCCGGCACCAATGCCGCCGAGCGGGAAGGCAATGTGGCGCGTACGGTCGCCTTCGTAGATGAAACGCGGATGGGTCTTGGTCATCTGAAAATCCATGTCAGGCGCGGATGCCCGAGAAAGTGACGCCCTCGATCACCATTCTCTGGGCGACGAGGAAGAGGAGAACGACGGGGAGGATGGCCATGCTCATCGCGGCCATGACGACCGACAGGTTGCCCTGGCTCATGTAGCCGCGGAGGAGATCCATCGCGATCGGCAGGGTCATCGACGCCTGCGACTCGATCAGGGCCCGCGGCTGGAAGTACGAGTTCCACGCGCCGGTGAAGGTGATGATGGCCAGCGCGCCGAGCGCCGGCATCAGCTGCGGCAGCGAGATGCGCCAGAAGATCTTGAAGTAGCCCGCGCCATCCATCAGCGCCGCTTCCTCCAGCTCCTTGGGCTGCGAACGCAGGAACTGGCGCAGCATGAACACCCCAAAGCTGGAGGTCAGTCCCATCAGCACGAGGCCGAGTGGGTTGTTGAGCAGCCCGAGCTTGGCGTAGCCGAGATAGATCGGCAGGATCGTCACCTGCGCCGGGAACATCAGCCCGATCAGCATGACGAAGAACAGGCTGTCACGCCCCGGGAAGCGCAATCGCGCATAGGCGAAAGCAGCGAGCGTGCAAGTCACGAGCTGGCCGATGGTCACCAGCACAGCGACATAGAGGCTGTTCCAGTAAATCCTGAGGAACGGCACCGAAGATTCGAGCACCGTCTGGTAGTTGGCGAGATCGAAGCTCGGTGGAAAGAAGCTCGGCGGCATCTTGTAGGCTTCGGCAGCCGGCCGGAACGACATCGAGAACAGCCAGAAGAACGGCATCAGCATCAGGATGCCCATCAGCAGCAGCACCGCGATGATGGCGCGATCGACCCACTTTTTGGCTTCGCGCGTCTGCATTGTCTTGGTTTGCATCGCAGTTACTCCCGCACCCAGCGGCGCGAGCCGATGATCTGGATGATGGTGATGGCGAGGACGAGCAGCATCATGATGACGCTGACCGCGGCCGCGTAGCCGAGCTCAAAGCTGCCGAACGCCTCGTCGACGAGGTAGATCGACAGCGACCGCGTGGAGTCGCCGGGGCCGCCGCCGGTGAGGATCATGATCGACTCGAACACCTGCAGCGCGCCGATCGAGGCGAACACGATGCAGAAGAACAGCACCGGCGAGATGTAGGGCAGCGTGATCCGGCTGAAGCGCCGCCACGGTGACGCGCCGTCCATCGACGCCGCATCCATGATCGGCTTGGGCACGCCCTGCAGCGCCGCGATCAGGATGATCATGAAGAAGCCGGTGTTCTTCCACACGTCCATGATGACGATCGAGGTCATCGCCACCTTCGACGACGAAACCCACGGCACCGCCGGGATGCCGATCTGCTGCAGATAGTAGTTCAGCACGCCGAAATCGAAGCTGTAGAAATAGCTCCACACCACCGCGACGAACGCCGCCGAGATGATCACCGGCAGGAAGAAGGCGAGACGGAAGAAGTAGAGCAGGAATTTCGGCATCGCCCGGTTCAGCGCCAGCGCCAGGATCAGCCCCACCGCGACGTTGAAGGTGACCGCGAGGAAGGCGAAGCGCAGCGTGTTCCAGAAGATTTCGAGCGACCGCGGCTCGGTGAGGAAGCGCGCGTAGTTCTCGAACCCCACCCAGTCGGCGCCGAAGCTGATGTCGTAATAGGTGAAGCTGAGGATGATGGTGATGACGACAGGCGCCAGCACGAAGGCCGCGTAAAGCAGGATCGAGGGCAGCACGAAGATGTAGCCTGCCTGCATCTGCGCTTTGCGGAGGTCGGATAGTCGTCGCTTCGCCATAACCATCTCGGGCCGGAGAGAGATCAAGTGCCCGCGCCGAACCCAAGGGTCCGACGCGGGCAGTCCGGGGGAGGACTACTGGGTGACGCGCTTGATGCGCTCGAACGAGCGGGTCAGTTCCTGGTCCGCCTTGGCGACGGCATCAGGGATGGTCATTTCGTCGGTCATGATGGCGTTGAAGTAACGCATGAAGATCTGGTCGACTTCCTGGAAGTTGGCCGGCGACGGCACCGCATGGGTGGTCGGCAGCGTCTCGTAGTAGAGCGGCGCCGACGGCGGGAACTTCAGGAAATTCTCGGTCTCGGCCGCCGACTTGCGGCCCGGCACCGCGCCGCCGAGATCACCCTCGGCAACCTGCGTCTCGTAGGACAACAGCTCCGTGACCAGCGCCTTCGCCAGTTCCGGGTTCTGCGCCTTGGACGAGATGCCATAGGCACCGAAGCCGATGACCGTGTCGTTGCTCACCTTGCCCGGCTGCACCGCGATATCCATGTCGAGCTTCGACGCAATCGCGTTCTGCACGATCCAGTGGCCGCGAGAGATCATGGCGATCTGGCCGGCGAAGAACTGGTTCTCAACGCCCTCTTGTCCCGGCACCGGCGAGACCTTCTTGGTGTGGATCAGGTCGTAGAGGAACTGCAGGGTCTCGGCGACCTTGGGGTCCTTCATGTTGGAAGCCGACCAGTCCTCGGTCACCGGCGAGGTGCCGTTCGAGAGGAACCACGGCATCAGGCCGAAGAAGAACGCTGGGACCTCGTAGCCGAACTGGGTGACGTTGCCGTTGGCGTCGCGCTTAGTCAGCTTTTCGGCGATCGCGGCGAACTCGTCCCACGTCCAGGTCTTGCTGGGCGCGGGGATGCCCGCTTCGGCAAAGAGCGCGCGGTTGTAGTTCGTCATGATGTTGTTCCAGGTCGAGGGGATGAAGTAGGTCTTCCCCTTGTACTTGGTCAGGTCGAACAGCTTGGCGTCGAAGTCGGAGAAGTCGCCCGTGGCGATGTAGTCGTCGAGCGGGATGAACAGGTCGCGCGCCGCAAAGCTCTGCAGCGTCTCGACCGCCGTGTGATAGACGTCATACTGCTCGCCGGCATTGTACTGCTGCAGCACGCGCGACACGAAATCGCCCCACCCGCCGCTGATCGGATCGACGCCGATCTCGACCTCGACATTGGGGTACTTGGCGTTGAAGCGCGCCACCGCGTCCTGCGTCGACTTGAGCTGTGCCTCGCCGCCGAAGGTCATCAGGCGGAGCTTGCCCGCCTCGTCCGACTGGGCCAGCGCGGGCGACACCAGCCCCGCCGTGAGCAGCAGAGCCGCCAGTAATTTCTTCATCTCGTCCCTCCTCTGTCCGGCGTTTCGACAAAGCTTCGCCGGTGCTGGATCGCGGGTTTTTGCCGCGTCCCCTGTTGAAAATGCCATCCGCACCTCGAAAACCGCCGAAAACCGGCGTCCGACTTCAAAGTGCGCTGATTAAGCCATTGTGATTGTTCAGATATTTCTCCCGTCGCGGGGTTATCCCCGTCTTCTGGCGAGTCCAAACGTAACAGCTGTGAATGGATTTGCAAATGCATTCACAAATCCATTTGCATGCGTCTTTCGTTTGGTGCTAGCCGTTGCCGCCATGAGCACGATCTCAAAGGTTGCCGAACGGGCAGGCGTATCGCGGACCACGGTCTCGCACGTCATCAATCACGCCAGCCGCGTGTCGAAGCCGCTGCGCGAAAGGGTGCAGGCGGCGATCGACGAGCTCGGCTATTCGCCCAACCCGCAGGCCAAGAGCCTTCGCACCGGGCGCACCAACCTGATCGCGATGCTGATCCCCGATATCGGCAACCCGTTCTACACCGAGATGGTGAAGGCGGCGCAGGCGGCGCTCGAGGAAGCCGGGCTCGACGCGCTGATCTACAATACCGACGTGCCGGGCGGGAACTGGCAGACGCATGGCCGCGACTACCTGCGCCAGCTCAACAAGAAGCGCGTCGATGGCCTCCTAGTCGGCGATTTCGCGCTCCACGGCATCAACGAGGAATTGCTGAAGCTCGACACCCCCGTGGTGTTCATCGGCCAGCTCGCAAGCCACGCCGTCGACAGCATCAAGGTCGATGATTTCGGCGGCGGCTACATGGTGGGCAAGCACTTCGCCGAACGCGGGCACAAGCGTGTGGTGCAGATCACCGGCCCCAACAACTTCGAAAGCGCCATGGCGCGAGCCGACGGCTTCGAGAAGGCGCTGGCCGACCACGGCGTCGCCTTCGACCGGCTGACCCAGCGCCACGAAGGCACCTACCTGCCGCCCTCCGGCCGCGAGGCGGTCGAGTGGATCGCCAGCCTGACCGGCGACCAGCGCCCGACTGCCGTTTTCATCGGCAACTACCTGATGGCCACCGGCGCGCTCGCAGAGTTCCACGACCGGGGCATCCGCATCCCGGACGACATCGCCGTCGCCATCTTCGGCGACCTGCCGCAGCTCGAATATGTGAGGCCGAACCTCACCCGAGCCGGCGAGAATCCAGGCGCGCTCGCAAGGCGCGCCGTCGAAATGCTGCTCGAACGTATCAACGGAAAGTTCGACGGCCCGCCGCGCACCGAGGTCATCCCCTGTGCGCTGCGCATCTTCGAGTCAGCTTAGCCGACCGGAGAAACAGTAAGCGCGGCCGTTTCGGGGGAGGTGGCCGCGTCCGGACGACAACACGAAAGCTCCAGGGAGGAGTGAGATGACTAATACGTCCAACATGCCGTCGGGATGGTCCCGCCGGTCCATCCTCAAGGGTGGCGCCGCACTCGGCGCTGCCGGCCTTACCCTGCCGTTCGCCGGCAAGGCGTTCGCGCAGGACAACACGCTCAGCTTCTGGCAGTTCTATGCCCCCGGCGGCGATGTGAAGCCGCAGGTCGACTGGTTCGTGAAGATGGTGGCCGACTGGAACGCCACCCAGTCCGAGCAGGTGGCGCTCGAATACGTGGTGGGCTCCGAATATATCGGCGGCACCAAGCTCGCGACCTCGTTCGCTTCGGGCCAGGGCCCGGATATCTTCATCATCTCGCCCGGCGATTTCCTGCGCTACTACAATGGCGGAGTGCTGCAGGACCTGACGCCGGCAATCGAGGAAGCGGCGCGTGCCGATTTCCCCGAGAGCGTCATCGCCAACCGCATGGTCGACGGCAAGATCTTCGGCGTGCCGATGGAAGTCGAGCCGATGGCCTTCTACTACTCGATCAAGGCCTTCGAGGACGCCGGCCTCAACGAGAACGACGTGCCCCAAACGTGGGATCAACTGCTCGAGGTCGGCAAGAAGCTGACCACGGCCGAGCGCTATGGCGTGCTGTTCGAGACCAACCCGGGCTACTACCAGAACTTCACCTGGTACCCGTTCATGTGGCAGGGCGGCGGCGAGTTCCAGTCGGCTGAAGGTAAGTCCGCCTTCGACTCGCCGGCGACCGTCGCGGCGCTGAAGCTGTGGCAGGACGCGGTGAACTCCGGCGCTGCCCCGCGCCAGATGCTCGGCGGCGGCGGTGGCGATATCGTTGCCAACCTCGGCTCCGGCTACTGCGCCATGCAAAACGTCGGCATCTGGGGCATCTCGGCGATGGACAACAACGCCCCCGACGTCCCCTACGGCATCTTCAAGCTGCCGGTCCCATCAGGCGGCAAGTACGTGACCGTCGGCGGCGGCTGGGCCTTCGTTGCCAACTCGAAGGGCAAGAACCCGGAAGCTGCGGCGAAGTTCATCGCCTGGGCGCTGGCCTCGATGGCGCCGGATTCGGTGCAGCGCGTAGTCGACTGGTGCACGGTGGCGAAGTCCGACATGCCGCCGCGCAACTCGGCGCTGGCGGCCGGCGGTGACGCCTTCGCCAAGGGCAACATGGGGATCTTCGGCACGCAGATCCACCCGGGGACCCGGGCCGAGCCGCGGGTGCCGCCGGAGGTCTACAAGATCATCTCCGACGCCATCCAGCAGACCCAGCTCGGCGGTGCCGATCCGCAGGCGACGGCCACTGCCGCGAGCCAGCAGCTCGATGCCTTCCTCGCGTCCTACACCGGCGCACCGATCCTCTGAAGGCAGACCAGTGACCGAGATTACAACCACGGCGGCGGGCGAAAAGCCCGCTGCCATCCGGCTCACCACCAAGCAGCGCGAGGCAATTGCCGGCGTGCTGTTCGTCGCGCCCGATGCCATCGGGCTGGCGCTGTTCATCGGCCTGCCGATGCTCCTGGCGCTCGGCATTTCGGTGTTCGAGGTCGACGGCTTCGGCGGCTTCAAGTTCGTCGGGCTCGCCAACTACACCAAGATGTGGATCGATCCCCTGTTCTGGTCGTCGCTGCGCGTCACCGCGCAGTTCACCGTCATGCTGGTGCCCCTGCTCTACGTCACCGGGCTCGGCCTCGCGCTGCTGGTACAGCGGACCAGCAAGTTCAACACCGTGATGCGCTCGATGTTCTTCGCGCCGCAGATGGTCAGCCTTGTCGTCGTGGCGCTGGTCTGGCAGCTGATGGTGGTCGACAAGCTCGGCGTGCTCACCCGTTTCGCCGCGAGTATCGGGCTCGGCGGCATCTCGTTCCTCGGCGATCCAAACCTCGCGCTGTTCACGGTGACGCTCGCCGCGGTGTGGTTCCTGATGGGCTTCTACATGCTGATCTTCCTCGGCGGCCTGCAGGACATCCCCAAGGAGTATTACGAGGCCGCACGCATCGACGGAGCCGGCGCCACTCAGAGCTTCTGGTTCATCACCCTGCCCTTGCTTCGCCCCACCACCTTCTTTGTGCTGCTGGTCTCCTCGGTCGCCGCCATCACCGGCGCGCAGGCCTTCGACCTGATCTACGTGATGACCAAGGGCGGGCCGGCCAACTCGACCTCTCTGCTGATCAGCTACATCTACCAGCAGGCCTTCCAGTACTCCGCCTTCGGCTATGCCGCGGCGCTGGCGACGCTGCTGGTCGTGCTGCTGATGGTGGTCACGGTGTTCTTCTTCCTCCTCACCCGCGGCGGACGGTTCGACTATGAGTAACAACCTCTCCCGTTCGCAGGCCAACGTCGTCCGGCTGGTCTGGATGCTGGTGACGGTGGTGCTCGCCCTGATGGCGATCTTCCCGCTGCTCTACATGCTGTCGATCGCCTTCAAGGGCCCGACCGAGGTGTTCAAGTCGAACCTCATCCCGGCAAAGCCCGTGCTCGATAACTTCATCTACGTGCTGACCGAGGTGCCGTTCTGGCGCTACCTGCTCAACACCTTCGTCATCTCGGCGGTGGTGACTGTGGTGGCGCTGTTCTTCCACACCATGGCCGGTTACGCGCTGGCGCGGCTGCGTTTTCCGGGGCGCGAAGTGGTGTTCCTCGCCATGTTCTCGACCTTCCTCGTGTCGCTCCCGGTCATCATCGTTCCGCTGTTCATCCTGGTGCGCTCGATGGGCATGCTGAACTCCTATGCCGGGCTCATCATCCCGGCGATCTTCAACGCCTTCGGCATCTTCCTGCTCCGCCAGTACTACCTGTCGCTGCCCAAGGAGCTGGAGGAAGCCGCCGTCATCGACGGCGCCGGCTACTGGCGCATTTACACCAGCGTCATCCTGCCGCTGAGCCGGCCGATCATCGCGGCGCTGGCGATCCTGTTCTTCCTCGCCAACTGGAACAGCTTCCTGTGGCCGCTCACGGTCGCCTCGGACCCGAACCTCTGGGTCGTGCAGGTGGCCATCGCCAACTTCAAGAGCCAGTACGCCGCCAGCTGGAACTACACCATGGCCGCCTCGACCATCGTCGCGGTGCCGATGCTCGTCCTGTTCGTGATCTTCCAGCGGCAGATCATGGATTCCATCAAGACTTCAGGCCTCAAAGGCTGAGACCAAACCCTCTATTCCAACGGATCCCAACATGACTTCTTTCAATGGCCTCGGCGTCAACCTCTCTAACCTCTACCGGCTGTCCCCCGCCAAGACCCGCTCCATCTCGCCCGAGAACTTCACTGGCGAAAAGGGCAAGGGCGGCATGGCCACCGAAGGCACCGGCGCCGTGCACGCCAAGGGGCTCGGCCCCAACGGCAGCGGCCAGGGCTGGAAGGTCTCGCCCTCGATCCGCATCGAGCCGGGCGAAACGCGCGTCCTCGCCGACATCAAGGGCATGGGCGCGATCCAGCAGATCTGGCTGACCACCGCGAACCTGCGCTGGCGCAGCCTCATCATCCGCATGTGGTGGGACGACCAGGAGAACCCCTCGGTCGAAGCGCCGCTCGGCGATTTCTTCTGCTCGGGCTGGGGCCAGTTCGCGCAGATCAACTCGCTCGCCGTGTGCGTCAACCCCGGCCGTGCCTTCAACTGCTACTGGGAGATGCCGTTCCGCAAGGCCGCCCGCATCGAGATCGAGAACACCGATCCCGATGACTTCGGCATCATCTACTACCAGATCAACTATGCCCTGACCGAAGTGCCTGAGGATGCAGCGTATTTCCACGCCAAGTTCCGTCGCACCAACCCCCTGCCTTATGGCACCGACTACACCATCCTCGATGGCATCAAGGGCCGCGGGCACTATGTCGGCACCTACATGGCCTGGGGCGTCAACAACTCCGGTTGGTGGGGCGAAGGCGAGATCAAGTTCTTCATGGATGGGGACAAGGAGTTCCCCACCATCTGCGGCACCGGCACCGAGGACTACTTCTGCGGCGCCTACAACTTCGACGGCGGCGTGGTCGACGACACCATGGACAGCCGCTACCGCGAGTTCTCGACTCCCTATTCCGGCCTGCCGCAAGTGCTGCGCCCCGACGGCACCTATCGCAGCCAGACCCGCTTCGGCATGTACCGCTGGCACCTCAGCGACCCGATCCGCTTCGAGAGCGATCTCAAGGTCACCATCCAGGCGCTCGGCTGGCGGACGGAGAACCGCAACTCGCGGCGCTACCTGCCGCTGCAAGACGACATCGCCTCGGTGGCGTTCTGGTACCAGACCCTCCCCACCGCCCCGTTCGAGGCCCTGCCGGGCCGCGACTATCTCGAGGTGATCTGAGCCATCCGGCCACAAGCTCGATGCTCATCTCCCCCCTTGCGGGGGAGAATGGAATTTCTTGGGCTTAGCCCTTCGCTAAGCCTTAGAAATTCCAAGAGGGGGGATGTTGCGGGGCACGATCTCGACCCAGGGCACTTTGGCCACGATGCCAATGATCTCAATGCACTAAGAGAATCTTTGTCCAATCTATCCCCCCACTCCCCACCCATGCGATTCTCCCACCCATCCGCTGCACCGAAGCGAGATCATGACGAGTGGTTGGTGCGGTGGAGACCGGGTGGGCTGCGGGTCGCTGCAGTTCAGGCGGAAACCATCACGGCAAGGACCGGTTCGCCGGTCAAGCCGCTATCACGC
>NZ_JBFUCQ010000019.1:0-41785 GCF_056405135.1 Devosia sp. P1_H9
TCCGCTGCACCGAAGCGAGATCATGACGAGTGGTTGGTGCGGTGGAGACCGGGTGGGCTGCGGGTCGCTGCAGTTCAGGCGGAAACCATCACGGCAAGGACCGGTTCGCCGGTCAAGCCGCTATCACGCGAGGGTTGCTCGATGCGGAGTTGCCCAAGGGACGAAGCCTGGCACGCATGAGCCGGGCGGGAGCAACGAAGGCGGTGTTGGCATTCCGGCCGCCGACCGAGCTGCCATCGTTCTCGCGATGCGGCAGGGGATGCGCCCCGGCACTGGTGGCATAGGCCCAAAACCCCGGCCGGCCGGCGAGGCGTGAGCCTCATTCATCTGCGGACTACCGCTACGGGGCAAACGCCTCGCCGGTCCCGCTTCGTCTTCCTCGATCAGGGGAAGGTTCTTTGAAAACTCCGAAGCCCTTGGGGCTGTCGGACCTGTTCGCTCGCCGGTCGGCTCCTGACAGACCCTGTCAGTACGGCGGCGCTAGGTTATTGCTATGCCAAGGAGGCGACGATGACCCGAGAAGCTCTTACCGACCGCCAGCTGAACCGCGCCACCCTCGCCCGGCAGATGTTGCTCGAGCGCAGCGACATGGGGATCGTCGAGGCCGTCGAATGGCTGCTCGGGCAGCAGGCGCAGCAGACGCATGATCCCTATATCGGGCTCTGGTCGCGGCTCAACGGCTTCACCCACGAAGCCCTCACCGCGCTGATCGTCGACAAGCGCCTCGCCCGCGCCACCACCATGCGCGGCACGCTCCACCTCCACTCGCTGCCCGACTTGATCGGCATGCGCGAGTTGATCCACCCCGTGCTCGAGCGCATGTGGCAATCGAACTTCCGCCGCCGCTTCGGCGACAACGACCAGGAAAAGGTCCTCGCCGCCGCCATCGAGGTGATCGACCGCGAGCCGATGACCGCCGGCGCTGTCGGCAAGGCGCTGCAGGACCGCTTTCCCACTGCCGAGCCGCTGGCGATGACCGTGCTGCTGCAGGTGCGCGAGACCTTGGTGCAGGTGCCGCCCACCCGCATCTGGGGTTCCGGCCACGCCCCGCTGCTGATGCGCGCGCCAAAGTACTTGCCGCCGACCACCAGCGCCCTCGATCTCACCAGCCTCGTCCGCCGCTACCTCGCCGCCTACGGCCCGGCCAGCGTCAACGACATGCAGAGCTGGTGCGGCCTCACCAAGCTGGGCGAGATCTTCGAGGCGATCCGCGGCGAACTCGTCACCTTCACCGCCGCCGATGGCCGCGAACTCTTCGACCTGGCCGATGCGCCGCGCCCCCCCGCCGATACCCCGGCGCCGGTCCGCTTCATGCCGCTCTACGACAACGCCTTCCTCGGCTACGACAACCGCCGCCGAATGCTGGCCGAAAACGACGAGAAGCGCGGCGACTTCCTGCGCGACGCAAAGCCCACCGTGCTGGTCGACGGCATCATCTCGGCCAACTGGGCAATCGAAAGCAAAAAGGGCGCTGCGGTGCTGACCGTGTCGCCCTTTCATAAACTCACCAAGCGCGACGTCGCCGACGTCGAGCGCGAGGGCCGAAAATTCCTGCACTTTATGGAGGAAAAGGCCGGGACCTTCGACGTCCGGGTGCTCGAGGCAGCGGCTTAGCCGCTCACCCCATCATCGCCTGGCGCGCCAGCGACAGGATTTCCGGCGGCCGGCCCGCAAGTGCGTCGTCCACCTTCTCCAGCACCTGCGCCAGCGTGAACGGCTTGGGGATCACATCGTAGATCAACTGGTCGAGCCCATGCGCCCGTTCGCGCTGGTCGGCAAAGCCGGTCATCAGCACGATGGTCACTTCGGGCCAGGCCGCTGCGACGTTGAGCGCCAGGGCGATGCCGTCCATTACCGGCATCTTGATGTCGGAGAGCAGCAGGTCGAACCGCCCCATCTCCTCCTGCATCACCTCGGAGGCGAGCCCGCCATCCTCGGCTTCGACCACTTCGTGGCCCACATGGGCGAGAGCACGCGACACGAAGGCACGCACTCCATCATCGTCTTCGGCAAGCAGGATTCTGGCCATCAGTGTACGGTCTCTTGAGAAATCTCTTGGGCAGTAGTGGCTTCGGCAGCAGTCCCGACAGACTGGCGGCCGGTGGCAAAACCGAGTCGCAACTGCGTTGCCCCCTTGGGCGGCGCAGCAAGCTCGGCAGAAAACTGTACGGCCTCGCCCGGCTCCACATCGGGCGCCGGCGGTGTGACGCTCCACTGGTAGATCGACGCGCCCTCGGCATCGAGCAGGCTCACCACCACCGGCGGCACCACGACGCGGCGCGGCTCCACCCCGCGGATGGTGGCGGTGACGCTGATCACGTCGCTGTCGCCACGCTTGCTCATCAATGTCGATACGTCCGAGAACTCCAGCCCGACGACGTTCACCCCGAGCCCGAGCGCCGAGTAGACCCCTGCCATCGCTGGCGCGAGCTTGACGATCTCGGTCCGGAACAGCAGCCCGCCGGCCACCACCGCGACCAGCAGCAGCACCGCCGAAATGCGGATGACCCGGAACAACTTGGCTGCGGGAAGACGGCGCGCCGCGGCCCGCTGGCGCTTCGCCAGCTTGCCGTTGGCGGCGCGCTCGGCGGCAGTGGGGGACGGCGTCGGCTCAGGCGGCGTCTCGACCGGCTTCGGAGCAATGGCGGCCTTGATCTCGGCGATCGAGCGGACCACCTCCGGCGGCGGTGCGCCGTCCGGCATCATGCCGCGGAGCGAGCCGGGGATTTCGGCGATGGCGGCACGCTGTTCGACGGCCGTGAACTCGCGGTCGAGCGCCGCCTCCTCGCTGGGCGAGAACAGGCGGTCCTCCTCGATCGGCATCGGCGGCCCCGCTTCCGCGAGCCAGGCCTTGCCGCAGTGCGCGCAGCTGACCTTGCGGCCCGTGCTCCCGAGCGTTTCGGGCGGCACCTGGTAACGCGTGCCGCAATGCGGACAGGCGATGACGACCGTTAAGGGCTGGGGCGAGCGCATGAATTGGAAGCTAGCCGGGCGGGGTTAAGTTTCCTCAAACCCGCACTGCGAAACTGCCGCGGCATTCGTCTCGGCCCACCAAGATTTGGGCTGAATTGTGGGTGAGAACGCCGCCCCGGCGGGACGCCGCTGTTATGATGCCTCTCAACTGATTCGGAGCGGATGGCCCGGTGATCGAGTTCTCCAATGTCGGCCTGCGCTATGGGCAGGGGCCAGAGATCCTGCGCGATCTCAACTTCCGCATCGAACCCGGCACGTTCCACTTCCTCACCGGCCCCTCCGGCTCCGGCAAGACGTCGCTGCTGAAACTGCTGCTCTTGTCACTCCGCCCCACCCGCGGCCGGGTCACCCTGTTCGGCAAGGATACCTCCTCGCTTGACCAGGACGCGCTCCTGCAAATGCGTCGCCACATCGGCATCGTGTTCCAGGAATTCCGCCTGCTCGACCATCTCACCACCTTCGAGAACGTGGCGCTGCCGCTGCGCGTGCTCGGTGAGCCCGAGTCGAGCTACCGCGCCAATGTCACCGAGCTGCTCGAATGGGTCGGCCTCGGCGAGCGCCTCGATGCGCTGCCGGCCGTGCTGTCGGGTGGCGAGAAGCAGCGCGCCGCCATTGCCCGCGCCGTAATCGGCCGCCCCGACATTCTTCTCGCCGATGAGCCCACCGGCAACGTCGACCCCGACCTGTCGCTGCGGCTGGTGCGGCTCTTCGCCGAACTCAACAAGATGGGGACGACCATCATCCTCGCCACCCACGAACTGCCGCTGCTCGACGCATTCCCCTTCCCGCGCATGATCCTCAATGAAGGGGAGATCGTCTTTGGCGATTGAGCTCAAGCTCCCCCGCTTCATCGGCATCGAGAACCGCGAGCGCGCCGCAGCCATCGTGCCCGAGCGCTCGGTGGCCGGTCGCACCCTGGTCCTGCTGATCGCCATCATGACGTTCCTGTCGGGCGTAACGCTCGGCGGCGTGGTGCTGGTGCAGAAATCCGCCATCGCCTGGTCGTCGGACGTTGGCCGCGAAATGACTATCCAGATCCGCCCCGTCGAGGGCGAGGTGATGGAATCGAACCTCCGCACGGCGGTCGCGCTAGCCGAAGCCACCCCCGGCGTCGCTGCGGCCCGGGCCTTGACGCTCGAGGAAAGCCAGAAGCTGCTCGAGCCCTGGCTCGGCGCCGGCCTCGATCTCACCGCCATCGACATTCCGCGGCTGGTCGTCGTGCAGCTCGCTGATCCCGCCGAGGCTGATGTCAGCAAGCTCGAACGCGATCTCGTGGCGGTGAAGGGCGCGAGCCTCGATACCCACGCCGCCTGGCGTCAGCAGCTCAACGTCATGGCCGGCACCATCGTCGCCTCGGGCCTCCTGGTACTGACGCTGATCGTCGTCGCCACCGTGCTCGCCATTGTCTTCGCGACGCGCGGCACCATGGCCTCGAACCGAGAAATCGTCGATGTGCTGCACTTCATCGGCGCCTCGAACAACTTCATCGCCGGCGAGTTCCAGGGCCGCTTCCTCACCATCGGCTTCCGCGGCGGCATTTTTGGCGGCCTCGGCGCCCTGCTGTTCTTCCTCTTGGTCGGCGTCGCCGCCGGCTCGATGGTACCGCAGGAGGCGGGCCAGCAGCTCGGCATCCTGTTCGGCCGCTTCGCGCTCGGCATCGACGGCATGTTCGGCATCCTGGCCGTGGTGCCCGTCATTGCGGCGCTGACGGCCATCACCTCGCGGCTGACGGTGCGGCGCTTCCTGCAGAAGACGTCCTGACGGGGGCCTTTATCCCCGCGACCCACCTACCGAATTATCATTGTCCTCCGGCGGGCCAGCAGGCACCCTGCCGCACAAAACGGGGAGGACTTTCTTTGCTCGGCCAGGCGCTTCGCTCGCTGCTGTTCTACGCGGTTTTCTACCTGCAGACCGTAGTGCTCGCGATTCTCGTCGGCGGCAGCGCCGTCATCTGGGGCCGCACCAGGTTCGGCTGGACCCTGGCGCTCTACTGGATCCACTCGCACATCCTGGCCCTGCGCCTCCTCGCCGGTATCAAGACCGACGTCGAGGGTATGGAGAACATCCCCGCCGGCCCCTGCATCATCGCGTCCAAGCACATGAGCGACTGGGACATCTTCGCACTGCTCCCCGGCGCCCGCCGCCCCGCCTTCATCGCCAAGAAGGAGCTGATGGACATCCCGTTCTTTGGCCAAGCGGCGATGGCCTTCGACACCATCCGCGTTGATCGCTCGAAGGGCGGCGACGCCATCCCGATGATGCTCGACGACGCCCGCAAGTCGCTCGCCAACGGTGCCCGCATCATCATCTTCCCCGAGGGCACCCGTAAGGCGCCGCTCGAGCCGCACGACTATCGCTACGGCGTCGTCCGGCTGTACGAAGGGCTCAACATCCCGGTGGTGCCGGTGGCCCTCAATTCCGGCCTGTTCTGGGGCCGCAACAGCCTGCTGCTCTGGCCCGGCACCGCCCGGGCGCGGTTCCTCCCGGCCATCCCGCCGGGTCTGCCCGTTGAGGAGTTCCGCAGCCGGCTGATCGGGGCCATCGAGGGCGAAACCAACCGGCTGATCCTCCGCGCCTATGACGAAGGCCTGAGCCGCCCGATCAGCCCCGAGCTGCGCGAGAAGCTTGATAACCTGAAGCAAGGGATAGCGCCCGGGCCGCTCGAAACCACTACATCTTGACGGAATCGACGACGCAGCCCATAGCTGTAGGTGTCATGCAGGGCGGCGCTTGACATTTAGCTCAAATTTGTTCTACATTCGTTCTCTTTCGCCGGGTATCGAAGGAGCCGGGGGCATGGTGCCTACACTCGATCGTACGCTGCTTCGGAACGCCACCGCGCACCCGGTGAACTGGCGCGGCCGCTCGGGCCGTTTCTATGCGCTTGAGCCGTTGCGACTCGAGGATTTCAGCTTCAAGGGCGACGAACTCTACCTGATCGCGCTCGGCCATCACGTGATGTGGGCCGGCGGCGCCGCCGATCTCGTCGAGGACCACGTCAGCCGTGCCCGCTTCCGCCTCGCCATGGACTGCGCGGACCGCGTCTTTCACGTCGAAACCAGCGCCGACGCGATCGAGCGCCTCACCGTGGTGTGGGACCTCGAGGGCGCTGAACCGGTGATTGGGCTGAGCGCAGCCTAAGCCCCCGCCACCACCGGCAAATCGGTCCCGTTCAGCACTGCCACGACCTCATCGAGATAGCGGTCCGTGATCCCAAGCTCGTGCAGCTTCCGTGCCGTCTCCAGCACATATTCCGGGTTCGCGCCCGACTCGCCGACCCCGGCCCGCACGATCCGCACCTGCTCGGCAATGGCGAGCTTGCCCGCGTATTGCAGGTGCCGCGTATCGGCGAGGAACGCCAGCGATGGCACCAGACGACCATCGGCGAGTTCGATCTGCCGCGTCGCCTCGCGATAGACGCCGCGATCCATCTCACGCTCGCTGAGATAGGCGTGCACCTGGCGCCACTGCTCGCCGGCCACTTCGAATGCCATGCCGCGGCAGGAGCCGCCGGGCATCAGCCCGAACACCAGCCCCGGCTGCGCCTCGGTGCCGCGATGCCGATAGGAGTAGACACAGAGCCGCCGGTGCACCCCGCGCAGCAGTGCCGGCACCTGCCGGATGAAGGCAAAGCCCGGCCGCCAGATCAGCGAGCCGTAGCCGAACACCCAATGGGTTGAAATCTGCTGCACGTGAGCCCATCCGCCTTGCCGCGGTCACGTTCCTACCGATACGGTCCGCGCCGCGCAATCGGTGCGCCGCTATGGGAGACCTGACGTTGCGGAAGTTCATGTGGCTCGCCATCGCCGTGGTCGTCGTGGTGGAGCTGTGGACCGCCGGCTGGTTCTGGGCCGCCGGCGAAGCGACGCGGCAGGTGAAGCTGCTCGCCGAGGGCGACGGCGAAACCGCGCCAAAGCTGACTTGCGGCACCTTCGACGTCTCAGGCTTCCCCTTCCGTTTCGATGCAGAATGCCTCGACGCCACCCTCGTCGACCAGGATCTCACCGCCACCTTTGCTGGCCTCAAAGCCTCAGTGCTCGTCTACGCGCCAGCACACGTCATCTTCTCCGCAAAGGCGCCATTCGCGCTGGCCGATGCCTTCTCCGGCAGCCAGCGCCGGCTGGATTTCGGCGCCATGGAAGGCAGCCTCCGCCTCACCTCCACCGACCTCATACGCGGCCTGAGCGGCGAAGGCTGGCGCATCGCCCGCTTCTCGCTGGTCGCCGATGATCTGACGCTGACCGATACGGTCGCCAGCGAGGTCGTCGAGGCGCGCAGCAAACACCTCGAAGCGCACCTGATCGACGTGCCCGAATTGCACGACAAGACAGCGGGCACCTCGGCCCTTCGCGGCTACCTCACTACCACCGCGCTAGACCTGCCCGGCCTGCAGGTCGCAGCCGCCGACACCAGCCTCGAAGCCGAACTCACCGGCCTGCCCGATGACTTCCGCGCCTTCGGCGAGCCCGACGCGCTCCGCCGCTGGCAGGCGGCCGGCGGGGCGCTGACCCTCACCAAACTGACCGGCAGCCAGCCGACGCCCGACGAGCGCTTCGAGATCACCGGCGAGTTGAAGCTCAATGGCGGCGGCTACCCCGAGGGCCAGATCAACTACGTCACCAAGGGCGTGCTCGATCGCTTCGCCCAGTTCCTGCCGGCGATCCAGCTCGCCATGCTGCGCGGTGCGCCCAATGCGGACGGCACCTTTCGCAACAGCCTCACCATCACCGACGGCCAGATTAAGCTGCTCGCCGTGCCGTTCGCACAGTTGCTGCCGCTGTTCTAGGGTCCCAGAGTTGGCACCACGCACGGTGGGTCGTGAGGAATCGCGGCTATGCGTCCTCGCCACCACCGTGCTCGCGCACCATGACGTCGGGCACATCAACCGGCTGCACCACCGCCTCGGGCGTGCCGTGCGGGCGGCCGAAGTCGGGCGCTGCGGTTTCCTGGCCTGCCGTGATGATCGAGCGGCGGATGGCACGGGTGCGGGTGAACAGCTGCTGCATCCCCTCGCCATCGCCGACGCGGACCATGCGCTGCAGGCTCGAGAGATCCTCGAGGAACCGCCCGAGCATCTCCAGCACCGCCTCGCGGTTGGTCAGGAACACGTCGCGCCACATGACAGGGTCGCTGGCGGCGATGCGGGTGAAATCTCTGAATCCCGAGGCCGAGAACTTGATCACCTCTGACTGCGTTGCCGCTTCCAGATCGGCGACCGTGCCGACAATATTGTAGGCGATGAGGTGCGGCACGTGGCTGGTGATCGCCAGCACCAGGTCGTGGTGCGCGGCATCCATCACCTCGACATTCGAGCCAAGCGCGCCCCAAAACGACACCAATCGGTCGACCGCCACCGGGTCGACTTCCGGCTTCGGCGTCAGTACGCACCAGCGCCCGACGAACAGGTCCGGGAAACCGGCCGATGGACCGGAATGCTCGGTACCGGCAATCGGATGCCCCGGGATAAAATGCACGCCCGCCGGAACCATCGGCTCCAGCGCCTTCATCACCTGGCCCTTCACCGAGCCGACATCGGAGAGGATGGCGCCCGGCGAGAGGTGCCCGCTGATCTGCTTCATCAGGTCGGCATAGACGCCAACCGGTGTGCAGAGGATGACGAGATCGGCGCCCTCGACCGCCTCGGCCGCGTCGAGCATGTAGGTGTCGCCCAGCCCCAGCGAGCGCGCTTCCTCGAGCGTCTCGGACTTGCGCGTGGTGATGGCGATGGTCTTCGCCAGCCCCTTGAGCTTCACCGCCCGGGCGATGGACGAGCCGATGAGGCCGATGCCGATGAGCGTGAGTTTTTCGAACATCAGTTGCTTGCCCCCGGCGCCCCGAACGCCTTCAGAATTTCCACCACTGCGCGCATGTGCTCCTCGAGCCCGATCGAGATACGCAGGCCCTCGGGTATGCCATAGCCGTGCATTTCGCGCACCAGCAGCCCCTTGTCGCGCAGCGCCGCGAACGCCGCCTTCGACGTCGCCACGTCCTCGAACAGCGCAAGAATGAAGTTGCCCTGGCTCGGCGGCACCCGGATGGCGTTCGACTGGAGCGCCCCGGTCAGCCAGCCGCGCCAGCGCGCATTGTGCTCACGCAGCTTTGCCGTGAACTCGACGTCCCGCGCCGCGGCAGCGGCGGCAGCCTGCCCCGACAGCGAGACATTGAACGGTCCGCGAATGCGGTTCACCGCGTCGACGATATGATCGGGGCCATACATCCAGCCCACCCGCTCGCCGGCAATGCCCATCTTCGAGAAGGTGCGCACCATCACGACGTTGTCCGATGCGTTCACTAGGTCGATGCCCACCGAATAGTCCTCGGCGGTCACGTACTCGGCATAGGCGCTGTCGAGCACGAACAGGATGTCGGGCCTGAGCCCGCGCTGCAACCGCTCGACCTCCGCTACCGGCAGGTACGTGCCGGTCGGGTTGTTCGGGTTGGCGAGGAACAGCACGCGGGTACGCGGCGTTACCGCGGCGAGCAGCGCGTCGACATCGGCCCGATAGTCCCTCTCGGGCACCATGATGATCTCGGCCGACGCCCCCCGGGTGATGATCGGGTAGACGTTGAAGCCGTATTGGCTCATCACCGCCTCGTCGCCCTCGCCGAGATAGACCTGCGCCAACAGGTGCAGGATATCGTCCGAGCCGAAGCCGCAGACGATCCGATCCGGCGACAGCCCGTGCACTTCGCCCAGCGCCGTCCGGAGGTCACGCGATGTGCCTTCCGGATAGATCTCGATACGCCCAGCCGCCTCGCGCACCGCGGCGATCGCCTTGGGGCTGGCGCCCAGCGGGGACTCGTTGGCCGAGAGCTTTACCAGCTTGACCCCAGCCGGCGTGTCGGAGCGGCCCGGAACGTAGGGCGCGATCTTGAGGATGCCGGGTTGCGGAACGGGGCGTTTGGGCGTGTCGGTCATGTCTTTGGGGCCGGGTCGAAAATCGGCCGGACCATAGGGGATGGCGCTCGGGGTTGCAAAGGAATCCGGCCCGCCCCGCCCGCGCATCTGCTAAGGTGACTGGCGCATGATCGGTCGCAAACGGAGGAGGATCCGATGACGGCAATGAACATCGTGCATATGCGGGTGAAACCCGGCCGCGAGGAGGAATTCCTTGCCATCAACCGAGACTTCGAGAACTTGAAGATGACGGGGCTGCGCAACTTCTGGATCGTCAAGACCGGCGAGCGCGACTTCATCGTCGTCGGGGAATGGACCGAGATGTCCGACCTGGTACGGGCCCGCCCCGAAATGATCTCCAGTCTCGACCGCCAACGTTCGCTGCTCGAAGATCTCGGCGGCGGCCGCGGCGTCACCGAGCCCTGGTCGGGCGAAGTATCGTTGCACCTCAGGCCGCAAGTCAGCGCCGAAAGCGCCATGTAGCGAGCGGCGTTGGAGTTACCGCTCCTTCGGCATCTCCATCGCCGCCTGCGGGGCCATCGCCGGCACTCTGATCAGCCGCTCGGCCTTCTTGCGCCGTGGCACGGCCGGGAACAGTTCCTTGCGCGCCAGCACGCAATGGACGCCGGCAAAGGTCGGCCCGAACATCCGCCCGGCCCGCTCGAAGAAGCGGGTCGATTTGAGCACCAGCGAGTGCTGCGAGGGCGGCACGTACAGCGCATCGCGCCACTGCTCCGGCACGAAGCTATGGTCGCGTAGCAGCCGCTCCAATTGGCCGCGCGAGAACGGGTGGCCGTCGCCAAACGGCGTCGTGTCGATCGACGACCAGGTGCCGCGGCGCTTCGGCACCACGACGATCAGCCGCGCATTGGGCGCCGACACTCGCCACAGCTCACGCATCAGCTCTTCGGTGTCGCTGACATGCTCGAACGCATGCACGGCAACGATCAGGTCCACCGCCGCATCGGTGAGCGGCAGTTCCAGCGGATCGCAGAGCACGGTGTGCGACGGGCCCTCGCGTGGCCAGGCCGAGGCGCCCTGGCGGGCCGGCATCACCGCGATCACGCGCTCGGCCTTTTCCAGCGTGAACCGCATGTAGGGCGTCGCAAAGCCCAGCCCGAGCACGCGCAGCCCGCGCACATTGCCGGCAAAGCGCAACACCTCCTCGCGCAGCAGGGCGCGGGAGATCTTTCCCAGGGGCGACTTGTAGAAGCCGATCAGCCGCTCGACGTGTGAGGTCATGGCGTTGTCCGAAAACCTTCTCTAGTTTCTGTCATGCTTCGTTGCCGCTTGCCACCCGCGCCGCCGCAGCTCTAGCCGGAGACTCCCCAACGTGCCCTTGCTGATCGACACCTTTCTCTGCCGCACCGACAATTTCGGCTACCTCGTCCACGATGTCGCCAGCGGCCGCACCGCCGCCATCGACGCGCCCGACGCCAAGGCCATCAAGGAGGCGCTGCAGCGCCGCGGCTGGAAACTGACCGATCTGTTCATCACCCACCATCACACTGACCACGTCGAAGGCATTCCCGTCCTAAAACGTGAATATGGGGTGCGCGTCGTCGGTCCCAAGGCCGAGGCCTCGAAGATCCTCGGGCTCGAGGTGCTGGTCTCGGCCAGCGATACCGTGTCCCTAGGCGAAACCGACTTCATCGTCATCGAGACGCCCGGCCACACACTTGGTCATATCGCCTACTACGATCCGGTCGGCCGGCACCTGTTCTCCGCCGATGCGCTGTTCTCGCTCGGCGTCGGCCGCATGTTCGAGGGCAAGCCGGGTCCGATGTGGGCAGGGCTCGAGGAGCTCCGGGCCCTGCCCGACGACACCCTGGTCTATCCGGGCCACGAATACACTGCGGCCAATGCCGCCTTCGCCCTCAGCGTCGACCCGAAGAACCCGGCGCTCAACATCCGTGCCGCCGAGGTAAGACGCATGGTCGAGGCCGGCAAGTACACCATCCCGGTGACGCTCGGCATGGAGAAGGCCAGCAATCCCTTCCTCCGCGCCGATCAGCCTGTGCTCGCCCAGGCCATGGGCTTCGCGCCGGGCGCCGAGCCCGCCAAGGTGTTTGGCGCTCTACGCAAGGCAAAGGACGAGTTCAAAGGGTAGCAGACGGCCCAAAGCCGGCCTCCAACCACCCCCGCCTTCGAGGGTTTGACCTCCGTCGAGGTGGGGAAAGCCGGTACGCGCCGACACCCCACGCGGTTAACCCTCACTTCGCATAAGACGGGAAAGTCCTAACGAAACATTGCAACCTGGCACGGCCATTGCGACGTTACTCGCATAGGTCCGGATCAGGCTGTCCCAGAATGAAACAGTCGCTCCGGATCGGCACAACCAGGCCGAGGCGATGGACGAAAACGGGACGGATAGGAAGGTCTTCAGGCTACCGGTGGCGCTCGACGCCCCGCGTGGACGGCTGACGCTGGTTCACACCCCCGCCCATGCCGACTTCCTCAGCCAGCTGATCGCCGAACGCCAGCACCTCGCGCCGCAGCGCGAACGCCGCCGCGCCCCGGTTGGGCAGGCCGTCGACGCTTATGCCAATGGCAGCAAGATCGCTGTCCGGCGCATGCCCGCAGGCTACCGGACGACCATCGTCACCTGACGGTTGGGAGTCGGGCGGCCTCAGCCGCCCATCGAGACGTCCCGGCCCGCGCCGGTGATCGAGACGGTGAAGCCGGCCACGACGTCGACGATCGCCATCATCATCAGGATGAAGAACACCGAGCTGGCAGCCGCCCCGACGAGCAGGAACTCGACGAGGAAGATCACGAACACCACCACCGAGAGCATATGCTCGACCACCGAGTTGCGCCCGGTATTGGTGGATTTCAGCACCTCGAAGAACAGGCAGATCAACCCGACGACCAGCATCAGGTCGCCCGCCGTCAGCGACCACTGCACGCCCGATACCATCGGAATGGTCAGGAGTTGCTGGTTCCAGCCGACCGGACTGCCACCCATGAACAGGAAGGCAAAGAAGTTGTAGGCGATCAGCGGGATCAACAGCAGCGGCGGAATAAACGCGCCGTGACGCGCGGCGCGACCACCCTGCGGGATGAATACAGTGTTGTCGGACATGGCGCGCTCCGCGAAAGTTGTGCGGGGAACAATGCCAAAGCCGGGCCCCCACCGCCAGCCCTGCGGTACGATTTCGCACCGATGGCAGAATCATCAGACCTTCAGCGGGCCGACCATTTGCTCGGGCTTCACCTCCGCGTCGAACTCCTCGCCGGTGAGCAGCCCCAGCTCGATCGCGCTCTCGCGCAGCGTCGAGCGCTTCTTGTGCGCGTGCTTGGCGATTTTGGCTGCATTGTCGTAGCCGATCTTGCGGTTGAGCGCCGTCACCAGCATCAGCGACTGGTCGACCAGTTGCTTGATCCGGTCGCGATCGGGCTCGATGCCGACCGCGCAGTGATCGTTGAAGCTCTTGGCCGCATCCGCCAGCAGCCGCACCGACTGCAGGAAGTTGTAGGCGATCACCGGCTTGAACACGTTGAGCTCGAAATTGCCCTGGCTCGCCGCAATGCCAATCGCCGCGTCATTGCCCATCACCTGCACCGCGACCATCGTGGTCGCCTCGGCCTGCGTCGGGTTGACCTTGCCCGGCATGATCGACGAGCCCGGCTCGTTCTCGGGAATGGTGATCTCGCCCAGCCCAGAGCGCGGGCCGGAGGCCAGCCAGCGCACGTCATTGGCGATCTTCATCAGCGCCACCGCCAGCTGCTTCAGCGCGCCGGACGAGCCGACGAACGCATCGTGCCCGGCCATCACCGCAAACTTGTTCGGCGCAGTGATGAACGGCTGCCCGGTCAGCGCCGCGATTTCCGCCGCAACCGTCTCGCCATACTTCGGATGCGCATTGAGCCCGGTGCCCACCGCCGTGCCGCCCAGCGCCAGCTCATAGAGCTGCGGCAGCGTGGCGCGGATCGCCTTCAGCGCCAGGTCGAGCTGCGCCACCCAGCCGGAAATCTCCTGGCCGAGCGTCAGCGGCGTCGCGTCCTGCAGATGCGTGCGGCCGATCTTGACCACGCCCATGAACTCGTTGGCCTTGGCGTCGAGCGTGTTCCTGAGCAGCATCACCCGGTCGACCAGGTAGTTCTCGATCGCCTCCACCGCCGCGATGTGCATCGCCGTCGGATAGGTGTCGTTCGACGACTGGCTCATGTTGACGTGATCGTTCGGATGCACCGGCTTCTTCGAGCCCATCGTGCCGCCGGCCATCTCGATGGCGCGGTTCGAGATCACCTCGTTGACATTCATATTGGACTGGGTGCCCGACCCGGTCTGCCACACCACCAGCGGGAAATGGTCAGCGAGCTTGCCGGCTATCACCTCGTCGGCCGCCGCAACCACCAGGTCGCGCGTCGCCACATCCATCAGCCCCAGCTTGTGGTTGGCGAGCGCCGCCGCCTTCTTGAGGATGCCGAAGGCCCGGATGATCTCGGTCGGCATCTTCTCGCCGCCGATGTCGAAATTCGCCAGCGAGCGGGCGGTCTGCGCCCCGTAGTACTTTTCCGATGGCACGTTGATCGTGCCCATGGAATCCGATTCGACGCGCGTGCCCATAGCCGGGATGCCTCTGAAACAAATGGAAACGGGGGGGGCCCTGCCGGTCTTCAGATCGACGTGGTGCGGACGACGCAGCTCGCCCGAATCCTTGTCCTCGACATAAGCCGGAATTGCGAGCGCATCGGCGGAGCGGCGGAACCCGCGCTTCATCGGCGAGGTCTTGCGCTTTGGCACTGCCATGGTTGTTACTCCTGGTTCAATAGCGTTTCGCCGAAAGCGTTCCGGCGTCTAACAGACAGGGTCTGTCGGGAATTGGGGGCGTCTATAGAGCACAATTGGCCCGATGGGAAGGGGCGAAATTGGCCCATCTGCTGGTTCTATTGCTCGGGTCTCTCAGTCGTCACCTTCCCCTTATGGGGAGGGATCAAGGGTGGGGGTCCACACGCTCAGTTGTTTCGAGTAAGAACCTGTCAATCCCGGCTCGGACCACCCCGTGACCTACTCCTTCCCCGACGAACTCGCCAGCACCGCTTCCGACACCGAGCGCGCCCTTGACGCGCTGCTCGCCGCCAAACCTCTGACCACCCCCGGCATCCCGCCGGAGCGCCTCATCGCTGCCATGCGCCACGGCAGCCTCAACGGCGGCAAGCGCCTCCGGCCGCTGCTCGTCCGCCAAGCCGCCGGCGTCTTCGGCGTGGCGCCTGCCGCGACCGTAACCGCCGGCCTCGCCGTCGAAATGATCCACTGCTACTCGCTGGTGCACGACGACCTGCCCGCCATGGACGACGACGACCTGCGCCGCGGCCAGCCGACCGTCCACAAGGCCTATGACGACGCCACCGCCATCCTCGCGGGCGACGCCCTGCTGACCCACGCCTTCGGCCTCCTCGCCAGCGAGGCCGCGCACCCCGATCCCGCCATCCGCGTCCGCCTTGTCGCCGAACTCGCGGCCGGTGCCGGCGCCGGCGGCATGGTCGGCGGCCAGATGCGCGACATCGAGGGCGAAACGAGCTTCCTGACCGAACGCGCCATCGCCCAGATGCAGGCGATGAAAACCGGCGCCCTGATCCGCGCCGCCGTCCGCATCGGCGCCATCCTCGGCAACGCCTCCGACACCGACCTCGCCCACCTCACCGACTACGCCGAGGCCGCCGGCCGCGCCTTCCAGCTCGCCGACGATATCCTCGACGTCACGGCCTCCACCGAAACACTGGGCAAGGCCGCCGGCAAGGACGCCGGCAAGGGCAAGCAGACGATCGTCTCCCGCATCGGCGTCGAAGCCGCCCAGCGCCAGCTCGGCGAAGTCATCCACGACGCGCTGACCGCCCTGCTCCCCTTCGACCACCGCGCCGACGGCCTCCGCGCCACCGCCCGCTTCTTCGCCGAACGCGAGCGCTAGGACTGAGAGTTGCTGGCCGCTCCCTCAAACCCATAGGCCCGCTGCACCAACGCGATGCGGATGTGGTAGCCAGCGTACCATTCGGCCCGCCCGCGCCGCTGCGCCTCGACGTGCTCGGCGACCGCCTTCCAGTTGCGGATACTCTCCTCGTCGGCCCAGAACGAATTGAGGATGCCGAAGCCGCTGGCGTCGCGGCAGCTCTCGAAGCCGAGAAAGCCCGGCTGCCGGCGCGCCATCTCGAGCATTGCGGCGCCCATCTCGCTGTGCCCGTTATCGCCGGGCGTTCGCTGCGAGGCGAAGCTGACCATGTAATACGGCGGCTCAGGCAGGTTCGGGCTCGGCATCGGCAACCTTCAGCGGTGTTTCGATCACTCACCTTAGCAAGTCAGTGAGCCTTCGAAAGCCAGTGGCTGCCTATGCCGCGAGATCGCGAATATAGGCTAGCGCCGCCCTGAAGTTAGGATGCCACTCATCATCCGCGGGTGTGCCGAGCGGGTGCCAGAAGAACTGGAAGTCATACCCGCCATCGTCCGGCGCATGGTGGGTCCAACTGTCGGGCAGTTCAGGAACGCTCACGCGGAAGAAGTGCCAGTATTCATCGGCAGCGAGCAGGGTCGCACCGTACCGGCCCGAAATCCTTGCGTCGGTAATGCCGGCTTCTTCGGCAAGTTCGCGCAGCGCCGCGGCAGCCGGCGCCTCTCGGGATTCGATGGTCCCCTTGACCAGTTGCAGTCCGGCCAGCGGATGACGAAACGCCAGAACCTCGATGCCGCCCCGCTGGCGCAGCACCACGGGGCAAGCCTTCTCGATCATTCCGCCGCTGTCGCCTTCTCGGCTGTGCCGAACCGCTTCTCAATGTAATCCGCCACCATCACCTTGAACTGGTCGGCGACATCCGCACCGCGCAGCGTCGCGACCTTCTGGCCTTCGATGAACACCGGCGCGGCCGGCGTTTCGCCGGTACCGGGCAGCGAGATGCCGATATCGGCGTGCTTGCTCTCCCCCGGGCCGTTGACGATGCAGCCCATCACCGCCACTGACAGCGCCTCGACGCCCGGATACCGTTCTTTCCACTCCGGCATCGAGGAGCTGAGGTGATCCTGGATTTCCTTGGCCAGCACCTGGAACGTCTGCGACGTGGTGCGCCCGCAGCCCGGGCAGGCCGCGACGACCGGCAGGAACTGCCGGAAGCCCATGGTCTGCAGCAGTTCCTGCGCCACCCGCACTTCCTGTGTGCGGTCGCCGCCCGGCTCCGGCGTCAGCGATACCCGAACCGTGTCGCCGATCCCCTGCTGCAACAGGATGCCCATCGCGGCGGACGAGGCGACGATGCCCTTCGAGCCCATGCCCGCCTCGGTGAGGCCAAGGTGCAGCGCATAATCGCAGCGTGCCGCCAGATCCTGGTACACCCCGATCAGGTGCTGCACGTCCGAAACCTTGGTGGACAGGATGATCCGGTCGCGCCCCAGCCCGATCTCTTCGGCCCGCTGCGCCGACAGCAGCGCCGACTGGATGATCGCCTCGCGCTGCACCGCCGCTGCCGAAACCGGCGCCGCCGAAGCCGAGTTCTCGTCCATCAGCCGGGTCAGCAGTTCCTCATCGAGCGAACCCCAGTTCACCCCGATGCGTACCGGCTTGCCGTACCTAATGGCCAGCTCGATCAGCGTTGCGAACTGCGTATCGCGCTTCGCCTTGAAGCCGACATTGCCCGGATTGATCCGGTACTTGTCGAGCGCCTCGGCCGCCGCCGGATGATCCGTCAGCAGCTTATGGCCGATATAGTGGAAATCGCCGATCAGCGGCACGGTGACGCCGCGCGCCCTGAGCTTGTCGCGAATATGCGGCACCGCCGCCGCGGCTTCGTCGCGGTCGACCGTGATGCGCACCAGTTCCGAGCCGGCGCGCCACAGCTGCGCCACCTGCTTCACCGTCGCATCGATATCGGCGGTATCGGTGTTGGTCATCGACTGCACGACGATCGGCGCACCGCCGCCGACCATCACACCACCAACATTGACGCCAACTGCCTGCCGGCGCGGGAAAGTGCTCATTGCTCACCTCGTTGCCGAGCAAATAGGCCTTTGACGTTGGCGGCGCAATGTTACGATTGCGTGACCGATTGAAGCGAGCCGCTCATGACCTTTCAGGCCTATCTCGACAATATCCAGAAGCAGACCGGCGTCACCCCCGACGAATTCATCAAGCTCGCGACCGACAAGGGTTTTACCAAGCCGGGCACCAAGGCAACCCAGATCACCGACTGGCTGAAAGCCGACTACAAGCTCGGTCACGGCCACGCCATGGCGATCGTCAAACTGCTGAAGGACCGCGCCGGGCTGAAATAGCCACCGGAAACTGCGGCACAATGCACCAGCGGTCTTGAACCACGACCCGGTCCGGACCATGTCACGCAGCATGAACAGGTTCCTCCTTCGCTTCCTCACCTTCCGCAAGGAACTCGCAACTCTGTGGCAGGCGTTCCTGTCGCCGCACACGCCGGTGCATCTGAAGGCGCTGATGCTGTTGGTCCCGGCCTACCTCCTGAGTCCGATCGACCTGATCCCCGATTTCATCCCGCTGCTCGGCTGGGTCGACGATTTCGTCGTGATCCCGATGCTGGTCGCGCTCATCGTCCGCCTGCTGCCGCAGCCGGTGAAGGTCTATCGCGACGCCCAGGGCAACAAGGTGATCGACGGCGACTACCGCCGGCGCTGACCATTGCCGGTTTCTGACAGTCCCCCGTGACACTGGTCTCCGCACCCCGTGGCGCCGCAACGTCGACTATGCCGAGAGCCACGACGCTCCGATCGCGCCACTGCTCGACAAGCTCGAGTTCTCCCGCGGAAAGGCCAACTGGGGCTACCAGATGCGCTTCGGCCTGTTCGAAATCAGTGAAGCGGATTTCCGCACCATCGCGAAAGCGATGGGCGCGGAAATCTGAACTACTCGAACCGGACCAGCAAATCCTTGGCGTCGATCTGGTCGCCGGGCTTCACCGTCACCTCGGCGACGACGCCGTCGGATTCCGCGTGGATGGCGGTTTCCATCTTCATCGCTTCGATCGACAGCAGCACGTCGCCGGCAAACACCTTGTCGCCGACCTTGACGCCCAGCCCCGAAATCACCCCCGGCATCGGCGCGCCGATCTGCTTGGCGTCGCCCAATGCCGCCTTGGCGCGGACCTTGATGTCGCCGACCTTCAGCCGGTCCGGCACGATGATGGTGCGCGGCTGACCGTTGAGGTCGAAGAACACCCGCACCTCGCCCTTCTCGTTGGTCTCGGCGCGACCCTGGTAGGTGAGGACCAGCGTCTTGCCCTTCTCGATGTCGATGAAGAGCTCCTCACCCTCCTTCAACCCGTAGAAATAGACCGGCGTCGAAAGCGCCGCCGTCGGGCCGTACTTGTCCTGGCTCTTCAGGAAGTCCGAGAACACCTTGGGATACATCAGGTACGAAGCGAGGCGTTTGTCGTCGATATCGCCGCCGGCCTCCTTGGCGATCTTGGCGCGCTCGGTCTCGAGATCGACGTCCTTGAGATAGGAGCCAGGCCGCTCGGTGAGCGGCTTCTTGCCCTTCAGCACCTTCTTCTGCAAGGCCGGCGGGAAGCCGCCCGGCGGCTGGCCGAGATCACCGGCAAAGAACCCGACCACGGAGTCGGGGAACGCGATATCGCGCGAAGGATCCTCGACATCTGCCCGGGTCAGCCCGGCCGACACCATGGCCAGCGCCATGTCGCCGACCACCTTCGAGCTCGGCGTCACCTTCACGATGTCGCCGAACATCTGGTTCACGTCAGCATAGGTCTGCGCCACCTGATGCCATCGGCTTTCCAAGCCAAGGGAACGTGCCTGCTCCTTGAGATTGGTGAACTGCCCGCCCGGCATTTCGTGCAGGTAGACTTCCGAGGCGCCGCCCTTCAGGTCGCTCTCGAAGGCGCGGTACTGGTTGCGCACCGCTTCCCAGTAGAACGAAATCTCGCGGATCACCTTCTGGTCGAGCTTGGGATCGCGCGACCCATCCTTCAGCGCCGCCACCAGCGAGCCGAGCGTCGGCTGCGAGGTAGTGCCCGAGAGCGCATCCATCGCCGCATCGACCGCATCGACCCCGGCGTCCACCGCCGCCATGATCGTCGCGGACGCTGCACCCGAAGTGTCATGCGTGTGGAGGTGGATCGGCAACCCGACTTCCGACTTCAGCGTCTCGATCAGCTTCTTGGCGGCAGCCGGCTTCAACAGCCCCGCCATGTCCTTCAGCCCCAGCACATGCGCGCCGGCAGCCTCGAGCTCCTTCGCCAGCCCGACATAGTACTTGAGGTCGTACTTGGCCCGGTTCGGGTCCAGCACGTCGCCGGTGTAACAGATGGCGCCTTCGGCCACCTTGTCGGCTTCGATCACCGCGTCGATCGAGACGCGCATGTTCTCGACCCAGTTGAGGCAATCGAACACGCGGAACACGTCGACCCCGCCCTTCGCCGCCTCGCGCACGAAGAACTTCACCACGTTATCCGGATAGTTGGTGTAGCCGACGCCGTTCGAGCCGCGCAGCAGCATCTGCGTCAGGATGTTCGGCGCGCCCTCGCGGACAGCGGCCAGCCGCTCCCACGGATCCTCGTTGAGGAAACGCATCGACACGTCAAACGTCGCCCCGCCCCAGCACTCGAGCGAGAACAGGTTCGGCAGCCCGCGGCTATAGGCCTGCGCAATGCGGGTGATGTCGAATGAGCGCATGCGCGTCGCCAGCAGCGACTGGTGCGCGTCGCGCATCGTCGTGTCGGTGAACAGCACCTCGGTCCGCGCCTTCATCCAGCGCGCCAAGCCCTTCGGCCCGTCACGATCGAGGATCTGCTTCGAGCCTTCGACGACGATCAGCGGTTCATACTCCGGCACCACCGGCGCCGCCGCGTCGGCAGGCGGCCGCGGCCGGTCGCGCACTTCCGGATGCCCGTTCACCGTCACGTCGGCGATATAGGTGAGGAGCTTCGTCGCCCGGTCCTGCCGCCGCTTGAAGTCGAACAGCGCCGGCGTCGTATCGATGAAGCGCGTGGTGTAGCGGTTCTCGACGAAATCCGGATGGGTGATGATGTTCTCGAGGAACGCCAGGTTGGTCGACACGCCGCGAATACGGAACTCGCGCAGCGCGCGGTGCATGCGGGCGATCGCCTCGTCGGCGGTCGGCGCCCAGCAGGTGATCTTTTCGAGCAGCGGATCATAGAACCGGGTGATCACCGCGCCCGCATAGGCCGTACCGCCATCGAGGCGCACGCCGAAACCGGTGGCCTCGCGATAGGCAGTGATGCGGCCATAGTCCGGGATGAAGTTCTGCTCCGGATCCTCGGTGGTGACGCGGCACTGGATGGCGTTGCCGTTGAGCCGAATATCCTGCTGCAGCGGCACACCGGACTCGGGCGTGCCGATCACCGCACCCTCGAGCAGGCGGATCTGCGCCTTCACGATGTCGATGCCGGTGACCACTTCGGTCACCGTGTGCTCCACCTGGATGCGCGGGTTCACTTCGATGAAGTAGAACTTGTTCGTATCGGCATCGAGCAGGAACTCGACCGTGCCAGCGCCGCGATAGCGCGCCGCATTGCCAAGCCGGATCGCAGCGCCGGTGAGATCGTCGCGTACTTCCTGGCTCAGATACGGCGCTGGAGCCCGCTCCACCACCTTCTGGTTGCGCCGCTGCACCGAGCAGTCGCGCTCGAACAGATGCACGAGGTTGCCGTGGTCGTCGCCGATCAGCTGCACCTCGACATGGCGCGCCCGCTCGATCAGCTTTTCGAGATACATCTCGTCCTTGCCGAACGCCGCCTTCGCCTCGCGCTTACCCTCCGAGACCTCGGAGATCAGCGTCGACTCGTCCATGATCCGGCGCATGCCGCGGCCACCGCCGCCCCAGCTCGCCTTCAGCATCAGCGGATAGCCGATCTCGGCGGCCATCCGCTTCACTTCGTTCATGTCGTCGGGCAGCGCGTCAGTCGCCGGTACCACCGGCACCTTCGACGCAATCGCCATGTTGCGCGCCGCGACCTTGTTGCCGAGGTCGCGCATCGTCTGCGCCTTGGGCCCGATGAAAATGATCCCCGCGTCCTCGCAGGCGTCGGCGAATTCCGGCGATTCCGATAAGAGGCCATAGCCCGGGTGGATCGCATCGGCGCCCGAGATGCGGGCGATCCGGATGTACTCGTCGATCTGCAGGTAGGCTTCGACCGGGCCCTTGCCCTTGCCGATCAGGTAGGCCTCGTCGGCCTTGAACCGGTGCAGCGCCAGCTTGTCCTCTTCGGCATAGCAGGCGACGGTCTTGATGTTCAGTTCATTGGCGGCGCGAAACACCCGGATGGCGATTTCGCTGCGATTGGCGACGAGGATCTTCTTGATCGGCATCGATTTAACCCGAGCAGGAGGGGGCGAGGCACGCTAGTGCCGGCAAGGGTAGTCTCAGGGCACTGGCCCCGAAGGGCCGCCGCCCCTATTTCTGGCTCAGATGTCCCGCGAGGTGGGACATGTCGTAACCCGCATTTGCCGCCGCCGAGATGATCTCGGAAGCAGGCGCCTTGCCGGCCTGGCTCAACGCCCACAGGGTCGTCGAACGCGTGCCGGAACGGCAATAGCAGAACACGGGACCGGTGCTCCCCTCGAGCACCTGTTTGGTCTCCTCGATCATCTGGGAACTGACCCCCTCACGACCGAGCGGAATGTAATGATAGGCGAGGCCGGCGTCGTGCGCCGCTTGCTCGATCGTCGCGCTGGTAGCCTGGTCTGGGGATTCCCCGTCCGGCCGGTTATTGATGATGGCGACGAAACCCTGGGCCTTGATAGCCGCAACATCCTCGGGGTTGATCTGCGGGGACACGCTCACGTGGTCGTTGATCCGCTTCACGTCCAAATCACATACTCCGATAGATATGCCAGGGTCTTCCCGGAAGCCTTTATAGACATCGCTGCATCCGAGAGGCAAGGCGCGCCATCGCCCGCCCTAAGTCTCATGACTTTGGGTTAGGCGCTCCAAGGCTCCTAGAGAGTCTTGCTCATGTAAACGGCGGTGCCGCCCATGAATTCCTCGACGTGATCGGTGACGAAGCCGAGCCGCTTGTAGAGCGTCAGATTGGCCTCGAATGCCCCGTTGGTCAGCAGCCGCAACTGCGGCAAGCCCGCCTCGATGGCTCGCTGCTCGATATGCGCGAACAGCAGTTGCCCGATCCCCTGCCCCTGCGCCTCGGGCGCCACGGCGACGTTCTCGATCCAGATGTGATCGTCGTGGGCGAGCGTCTCGATCAGGCCGCGGATCTCGGCGCCTTCGACAGCCAGGTCGAACCGGTGCTTGGTCAGCGCCCGCTCGTAATCCGCCCGCATCGGCATCGGCTCGCGACCGATCAGCGGCACCCACTTGGCATAGGCGGCTCGGACGATGCTGCGGATGCTCTCCGCCTCCCGCTGCTGGGCGGGCCGTATCTCGATGGTCATTGCTTGCTCCAGCCGCGGCTCAGGCGGCCGAAGCCAACCGCGGCGCCAAGGCTTGTAGCGGTTCCGGTCGCGCCAGTAGATAGCCCTGCAGCGCCGTGACGCCGGCCCGCTGCAGGAACTCCAGTTGTTCTGCGGTCTCGACGCCTTCGGCGATCACTTCGACCTTCAGCGAGCGGGCGATCTTGGCGACCGCCGAAACGATCAGCCCGTCGATCCGGCTTCCCGGCAGGTTCATCACATAGGAGCGATCGATCTTGATGATGTCGAACGGGAAGCCGCGCAGATACTCGAGGCTCGCGAAGCCGGTGCCGAAATCGTCGATCGCGACGCGCACGCCCAGCGCCCGCAGCGTCTCGATATTGCGCAGTTCCACTGTGCCGGCCTGTAACGGCAGCGACTCGGTGATCTCGATGACGATCTGGCTGCCTCTGATCCCGCTCTCTGCGAGGATGACCGTGAAGCGCTCAGCGAAGTCGCCGCGTCGCAGCTGCACGACCGAGACGTTGATCCCGACATTGGGTGTGCCCAGGCGCCTGAGATCGGCACAGGCGCGGCGCAGCACCCAGTCGCCCAGCTTGTCGATCAGGTCGGATTGCTCGGCGATGCCAATAAAATCGCACGGTGGCACCTGCCCACGCACCGGATGCTGCCAGCGCACCAGCGCTTCGTAGGTGAGCCGGGTCACACCGTCGGCAGCGAAAATCGGCTGGTAGTGCAGCTCGAGTTCATTGAGCAGGATGGCTGCTCGCAGGTCCCGCTCGACGAAACGCTTGTGCCGCTCGTCGGCCATCAGCTCCGCCTCGAACGTCACCGTCGTCGCCCGTCCCTGCTTCTTGCCCTTGTAGAGCGCCAGGTCGGCCTTCGAGATCAGTTCATCCGCCTCGGCCGCATCCTGGGGCCATAGCGCCACGCCGATGGTGGCGGACAGCCGGATCGGCCGGCCTTCCATGCTGGTCGGTTGTCCGAGCGTCGCAAGAATCTGGTCGCCCAACCGCACCAGCGCGGGCTTGCTGTCTTGTCCCACGAGGACAATGCCGAACTCGTCGCCGCCCAGGCGCCCGATCAACGCGTCCGGCATCAGCGCCTTCAGCGTCTTGACCAGGTGCACCAATGCCGCGTCGCCGGCGCCATGGCCATGCGAGTCGTTGAGCACCTTGAGGTTATCCATGTCGATCTGCATGTAGGCGACGGGTCGGTCGCCACCATGCAGGCTCTCCTTCAGCGCGCTGAAGAAATACGATCGGGTGTGCGCCCCGGTCAGCGCATCGCGATAGGCGAGGTCGAGGAGCTGGCGCTGTTCATCGGCGGCGGCCTCCAACTCCTGCTTCAGCCGTACATAACCCCAGCGCAACAGCAGCAGGAGGCTGGCCCCCGCCAGCACCCGCACCACCACCATCTCTATGGCCCGCGGGTCGGTGAAATAGCCCAGCAGCGCGATCAGTCCGGTCACCAGCACGAGCGCTGCCACCCCGGTGAAGACCATGCGGTAGGTGCCGATGACGTGGTGCAATGAGGCTTGACGTTGCAACGGTTAGCCTCCTGGCTTCCGGCCGGCACGATCCGCCGCGCTGGCCAGACCGCAACCTCGCCCAATAGTCTTTCAGAAGCCCTAACGGCCACCATTACGACAATGAATACAAGCTACTAGGAGCCATCAGCCATGCCACGCCGCAAGCGACGCTAGGACCGGTTCGTGACACTCGCGTAACAGCAGCGCCACGGGCCACCAACGTGGCTAACGAAGTCCTAGCGTTATTGCGGCGCCGCTTCCGGTGGCTTCTCGGCCGCGGGCAATCCCACCCAGGGGCGCCAGATTTCGCCGCGCTCGGCGACAAACCGATCGGCCACGCTTTCGACCGTGGCGCCGGCCTCGCCCAGTTCCAGCAGCAGCTTGTTCATCTCGTCGAACGGCATCCGCGCCCGACCGAAATAGCCCGCCACCTGCGGCGCATCGAGATAGACCCACTCGGCCAGCGCTACCACCACCGGATCGGGCGCGAACCCGGTTGGGGTCGGTGTAGCGCAGGCGGTGCGTCCCATGCAGAGGAACGCGTCGCGATCGTAGGGGGCGAGCGTCACTGGCTTGAAGCCGAACTGCGCCAGCACCGCGTTGGGCTGCCAGTAGTAGAACAAGATCGGCTCTTTGCGCCCCACCGCCTCGGCGATGAGCGTATCGAGCTCGAAGCGGTTGGCCGGCTCGACGATGTCGAAGCTCTGGTCGAGCCCGTAAGCCTTCAGCATGTTGCGGTTCACCACCGCGCAGCCCCAGTCGACCGGGCAGGAGATGAACTTGCCGCGCCCATTGCCGTCGCCGAAATCGGCGGCGTGCGCCTTGAGTCCATCCACGGTCGTCACCTCCGGCCACTGCGCCGCAGCGTAATCCGGCACGAACCAGCCCTCGAACACCGCATCGGCATAGGGCGCGCCGGCCTGCCGCACCTTCTGGCCCTTCATCGCAGCATTCCAGATGTCGGCGATCCGCCCGATCCACAGCTCCGGCGCGACTGCCGGCTGGCCGGTCGCGCCCATCGATGAGCCGGTGGCGGCAAGATCGCCGTCCTGCACCGCGACGTTGCAGAGAAAGTTGGCGGTCAGCAGCCGCGAATGGATCTCGGCCAGCAGAGCCGCCGATGGCCAGCCCATGCGCGCAATAGCCACCTGCTGGGTGCCGCAGGGCGGCGGCGGCGGCGCTTCGCCGATCGCCGGGTCTGCAGCAGCGCCCTCCGCCGGGGTCTCCAGCGTCTGGACCGACTCCTGTGCCACAGCGCTGCCGAGGAGCAGCGCGACGACGAGAACTGTGAGGCAACGAACGAGCTTTGTCATCGGACCGGAGCGAGGGCGGATTTGCTGGTCGAACTTATAGGGCCGGAAGCGGCGAAGACAAATGCCCTAAGGCTTTTACCGTCTGATCAAAAGCGGATGACTCGCCTTCGCAATTTATGCAATATCGCCCGCAGCGGGGCACGGGTCGTGCCCCCATTGATTGTTGCTTCGACGGAGACGGCCGGTAACAACGCCGCACGGCGGAGCGACTGTACAGAGGGACATCATGAACAAATTTAGCATCCTTGGCCTCGCCGTTGCCGCGACCGTGCTCGGTCTCGCAGTTCCGGCGCTCGCCGAAGACGTCAAGCTCGGCATTCTCGGTGATCTGACCGGGCCGATCGAAAGCCTGGCGCCGCCGATCGTTGCCGGCGCCCAGTTGGCCTTCGACGAGGTGAACGCCCAGGGCGGCATTCTCGGCGGCGGCAAGGTCGTCTCCGTCACCGGTGACTCTGCTTGCGATCCGTCGGTCGCCGGTCCGGCCGCCGACAAGCTCGTCAACACCGACCAGGTGACCGCCATCGTTGGTGCCTTCTGCACCGGCGCCACCATCGGCGCTGCCACCGCTGCCGGTATCCCGGGCGGTGTCGTGCAGATCTCGCCGTCGGCTTCGGCTCCCGCGCTGACCACGCTCGAAGACAACGACCTCGTCTTCCGCACCACCCCGTCGGATGCGTTCCAGGGCGTGAAGCTGGCTGACCTGCTGATCTCCAAGGGGATCAAGGACGTTGCCGTCACCTACGTGAACAACGACTACGGCAAGGGCCTCGCCGACGTGTTCGTCGCCCAGTTCACCGCCAATGGCGGCACTGTGTCGGCCAACGTCGCGCATGAAGACGGCAAGGCCGACTATCGCGCCGAGCTCGGCCAGCTGTCCTCGGGCGGCTCGCAGAACCTCGTGATCCTCGCCTACGCTTCGGGCTCGGGCAAGACCGTGCTGCAGCAGGCCATCGAAGGCGGCGAGTTCACCGCGTTCGTCGGCGGCGACGGCATGATCGGCGACGACCTGGTAGCTGGCCTAGATCCGGCTGCCGTCAACGGCAAGATCATCGCTACCCGCGCCGGCGCCTACACCGGTGCCTCGGCCGACGCCTACAAGAAGCTGGCGACCGAAGCCGGCCAGGACCCGGCGGCGACCTATGCGCCGCAGGCCTATGACGCCGCGTTCCTCCTCGCCCTCGCGGTCGAGAAGAACGGTTCGGCCAAGCGCGAAGGCCTCTCGGCCGCTCTGCGTGAGATCGCTTCGGCTCCCGGCGAGAAGATCCTGCCCGGCGAGTGGGCCAAGGCTCTCGAGCTGATCAAGGCCGGCACCGACATCGACTATGACGGCGCCGGCGGCCCTGCCGACTTCGACAAGGCCGGCGATGTCGACGGCATCATCGTCGAAGTCGCCGTGCAGGACGGCAAGTTCGTCGAAATCGGCCCGGTGAAGTAAGCACCACGCCCGGAGGCGTCGGCCTCCGATAGTTCGAAGGCCCGGGAGCGATCCCGGGCCTTTTCTTTAGCCGGCATCTTGAAAGCAGACCGACGGTCTCTTAATTACAGACCATCGTTCTCTTATTGAGGTGCAGCCATGGGCTGGTCGACCAAGGACATTCCAGATCAATCGGGCAAGCTTGCCCTCATCACCGGCGCCACCGGCGGGCTCGGTTACGAAAGCGCGCTGGCTTTGGCCCGTGCCGGCGCCGACGTGGTGCTCACCGGCCGCAATACCGAGAAGGGTGCCACGGCCCTCGCCCGCATTCGCGCCGAGGTGCCGCACGCCAATATCTCGTACGAAAGCCTCGACCTCTCGGCCCTCGCCAATGTCGCCGCCTTCGCCGAGCGCTTCGCTGCCGTGCACGACCACCTCGATATCCTCGTCAACAATGCCGGCGTCATGGCCCTGCCCGAGCGGCAAGTGACCGCCGACAGCTTCGAGCAGCAGTTCGGCACCAACTACCTGTCGCATTTCGCGCTCACCGCCCGACTTTTACCGCAACTTGCCCGTGCGAAAGCACCAACTTCTGTTCAGCTCTCCTCCGGCTACGCCAATGCCGGCCACATCGATTTCAACGACCTGCAGGGCGCAAAACTCTACAAGCCCTACAAAGCCTACGCCCAATCCAAGCTCGCCATGCTGATGTTTGCGCTGGAATTACAACGCCGTAGCGACCGCTCCGGCTGGAACCTCAAGTCCACCGCCGCCCACCCCGGCTACGCCCGCACCGACCTCATCCCCAACGGCCCCGGCACATCAGGCCTGACCGGTATCGCAATCCGCCTCCTCTCCCCACTGATGAGCCAGACCCCGGCCGAAGGCGCCCTGCCCCAGCTGTTCGCCGCGACCTCGCCCAACGCCGTGCCCGGCGGCTACTACAGCCCCAGCCGTCGCTTCGAGCTGGTCGGTCCGCCCAAGGATGGCCGCATCCCGGCCCAGGCCAAGAATGAAGCCGTCGCTTCGCGCCTCTGGGCCGTATCCGAGCAGTTGACCGGCGTGCGCTTCCCGGTCCTCGCCGCCGTCGCCGCTTGACAGCAACAGCGGAGCGCCGCACCACATCCGTATGACCACCACGACCTTCCAGCGGGCCCGCAAGCCCGAGGAAATCCAGGCCCGCCGCGAAACGCTTCTCGCGGCGGCAGCGGAACTGTTCGACGCGGAAGGCCCCCTCGGCGCCGGCCTCAACGCCATTGCCGCCCGCGCCGGCTTCACCAAGTCGAACGTCTACCGCTACTTCGAAAGCCGCGAAGAGGTGCTGCTGAACCTGTTCCTCGATGAGATGAACCAACTCGTGCCGGCCCTCGCGGCCGCCGTCGCCGCAACGCCCGAGAATGATCTCGATGCCCTGGCTCAGGCAGTAGCGACGGAGTTCGCGTCCCGCCCGCGGCTCGGGCAACTCACCTCGATCCTCTCGAGCACGCTCGAAGCCAATGTCTCGGAAGACACCATCATCGTGGTGAAGCGCACCATGGGCGGCATGGCCGGCGAGATCGCTGCGGCGCTGCGGACTCGGCTCCCGCACGCGTCGGCCGAGGATGCGTTCTGGGCCGTTACCATGATCGGCGCACTGGTTGCCGGCATGTGGCCGGGCGCGCACCCGGCGCCGGCGGCGGAGCGCGTGCTGTCGCAACCCGAATTTGCCCCGCACCGCCCCAACATCGAGCGCGACCTGCCGAGGGCCGTTCGGGCCCTCCTCGCCAGCATCGCCTAGCCGCCGAGCCGCTTCGCCTCGATACGTCGCTCGCCGACACTGACGCTGACCCGGAAATGCTCGGCTTGCGCCACGTCGAGCACCTTGCTCGGCCGGTAGGCGCAAACATTGCTGCCGCCGCGGTGGCGGACACTGTCGTAGAGCACGCCGTCCTCCCCGGACGACCGCAGGCCCTCGCCGAACGCCTGCCCGGCGGCATAGCTGTCGGATGCGTGCAGTTCCGGCTCGCTCCCGCGGATATCGCGATAGCTACCGTCGAGCCGGGCCGAATAGCTGCGAAAGTCCCGCTGCATCCCCTCGAGCCCGCGCGCCAGCGTCTCGCGTCGGAGGTGGTGCCCCACTTCGGCGATAGCGGTCGTCACCGATGCCGCAGCGTACCACGCCCCGAGGTCCGGTCCGTTGAACCGCCCGCCACTCGGTGCCGCATGCAGGAACGCTGCCATGACGACGCTGGAATTGGCCCGGCCGAACACCCACTCGTCCTGAGGCAGCCGCGCCAACCGCTGCTTCACCAGCCGGTCATTGGTCCAGCCGGCCAGTTCCATCACCGCCTCGGCATCCGCAGTGGTAGCGACGGTGTCGAACAGGCCGATCGGCGGGAACCGCGACGGGATCAGCCGGTAGCTCGGCTGTGGGGCGGGCGACTGCATCAGCGGATGACGATGTCGCTGTCTTCGTACGGGGTGAAGGCCGCATCGAGTGCGTTGGGCGGCATGTAGAGCCCCCCGCGCGCCGCATCAAGGAAACGCCGCACCGCCATCAGCCCATCCTGCGTGCCCGACGTGACCAGCGCCAGCGGCGGCTGCCCGCCGAACAGCGGCGCCATGTGCGGCCCCTTCAACCAGCGCACCCCATCTGCGTCATCAGCAAAAAGCACGCCCAGCGCCTGATGGATGCCGAACACCGCCGAAATGCGCAGCAGCGCATCGAGGTCGAGCGTGAAGGGGTGCTGTTCGCGGGCCAGCTTGGCCCAATGGTGATAGGTCGAGCGCGACGGGTAGCCGAGCACCAGCCGCCGCTGCTCCTCGTTGAGTCCCCATTGCTCGGCAATGGCGAGGAAGGTGCGGAGCGCCGGGCCGCTCAGGCGACGCCGGTTGGTTGCCGAGAACTGGCCGAGATCGATGACGTTCTCACCAGCCGAGCTGGCTGGCTCAAAACCAGCCTGAGGCTTTTCACGGAAGCCGAACTGCATGATGCGCTCCTTGTCCAGATCAAGACATAGTCTAAATCCAGACAACATGCAATAGCGCGTCCAGATTTGGACTAGACTTCGCGCTTTACCACTTCGGGGATCAGGCCACGCGGCGCGTAGCGCAGGGCGATGGTGATCACGACGCCAAGCACGAACACGCGCATCTGGCTGGCCCGCGACTGGATCTCGGGGATGGCGCCCCAGCCCATATCGGTCGACCAGTTCGAGATGCCGTTGAACAGCCACTGCGACACCGGATCGGAGATCATCCAAGTGATATAGATGAGCAGCGCCCCGAACACCGCACCCCAGTTGTTGCCCGCGCCGCCCACGATCACCATCACCCAGATCAGGAACGTGTGATTGATCGGCTGGTAAGAGCCTGGATCGTAGATCTGTTGGAAGCTCACCAGCATCGCGCCACCGATGCCCATCAGCACCGAGCCGAGCACGAAGATCTCGAGCTGCCGGCGGGTGACGTTCTTGCCCATCGAGGCCGCGGCGATGTGGTTGTCGCGGATCGCTCGCATCATCCGGCCCCACGGCCCGCCATAGGCGCGCTGGATGAGGAAGAACGCCACGGCGAGTATGGCGATGACCAGCGCCAGGAAGCCCAGGCGCGCATAGATGAACGAGTCCGAGATCGACACGCCCTGCGCCTGCAGGTCCTGCGGGATCGGCGTCGGCCACGGAATCGGCGATACAGTCAGCGTGCCGCGGGTCAGCCAATCCATGTTCTTGAGCAGCGCCCGGATGATCTCCGAGATGCCGATGGTGGCGATCGCGAGATAGTCGGTCCTGAGCCCGAGGCAGATCTTGCCGACGACATAGGCGACGCCAGCAGCAAGAATGCCGCCGAACAGCCAGCCGAGCACCGGATGGAGCCCAAGTCCACCCACCCAGCCGCCATGCGCCTTGTCCTCGATATAGGCGGCCGCGGGGTCGATCTGGCTGCGATAGACGCAATAGGCGACAATCCACGCGAGGACGATCAGCGCAGTCTTCCAGCGCCCGCGGATGCCGAAGCGGTCGGCATGCCGCGCGCCCCAGACCAAGAGGAACCCGGCGAGGAACGCCATCAACGCCTTGCCCAGCATCAGCGGCCCGTCGGAGCCCCAGAACTGCGCGTTGATGGGATAGGAGATGAAGGTGACGGCCGCGCCACCCAGCATCAGCATGCCCATGATGCCGAAGTTGAACAGCCCGCCATAGCCCCACTGGATGTTGAGCCCCAGCGCGATCAGCGCATAGGCGAAGCTCTGCACCAGGAGCAGCGAGATGTTGGCAGCGCCGAGGAACCAGCCGATCAGCGTGAAGAGCACGAACAGGCCGGCAAACATCATGAGAGAGCGACGGGCGATCATGTCGAGGCTCCCTTGAAGATACCGGTCGGGCGCCAGAGCAGCACCACCACGAGGATGACGAACGCCACGGTGAGTTTGTACTCAGTCGGCACGATCGCCAGCGTCGCGGGAATCTCGAAGGGAATGATCCCGGAAATCGGCCGCAGCAGCACCGACCAGTTGAAGATCGCCATCGTCTCGGCGAAACCGATGAGGAAGCCGCCGGCGATGGCACCGTAGGATTGCCCGAGCCCACCGACGATCGCCGCTGCGAAGATCGGCAGGACGATGTTGAACGCCAGGTCCGGCTTCAGGTTCACGTCGAGCGCCAGCATGGTACCGGCCATCGCCGCGAGCGAGCCGGCGATGATCCAGGTCACCCGCACCACCAGCTTGGTGTTGATGCCAGAGACCTGCGCCAGGTCCGCATTGTCGGCCATGGCGCGCATCGCCTTGCCGAGCCGCGAGCGGGTGAGGAACAGGTGCAGCGCAATCACCGCAGCCGCCGTGCAGAGGATCATCAGCAACTGCGGCTGGGTGAAGTTGATCGTCCGGGTCACGCCCTCGAGCGGCACCGGGATGCGGATCAACTGCTTCTGCTCGGTCTCGAAGAACGAATAGGTGCCCGAGCCGAAAAACAGCCGGATCACGCCCTGGATGATCAGTGTCACGCCGATCGAGGCGATCAGCATGGTCACCGGCCGCGCGCCGCGCTTGCGCAGCGGGGCGTAAAAGCTCTTGTCGAGCCCCAGCGCGATGACTGCAGCAAGGATCATTGCGATCGGCAGTACCAGAAATCCAGTGGGGACGATCGGCGTGGTGATGCCTAGCGCGGTCGCCGCCATGGCGAGCAGGAAGGCGATGAACGCCCCCATGGTCATCATGTCGCCATGGGCGAAATGCGCGAAGCGGAGGATGCCGAAGATCAGCGTCACGCCGATGGCGCCGACAGCATAGATCGAACCCAGCACCACGCCGGCGACGATGACGTTGTTGAAGAAGAAGATCAGTTCGTTCATTTGCCCCTCAGCCCCCCAAGAAGCTCTTGGCGACTTCGGGATCGGCGATCAGTTCGGCGCCCGTGCCGGTGAAACGGTTCTTGCCGGTCGCGAGCACAAACCCGCGTGACGCGAAGGCCAACGCCTGCCGTGCGTTCTGCTCGACCATCAGGATAGCGACGCCCGCCTTGTTGACCTTGACGATCTGCTCGAAGATCTCGAGCACGTAGCGCGGCGAGAGGCCCGCCGACGGCTCGTCGAGCAGCAAGAGTTTCGGTTGGCTCATCAGCGCACGGCCCATCGCCACCATTTGGCGCTGCCCGCCCGACAGCTCACCGGCCGGCTGCCGACGCTTCTCGCGCAGCACCGGGAACATGTCGTAGACCCATTCCATCGTCGGCTTGAAATCGTCGGTCCGGGTGAACGCCCCCATTTCGAGGTTCTCTTCCACCGTCATCGAAGTGAAAACGTTCTTTTCCTGCGGCACGAAGCTCAGCCCCTTCGGCACCAGCCGGTCCGGAAGCGAGTTCTGGATTTCCTCGCCGTGAAAGAGGATCGAGCCCTCGTTGAGCTTCAGGAGTCCGAAGATCGCCTTCAGCGTCGTCGATTTGCCCGCACCGTTCGGCCCGACGATAACCCCGATGTCGGATTGCTCGATTGCGATGTTGACGCCATTGAGGATCGGCGCGCCGCCGTACCCGCCGACGACGTCCTTGATGTCGAGAAGTGCCATTACGCGGCCCCCACCGGAGAGCCGAAATAGGCCTCGATAATCTCTGGGTTAGCGCGGATCTCGCTCATCGGACCCTCGGCGATCTTCTCGCCCTGCGCCATGACGATGACGGGATCGCAGAGCCGCCCGATCAGGTCCATGTCGTGCTCGATGACGAAGAAGGTGTAGCCGAGCTCCTGGTTCATCCGTTCGATATTGGCGGCGAGATCCTGCAGCAGTGTGCGGTTGACGCCGGCCGCGACTTCGTCGAGCAGCACCACCTTGGCGTCGACCATCATTGTGCGGCCGAGTTCCAGCAGCTTCTTCTGCCCGCCCGAAAGGTTCCCCGCGAGCTCGTACTTCACGTGCCCGAGCTTGAGGAAATCGATGACGTCCAGCGCCTTCTGCCGGACATGATGCTCGCTGGCTTTCACCGCGCCGGGCATCAGCCAAGTGGTGACGAGGTTCTCGCCGGCCTGCTTCGAGGGCACCATCATCAAGTTCTCGAGCGCCGTCATGTTGGAGAATTCATGCGCGATCTGGAAGGTGCGCAGCATGCCGCGATGAAACAGCTGGTGCGGCTTCAACCCGGTAACATCCTGGCCATCAAAGATAATCCTGCCGCTGTTGGGCACGATATTGCCGGCCACGAGATTGAACAGCGTCGATTTGCCGGCGCCGTTCGGGCCGATCAGCCCGGTAATCGAGCCACGCTCGACCCGTAGCGAACAATCGTTGACTGCGCGCAAGCCGCCAAAGCGCTTGCTGACGTTCTGCACGTCGATGACTGCGTCGAAGGACACCCCGCCCCCGTCCTGATGAATAGTTCTTATTCGCGGCTTATGCCGGTTTTGCGGTCATCTGCGCATATGCACAAACACCGGTCAACCAACACCGCGCTTCGATTGGGGGCGGCTTCTATAGCTTTGCACGGGCTTTGACCAGATGGTCAAAGCGCGGCGAGTACCGCGTCGGCGGTCTTGTGGTTCGGCGCGAACAGAATGTTGTACAGAGTCGCCAGCCGGGTCAGTGACTTGATGTCCACGTCGTGCGGCATGGCGGTCAGCGGATCCTGGAAGAAGACCAGCGCATCGAGCCGACCCTCGGCGATCATCGCACCCAGTTGCGCGTCGCCGCCGAGCGGCCCGCTCAGCAGCCGCGTAACCGCCAGGCCAGTGCCATCAGTGACACGGCCACCGGTCGTGCCGGTTCCCCAGAGCTCGTGCAGCGCGAGCTTGTCCCGATTGAGCTTGGCCCAGGCGACCAGTTCGTCCTTCTTGTCGTCGTGCGCCACGAGGCCGATGCGCGCCATGCGGGATATCTCCTAGAGGGTCTCCCGGTTTTCTGCACGGCTCACCCCTTGAGCGCAATGGCCTCGGCCAAGAGGATGGCGATCTCGTCTTCGGGGATCTTGGCACCCGGCTCGAACCGGATGTAGCGCACCTGCTTGCCGTCGCCCTCGAGCAGCGAGGAGCTCAGCAATCTTCCATGCTCGAACACCAGCGACACGTGATCCTCCATCGGAAAGATCGCGCACACGAACCCCGCCTTCGGGTGCCGATAGTTCACCGAACCCCAGCCGAGCCGCGCCTTGGCATCGAGATCCGGGCGCACCGACAGCAGCGTCAATGCGAGGTTCTGCGCCAGGTCCGCGATCGGCTGCGGGAAGGACCGGACGATTTGTAGAAGATCGGCGACCATTTCAGTCGACCGAGAGTCGGATATTGCCATGGCTCATCTCGAGGCCCATGGGATCGATCATGGTCATGGCCTCGCTCTGGGCCATCTCTTCCATCATTTTGCCGCTCGCCGCCAGTGCCGCTTCGTGCGTCTGCCAGAACACGATGTCGACGAAGCTGCCGTCGTCGCGCTCGGCGAGGTGGCGCGACACGAACCCCGGCTGCCGCTTCAGCCAGTCGCTGACCGCGGCGTTGGCATCGACGAATTGCTGGCCGGTGCCGCGGGCGAGCCGAAAGGTGACGAGTTCGAGTGTCTGGGGCATGAAGAAAACCCTCTCCGTAGTGACGACGGAGAGGGTTTCGCATGAGTCACCTGACGCCGAGTGTCAGGGTTATTTTCAAGCCGGTCAGAATTCCGCCCAGTCCTTGTCGATCGCGGTGTTGCCGTGGCTCAAGTACGAACTCGCGGCCTTCTTGACCCGCTCCTGCAGGCCCTTGATGCCACGGGAAGGCGAGGCAACCTGGACCACCTTGGTCTGCGACGCACCGGAAATGGTGAAGATGTCGACGATCCGGTCGAGTTCGTTCACCTGCCCATCGGTCTGCTCGATCGCCGCGTTGGTCTCCTCGACCAGCGCTGCGTTGTGCTGCGTCATCTCGTCGAGTTGGCGCACTGCGGTGTTCACCTCTTCGATCGCCGAGGCCTGCTCGCGACTGTCGCGGGCGATGCCGTCCATCAGCGCGTTACTCGAACGCGCCGCTTCCAGCATCGCGGCGAGACGAGCTGCTGCGTCCGCAACCAGCTTCGAGCCGGCTTTCACTTCGCTGCCCGACTGCTCGATCAGTGCCTTCACTTCGCTCGACGCGCTGGCGGCCGACTGCGCAAGGCGACGCACTTCCACGGCAACCACCGCGAAGCCTTTGCCGGCATCGCCGGCCCGTGCCGCTTCCACCGAAGCGTTGAGCGCCAGGAGGTTCGTCTGGAAGGCGATGTCGTCGATCAACCCGATGATGTTGGAGATCTTCGCCGACGACTGGGTGATCCGCTCCATGGCCGAGTTCGCATCGCCCATGACCTGGCCGCCCTCTTCGGCGGTGCGGGTGACGGTGCTCGCCACTTCGCTCGCCTCGCGGGCCCGTTCCGCGTTCTGCAGCACGGTGGTCGAGAGCTGCTCCATCGCCGCCGAGGTTTCCTCGATCGTCGCCGCCTGCTTGGTGGTGCGTTCGGAGAGGTCGTTGGCACCCGAGAGGATTTCGCCGGTCGCCGTCTTCAGCGAACGCGAGGTCTCCTTGAGCTGACCGACAATGCTGCTCAGCTTGTCGCCCACCGCATTGGTGTCGTCACGCAGCCGAGCGAAGGCGCCTTCGTACTGGCCCTCCATGCGCTTGGTGAGATTGGTGTCAGCCAGCGCCGCCAGAACCTCGCCCGTCTCGCCGAGGCCGCGATCGACTGTCGCGACCAGGTTGTTGATGCTCCCGGCAATGGCGTTGAGTTCGGCATCCGGGAACTCCGTCTCGACACGCTGCGAGAAGTCGCCGGCAACTGCCGCGTCCACCACCTGCCCGAACGCCTTCGGCAGTTCGGCCATCATCGCGGTGCGCGCCTGCTGGTCGCGGATGATCCGCGCCGCATCCGCCTCGGTCATTTCGGCGACCTTGAGACCATTCTCGCGGAACACCTCGACGGCTTTCGCCATGTCACCGATCTCGTCCCGACGGTCGCCGTATGGCACTTCGACCTGGTAGTCGCCGTCGGCGATCTTGCGCATCACGCCGGTCATCCTGTTCACCGGCCGGGCGATCGACGTGCCGAGCCAGGCGAAGGCCACGAGGCCAAGCACGAGGATTATTGCGCCGCCGATCAGCAGGCTGAGCAGTTGCGCCTCGGAATCGGCGAGCAACGTCGACTGCGGCACGGCGACGATCACGGTCCATGACTGATCGGTACCGGGAAGGTTGACCTTCTGTGCCGTCATCTTCCAGGTTTGCCCCGCAGCCTCACCGGTCGAGCTGAACGTCTCGGCGCTCTGCATCGCGGTGGTCGCTTCAAGCGCCCACGGCTCGGTAACTTCGGTGCCCACGATTTTGGGATCCGGGTTCACCACCCATACGTTCTTCTGGTTGATCACGCCCATGAAACCGGTGCCCATCGGCACGGTCCCACCGATCAGCGTCGCCAGCGCGTTGCCGTTGAACGACACGCCGGTCATGCCTACGGCCTTGCCGGCAGCGTCACGGATGATGTCGGTGAAGGTGGTGTAGAGCACGCCGTCATAGTTGTCGGGTCCGGCGATCTCGGCCTTACCCGCCTTCAGCGGATTGGTGAACCACGTGTCGTAGCCACCGCCGGCCTGTTCCAGCGACTGGAACGCCGGCTTGCCGTCGGCGCCACGCGCCGCATAGACGCCGACATGCCGGTCCTTGTAGGCGAAAGCCGAACCCGCGAACGCCGGCGCACTCGCCAGCTGCGATTCCGGCGCGAACATCATGTAGACCCCGAGTGCATTCTCGAGCGTCTCGAGCTGCTTGGTCACCACAGCACCGTAGATGTCGGGCGAGGTCGCTGGGTTGGCGAGCAATGCGCTGGCGGTTTGTGCAGTGGAGTTCGCCGCCGTGGCGTACTCACTGAGGAACGCATTGATCTTCTGTGCTTCCGTCACTGCCAGGCCACCGACGACTTCGTCGGCCTGCGCCAGGTCCTGCGCACGATTGCTGGAGACGACGTAGTAGAGCGCTGAGCCGATTGCCACGGTGAAGATTGCGGCAGCGGCGAGAATGATTGAGCCCCGAAGCTTGAGCGTCGGCAGCTTGAAAATGGTTTTGGCCGGCATGGAGAGTCGTTGTCCTTCTGGAGTGTCGACAGCTGGAAATGCGTTCTGCGTCTCTGGACGATCACAGCATGGCAGCGTTAACATCCGGTCAAACAGACCGACCCGGCGGCTAGACTTTGGTCGGAAAAACGGCGGCCGGACGGGTGGCCCGGCCGACCCTGATCAGGCAGCTCGGCGGCCTGGTGCAGCGTCGTCGATGGTGAAGATCTCGGCGATACCGTCGACCTCGCCGGCCTGCGCCTCGGTCTGCTCGATCGCCGCGTTGATTTCCTCGACCAGCGCCGCGTTGTGCTGCGTCATCTCGTCGAGCTGCCGCACCGCTGCGTTGACCTCGTCGATCGATCCAGCCTGCTGCCGGCTGTCCTCAGCAATCGCCGCCATCAGCGTATTGGAGCGCCGCGCGGCCGCCAGCATGGTTTCGAGCTTGTCCGCCGCCTCCGCAACGAGCTTGGTCCCGCCCTTGACCTCGGCGCCGCTCTGCTCGATGAGCACTTTCACCTCGGACGAAGCCTGCGCCGCCGACTGCGCCAGCCGGCGCACTTCGACCGCTACCACGGCAAAGCCCTTGCCGGCCTCACCGGCACGCGCCGCTTCGACCGAAGCGTTCAGTGCCAAGAGGTTCGTCTGGAAGGCGATGTCGTCGATCATGCCGATGATGTTGGAGATCTTGGCCGACGACTGGGTGATCCGCTCCATCGCTACGTTGGCCTGCTGCATCACCGAGCCTCCGGCTTCGGCCGTGCGGCTCACCTCTTCGGCGACATGCCGCGCATCCTCGGCCTTTTCGGCATTGGCCCGCACAGTGTCGGCGAGCAGCGTCATCGCCGCGCTGGTTTCCTCGATCGTTGCCGCCTGCCGCGTCGTCCGTTCGGAAAGGTCGTTGGCACCCGAGAGGATTTCGCCGGTCGCCGTCTTCAGCGACCGCGAGGTATGCTTCAGCGTCATCACGATGGCGCTCAGCTTCTCGGCCACCTCATTGGCATCGTCGCGCAACTGCCCGAGCGCACCCTCGTAGCCGCCCTCGATGCGGTGCGTCAGGTCGGTATCGGCCAATGCGGCCAGCGCCGCACCCGTGTCGCCAATGATCCGCTCCACCGTCCCCACCAGCGTGTTGACGCTGCCCGCCAGGCGATTGAGCTCGTCATCGGCGAACTGCGTTTCCACCCGCCGCGAGAAATCGCCCGCGGTCGCTGCGTCGACCACCTCGCCGAAACTCTGCTGCAGCGACTGCATCATTTCGGTCCGCTCGGCCCGCCGCTGCGCCAGCGCCAGCCGCTCGTCCTCGGTCATCTCCTGAACCTTCAGTGCATTGGCGCGGAACACTTCGACGTTGCGCGCCATCTCGCCGATTTCGTTCCGGAGGCCGATGTAGGGAATCTGGCTTTCGAGGTCACCTTCGGCCAACAGCTGCATGTGTTTCGAGAGCCGCGGCACTGGCCGCATCATCCGCGACACCGCGAACACCGACAGCGCCCCCATCACCAGTACCGCCACCGCGCCCACCAGCCCGAGCAGCTTCAGGCCATCAGTCGCCACCGCGTCGATCTCTGCCTTCGGAATGCCGACATAGACCAGCCCGATCACCTCGTTGTTGAGGTTCAGGATCGGCCGATAGATTGCATAATAGGGCGTCCCCAGCACGTTCGCTTCGCCCTGATAGGTGCCGCCTGCCACCACCACGGGGTAGGCCGCGCCCTCGCGCGCCAGCGGCGTCTCGAGGATGCGCTCGCCCTTGTCGTCGAGGATGGTGGTCGACTTGCGGATGAAGTCCTCGCTCTCGGGATCGAACACGAACAGCGTCGCGGTGTCGCCCGTCACCCGCCCGATCGTGTCGATCAGATCGTGGTTGCGGAACTTCGGCATCGCCTTTGCCTCGATCTTTTCGAGCTGACCGTCCTCGCTCCAGAAGATGTCGGAGTTCGGCAGGTTCACCTCGAGGATCGCCGCCGCGATCCGCAAGTCCGCTGCTAGCCGCTGGTCGGCCGTATCCCGCGTGTTGGCCGCGAGCATCGTCCACACCGCGAACAGCACTGCCGCGATGGCAGCTGTCACCGCGAGAAACACTGTTGCCGAAATTGCCGTGGTGAGCTTCAGCCCGCCTTTGGCGTGCGCAGAGGTCGTGGCCATTCTAGCCCCCATGTCGCCGGGGCTTTCGTGCCCGGCTGCTCCGCTCTTCCCCGCCGCAAACGATAGGGAAGGTTCCTTAATCGCAGGTTGACCGATCCGACCCAGCCCCAGATAGGCAGCGGCGCCGAGGAGCAATGCGAATACCGCGCTCGCCGCACCAATCCAGGTCAGGCTCGAGCTGGACGCCGAGATCCGCTGGTCGAGCACCTGCTGCATCGCCGCCTGCGACACGTGGCCTAGCGCCAGTGCTGCGTCCTGGAATGTGTCATGTGCAGTATCGAGACCGGCCCAGTCGAACGCCAGGCGCGCCTTGACGTCGGGGATCACCGCGATGCCGGCCGCTACTCGGTCAGCCAGCGCCGTTGCCGCTGCCGCATAGGCCTTGCCCTCGGGCGTCGCACCGGCGTTCGCAGTGGCGGCGCGGAACTCGGCCAGCACTTCCTCGAGCCGCTTGATCTCTGCCGGCAACACCGCAATGGCATAGCGCGTCGCATTCATCAGCGCCGGCGACAACGGTGCGGCATTGGCCGCCTGCGGCACCTGCGTCAGTTGCGTCGCCGCCCCATCGGGTTCTGCCAGCAGTCCGGAACTCTCGTGGATGCGTGCCACCAGCATCGCTGCGGCGTTGCGTGCCGCCGCCGGATGCGCCCCGGACGCCAGTTCTGCTTTCAGCTCGTCATAGGCTTGAGACAGCGCGCCCGTGCCAAACGTCGCGTCGCCGGTGCGGGCCGCCTCGGCCAGTGCCGGGTTCCCCGCCCGGGCGGCGCCATCGCGCGCGAGACTCACCAGCTCCGGCAAGACCAGGCCGGCATAGTGCATCCCCGCGGCTTCCCGTTGCGCCGCAGCGGCCTCGCGGCTTACCTGCGCCCCGAGATAGGCCGCGCCGGCAAGGGGCAACGCCCCGATTACAGTGGCGGCGATGATCCGGTGCAACTTGCGCATGGTCGTCCTTTCTGGACTTGTCGCGGGGCCTTCTGGCGTGTTGGTCAGAACTCGGACCAGTCCTTGTCGACGGCGGCGTTGCCGTGGCTGAGATAGGACTTTGCCGCCGAGCGCACCTTGTCCTGCAGGGCGCGGATGCCCTTGGGCGCTTCGGTCGCGCGGACCGGCGCGCTCGCATCGCCGGTGCGGAATACCTCGACGATCCGGTCGAGCTCGGTCGCCTGTGCTTCGGTCTGCTCGATCGCAGCATTGGTCTCTTCGACCAGCGCCGCGTTGTGCTGGGTCATCTCGTCCATGGTGCGGACCGCCGCGTTGACCTCTTCGATCGCCGAAGCCTGCTCCTGGCTGGCCCGCGCGATCGAGTCCATCAACTCGTTCGACGACCGCGCTGCGACAAGCATCGCCTCGAGCTTGGCAGCGGCTTCCGCGACCAGCTTCGAGCCGCCCTTCACCTCGCTGCCCGATTGCTCGATCAGCGCCTTGACCTCATTCGACGCACCGGCTGCCGACTGCGCCAGCCGCCGCACTTCCACCGCCACCACAGCAAACCCCTTGCCGGCATCGCCGGCACGAGCCGCTTCCACCGAGGCGTTGAGCGCCAGCAGGTTGGTCTGGAAGGCGATGTCGTCGATCATGCCGATGATGTTCGAGATCTTGCCCGACGAGTTGGTGATCCGTTCCATCGCCTCGGTCGCCTG
>NZ_JBFUCQ010000020.1:0-20359 GCF_056405135.1 Devosia sp. P1_H9
GGTCCCACGTTCTCGCGATGCGGCAGGGGATGCGCCCCGGCACTGGTGGCATAGGCCCAAAACCCCGGCCGGCCGGCGAGGCGTGAGCCTCATTCATTCGCGGACTACCGCTACGGGGCAAACGCCTCGCCGGTCCCGCTTCGTTCCCTACCGGGAACGGCTCTTTGAAAACTCCGAAGCCCCTGGGGCTGTCGGACCCGTTGGCTCGTCGTGATGTCATCCCACCCACGGCGTCACCCCGGCGACCGAGTGACGGGTCGCCGCGTGGCCTTTGTGTCCCAGAAGACACGATAGTGACTGTGCGAGCCCGTTCAGCGCGTGACGGAACATGAGCCATTGCCTACACTCCGTTGAGTTCTGCGGAGATTCACCGGCCCCGTGCTCAACCGGCTCTACATCGTCATCGGCGTCATCGCGATCCTGCTGCTCGCCGCGGCCTTCGTCGTGCCCAGTTTCATCCCCTGGGGGCAGTATCGCGATCGGCTGGCCACCATTGCCGGCGACGTGTTGGGCACGCCGGTCCGCATCGATGGCGACGTGGCCTTCTCGCTGTTGCCACAGCCCAAGCTGACCTTTTCCAACGTCAGCGCCGGTCCGCCCGAGGCTCCGAACCTGACGGTCGAACGGGTCGAAGCCGATTTCTCGCTGATCGATTTCCTGCGCGATCGCTACAACGTCACGCGGCTGCAGCTCGATGGGCCGGCGGTCACGGTCGAAGTCGCGGCCGACGGGGCGGTGGATACCGGTATCGCGCTCGCGCAGACCGTGAACAGTAACATCTCGGTTGCCAATGCGACGATCGCGGGCGGCACGGTGAAGCTCCACGACGCTCGCTCCGGCGAGACCTACATCGCCTCCAATGTCGCCGGCGACGTGAAGCTCGAGGCGCTGCGGGGACCGTTCTCGTTCCAGGGCAGCGGCAATGTCGATGGGGCGGTGTATTCCCTGAGGGTCACTACCGGCCAGCTGGACGCCGAAGGCGGCGGTTCGCTCGCCATGACCCTCCGACCGGTCGACGATCGCTTCACCCTCGCCGCCGAGGGCTTCCTGACGCCGGGGCTCACTCCCGGCTTCTCCGGCACCATGACCTATCGCCAGCCACCACCGAAGCCGGCCAAGCCAGGCGCCGAGGATGCGGGGCAGGGCGATCTGGTGATGACCAGCAAGGTCGAGGCGAGCCCCACCAAGGTGCTGCTCTCCGACTATGTCGTGATCCCCGACGAGAACCGTGCCGCGACGCGCCTGCTCGGCGCCGCCGACGTGACATTGGGCAAGGGCATGGCGTTCAACGCGGTGGTCTCGGGGGGGCTGCTCGCGTTGCCACCGCGGGACGCCACGGCAGAACAGTCGGTCGAGCCCTACGAGCTGATCCGGCTGCTCCGCGAGCTGCCGCTGCCGACAGCGCCGGGCATTCCAGGGACGATCGGCGTCGACGTCGCGGAGCTCAACCTGCGCGCCTTCTCGCTGCGCAACGTCCGGCTCGATGCCAGTTCACACGAGGGCGGTTGGACCATCACGGGCCTCACCGGCACCTTGACCGGCGATACAACGGTGTCCCTCGCCGGCGAGATCGCCACTGCGACGGGCCACCCTGAGTTCTCCGGCACGCTTTCGCTGAAGGCGCAACGCCTCGACGCGCTGACCACCCTGTGGCGCAAGCCCGCTGAGGGCAACCCGTTGTTCGGCATGCCCGGCTCGATCGCGGCGAAGGTCGATCTGGTCGGGGAGACGCTGTCGGTAAGCGACGGGCGCCTCGAACTCGACGGCGAGGCTCGCTCGTTTTCGGCTCAGCTCGGGCTCAGCGCTACTCCCGATCTCCACATCACAGCCGATCTGGGCCAGCTCGATGCGGTCCGCAGCAACGCGCTGTTCGCCCTGCTGCCCGATCTCTCTTCCGACGTCGCCTTCCCCGCGACCTTTCCGAAAGGCGAGTTCGAGTTCATCGCCGATAGCATGGTGCTCGGCGGGCTGAGTGGTCGGGCGCTCTCCGCCAAGGGGTCCTGGGACGGCGGCGTCCTCGTGGTCGACGATCTGTCGGCGGGCGACCTCGGCGGCACCAAGTTCAAGGCCTCGCTCACCGCCTTCGGCTCGATCACCAGGCCAGAACTCTCGGGCTCCGCCACTGTCACGGTCGGCGCCGCCGACGCACCGGCCTTGGCGAGCTTCTACAGCGCGCTCGGCGCCTCGCCAGCGATCGTCGATTTCCTCAAACCCTCACTACCGGCGGACCTGGCACTGCGGCTTGATGCGCCCAGCGGCGATGGCGCCCAAAGCCTCGCCGTCTCGGGGCGCCTCGGCACCGCCGAAGTCGCCGCCGACGCCGAGCTGCAGGCCGGCTTCCTCCGGGCTCCATCCGGCCCGGTGAAAGTGCGGCTCGACATGAAGTCCGCCGACGCGACAGCCATGACCGCGCAACTCGGGCTCGGCGATGTCAGCCTGTTCGCCGAAGGCGAGCCGGTGCACCTCGTCGGGCTGGTCGACGGCAACGTCGCCAATAGCCTCGAGACCACCGTGCTGGTCGAAGGAGGAGGGGACTCGCTGGGCTTTTCCGGCAACGTCGTCGTTACCAATCCCGACGCCTACAGTGGCAAGGGGACGCTCAAGGCATCGCTCGCCGATCCTTCGGCCTTCGCCGGCTGGCTCGGTGCCGGAGGCATTGCACTGCCTGCGCTATCCGCCTCGGCAACGGTCGACTTCAACGGCCTCACCGACGTGCGGCTTGAGGAGATCACCGGAAAGTCCGGAGCGGAGCCGTTCACCGGCGACCTCCATCTCGTCGCCAAGGGCGGCACCCGTGCAGTGACGGGGCGCATCGCGGCCGGGGCGTTCGACATCGCGGGGCTGCTGCGCACGATCACCGGCCCAGCCTCGCTCCTGCCTGGCGACGCAATCTGGCCCGATGGCCCACTCAGCATCGGCGACCAACCGCGCAGCACCACCGGACGCATAGCGGTCACCGCCCCGGAGTTGGCCGTCGCCGGCAAGCCGCTGCTGACCGACCTCAGCTTCGACCTGGACTGGGACGCCACCACGACCCGCCTCAGAAACTTCGAAGCCAAGCTGGGCGAGGGCTCGGTCGGCCTCGAACTGGCGGTGTGCTGCGCCGGTCCGCTTACCGACAAGCAGGTCAGCGGCCGCGTATCGCTCGCCGGCGTATCGCTCGACAGCATCGTACCGCCGCTCGTCGCCGAGGCGCTCGACGGCACCCTCGATGCGGCGGGGCGCTTCGACGGCACTGGCGGCAGCGTTGCCGGCATCATCGCGGCGCTGACGGGCGAGGGCACTTACGGCGTCACCGGGCTGCAGATCGAGCGCCTCGATCCGCGCGCCGCAGACAGCGTCGCGGGGGTCGAGAACCTCCTGAAGATGCAACCGGAGGAACTCAGCGCACTGATCGAGGACCGGCTGGATGATGCGCCGTTCAGCGCCCCGCAGATGACCGGCAGCTTCACTGTCGCCGGCGGCGTGCTGCGCAGCCCCAACGTGCCGGTCGACGGCGATGGAGGCCAACTTTTCGGCAGCGGCTCGATCCATCTCGGCGATCTCGGGATTGCCGGCGACTACACGCTGGCGGCGACGACGGTCACTCCAGCCGCGCTGGTGGATACCGGCTCGGCAAAAGTCGCGACCAAGCTCGGCGGGACGCTGCTGGCGCCGACGCGGGAATTCGACGTCTCGGGACTGGTCGATGCGATCATGGTCAAGGCCTACGAGGCCGAAGTGGCGCGGCTCGAGAAGCTGAGGGCGGAGGACGAGGCGCGCAAGCAAGCCGAGGAAGCCGAGAAGGCCCGCCTCGCCGCCGAGGAAGCGGCTCGGAAATCAGCCGAGGAAGAAGCCGCGCGGAAGCTAGCGGAGGCCGCCGCGGCCAAGAAGGCGGCGGACGATGCAGCCGCCAAGCAGGCCGCCGAGGAGGAGGCAGCGCGCAAGGCGAAGGAAGAGGAAGACCTGAGAAAAGCGCTGGAGGAGTTCAACAGGCCGATGGATATCGGGCTCGGCAACTAGCCGGCGCGATCCCGGTACCACGCAAGCACCGCCAGCCGCACCGCGGATGACAGGTTCGGAGCGTCGCGCTGCTGGTCAATTTCGGCAACGAGCGCGGCAATGGACTTACCGCTGCCCAGGGCCATCGCTTCAAGCCCAGCCCAGAAATCCCCCTCGATGGCGATGCTGGTACGATGCCCGGCGATGGTCAGCGAGCGCTTCTCCACCCGGTCACTTCTTGCGGAAGCTGTCGAGGCTCACGACCTTCTCACCCTGCGCCTCCGGCGTCACGGACACTGGCTTAGGCGCATCGGGGCGCGCGTCCTCGGCCGTCTCGGCCTCGATCTCGCCGTCTTCGCCGCCGACCCGCTCGACGTCGAACTGCAGACCGAACTGCACCGAGGGATCAAAGAAGCCTTTGACCGCCGAGAAGGGAATGGCGAGCAGCTCCGGACGCCCGTCGAACGACAATTCCACCTCGAACCCGGTTTCGGTGACCCGCAGGGCCCCGAACTGGTTCTGCAGCACGATGGTCATCTCCTTGTCGTACTGCTCGAGCAGCCGCTGGCTCATCCGAACCCCCGGCGCCTTGGTGACGAACGAGATGAAAAAGTGGTGGTCGCCGGGCAGGCCAGTCCGCGCCACTTCGGAGAGCACCTTGCGGACGACGCCGCGCAGCGCTTCCTGGGCCAAAATGTCGTAGCGGATCAGGTCTTCAGCCATATCGTCCTTGCGAGCGGGGGAATCCCCGAGAAGCGCCCATATCACCGCTCGCGAGGGTACAATTCAAGGCAAAACGGAAAACTTACGCCCCCTGCGAGGGAGCGGCGTTACGATGCGGGCATTTGGAGGGAAGTGCAGGCTTCTGTTGCCAGGTGCCTGCGAACCCCGCCTGTCGGACTGCTAGGCCCGGAGGACTTCTAGTTCAGGTGCCAGCGCCGCATTAAGCAGCGAGAGCAACCTTAGCATAGTTGTCGTTGGCAACTATTAGGATGGCCCGATATCGGTGGTACCATGCCGAGCAAAAGTCTAACCTTTACGCCCTTGTCGATCCTGTTTCGTCCCCATGAGCCCGCCACGACGGGGAGTTCTGGTGGAGACGCCGGGCACTGCCCCCGGGTCCAATAGGTTTATTACGCTAGCCGTTTATCGCCATAGCCGTTGCCGGCAAGCCCTATATAGGCGCGGGCGCAGCGCGATGCAAACGCCCCTGTGGAACCTGGGCAAACTGACCACCGAATCGAGGTAATCTGACTGGATGCGCCAATATCTCGACCTTCTCCAGCACGTCCTCGACAACGGCATCGATCGGCCCGATCGCACCGGCACCGGCAGCCGCTCGGTGTTCGGCTACCAGATGCGCTTTGATCTTGGCGCCGGTTTTCCGCTGCTGACGACCAAGAAGCTGCATCTCAAATCCATTATCTATGAGTTGCTCTGGTTCCTCCGCGGCGAGACCAATGTCCGCTGGTTGCAGGAGCGCGGGGTCAGGATCTGGAACGAGTGGGCCGACGAGAACGGCGACCTGGGGCCTGTCTACGGCAGCCAATGGCGGAGCTGGCCGGACGGCAGGGGCGGGACGATCGACCAGATCGAGAACGTCATCGCTTCGATCAAGACCAGGCCGGATTCGCGCCGGCACATCGTCACGGCCTGGAATCCGGCGGAAATCGAGGACATGGCGCTGCCGCCCTGCCACTGTCTGTTCCAGTTCTATGTCGCCGACGGCAAGCTCAGCTGCCAGCTCTATCAGCGCTCGGCCGATATCTTCCTCGGCGTGCCGTTCAACATCGCTTCCTACGCTCTGCTGACCCATATGGTAGGGCAGGTGACGGGGCTGGAGGTGGGCGATTTCGTCCATACGCTCGGCGACGCACACATCTACCACAATCACTTCGACCAGGTCCGGGAGCAACTGAGCCGCGATACGCGGGCGCCGCCGCGGCTGACCATCAACCCCGACAAGCGCGACATCTTCGATTTCCAGTTCGAGGATTTCATGATCACCGGCTATGATCCGCATCCGAGCATCAAGGCAGAGATCGCGGTATGAAAATCCTCCCGTTCGTTCTTGTCGCCGCCGCTCTCGCGGCTGGCCCCGCCATTGCCAACGACACCATGTCGACGCTTGGCGCCGGTGGACTGGTGTTCGTCCAGACCGACCAGGTGAAGATGCTCAGCGAGGACCTCTATGTCTCGCCCGAGCAGATCCGGGTGAAGTACGAGTTCAAGAACGAGGGCGCCGAGGACACTGACGCGCTGGTGGCGTTCCCGATGCCCGACATCACCGGCGACGGCGATTTCATGGTGGCGATCCCCACCGAGGACCCCGAGAACATCTTCGGCTTCGAGACGCTGGTGAATGGCGAGCCGGTATCGGCCGAGCTGCACCAGTACGTGTTCGCCACCAACATCGACTACACCCAGTACCTCACCGACCTCGGGCTGCCGCTGACCCCCTTCGGCGATGCGACGGTCAAGGCGATCAACGCGCTCGACGAGGCGACGAAGAAGGAACTGGTGCATCGCGCCCTGGTGATCCCCATGGAGTTCGACCAGGGGCAGGGGATGCAGACCGAATACTGGCCGGTCTGGACACTGCGCTCGACCTACAGCTGGGAGGCGCATTTCCCCGCCGGGGAGACGGTGATCGTCGAGCACCAGTACAAGCCCAGCGTCGGCGGCACTGTGGCGGTAACGTTCCTCTCTCCGCCATACGAGGGCTACGATCCGGCGGCTGAGTACAAGCGCAAGTACTGCACTGATGACAGCTTCATCGAGGCGGTCAAGAAGACCCTCCCGAACCCCGACGAGCCCTACGGCGCGCCCTTCACCGAGAGCTGGATCAGCTACATCTGGTCGACGGGTGCCAATTGGGCCGGCGCGATCGGCAAGTTCCACCTGACGATCGACAAGATGCTGCCGCAGAACCTCATCTCGTTCTGCTGGGATGGCGAGGTGAAGAAGACCGGCCCGACCACCTTCGAGATGGAGGCCAAGGACTGGTGGCCCCCTTACGGCCGGGAGCTCGAGGTGCTGATCCTCAACCGGCAGGACCCGGAACCGAACGTAGGCTGATGGCGACAATCACCGAACTGACGGAACGCGTCGAGCAGGTCTCCGCGATCTATTCCGCACGCTGCGAGATCCGGCGTGATCCCGATTGGTACGCGCTGAAACTGCAGGAAGAGGCAGGCGAGTTGGTTGCCGAGTACCTGCGTGGCAGCGGCCGGGGCCGAGTGGGAGAGCGATCCGAAGCGACCATACGGCAATCGCTCGAGGATGAAGCCGCGGACCTCCTAGCGCAGTTGCTGCTGTTCTGCCGGCACAACTCGATCGACGTCGAGGCGGCCCTCGAACGCAAGTGGTTCGTCTATCTCGGGAGCGGTGAGGCCAGCGCGCAATGAGCCTCAACATTCGATCGGCCATCGCCGACGACGCGGCGCTGATCATCCATTTCATCGAAGCGCTGGCGGCTTACGAGAAGCTATCGCATGAGGCCAAGGCGAGCGAGGCCGATATCGTCCGCGACCTGTTCGGGCCTGACCCGAAGGTGTTCTGCGAGATCGCCGAGTGGAACGGCAAGCCGGTCGGCTTCACCCTGTGGTTCTATACCTACTCGACGTTCCAGGGCCGCTACGGCATCTGGCTCGAGGATCTGTTCGTCGATCCCGAGGCGCGCGGGCTGGGCGTCGGCAAGGCGCTGCTGGTCAACCTTGCGCAGCGGTGCGTCCGCGAAGGGCTCGGTCGGTTCGAGTGGTGGGTACTCGACTGGAACGAGCCCTCGATACAGTTCTACAAATCCCAAGGTGGGATCATGCAGGACGAATGGACCAAGGTTCGCGTCGACGGTGAAGCGCTGGCGAGGCTCGGTGCACTTTGACTGTTCCGGTGGCGATGATCGCGGCCGTTGGCGAGAACGGCGTAATCGGATCGGACGGCGCGATCCCTTGGCGGCTGCCGACGGATTTCGCTCACTTCAAGCGGACCACGTTGGGCAAGCCGCTGATCATGGGGCGGAAGACCTTCGAGAGCATAGGCAAGCCATTGCCTGGCCGGACCAATATCGTGGTGACCCGGCGGGATGACTATCGGCCGGATGGCGTCGAGGTGTTCCACAGCCTCGCAGAGGCGCTCGATCGCGCCCAGGTTATCGCCGCCTCAGACGGTGCTGACGAAGTGATGATCGGTGGTGGCGGCGAAATCTATCGTGAGGCGATGCCGCTGGCGGAGCGGCTTTACGTCACACATGTGGCAGCGACCCCTACAGGAGATGCTCGGTTTCCACCTATCGATCCCAAGCAATGGGAAGTAGAAGCGGAGCCTGAAGTGTTGCGCACAGAACGGGATAGCGCGGATTTCTCGGTAAAAGTCTATCGCCGGCGTGAACCCGGCGCACGTTGATCGCGGGGAGGGCCTTCCCTATATAGGGCGGCAATCGATAATCCGGCTGAAAGGTGGCGTATGCCCTGGGATAACAATACGGGCGGGGGAGGCCGCAACTCCAATAGCGGCGGCCCTTGGGGTCAGACTCCCGGTGGTGGCAGTGGCGGCGGTGGCCGCCGGGGCGGCGGAACGCCAAATCTCGAAGAAATCCTCTCCCGTGGCCGCGACCGTTTTCAGGGCGGCATTCCGGGCGGGCGCTGGACCATCATCGGCGCCGTTCTGGCCGTCGTGGTGTTCTGGAGCCTCAACGCGTTCTACACGATCGACCCGCAGGAAGTCGGCGTAAAGCTGCGCTTCGGCCGTCCGATCGAGACCAGCAATCCCGGCCTGCATTTCCATTTGTGGCCGCTCGAGACCGTCGAGCGCGTGAACATGACGGAAAACCGTACCGAAATCGGTTCGGTCGGTTCGAGCCGGACCCAGAGCGACGAGGGCCTGATGCTCTCGGGTGACCAGAACATCGTGGACGTGAAGTTCTCGGTGCTGTGGTCGATCAGCGATCCGGCCTCGTACCTGTTCAACGTCCGAGACCCGGACGACATGGTTCGCTCGATCGGCGAAAGCGCGATGCGCGAAATCGTTGGTCGTCGGCCCGCACAGGATATTTTCCGTGACGATCGCGCCGGCATCGCCAACGACGTCCGCACCATCGTGCAGGGCATCGTGCAGAGCTACGGCATGGGCGTGACGGTGTCGCAGATCGCCATCGAACAGGCGGCGCCGCCGACCGAAGTGGCTGATGCCTTCAACGAAGTGCAGCGCGCCGAGCAGGACGAGGACCGTTTCCAGGAAGAGGCTCGGCAGTACGCCAACACGCTTCTCGGCGACGCCCGCGGTCAGGCCGCGCAGGTTCGCGAAGACGCTGCCGCGTACAAGAATCGTGTGGTGCAGGAAGCCGAAGGCGAGGCAGCCCGCTTCCTTTCCATCTACCAGGAATATGCCAAGGCTCCGGAAGTGACGCGCAAGCGTCTGTTCCTCGAAACCATGGAGCAGGTGCTGGGTGGTTCGGAGAAGGTGCTCATCGACAAGAGCTCCAGCGGCTCGGGGGTCATTCCCTATCTGCCGCTGCCGGAAATCCGGCCCAACGCGACACTCAACAGCACGCCGTCGACCACCACCACCGACGCGACGGCGAGGTAAGCCATGAACAGACTCATCATTCTCGGCATCGCCGTCATTGCGCTGCTCTATGTGTTCGTGTCGTCGATCTTCGTGGTCAATGAGCGCGAGCAGGCCATCGTCATGCGCTTCGGGCAAATCACCGACGTGAAGACCGACCCCGGTCTCTACTTCAAGATCCCGACCAACTTCATCGACACGGTCCAGATCGTCGAAGACCGGCTGCTGCGCTACGACATCGCCAACATGACGGTGCAGGTGTCGGACGGTAAGTTCTATATCGTCGATGCGTTCCTCACCTACCGCATCTCCGATCCGCGGCTGTTCCGTGCCCGCGCGCTCGGCGAACTGCGGGTGGTTGAAGACCGTATCTCGACCCGTTTCGACGCGGCCCTGCGTCAGGTCTACGGTCTGCGTGACTTCACGGCGGCTCTTTCCGAAGAGCGTCCGGCGATGATGCGTGAAGCTCGTGACCTGATCCGTCCGGACATGGCTCAGCTTGGCGTGGAAGTGGTCGACGTGCGGATTCTCCGTACCGATCTCGATCCGAACGTCTCGGCCGATACCTTCAACCGCATGAAGGCCGAACGTCTCGCCGAGGCAGCTCTGCTTCGTGCCCGTGGCCAGGAAGCGGCGCAGACCGCGCGCGCCATCGCCGATCGTCAAGCCGTCGAGGTTCTTTCGGCAGCCCGTCGTGATGCGGAAATCCTGCGAGGCGAGGGCGATGCCCAGCGCAGCCAGATCTTCGCCGATGCCTATAATCGCGACGTCGACTTCTTCGACTTCTACCGGTCGATGCAGTCGTACCGCGCGGCGCTGGGCCCGAATGGCACGACCATGGTGCTGTCGCCGGACTCGGAGTTCTTCCGGTTCTTCCAGAACCAGAACCCCGACCAGGTGACGCCGCCGCCTGAGGCCGCGACCACGCCGATCCCGGAGACGCCGCTGGTCGAGGAGCCCGCGACGGACTCCCCGATCCTCTCGGCTCCGGCGACCGACCTGACGGCCCCGGCCCCCGCTGAGACCGCCCCCGTGACTTCGGCTCCGGCCGAAGCCACCCCGGCTGCGCCAGCAGCGCAGTAAATGATCGAGCTCTTCTCGGCGCTGGCCCTCGTGCTGGTCCTTGAAGGGCTCGTCTACGCCGCCTTCCCCGAGCAAATGAAGAATTTGCTGGCATCGGTCCAATCGATGCCAGCTTCAACCATTCGTGCGGCAGCGTTGGCTTGCGCCGGGGTCGGACTTGTTCTCTTGTGGTTGTTGCGCGGCTGAACTCTATCGGCCCGGCCGCGCTTGAGTCCTTGCAGGAGAAGTTGATGCGTGCTGCCGGTCGGATGTTGCGGTCTCTGGCCGTTGCGGGATTGCTGGCTCTCCCTCTGCAGGCCGCACCGGCGACAGCGAAAGGCCCCGAATCGGTGGCTGCGCTAGCCGAACAACTCTCCCCCGCAGTGGTGAACATCGGCACGTCGCGCCGAGTGCCCGGCGGTGGCGGGGTACCATTCCCCGACCTGCCGGACGGCTCGCCGCTCGAAGAATTGTTCGACCAGCACAACCCGAACAACGGGTTGGGCGAAGAACAGATGCAGGAGGCGCGGAGCCTCGGCTCGGGCTTCATCATTTCGGCTGACGGCGTGGTCGTGACCAATAATCACGTCATCGAGGGGGCCGAGGAAATCGAGGTCTACCTCACCGACGGCACGCGGTTGCCGGCCAAGATCATCGGCAGTGACGACAAGACCGACCTGGCGGTGCTGAAGGTGGACGCCGGGCATGATCTGCCGTTCGTCGAGTTCGGCGACAGTGACGGCGCGGTGGTGGGCGACTGGGTGATGGCGATCGGCAATCCGTTCGGCCTCGGTGGTTCGGTGACGCTGGGGATCGTTTCGGCGCGTAACCGCGACATTCAGTCGGGTCCGTATGACCAGTTCATCCAGACCGACGCCGCGATCAACCAGGGCAATTCCGGCGGCCCACTGTTCGACATGGACGGCAAGGTAGTCGGCATCAACACGGCGATCATCGCCCGCGGCGGTTCATCGCTGGGCATCGGTTTCGCCGTGCCGGTGAACCTGGCGCGGCCGGTCATCGACCAGTTGGCGCAGTTCGGCGAGACGCGCCGCGGTTGGCTCGGGGTCGGCATTCAGGAGGTCAGCGACGACATCGCCAGCAGCCTGGGGCTGAAGAGCACCGCTGGCGCGCTGGTGATCGATGTCACCAAGGGTGGCCCGTCCGAGGGGCAGGTGGCGGAGGGCGACATCATCCTCGAGTTCGATAGCAAGCCGATTGCGCGGATGCGGGATTTGCCGCGCGTCGTGGCCGAAACGCAGGTGGGCAAGGCGGTTCCGGTGAAGGTGCTCCGCAACGGGGCCGAGACGGTGCTCAGCATCACGCTCGGCAGGCTTGAGCTGGGCGAGCAGTTGATCGCCAACAACAAAGCAACCGCGACGCCTCCGGCCGCTCCCGCTCCCGAGGAGCCGGTTGCCGAGGTCGATGCGCCACCGCTGGGCTTGCCTGACCTGGTCGGCTTCGATGTCGCAGTTCTCGACGAGGCGAAGCGTGCGGAATTCGGGATCGCCCCAGAGGAGAACGGCATCGTCGTGACCGTGGTGAAGAGCGGTAGTGATGCCGATCAGAAGGGGTTCATTCCGGGCCTGCTCGTTACCGAGGTGAACCAGAAGGAAATCGGTACGGTGGACGAACTCAGCGAGCTGGTCGGGCAGGCCAAGGAAGCCGGCCGGCCCGCGGTGCTGTTCAAGGTGATCGATCCGACCGGCACCAGCCGCTTCATCGCGGTGCGTCTGGGCTAGAGGTCCAGCCGATAAAGGAACAGCAAACGGTCGATTCTCATTCGCCGCCGGCTGGGTTGGCGATCCGGTAGACGACATGCGAACGCAACGGGTGGCCCGGCGCCAGCTTGGGGTGTTCGAAGTTCGCATCGGGATCACGGGTCATCCCGATCTTCTCCATGACCCGCTGGCTGGGCAGGTTGCCAGCGTAGGTGAAGGCGACGATCTCCGGCAGGCCGAGCGTCTGGAAGCCGTAGTCGAGCCAAGCGAGCGCGCCCTCGGGCGCAAGACCCTGGCCCCAGAAGGCCTTATCGAACTGCCAGCCGATCTCGACCGCCGGTTGCCCGCGAATGGCGGCTCGGGTCTCGTCGGGAATGTAGCCGAGGCCGATGAGGCCGACGAACTGGCCGGTGGCTTTGAGTTCAGCCGGCCCGAAGTGAAACCCGACTGCGGCCGCCTTCTCGATCGAGAAATCGATCTGGGCGCTGGTCTGCTCGGGCGTCAGCGTTGTGGGGTAGAAGCGGCGGACCTCCGGATCGGCGAGGATTGACGCGAGCGGAGCGCGATCGCGATCCTCCCACGGACGCAATATCAGGCGCGGTGTTTCGATTCTCACCTGACGATGTCCTCATCGGTAAAGCCCTGCAGGTAGAGCAAGGCGGTCAGGTCGCCATGATCGATGCGGATGCCGGCCTCCGCCGCCACATGCGGCTTGGCATGCAGCGCGACCCCGAACCCGGCGGCCTTGATCATGTCGAGGTCATTGGCGCCATCGCCGACGGCCATCGTCGCGCTCATCGGCAGCGACCGCTCGGCGGCGAGGGCCTGCAGCCGATGCAGCTTGGTAGACTTGTCGACGATCGGGCTCGCCACCGTGCCGGTCAGCTGTTCGCCGTCGAACTCCAGCACGTTGGCGATCGCTTCATCGAAGCCGATGCGCTTGGCGAAATAGTCGGCAAAGAAAGTGAAACCGCCGGAAACCAGCGAAGCATAGGCGCCGTAGGCCTTCATGGTGTGGATCAGTGCGCGCCCGCCGGGAGCGAGCGTGATGCGTTCGCGGCGAATCTCCTCGATGACGCTGCGCTCGAGGCCCTTGATCAGGCCGACGCGCGTGCGCAGTGCCTGCTCGAAATCGAGTTCGCCGTTCATGGCGCGTTCGGTGATCGCGGCGACCTCAGCCTTGATGCCTACGGCGTCGGCCAACTCATCGATGCACTCCTGCTCGATCATGGTGGAATCCATGTCGGCGACCAGCACAAGCTTGCGGCGACCCTCGGCGGGCACGAGCGCCACGTCTACCGGCCGGCTGCCGATAACGCTGCGCGCTGCGGCCACAGGATCGGCGGCCCTCGGTGCGTGGATCTCGCAAGCGATGCGCTGGTGCAACCAGTTGATCTCACCACGGGTCTCGTGCTGGATCGCCGCGAGCAGCGCTGAGTCAATTGCGGGATCAGCCGGATTGGCGATGAGGCAGAGTACCGTCATGTGCGTGAGAGAGGCCTGAAAAGGATGGGCAAAAGCCCGGACAAGCGAGCGGTGTTGATAGCGGGTCCAACCGCTAGCGGCAAGTCGGCGCTGGCGTTGAAACTCGCCGCCGAGCGCGGCGGCGTGATCGTCAACACAGATGCGCTGCAGGTCTATGACGGGCTGCGCCTGCTGACCGCCCGGCCGTCGGTGGAGGAGATGGCGAAGGCGCCGCATCGGCTCTATGGCATAGTCTCTCCGGCGCGTCGGTTTTCGACCGGTGAATGGGCGAGAGCCGCAGCCGACGTTATCGAGGCCGAAGGCGACAGGACGCTGATCTTCGTCGGCGGCACAGGACTCTATTTCGATGCGCTGACGACCGGGTTTGCGGATGTGCCCGAGGTTCCGGCGGAGGCTGTGCTCGCCGCTGAAGCGGAGGTTGCAGGCCTCGATCGCGAGGCTCGGGGCCAGCTCATTGCGGCACGCGACCCTCAGATCGCGGCCCGGTTGAAGGCGCCCGACCCGCAGCGGGTGATCCGGGCGCTGGCTGTGCTCAATGCCACCGGAAGGTCCCTCGCCAGCTTCCAGGACGAAGTGCAGACAGGACTGCTCGGTGGTTTCGAACTTGAACGCCTGGTACTGAACCCCGACCGGGAAGTGTTGAGACAAAGGATAGCCCGCCGCTTCGAAACGATGTTCGAGCATGGGGCCGTAGACGAGGTGCGGGGATTACTTTCGCTCGGTGTCGATCCGAGCCTGCCGGCGATGAAGGCGATCGGCGTGCCGGAGATTGCTGCGATGCTGTCGGGCGAACTCACCCGAGCCGGGGCGATCGAGAGCGCTATCATCGCCACGCGGCAATACGCCAAGCGGCAGCGGACGTGGTTTCGCAACCGGATGGCCGACTGGACCTGGGTCGAGAGTTAGGTGACGTCGATCCGCGTGGCGCCGGTGGTGCGCTCGAGATCAGCCGCGGTGATCTCGAACACCGAGCGTGGATCGCCGGCAGCAGCCCAGACCGTCGCGTAGCTGTGGAGCGCGTCGTCCAGATAGGTCGTCAGCGGGGCAGGGTGACCGTAGGGCGAGACACCCCCGATCGAGAAGCCCGTGTGGAGCTTCACGAAATCGGCGTCGGGGCGCTCGAGTGCTTCGCCGATGCGCTGGCCAGCATGCTTTTCGTGGACCCGATTGCTGCCCGAGACGAGCAGCAGGTAAGGCTTGCCACTGTCCTTGCCCTTGAACAGCAGCGATTTGACGATGCGGCCGACTTCGACGCCCAGAGCGTCGGCCGCCATCTGTGCAGTCGTTGCCAATTGTTCGAGGACGACCACCTCGCCAGGCAGGGCATGGGTGGCGAGAGCGTCGGCGACGCGCTGTTCGGCGGGCTTGAGCTGGGTCACGGGTGCAGTCCTAGGCTGGTACGATGATCTTCTTCATAAGGCCGAGGCGGCCGCGCAGGGCGAAGCGGCTGACCAGCAGCATAGCCACGAAGGCGAGGCCAACAGCGAGTCCGATCCAGACGCCGACACCGCGCAGGTTGAACACGAAGCCGAGCACGTAGGCGGTTGGCAGGCCGACGAACCAGTAGCCGAAGATGGCGAGCAGCATTGGTGTACGGGTATCCGACAAGCCGCGCAGCGAGTGCGCTGCCACTACCTGTGCGCCGTCCACCAACTGGAAGATGCCGGCGATGCCGAGATAGGTGGCTGCGAGCATCAGGGCGGTCGCGTTCGCCGGGTCGGAACTGTCGAGGAAGATCGCCACCAGTGCGTGCGGCACGGCGAGGAACAGGGCAGCCGTCAGCGCCATGAAACCGGTGCCCATGACGATCGCCGACCAGCCGGCGAGGCGAACACCCTCGGCGTCGCCGCGACCATAGGCGAGGCCGACGCGAACCGTGGCCGCCATACCGAGGCCGAGCGGCACCATAAAGGCGGTCGACGCGAGCTGCAGCGCTACGGCGTGGGCGGCAGTCTCGTTGGTGCCGAGGCGGCCCATCAGGATGGCGGCGATCGAGAACAGCCCGACTTCGGCGGCAACGGTGAGACCGATGGGCAAGCCCACTTTCAGGATCTCGCGGAAGCGCGGCCAGTCCGGCTTGAAGAAACGGACCAGGATATGGAAGCGCTTCAGCTTGCGGTGGGTCTGGGTATAGGCGAGCAGGCCCAGGAACATGAACAGGTTTACAAAGCCGGTCGCCAGAGCTGCGCCGCGCAATTCCAGCCGCGGGAAGCCGAAATGTCCGAAGATCAGCGTGTAGGCGACGGCCGCGTTGATGATCACCCCGATCACGGTGATGACCAGGATCACCCGCGTGGCAGCGAATGCCGAAAGGAACGAGCGCACCACCATGATGCCCAGCGCCGGGTAGAGCATCCAGAAGCCGGCGAACATGTAGCTTTCGGCCAGCAGCGTGACCTCGGGGTCCTGACCCAGGGCGAGATAGATCGGGCGGATGCTGAGCACGATCGGGACCAACAGCGTGGCAACGAGGATGGCCACCCAGAACCCCTGACGGACGATGCGGCGCACGGCCTTGGTGTCGCCGCGGCCCCGCGCCTGCGCCACGAGCGGCGCCACCGCGCCGACGATGCCGATGCCGGTCAGCTGGAAAGGGATCAGGAAGGCGCCGGCGAGGGTGCCGGCGGCGAGATATTTGGGGCCGAGCCATCCCATCAGCACAACGTCGGTGGTGAACAGCAGGTTCTGCGCCAGTTGCGCGACGATCAGAGGCCAAGCGAGCGCGAAGCTAGCCCGGAGTTCCGTGGCCCAGCCGCCTGCAGACGTGGAAGCATCGGTGCCGGCTACCGGTACCGTCATAGGCTCATTCATTTTGGCAGTCCCAATCGCGGGCAGAGCTCTAACCCGTTCGGCGATTTGTCTCAAGCCGCGGGAACCTATCCTGGTTCGACGCATTGTCGTGACGGGCTCGCGTCTTAACAAACCTCCCGGAGGGTATTCATGCGTAAAGTTCTATCCACTGTCGCCGTATTGATGACGGCACTGACGCTCACGGCGTGCTCCACCACCGAGAAGACGGCCAGTGTCGGCGCAGTCACCGGCGCGGTGATCGGCGGCGCGACAACCGGTACGGTCGGCGGTGCGCTGGTTGGCGCAACGGTTGGCGGCATCACCGGTGCCGTCGCCGGCGAGCTCATCGGCCGTTACAGGGACGACCCGACCAAGTGCGTCTGGGAAGACCGGAACGGTCGCCGCTACCTGGCCCCGTGTTCGCCGAACGGCTGATCTCATCGTACCCGATCCGATGAATGGCCCGGCAGGAGACTGTCGGGCCATTGGTCTTTCTCTACTTGCCGTCATGGATACCCTCCGACCTGAACCGCCTCAGCATGCGCTGCATTGGGCGAAGTGGGGACAAGTTCCTGTCGTTGGAGGCAGGCTTGTGCTAGAGTGCAAGGGAAGGCTTCGGCCAGATGATACCGGCTGTCGCGCCCGTGGCGCCGGACTCGTGTCCCAGGAACATTCGTGGATTCGTTCAAGAGCATTGCTGTGCCGGTGACACGCCGGCAGGCTGTCGGCAAGGCTAAGCGCGCAGCTGAGGCGACGACAGGCGGCAGCACGGTCGCCGAGTTCCGACGGCAGGAACCCCAGGTGGTCACCGCGCATCCGGTGCATCGCTTCCGCGTCGGGCAGCGGCTGACGATGGCTCGTGGCTCCCGCGATATCGCCCGGTCGGCGGCGCTTTGCCAGGTGGTGGCGCTGTTGCCGCATGAAACGGGGCCGCTGCTCTATCGTGTCCGCAGCGAACTCGAGAGTTTTGAGCGGGTGGTCGACGAGGTCGACCTGGCGCCATACCGATAAATCGGCGTCCACGCCTTGATTAAGGCGCAATGGTGGCAGATATATCCGGGCACGTTTCGCTTCCATCTGGCGCTACCAGCTCGGGCCGCTTGCGGTCTAATTGGCTACCTCTTGATATTGTGAACGTTTAGACCCGGGCGGCATGTCGCCGAACGAGGAACGCGTGCGACAAGCGGGAGTATCCCGCGCACGACAATTGAAAGGGGGCCATCATGATCGAAGGCACCGTTAAGTTCTTCAACACCACCAAGGGCTTCGGCTTCATTCAGCCGGACGATGGTTCGAAGGACGCTTTCGTCCACATCTCTGCCGTCGAGCGTTCGGGCCTTTCGGGCCTCGCCGAAGGCCAGAAGGTGAGCTACGAGCTCGAGAAGGGCCGTGACGGCAAGGTTTCGGCGACGAACCTCAAGGCGCTCTAAGAACGCCCGTCGCGCTGAGGGACAAGTCCTGACAGTGCAACGACGGAAAAGGCCCCTGCGGGGGCCTTTTTTGTTGCCGCGATTCCGCACCTCAAGGGGCCAGCCCGGCTGGTACGGGCGGCGCTTCGTAGCGGACCGTGATCTGCACCCGGCCGTTGCCGGCGAGGTAAGGGTCGTTGGGGAAGAGCGGCTCGGAGGCGGCGCTGCCGTTGACGCCGCGGATGCGATCGTCGGCGAGGCCGAATTCACCGAGGATGGCGCGCACCGCATTGGCGCGGTCGCTCGACAGGTCCCAGGCGCCGTAGCGCGGATTGTCGTAGACGGCACCGGCGGCGGTGTGGCCGGAAATGGTGATCTGGTTCGAGAGCTTCTGCAGGATTGGGGCGAGGGCGGCGATGGCCTTGCGGGTGGCCTCGAAGGGGTACTTCGAGCCCTCGGGGAACATCGGGCGGCCCTCCTGGTCGATGATCTCGATGTCGAGACCGTTCTCGGTTTCGCGGACGAGCAGGTTGTCGGCGATCTTGGTGATGTCGGGCAATGCCTGCCAGGCCTGGCGGATGCTGGCCGCGGCCGCGTGGTAATCCTGATTGTAGCGGGACTCGAGCGTGACGTTGGAGGCGCGGATCGCGTCGTAGCTGCTGCCACCGATTTCCGCCACGCCGCCCCGGGCTTCGATCTGCGGGCCGGCCTCGCTGCTTTCGGGCGCGGTGAGGGCGTCCTTGTTGGCGTCGGCGGAGATCTTGGCTCCGTCCTCGGCGAAGGCCAGGCCGCCCATGACGCCGCCGGCACCGCTGGTGTTTTCGCTGACATTGGGCGGGGCGAAATAGTCGGCGAGGCCCTTCTTCTGCTCCGGCGTGGTCATGCTGATGAGCCACAGCAAGAGGAAGAACGCCATCATTGCCGTGACGAAGTCGGCGTAGGCGATCTTCCAGGCGCCGCCGTGATGGGCGTGGGCGGCGCGCCGCGACTTCTTGATGATGAACGGCTGGTCGTTGCGGGCCATCGTGGCTCAGGTCCTCACGAGGCCGGCAGGTTGGCGGTGGCTTCGTCGATCTCGGCGAAGGTGGGCCGGACTTCGGACATCAACGCCTTGCGGGCGAACTCGACGGCGATCGCCGGGGCATAGCCGGACATCTGGGCCAATAGGCCGACCTTCATGGACAGGAAGTATTTCGACTCGGCCTCGAAGATGTTGCGCAGCGATTGTGCCATCGGGCCGAAGAAGCCGTAGGCGACGAACACGCCGAGGAAGGTGCCGACGAGGGCGCCACCGATCATGTGGCCGAGCACTTCGGGCGGCTCGCTGATCGAGCCCATGGTGTGGATGACGCCGAGCACGGCGGCGACGATGCCGAGGGCCGGGGTGCCGTCGGCGAGCGCCTGGATGGCCGAGACGAGCCGCTCGTTCTCCTGGTGATGGGTCTCGAGTTCCTCGTCCATCAGCGCTTCCATCTCGTGGGCGACGTTGCTGCCGAGGGTGACCATGCGCAGGTAGTCGCACATGAACTCGACGGCGTGATGGTTGGCGTTGAAGGTCGGGAAACGCTGGAAGATCGAGGAATTGCCGGGGTCTTCGATATGCGGCTCGAGCGCCAGCACGCCCTTGGCCTGCACCAGCTTGAACAGGGTGAACTGCAGGCCGAGCAGCTCGACATAGGCGGCCTTGTCGTAGCGGGGACCGCGGAACAGGATGCCGAAGATGCCGAGCGTCTGCTTCAGCACCGGGCCGGTATTGCCGATGATGAAGGCGCCGAGCGCGGCGCCCAGGATGATCAGCGCCTCGAACGGCTGCACCAGCACCGCCAGGTGCCCACCCATGGCGATGTAGCCGCCGATGACGCAGGCGATGATGATGACGATGCCGATAATCAGACGCATTTAGGGTAGACCCGCGCTACTAGACCAAGAACAAAAGCCCTGCAAAACCCGAGGCTGGTCGATCTGCGCGGTGCGATCCGTCGGCCTCGTGAACGTGCAGAAACTCCACTGAATATGTTGTCGAATGCCGCCCCCGGATCGCGCTGTACATCAGGATTTCCGGCGGGTTCGGTGGCGGCGCGCGTTGCCAGCCAATTTCCTATGCCGTGGTTAAGGTTCGGCTAATGGCCGCTGCGCGAAATGCGCGGCACACCGATGCATCCGACAGCCCCAGGGGCTTCGGAGTTTTCAAAGAGCTCTTCCCCTGATCGAGGAAGACGAAGCGGGACCGGCGAGGCGTTTGCCCCGTAGCGGTAGTCCGCAGATGAAAGAGGCTCACGCCTCGCCGGCCGGCCGGGGTTTTGGGCCTATGCCACCAGTGCCGGGGCGCATCCCCTGCCGCATCGC
>NZ_JBFUCQ010000021.1:0-16831 GCF_056405135.1 Devosia sp. P1_H9
GACCGGGTGGGCTGCGGGTCGCTGCAGTTCAGGCGGAAACCATCACGGCAAGGACCGGTTCGCCGGTCAAGCCGCTATCACGCGAGGGTCGCTCGATGCGGAGTGGCCCAAGGGACGAAGCCTGGCACGCATGAGCCGGGCGGGAGCAACGAAGGCGGTGCTGGCACTCCGGCCGCCGACCGCGTGTCCCACGTTTCTCGCGATGCGGCAGGGGATGCGCCCCGGCCCTGGTGGCATAGGCCCAAAACCCCGGCCGGCCGGCGAGGCGTGAGCCTCATTCATTCGCGGACTACCGCTACGGGGCAAACGCCTCGCCGGTCCCGCTTCGTTCTGTCCGAGAGGGCAGAGTTCTTTGAAAACTCCGAAGCCGAGAGGCTGTCGGATGCATCAGCTTGCGTCCCGCAATGGACAATCTCCCCTACCCTTGCTAGGCAAACCGCGCTTTCAAACGCCCGGTTATCCCCATGCCCGAACTCCTCGTCGAACTGTTCTCGGAAGAAATCCCTGCGCGCATGCAGCGCAAGGCCGCCGAGGACCTGAAGAAGGCCGTCACCAACGCGCTGGTCGACGCGGGCCTGGTCTATGAGGGCGCCAAGGCATTCGTGACGCCGCGGCGTCTCGCCTTGACCGTAACCGGCTTGCCGGCCCGCTCCCCCGATACGCGCGAAGAGCGCAAGGGCCCGCGCGTTGGCTCACCGCAGCAGGCGATCGATGGCTTCCTCAAGGCGGCCGGGCTCGGTTCCATCGCTGAGGCGAAGATCGAGTCCGATCCCAAGAAGGGCGAGTTCTACGTCGCGCATATCGACAAGAAAGGCGCCGACGCCACCGACATCCTCGCCACCCTGCTGCCCAAGGTGATCACCGGCTTCGACTGGCCGAAATCCATGCAGTGGGGCAATGGCGGGCTGACCTGGGTGAGGCCGCTGCGCGCCATCACCGCCACCTTCGGCACCGACAACGATGAACCGGCGGTCATCCCGTTCAAGTCGAACACCGTCACGTCAGGCCAGACCACCTATGGCCACCGCTTCCTCGCCCCGCAGGCGATCCGCGTGCGCCGCTTCGACGATTATGTGCAGGCACTGGAGAAGGCCAAGGTCGTGCTCGACATCGACCGGCGCAAGGAAATCATCCGCGCCGATGCCGACAACCTCGCCTTCGCGCAGGGACTCACCGTCATCCACGACGAGGGCCTGCTCGAGGAAGTCGCCGGCCTCGTCGAATGGCCCGTGGTGATGATGGGGTCGTTCGACCCGGCATTCCTGGAAGTGCCGGAAGAAGCGATCATCGCCACCATCCGCGCCAACCAGAAATGCTTCTGCCTGCGCGACAGCTCCGGCAAACTGGCGCCGTTCTTCATCATCACCTCCAACCAGGTGGCCGAAGACGGCGGCAAGACCATCGTCGCCGGCAATGAGCGCGTCATCCGCGCCCGCCTGTCGGACGCCCGCTTCTTCTACAACCAGGACCTGGCGCTGCCGCTCGAGCATGGCCTGCCCAAGCTCGAACAGCGCATCTTCCACGCCAAGCTCGGCACCGAGTTCCAGCGCGTCGAGCGGCTGGTGAAGCTGAGCGCCGAGATCGCCCCGCAGGTCGGCGCCAATGCCGAACAGGCCAAGCGTGGCGCGATGCTGGCCAAGGCCGACCTCACCACCGAAATGGTCGGCGAGTTCCCCGAGTTGCAGGGCACCATGGGCCGCTACTACGCGCTGGCCCAGGGCGAGCCCTCGGCCATCGCCAATGCCGTGGCCGACCACTACAAGCCACTCGGTCCCACCGATCTGGTGCCCGCTGAGCCGGTGGCCATTGCCGTGGCGTTGGCCGACAAGCTCGACCTGCTGACCGGCTTCTGGTCGATCGACGAAAAGCCCACCGGCTCGCGCGACCCGTTCGCGCTGCGCCGCGCGGCGCTGGGCGTCATCCGCATCGTCACCGACAACAAGCTTACTTTCCCGCTCCAGGTGGAGCCGGATCTTCTCAGCTTCTTCCACGACCGCCTCAAGGTAACGCTGCGTGATGCCGGCGCCCGCCACGACCTGGTCGACGCCGTGATCGGCAAGGACAGCAACGACATCCTCGAGATCACCCGCCGCGTCGAGGCGCTGGGCCAGCTTCTCGGGTCGGACGACGGGGTGAACCTCCTCGCCGGCTATCGTCGCGCCGCCAACATCCTCTCGATCGAGGAAAAGAAGGACAAGCGCAGCTACGACCAGCCGGTGGCCGAAGAGCAGCTGAAGGTCGACGAGGAAATCGCGCTCGCCGACGCCATCATGAAGGCCGATGCCGCCGTCGCGGCCAAGGTCGCCGCCAACGACTACCAGGGCGCCATCACGGCGCTGGCGACATTGCGCCAGCCGGTCGACAAGTTCTTCGAAGCGGTGCTGGTCAACGATCCCGACGCCGCAGTCCGCGCCAACCGCCTGAGCCTCCTCACCAAGCTCCGCGACACGATGCGGCTGGTGGCGGACTTCTCGAAGGTCGCGGGCTAGGTCCCTGCCCGCGCCAACTCCATGAACGCCCGCACGTTCACCGTCAGGAATCGCTGCGCCGGATAGACGAAGAACACGTTCGCCGGCTCGGTGCTGAAGGCGGGCAGGACGCGGACGAGCGGCCGTTCCGGCGCGACGGCGCCGAAATCCGGAAGCAGCCCGATCCCCGCGCCGCGCAAGACGAAGGTGCGGATGGTCTGCATGTCGTCGGCGCGGATGCGGGTGTTGGTGGGCAGCGAGAATTGCTCGCTCCCCGAGATCAGCTTGAAGCTCTCGGGCATGCGCGAGAACGTGATGATCTGGTGGTCGGCCAGGTCCGCGACCGTGGCCGGCGTACCGGACCGATCGAGATAGTCCGGGCTCGCCCACAGGCCAAGGATGCCTGAGGCAAATTTGCGGCTGAGCATCGTCGAGTCCCGCATCGGACCAGCACGGATCGCGAGATCGACGCCTTCGCCGATCAGGTCCACCTGCCGGTTGGTGACCACGAGGTCGAGATCGACCTTGGGGTATTTGGCGAGAAACAGCTCGCAAAGCGGTGGCAGTGCCGTGCTGGCGATATCAGAGGCTGCGGTGATGCGAAGCAAGCCGGATGGCTCGCTGCCGGCCGCGGCCAGCTGGCTCTCTCCCGCTTCGAGCGCATCGAGCGCCTGAATGCAGTGGGCGAAGTATGCCTCGCCGGCCTCGGTGACATGCATCCGGCGAGTCGAGCGCTGGATCAGCGTCACGCCGAGCCGCTCCTCGAGCCTCGCGATGCGGGCCGAAACCGTGGTGGTCGGCATGCCGAGCAGGCGCGCGGCGGCAGCGAAACTGCCGGCCTGAACGACCCTAACGAACACGTCGATGCCTTCGAGGACCATCGGAGGATTATGCATGATCCTGCACGATGTTTCCATCACTATCCAGATTGTGGGATGACGGCCATTCAATCACTTTCCGCCCAACACGGGCAGCATCGGGCTGCCCCCGTCTGTGGGATCTGAAAAATGAACTTCCTGACCTCAATGGACTTCTGGCTCTGGGCGGCCGCCATCGTCACCGGCGCCTTCTATCTGTTCGCCGGCCTGATGAAGGCGACGCGGCCAATTCCGCAACTCGCCGGAATGATGCGCTGGCCCGGCGACGTGCAGCCAAGCTTCGTGCGCTTCATCGGCGGCGTCGACGCGGCCGCCGGCCTCGGCCTCATCCTGCCGCTCGCGACCGGCATCCTGCCGTTCCTCACCCCGCTGGCCGCCCTCGGTTCCGTCGTGCTGCAGTTCCTCGCTATCGGCTTTCACGGCCGGCGTGGCGAAACCCGGATGACGCTCGGCATGAACCTCATCCTGCTGCTGCTCTCGGCCTTCGTGTTGTGGGGACGCCGCGGCCTGCTCGGCATCTGACAAACTTATCCCCGCCTGTTTGTTCTTGTTCTGTTCTCATGCAACTGCTATTCCTAACGGAACGTTACCCGGGTGGCGAGTCGTCGCCCGGACCGTTGGAGATGTCTCATGGCCATGCGCGTCGCCCCGTCATTCGAACAATTGGAAAAGCTGAGCGGCACCCGCGACGCCGACCTGATCGCGCGCAAGTTCGTCGATCCGGCGCTCAATCGCGGACGCGGCGCGCAGACCAACAAGGGCAGCCGCTTCGACAAGCAGAGCCGCGAGGACTTCGACGACGGATGGGGGCAGGTCGAGGATTTGAAGCCGTTCGAAACCATCGAGCATGTCGAGCGCGCCCGGTCGATCATCACCCGCAACGAAAGCCCCGACATCGGCTTCGATCGCTCGATCAACGCCTATCGCGGCTGCGAGCACGGTTGCTCGTATTGCTTCGCGCGGCCGACGCACGCCTATCTCGGCCATTCGGCTGGGCTGGAGTTCGAGCGAGACATCTATGTGAAGGCCAACGCCGTCGACCTGCTGCGGCGCGAACTCGCCGACAAGCGCTACAAGCCCAAGCCCATCGCCATGGGCACCAATACCGACCCGTACCAGCCGGCCGAGCGGAAGCACAAGTTGACCCGCGGCATCCTCGAACTGCTGCTCGAGACCAAGCACCCGGTGACCATCACCACCAAGTCGGCGCTGGTTTGCCGCGACCTCGATATCCTGAAGCCCCTCGCCGAACAGAATTTGGTGCGCGTGGCTTTGTCGATCACCAGCATGGACCACATCCTTTCCCGCAAGATGGAGCCCCGCGCGTCCACTCCCGAGAAGCGCCTCGAGGCCGTTCGGCTGCTGTCGGAAGCCGGCATCCCGACGATCGTCATGGCCGCGCCGATGATCCCGGCAATCAACGACATGGAGCTCGAGCGCATCCTCGACGCCGGCGCGGCGCAGGGTGCTGTCGGCGCCAACGCCATCCTGCTGAGGCTGCCGGGCGAGGTGCGCGACATCTTCCGCGAATGGCTGCTGCGGCATTTCCCGGATCGCGTCAGCCACGTGATGAGCCTCGTGCGCGACACCCGCGGCGGCAAGGACAACGACCCCAAGTTCGGTACCCGCTTCATCGGCGAGGGGCCGTACGCCACCTTGCTTCGGCAGCGGGTCGACTTAGCGAAAGCCCGCTACGGCCTCGACAAGCCGTCGCCGGCGCTGCGCACCGACCTGTTTGCGCCGCCGACGGTGGATGACGGGCAGATGAGCCTGTTCTGAAACGCGTACGATACTCGCCCCATATCCGCCTCGCGTCGGTGGTAGCTGCGGGTGATGCAGAAGAGCGAGCCAACCGGGCAGGCAACTGATGTGATGGCGGTACCGCTTGCGTCGCCAGCCCAACTGGCGATGCTTGAGGACATGCCGTCCGATTCGCCCGCTGTCGTCAGTAAACCCACGCTTAAGTTCGAGCGCGCCGCCATCCGGCGCGGCGCGAAGTTCGTCTGCGGCGTCGACGAGGTTGGTCGCGGTCCGCTGGCCGGGCCGGTGGTGGTATCGGCGGTGATCCTCAATCATCGCCGGGTGCCGGAAGGCCTCAACGACTCCAAGGTACTGACGGCGGCGCAGCGCGAAGAGCTCTATGAAAAGATCATGGCGTCGGCGATCGTCTCGATCGCCGTGGCGCCGCCGACGATCATCGCGCAGCTCAATATCCTGCAGGCATCGCTATGGGCGATGCGGAAGGCCGTGCTGGGCCTGCAGGTGAAGGCCGACCACATCCTCGTCGATGGCAACAAGCTGCCCAAGGATCTGCCCTGCCCCGGCGAAGCCATCGTCGGCGGTGACGGCCGCTCGGTGTCGATCGCGGCGGCGTCGATCATCGCCAAGGTGACACGCGACCGGATGTGCCTGATTATGGACTACGAAGAGCCGCAGTTCGGCTTTTCAAGCCACAAGGGCTACGCTGCACCGCAGCATCTCGAGGCGCTGACCACGCATGGCCCGGGCCGCCACCACCGCATGGATTTCGCGCCGTGCATCCAGGCGCAGCGGATGAAGACAATCGCCGCCTGAGGACAGATCACAGCATCCTCCCGCCGGCGTCATCCCCGCGAGGCGGGGACCAGTGGGATATCTCAGCCTCCACTTGCGTCGCCGCACCGCACTAGGTTCCCGCCTTCGCGGAAATGACGGCGGTGGGTAAGCACAGAAGGAGGTGCGCGGCGTGTCGCACGCCAACCACGTATTCGCGTCTTAACCTCTCGCTAACCGCGAAGCTTAAATCCCCTTTAACCCTAACGCCTTACAACCGATCCCGTTAGTACTGCGTCAGGGTTCGAGTTATGTTGCGTACCGCGCGTATGGCGGCTTCCGCCAATGCGGAGGGGAGCCAGCTCCCCATCGACACCATCCTTGTGGGCGATTGCATCAAGCACATGAATGCCTTGCCGGCCGGCTCGGTTGACCTCGTATTCGCAGACCCGCCTTACAACCTGCAGTTGGACCGGGGCCTCACCCGGCCGGACCAGTCGCGCGTCGATGGCGTCGATGACGCCTGGGACAAGTTCGACAGCTTTGCCCATTACGACATCTTCACCCGCGCCTGGCTGAAGGCCGCGCGGCGCATCCTGAAGCCGGATGGCGCCATCTGGGTGATCGGCTCGTACCACAACATTTTCCGCGTCGGCGCGGCGCTGCAGGACCTCGACTACTGGCTGCTCAACGACGTGATCTGGCGGAAGGCTAACCCGATGCCGAACTTCCGCGGCACCCGGTTCACCAATGCGCACGAGACGCTGATCTGGGCGGCGAAGGATCGCGAAAGCCGTGTCACCTTCAACTACGAGCAGATGAAGCAGGCCAATGACGATGTGCAGATGCGCTCGGACTGGCTGTTCCCGATCTGCACGGGCGCCGAGCGCCTGAAGGACGAGGACGACGAGAAGCTGCATCCGACGCAGAAGCCGGAAGCCCTGCTCTATCGCGTCATCAGCGCGACGACCAAGCCGGGCGACGTGGTGCTCGACCCGTTCTTTGGCACCGGCACCACCGGCGCCGTGGCCAAGAAACTCGGCCGCCACTTCATCGGTATCGAGCGCGAGGACACCTACATCGCCGGCGCGCTGAAGCGCATCGCATCCATCCGCCCGCTCAACGCCGCGACCATCGAGACCGCAGTGCCGAAGCGCTCCGCCCCGCGCGTTGCGTTCGGCTCACTGGTCGAAATGGGCCTGATCGAGCCGGGCACCGAGCTCTACGACGATCGCCAGCGCTACAGCGCCCTGGTGCGGGCCGATGGCTCGCTGGTTTCAGGCGACCACATGGGCTCGATCCACCGCGTCGGCGCGCTCGTGCAAGGCGCCGAGGCCTGCAACGGCTGGACTTTCTGGCATGCCCGACAGGGCAGCCGTCTCGCCCCCATCGATGACCTGCGCACCCAGGTGCGCGCTCAGATGGAACGACTTTCGGCCTGAATCTGACCTCCAATTCAACTCAGGCTGCGCTCGCCGCCGGCATCCACTCAGGTGCCGGCGGCTTTCATTTTTCGGTCCACTCCAAGCCGGCCGCCGCCAGCACCTTGCGGAACACACTCGGCAGTGCCTCCGCGTCGAGTTCGCGCGGATCGGCCCACCAGCCGGCCGTGAGTTCGGCCGGGTCCGGCACCACCGCCGACCACACGTCGAGCTCGAGCCGGAAGTGGGTGAACACGTGGATGACCTGCCCGTGATAGCGCCAGTCCGATTTCACCGGATGCGCGACCTCCCGCTTGTCCGGGGTCCAGTCGGATACCGGCGTCTCGGTCATCTGGGCCAATAGGCCCTTCTCGGCGCGGGTCTGCAGGTAAACATCGCCATCCGCATCGCGCATGACGAAGGCGTGGCCGTAGCGGGTCGGGCGGTCGGCCTTCTCCGGTTTGACCGGATAGAGCAACGGATCGAGTTTTGCGCCGCGGCAACCCGACTCTAGCGGGCAGAGCATGCAGGTGGCGTTGCGCGGCGCGCAGATGGTGGCGCCGAGATCCATCAGCGCCTGCGCGAAATCCCCGGCCCGCTCGGGCACAACCGCCTGCACCGTGCCGCGCACCAGATCCTTGGCATCGCGCACCGGCACATCCAGCGCCAGGTAGCGCGCTACCACCCGGTCGACATTGCCGTCCACCACCGCGACCCGCTCGTCGCCGGTGATCGCCGCAATCGCCGCTGCGGTGTAGGGCCCGATCCCCGGCAGCGTCAGCAGTTCCTCCGACGTCGTCGGAAACCGGCCGCCGAACCGCTCCACGACCGCCCTGGCGCAGGCATGAAGGTTTCGTGCCCGGGCGTAATAGCCGAGGCCCGCCCATTCGACGAGCACCGCCTCGAGTGGCGAGGCCGCCAAGTCAGCAACCGTCGGCCACAAATGCAGGAACCGCGCATAGTATCGCCCCACCGCCGCGACGGTGGTCTGCTGCAGCATGATCTCGCTGAGCCAAACGCGATACGGATCGGCGGCGACACCACGTACCCTGTCGCCCGGGCTCACCCGCCATGGTAGGGTGCGCGCATGCCGGTCGTACCAGGCAAGCACGGCCGACGCATCGAGCGGCATGGGGTTTTGCGGGGCTAAGGCCTTTGACATGATAGCGGCCACAGATGGCCCGGCGGAGCGTGTGGCGCAAGCGGCGACGGGAAGTTGTTACCAGTGGCGGACAAACCGAAATCGAAGCCCAAGGACGACGCACCGCCCAAGCGGCTCAACCGCGCCGTCGGCGTGGCGGAAGCGCTGGGTGGCGTGCTCGATCCGGCGCTGAAGAAGCGCGGCTTTGCAAGCCGCGACATCCTCACGCACTGGTCGACCATCGCGCCGGCGCCCTACGACAAGGTCACCCGGCCGGACAAGCTCAACTGGCCGCGCGGCGAAAAGGGCGCCGAGGGCGCGACGCTCTATCTCCGCTGCCACCGGGGCCACGCACTGGCGCTGGCGCATGAGGGTCAGCGGGTGGCGGCATCGATCAACCGGTATTTTGGCTACTTCCTCGTTGGCCAGGTGCGGCTCAGCGCCGAGCCGTTCGCCATCGAGGATGCGATACCCGAAACTACCCCTGCCCTGCCTGAAGTCACCCGCGCCCGCATCGGCCGCACCGTCGAGCGGGTGAGCGATCCGGACATGCGCGATGCCCTGCGACAACTCGGCCAGGCGATCGCCCGCAAAAAGGCCCGATAGCTCTCGGAATGTTCATCGCCGGTTGAACTTGCCCGGCCTAGTGTGCCCCGATATTAGGGCGAGCAACGAAAAAACGGAGTGAAACTCGTGGCCAACCGTCGCAACATTCTCATCGGGTCCGGCGCAGCTGTCGTCGCCGCAGCGGCGGGGACCAGCGCGTCCTTCCTGTTCGGCGCCACCGGCGCAATGGCGCAGCAGTTCGACGCAGCCAAGTTGATGGCCCCCGCTGGCGGCATCGCCGATCACCCGCTCGGGCCGGCGGACGCCAAGGTTACCCTGATCGAGTACCTGTCGCCGACTTGCCCGCATTGCGCCGCGTTCGCCAACACGGTCTATCCGCAGCTCAAGACCGAATACATCGACACCAACAAGATCCAGTTCATCCCGCGCCCGTTCATGCGCAACGTGCTGGATGCAGTCGTGTTCATGCTCGCCGAGGCCGCCGGTGCCGAGAAGTATCACGAAGTCGTCGACACTTTCTTCCGGACCCAGGATCAGTGGGCAGCGTCACAGACCCCCAACGACGCGATCTTCGCAATTGCCCAGCAGCTCGGTTTTACCAAAGAAAGCTACGACGCTGCCTTGACGAATCAGGACCTGTTCAAGGGACTGGAAGCGATGCGGGATCAGGCGCTGGACGAGTTCAAGCTCCAGGGTACGCCGACGTTCTACATCAACGGCAAGATGATCACTGGGGAAAGCTCGCTTGAGGCTCTCAAGGCCGAAATCGATCCGCTGCTCGGTTAAGACGCGGCCCCTACGGGGCGCGCGATGAAATTCACGCGCCTCAAGTTGCACGGCTTCAAATCCTTCTGCGATCAGACCGAGCTCTATCTGGAGCCCGGTCTGTCCGGCGTGGTGGGACCGAACGGCTGCGGCAAATCCAATCTCGTCGAGGCGCTGCGCTGGGTGATGGGCGAAAGCTCGTACAAGGCGATGCGCGCCTCGGGCATGGACGACGTGATCTTTTCGGGCTCGGGCAGCCGGCCGGGGCGTAACACCGCCGAAGTCACCCTCGTCCTCGACAATTCCGACCGCACCGCCCCAGCGCCACTCAACAACGCCGATGTGCTGGAAGTCACCCGCCGGATCGAGCGCGAGGAAGGCTCTGTCTATCGCGTCAACGGCAAGGAAGTGCGGGCGCGTGATGTCCAATTGCTGTTCGCCGATGCCTCTACCGGTGCGCATTCCCCTGCCTTGGTCCGCCAGGGTCAGATCGGCGAGCTGATCGCCGCCAAGCCGCAGCAGCGCCGGGCGCTGCTCGAAGAAGCGGCAGGCATCTCCGGCCTCCATTCGCGCCGGCATGAGGCGGAGCTCCGGCTGCGAGCTGCCGAGCAAAACCTCGAACGCGTCGACGACGTCATCGCCCAGGTCGAGCAGCAGCTCGAGACGTTGAAGCGGCAAGCGCGCCTCGCCATCCGCTACCGCGCGCTGTCGGGCGATATCCGCAAGGCCGAGGCGACGCTGTTCCACATTCGCTGGATCGCCGCACGCTTCAACGAGAAGGATGCCGAGGCCGCGCAGGCAAAGCTGGTGCGCGATCTCGCCGAGGCGCAGCACGTCGAGCTCGAAGCGCAGAAGGTGGTGTTCCTCGCCGACAAGGCGCTGGGGCCGCTGCGTGACAGCGAAGCCGCTGCCGGCGCCGTGCTGCAGCGCCTCACTATTCTCGCCGAACAGCTCGACAGCGAAGCCCGCCGCGCCGAGGCCCGCCTCAACGAGCTGGGTGAGCGGCTGAAGCAGATCGAGCAGGATGCGGTGCGCGAGCGTGCGTTGGTCGGCGAAAGCGACGAGGCGCTGAAGGCCGCAACCGAGGAACGCACGCGCCTCGAAGCCGAAGCGGCCGGCGAACAGCGGGCACTGGAAGCGGCACGCGCCGCAACCGAGGCCGCGCAGGCCGAGGTCGCCAAGGCCGAAGCCGAGGCGCGCGCCGCCGCCGATGCGCTGGCGCAGCTGCGGGCCCGTCGCGGCGCGGCCGAGCGCAGCGTCGCCGAAGCCCGCTCGCGGGTGACCCGACTCGAAACGCAGATTTCCGATGTGGCGCGCGAAGCCGAGCAGCTGGCGCGCACGCTCGGCGCCGACGCAACGCTCAACGCCCGGCGCGCGGCACTCGAGACCGCGCAGAACAATGCCAAGGCCGCCGAAGCGGCCGCCGTTGCAGCCGAGTCCGCTGCCGCCGGGGCGCAGACCGCTGCCGATGTGCTGCGTCCGGAACTGCAGCAGATCGAAGCAGCGCTGAACCGGCTCGAGGCCGAGGCGCAGACGCTCAGCCGCATCCTCAACCACAGCGGCGCCGGCAAGTGGCCTGCGGTGGTCGACCAGCTCAAGGTCGCCCCGGGCTACGAAACCGCCCTCGGCGCTGCGCTCGGCGATGATCTAGATGCCTCGACCGATGCCGGCGCACCGCTGCACTGGGCCGGTGCTACCTCCAGCAGCGACCCGGCTTTGCCTGCCGGCGCCACGCCGCTGTCGCAGTTCGTCTCCGGCAGCCCGCTGCTGAAGCGCCGGCTTGACCAGATCGGGCTCGTCGATGCTGCCGATGCGGCGCGGCTGATGACCCAGCTGCGGCCTGGCCAGCGGCTCACCACCAAGGCCGGCGGGCTCTGGCGCTGGGATGGCTTCGTTGCCGCCGCCGATGCGCCGACCGCGGCCGCCGAGCGGCTAGCGCAGCGCAACCGGCTCGCCGAACTCGAGGCCGAGGTCGAGGAGGCGCGGGCCCGTCGCAACAGCCGCCGCGCCGATGCCGCCGCGCTCACCGAAGCGCTGAACGCCGCCCGCACCGACGAGCGGCAGAAGCGCGAGGCGTGGCGCAACGCCCAGCGCGAGATTTCTGTCGCCCAGGCCGAGGTCGACAAGGCGCAGCGCGCCATCAGCGATCTCGCCGCCCGGCAGGTGGCGCTCGAGGAAACCCGCACCCGGCTCGACGCCAGCCTCGCCGAGGCCGTCGCCGCCGCGACTGAGGCCGAGCGCCTGCTAGCCGAGGCGGGCGACGAGACTGAAGCCGCAACCCTCGCGACCTCGCGCCAGTCCCTGCTCTCCGGCCTCCGCGAAAAAGCCGACCAGGCCCGGCTGAAGCTCGGTGGCTTCGAGACGGCGGCGCGGATGCGCAGCTCCCGCCTCACCCAGATCGCGGCTGACGTCACCGCCTGGTCCCGCCGCCGCGAAGGCGCCGCGGGGCAGCTGGCAACGCTCGATACCCGCACTGCCGAAGTCCGCGAGCAGATCGTCGCGCTGCAGGCCTCGCCCGAGAGCCTTGCCGAGCGCCGCCGCCAGCTCGATAGCGAAATCGCCGTGGCCCGCGAGTCGCACAAGGCGGCGACCGACGCGCTCAGCGTCGGCGACACCCGGTACCGCGATGCCGACAAGGCGCAGCGGCTGGCGCATGACGCGCTCTCCGGCTTCCGAGCCGAACTGGCGCGGGTCGAGGAGCGCATCAAGGGCCTCATCGCGCAGCGCCACCAGATCGAGCGGCAGGTGCACGAGACGCTCAACATCGAGGCCTCGCAGACCGCCCAGCTCGCCGGCATCAAGCCCGAGCATGCCCTCCCCGCCGAGCCCCAGGTCGAATCGCAGGTCGACCGGCTGAAGGCCGAGCGCGAGCGGCTCGGCGGAGTGAACCTCGGGGCCGAGAAGGAATCGGAGGAAGTCCGCGAGAAGCTCGACCTGATGGTCACCGACCGCGACGACCTGATCGCGGCCATCGCAAAACTGCGCGGCGGCATCCAGAGCCTCAATCGCGAGGGCCGGCAGCGCCTCAACGAGGCGTTCGAGAAGGTCAACGCCCACTTCCAGGAGCTGTTCACTTCGCTGTTCGGCGGCGGCACGGCCGAGTTGCAGTTCGTCGAGAGCGACGATCCGCTGGAAGCCGGGCTTGAGATCCTCGCCCGCCCGCCGGGCAAGAAGCCCTCGACCATGACGCTGCTATCGGGCGGCGAACAGGCGCTCACCGCGATGAGCCTGATCTTTGCGGTGTTCCTCACCAATCCGGCGCCGATCTGCGTGCTCGACGAAGTCGATGCGCCGCTCGACGACGCCAATGTCGAACGCTTCTGCAACCTGCTCGATATGATGACAGAGCGGACGGAAACGCGTTTCCTGGTGATCACCCACAATCCGATTACCATGGCCCGCGTAGACCGCCTGTTCGGCGTCACCATGGCCGAGCGCGGCGTCAGCCAACTGGTCTCGGTCGACCTCAAAAGCGCCGAAGCGGTGGTACGGGTCGCGAGCTGATGCCCCACCATCGCCGCAATAGTGGCGGCCAGAGTCGCGATGACTCAATGTCACACCTGTGCAGGCCGAGCGAAACGCGTGTAATTTCAAGTACTTAGATCGCAGTTCACAGCCTTGACACTGCTGGGGGGCGCCACTATGTTGCCCGCGACTTCGAGGGGCTCCACTTCCATTTTCGGCCCGGAGGCGCAGGGGATAGCGGGATGGCTCAGTCACGCAATACCAAGCGCCCCCCGAGTGGTGAAAAACCGGGGCCTTTGACTTCTGACCTGGCGGCGCGGATCAAGCGTGCGCAGGGCGACAAGGATGTGCCGGGAGACGCGGAAATGACCGCGGCGAACCGGGACATGACCGGATTGAGCCGTGGCTTGCGGCTCGGGTCTGAATTTATCGCGGCCATCCTGGTCGGCGCGGGTATCGGATACCTGCTCGATCTGTGGCTGAAGACCAGTCCCTGGCTGATGCTGGTGATGTTGCTGGTCGGCTTTGCGGCGGGCGTGCTCAACGTGGTGCGCTCCGCAGCAGAAATGAACCGGGCGGCCCCGCCGCCCACGGCCGCGATGCGCGTGCCGGACGACGAAGAAGACGAGTGAAGGCTCCAAGCCTAAAGGGAACAGCAGTTGGCCGATCCGAATAAAGTCGACCCGATCCACCAGTTCCAGATCACCGATATCGTCTCCTTTGGCGGGGGCGGCGTTTCCTTCACCAACTCAGCGCTGTTCATGGCGCTGTCGGTTGGCGTGATCGGCCTCTATCTCCTGCTCTCGACGCAGAAGCGCAGCCTGGTGCCGAACCGGGTGCAGCTGGTTTCCGAGATGCTCTACGAGTTCGTCGCCAAGATGGTGTCGGATTCGGCCGGCAAGGCCGGCATGAAGTTCTTCCCGTTCGTGTTCTCGCTGTTCATGTTCGTGCTCGTCGCCAACATGTTCGGCATGATCCCGTTCTTCTTCACCTTCACCAGCCACATCATCATCACCTTCGCCCTGGCGCTCCTGGTGTTCGTGGTCGTGATCTTCTACGGCGTTTACAAGAATGGGCTGAAGTTCTTCAAACTGTTCGTGCCGTCGGGCGTGCCGGGCTACGTGCTGCCCATCGTGGTACCGATCGAGGTCGTTTCGTTCCTCTCGCGCCCGATTTCACTCAGCGTTCGTCTTTTCGCCAACATCCTCGCTGGTCACATCACCCTCAAGGTGTTCGCGGGCTTCATCGTGACGCTGGGCAGCCTCGGCTTCCTTGGCTGGCTCGGTGCCATCCTGCCGCTGGTGATGACTGTGGCGATCACGGCGCTCGAATTCCTCGTGGCGGCCCTGCAGGCCTACGTCTTTGCAGTGCTGACCTCGATGTACATCAACGATGCGATCCATCCCTCGCATTAAGGTTTCAACCCAATCGGCGTGCCGCTAACAGGTTCGTCAAAGCAGTTCTCAAAGGAGAGAAGTTATGGAAGCTGAAGCAGCAAAGTTCATTGGTGCGGGTATCGCGGCCGTTGGTATGGCCGGCGCCGCCATTGGCGTGGGCAACATCTTCGGCAGCTTCCTGTCGGGCGCCCTGCGCAACCCGGCGGCCGCTCAGGGCCAGTTCGGTAACCTGATTTTCGGTTTCGCCGTGACCGAAGCTCTGGGCATCTTCTCGTTCCTGATCGCCCTGCTGCTCCTGTTCGCAGTCTGATCTCGCGACAGGCGGCGTAAAGCCGAACACACACGGGCTCCGGGTTTCGATCCGGGGCTTTAACGGCCGCAAAGGGTTTCGAGATGGCGGGTTCAGCCCAAAACATCATTGTCGTGGCGCAGGCCGAAGGCGGCGACGTCCTCCAGGAGGGCCAAGTTGTCGCTCCTGCCGAGGAGCATGCCGCAGAGGGTGAGCACGCGGCGACGGATGCCACGCATGCCGGTACCGAAGCGCACTCGGAGGTGTTTCCGCCCTTCGATCCCGCGAGCTTCGGCAGCCAGCTGCTGTGGCTGGCTATCACCTTCGCGGCGCTCTACCTCTTGATGAGCCGCGTGGCCCTGCCGCGCATCGGCTCCATCCTCGAGACGCGCCGCACCCGCATCGAGGGCGACCTCAAGGAAGCCGAACGGCTCCGGCAGGAGACCGAGAAGGCCGCCGCCGCCTATGAGGCAGCGCTGGCCGAGGCCCGCAAGAACGCCCACGGCATCGCCGAGGAAACCCGCGCCGGGATCAAGGCCGACATCGACGGCCGCCGTGCCGACGTCGAGGCCGGGCTCTCGAAGCGCGTTGCCGAAGCGGAGACCCGCATTCAGGCCGACAAGGACGCGGCGCTCGCCAATGTGGGCAGCATCGCAGCCGAGACGGCCCAGGCGCTGGTCGCCAAGATCTCGGGCACTGTCACTGCGGCAGAAGCCCGCGCCGCGGTTGCCGCGGTCACCAAGGAGTAAGGCACCATGTGGAGCTTCGGGTTCGACGCCACCACCGGCGCTACCATCTGGGCGACCGTCGCGCTCGTGATCTTCATCGGCATCGTCGTCTATTTCGGCGTGCCCAAGATGATCACCGGGATGCTCGATGAGCGCATCAAGAAGATCGAGACCGACCTCGCTGAAGCCGAGGCGCTGCGCGCCGAAGCCAAGGCCCTGCTCGAGGACTACGCGCGCCGCCGCGAAGAAGCCGAGAAGGAAGCCGAGGACATCGTCACCGCTGCTCGCGAAGACGCGTTCCGGCTGACCGCCGAGGCCAAGGCCTCGCTGGAAGCCATGGTCGCTCGCCGCGAGAAGGCCGTCGCCGACAAGATCGCCCAGGCGGAAGCCCAGGCCGTCGCAGAAGTCCGCGCCCGCTCTGCCGACCTCGCCGTCGAAGCCGCCCGCGTGCTGCTGGAGAAGCAGGTTGCCGCCAAGGGCGACGTGCTGGTCGACCAGGCCATCAAGGACGTAGCGGCCCGGCTGAACTAAGGTTCGTTGCAGCGCTGAAGTTTGAAATGCCCGCATGATGCGGGCATTTTCTTTGTTGGGTATCCGCATGCTCGATGTCGTCCCGGCGCAAGCAGGGATCCACTACGTCGGCTGTCCAACCTTGCTGTGATGGACCGCGCGGCCCGTGCCAACCCAGCCGTCCGAGCAGTGGGTCCCCGGGATGACGGCCGGTGGGGATGGTGCGAGGCACACTGATGCATCCGACAGCCCTTGGGCTTCGGAGTTTTCAAAGAACCTTCCCCTTTCGAGGAAGACGAAGCGGGACCGGCGAGGCGTTTGCCCCGTAGCGGTAGTCCGCAGATGAAAGAGGCTCACGCCTCGCCGGCCGGCCGGGGTTTTGGGCCTATGCCACCAGKGCCGGGGCGCATCCCCTGCCGCATCGCGRGAACGATGGCAGCTCAGTCGGCGGCCGGARTGCCAGCACCGCGTTTCCTTGCTCCCGCCCGGCTCATGCGTGCCAGGCTTCGTCCCTTGGGCMGCTCCGCATCGAGCAACCCTCGCGTGATAGCGGCTTGACCGGCGAACCGGTCCTTGCCGTGATGGTTTCCGCCTGAACTGCAGCGACCCGCAGCCCACCCGGTCTCCACCGCACCAACCACTCGTCATGATCTCGCTTCGGTGCAGCGGA
>NZ_JBFUCQ010000022.1:2500-5539 GCF_056405135.1 Devosia sp. P1_H9
TAAGCTTTGATCCGAGGATTTCCGAATGGGGAAACCCGACCATTTAGGTCACCCGAAAGGGAGCTAACCCAGGGAACTGAAACATCTAAGTACCTGGAGGAAAGGACATCAACCGAGACTCCGTTAGTAGTGGCGAGCGAACGCGGACCAGGCCAGTGGCCAGGGTGTAAGAACGGGAAGAAGCTGGAAAGCTTCGCCATAGTGGGTGATAGCCCCGTACCGGTAGAAAGCATCTTGGTCCTCGAGTAAGGCGGGACACGTGAAATCCTGTCTGAACATGGGTAGACCACTATCCAAGCCTAAGTACTCGCATGCGACCGATAGCGAACAAGTACCGTGAGGGAAAGGTGAAAAGCACCCCGACGAGGGGAGTGAAATAGTTCCTGAAACTGGATGCATACAAACAGTCGGAGCCCAAGACGCGTTCTGGGTGACGGCGTACCTCTTGTATAATGGGTCATCGACTTAGTCTAACTAGCAAGCTTAAGCCGTTAGGTGTAGGCGCAGCGAAAGCGAGTCTGAATAGGGCGTCAAGTTAGTTGGATTAGACCCGAACCCGAGTGATCTAGCCATGTGCAGGCTGAAGGTAAGGTAACACTTACTGGAGGGCCGAACCCACGTAAGTTGAAAATTACGGGGATGACGTGTGGCTAGGGGTGAAAGGCCAATCAAACTCGGAAATAGCTGGTTCTCCGCGAAAGATATTTAGGTATCGCCTCAGACGAATACCTTGGGGGGTAGAGCACTGGATGGGCTAGGGGGTCTCACCGACTTACCAAACCTAACCAAACTCCGAATACCCAAGAGTACTATCTGGGAGACAGACGGTGGGTGCTAACGTCCATCGTCAAGAGGGAAACAACCCTGACCTACAGCTAAGGTCCCCAAGTCATGGTTAAGTGGGAAAGCATGTGGGAATGCTTAGACAACCAGGAGGTTGGCTTAGAAGCAGCCATCCTTTAAAGATAGCGTAACAGCTCACTGGTCAAGCGTTCCTGCGGCGAAGATGTAACGGGGCTCAAACCATGCACCGAAGCTTAGGGTTTGCACTTTGTGCAAGCGGTAGCGGAGCGTTCCGTAAGCCTGCGAAGGGATACTCGTGAGAGATCCTGGAGGTATCGGAAGTGCGAATGATGACATGAGTAGCGATAAAGAGGGTGAGAGACCCTCTCGCCGTAAGTCCAAGGGTTCCTGCGCAATGCTAATCAGCGCAGGGTTAGCCGGCCCCTAAGTCGAGGCAGATATGCGTAGACGATGGGAACCACGTTAATATTCGTGGGCCTGGTGGTAGTGACGGATCGCGCGGGTTCGTATCCCCTTATTGGATTGGGGGTGCGATGAGCCGGTTCCAGGAAATAGCTCCACCAACATAGACCGTACCCTAAACCGACACAGGTGGACAGGTAGAGCATACCAAGGCGCTTGAGAGAACTATGCTGAAGGAACTCGGCAAATTGCACGCGTAACTTCGGGATAAGCGTGACTTCTATTCGGGCAACCGGGTAGAAGTGGCACAAAAAAGGGGGTAGCGACTGTTTATCAAAAACACAGGGCTCTGCGAAGTAGCAATACGACGTATAGGGTCTGACGCCTGCCCGGTGCCGGAAGGTTAAATGGAGAGGTGCAAGCTTTGAAATGAAGCCCCGGTAAACGGCGGCCGTAACTATAACGGTCCTAAGGTAGCGAAATTCCTTGTCGGGTAAGTTCCGACCTGCACGAATGGCGTAACGACTTCCCCACTGTCTCCAGCATAGACTCAGCGAAATTGAATTCCCCGTGAAGATGCGGGGTTCCTGCGGTCAGACGGAAAGACCCCATGAACCTTTACTATAGCTTTGCGCTGGCACTTGTGTCGGCATGTGCAGGATAGGTGGTAGGCTTTGAAGCCGGGACGCCAGTCTCGGTGGAGCCGCAAGATGAGATACCACCCTTATCGTCATAGGTGTCTAACCGCGATGTAACAGCATCCGGGACAGCGCATGGTGGGTAGTTTGACTGGGGCGGTCGCCTCCCAAAGAGTAACGGAGGCGCGCGATGGTGGGCTCAGGACGGTCGGAAATCGTCCGCTGAGTGCAATGGCATAAGCCTGCCTGACTGCGAGACTGACAAGTCGAGCAGAGACGAAAGTCGGTCATAGTGATCCGGTGGTCCCGCGTGGAAGGGCCATCGCTCAACGAATAAAAGGTACTCTGGGGATAACAGGCTGATACTGCCCAAGAGTCCATATCGACGGCAGTGTTTGGCACCTCGATGTCGGCTCATCACATCCTGGGGCTGGAGCAGGTCCCAAGGGTATGGCTGTTCGCCATTTAAAGTGGTACGTGAGCTGGGTTCAGAACGTCGTGAGACAGTTCGGTCCCTATCTGCCGTGGGTGTAGGAATGTTGAGAAGAGCTGACCCTAGTACGAGAGGACCGGGTTGGACGAATCTCTGGTGGACCTGTTGTCGCGCCAGCGGCATTGCAGGGTAGCTATATTCGGACGGGATAACTGCTGAAAGCATCTAAGCAGGAAGCCTCCTTCAAAACGAGCATTCCCTTGAGAGCCGTGGAAGACCACCACGTTGATAGGCTGGATGTGGAAGCGCCGCGAGGTGTGAAGCTGACCAGTACTAATAGCTCGATTGGCTTGATCGTTCTCATTAATCCATGCCCGCAAAGCGCGGCACGGAACGAGTGATCGGCACCCAATAGATCAAAAAATCATCTGCTAGGCACCGCGCCGGCAGCATGGAACCAGAATTCACACGCATGTTTTTCGCCGATCTGGTGGTAATTGCGAGGGGCCCAGAACCCGATCCCATCCCGAACTCGACCGTTAAACCCCTTTGCGCCGATGGTACTAAGTCTCAAGACTTGGGAGAGTAGGTCGCTGCCAGGTCTGCCAAAAACATGCGTTCTCTCAACGACTAGAACAACAAAACCCCGCCCGCGAAAGCCGGCGGGGTTTTGCTTTGTCAGCTAGCCACCAAGCTGTTCCAGCCGGCACTGCTCCGCACGCTTGTCCGGACGCCACCGCAACAGCCGCGTCCCGTGACGAA
>NZ_JBFUCQ010000023.1:0-2503 GCF_056405135.1 Devosia sp. P1_H9
ATGCGTTCTCTCAACGACTAGAACAACAAAACCCCGCCCGCGAAAGCCGGCGGGGTTTTGCTTTGTCAGCTAGCCACCAAGCTGTTCCAGCCGGCACTGCTCCGCACGCTTGTCCGGACGCCACCGCAACAGCCGCGTCCCGTGACGAAACCGCTCCCCGCTCACGTGGTCGTACGAAACCTCAACTACAAGCTCGGGCCGCAACGCTTCATAGTGCTCCGTCCGCGCCGTCGACCAGCGGCTCGGGCCGCCAGGTGAACGGCGAGGCCTTGCTCGGCGGGCAGGCTTTCTTCCCGTCGTAGATTTTGGCAGTCATCAACCATCGCGTCGTAAGCGTGGGCGTAAATTCGCTCGGAGCGACGAGCTCCGTGCTGATGTTTCGGTGGCGGAGGGGGGCAGATGATGACCAATAGCGAGGACCTGGCCGCTCTCTCAGCACTTAGTGCTTCTGGCGCTCCGTTGCTCGGAGAGGGCGGCGAAGCGAGGGTCTATGCCCTCGGCGATCGCCAGGTTTTGCGCCTGACGCGGCCCGGTGCTTCGCTTGCGCAGCAGCGTGTCCGTGCCGAACTGCTCGAGGAAATCGCTGCCGGCCGCGGCGCGATCACTTTTGCGACGCCGGAGGTGGAACGATTGGTCGCGGTTGACGACCGCGTTGCGGTCATCGAGCGCCGGCTGCCGGGCATCCCGTTCTCGCAGGCATTGGTTGAGACGCATGGCTCGGAGCGGCAGCAACTGCTGTTGAGTTATCTCGACGCAGCCAGCCAGATCGGCGACATCGCGGTCAAAAGAGATTTCTTTGGCGATCTTGGTTCGGATCGCGCCATCCGACGGCCGAGCTATCGGGATTATCTGCAGGCGCGGCTGGAGATGACGCGCTCGCTGGCTGGGCCACTTAGTCGTTTGCCGATAGGGACCCTCGAGGGCATTCCGGATTGTTCGTCCGGGGCGTTCGTGCATTTCGACATCTTTCCCGGAAATGTCCTCGTTGACGCAGGGCGGGTTAGTGCCGTGATTGATTTCGGCGCGACACCAATGATTGCCGATCGACGCCTCGATTGCTGGTCCGCAGTCGCGTATCTCGATGCGGAACTGTCCCCGCAAGCCAACTTGCAGGACCGCGCCCTGGCTCTGGATTGGCTGGAGCAACGGGGACTTGCGGCAGAGTTCGCCGCCGCCAAACGTTGGATCGCCAGCTACTGGTGTTTCGCCTGGGATGATCCGAAGGTGAGCGCTTGGTGCTCGCGAGTCCTGGCGCCATAGAATCGGCAGTGGTTCGGTTCGCTCGAGATGCGCTAGGGAGACACTGCCCGACAGGGCTGTCAGCGACGAGCGCCGAGCCCCGGACTCTGCCGTTCCATAATGCACCTTATGCGCGCCGCTTGTCCGCGACTCATCTGTGACCTATATAGTCATCATGGTCATTTCTGGAGAATCGCTGTGAGCAAGCAGAACCCCGCACATGAGTGGACCGTGGCTTCGGCCAAAGCGCATCTGTCGGAGGTGATCTCACGCGCACAGCAATCGCCGCAGACCATTACGCGGAACGGCAAGGCCAGCGTGGTGATCGTCTCGATCGAGGAGTGGCAGCACAAGAGCCAGCGGCAGGGGAGTCTCGCGAGCTTCCTGGCGCAGTCGTCGCTCGCCGGCGCCGGACTCGAGCTCACGCGCGACGAGGATCGCGGCCGGGATCTGCCGCTTTGAATTACCTGCTCGACACCAATGTTCTGTCCGAGGTGCAGCGGCCGCGGCCGGATCAGCAGGTGCTGGCCTGGCTCGACCAGGTGGACGAAGACCGCACCTATCTCAGTGTGATCACGGTGGGGGAGATCGCCCGCGGCGTCGAGCAGCTCGACGACGGCAAGCGGAAGGCGGCGCTCAGGCATTGGCTCGATGCCGATCTTCCCGTCCGCTTCGGTGACCGCCTGCTGCCGATCGACCGGGAGACGGCGCTCGTCTGGGGCGGGGTGATGGCCGGCGCCAGGGCGGCGGGCCGGGGACTCGGGGTGATGGATGGCTGGATCGCCGCCTGCGCCTTGCGGCATGGGCTGACGATCGTCACTCGCAACACCAAGGATTTCACCGGTCTCGATGTCGATCTGCTGGATCCGTGGAGTGCGGCCTAGGCGAGAAAGCCCCGCAAACCGGGCGGCTCGGCCGTCTGTCCACAGGCCGCCAAAGCGCCAACGAGAGAAATGTCATCTTTCGTTCATCAGGGGTGTTGACAGGCAAAGGGGCCGCCCGTATACACCGCCCCACTGACGACGCCGAGCGACTTCGTTGCTCCCACTGTTCAGTGACTACCGAAAGGGCAGAGCTGCTGCCGGGCAACCGGGGTAAGATCTTTGTCCTCGAATTTTGGAAGCCTAGCTTCCACCGACGCCGCCGTCGAGAGACGCATCCGGGGTCAGTTCTTTGACATTGTGAAGATTGGAAGAAAGAGAAACGTGGACGGCGAGGTTCTTGCGGTCTGATCGAAAGATCGGGCAAATAGACTTCGACGGTA
>NZ_JBFUCQ010000024.1:0-2142 GCF_056405135.1 Devosia sp. P1_H9
TCGTCGCTGCGTTCAGCGCCCTTCACCTCGACCTCGAGGTTACCCTGGGCCAGCGCGCCCATCGTATCGGTCAGCCGGCTGATCGGCTTCGAAATGCTGCGCGAGAACAGGAACCCCAGCAGCGCCGCCGCTGCGAGCAGCCCGGCACCGATCATCAGCATCGTGTTGCGCAGGTGCACGACCGGCGCGAACGCCTCGCCTTCGCTGATGGTGGTGACCATCGCCCAGTTAACGCCGTTGAACGTCACCGGCGTCGCCGTGGCGATCATCCGCATCCCGCGATAGTCAGTGGTCGTGCCGATAGCCGCGTTGCCCGCCAGGGCCGCCTCGACGATTGGATTGTCGTAGCTGGCGGTGAGCGTATCGTCGCCCTCCGAAAACACCGAGTCCGAACGCAACAGCTTGTCGGCGCCGACGAAGAAGCTCTCGCCGGTCTGCCCGAGTTGGCTGTTGTCCTGCAGCATCTCGTTGATTGGCGCGACCGGCATTTCGATCGCCATCACGCCCATCAGCTTGCCGCGCACATCGAGCATCGGCGTGGCGATGAAGCTCGCGGGCGAACCGGCGATCGAATAGGTCGACGCGTCCTCGTAGGCCACCTGCCCGCGCTCGGTGAGCGCCACGGCCTTGCGGAACACCCGCCCGAGCCCACTGTCGGCCAAGTCGCCACCTTCAGCGAAATTGGACGCGAAGTCGTCGTTCTTCATCACCGAGTAGACGAGGTTGCCCGCCGTATCGAAGATATAGAAATCGCGGTAGCCGCGCATCTCCAGCTGGCGCCGGAACGTCGCTTGCACCTTGTCGTGGGTTGTATCGTAGTTCGTCCGGCCCTTGTCGTTGACATCGAGTAGCTGCCGTTGCCCGGCAGGATGCGGGTTGTTGGTGATGAACGCCTCACGCAGCACGACCACAGGATCGGCCGGCGGCGTCGCCTTCGCAAAGCTCTTCCAGGCGATCCCGAAGTCGCGCGCGGCGTTCACGGCGCTATCCGTCGCTGCGCTGTTCACCAGCTCGGCTTCGATTGTCTTCAGATAGGTCGTGAATTTGTCGGCGTGGCTCAACGCCACGGTCTGCATCTGCCGCGCGCTCATCTCGCCGACGATCGACGAGCCGATGAAGTAACTTCCAAGCCCCACGCCGGCGCTGACCAGCAGTGCCGACCCCACCATCGCCAGCGGCAGTTTCTGCGCAATCTTGAACTTCGGAAGCCAACCCATTGCCTAACTTTCCCCCTCGAGCGGTAGCCTCATAGAGGGGAGCGGCAATACTGTCGAAAACGGGCAGGAAAAACCCTGCTCCCGCTATCTACGCCGACCTCATCCCCCAAGGCCCGTGCACGCTGGTGCGAAGACTAGGCACCCGGCCTTAATTTCTGATTACGGAACGATGCGTAGCCACCCGAGGATTTCCGGCAGGGCACCGATTACATCGCCACAAAAGCAAAGGCCGCCCGAAGGCGGCCCCGACTTATGTTTCGCTTCGTGTTGGTCAGAACTCGGACCAGTCCTTATCGACGGCAGCGTTGCCGTGGCTGAGGTAGGATTTGGCCGCCGAGCGCACCTTGTCCTGCAGGGCGCGGATGCCCTTGGCAGCCTCAGTGGCACGGACCGGCGCGCTCGCATCGCCGGTACGGAACACCTCGACGATCCGGTCGAGCTCGGTCGCTTGCGCCTCGGTCTGCTCGATCGCGGCATTGGTTTCTTCGACCAGCGCCGCGTTATGCTGGGTCATCTCGTCCATGGTACGAACAGCGGCGTTGACCTCTTCGATCGCCGAGGCCTGCTCCTGGCTGGCCCGCGCGATCGAGTCCATCAACTCGTTCGACGACCGCGCTGCGACAAGCATCGCCTCGAGCTTGGCGGCGGCTTCCGCGACCAGCTTCGAGCCGCCCTTCACCTCGCTGCCCGATTGCTCAATCAGCGCTTTGACCTCATTTGATGCGCCGGCCGCCGACTGCGCCAGCCGTCGCACTTCTACCGCGACCACCGCGAAGCCCTTGCCGGCATCGCCGGCACGAGCCGCTTCCACCGAGGCGTTGAGCGCCAGCAGGTTGGTCTGGAAGGCGATGTCGTCGATCATGCCGATGATGTTCGAGATCTTGCCCGACGAGTTGGTGATCCGTTCCATCGCCTCGGTCGCCTG
>NZ_JBFUCQ010000025.1:0-1647 GCF_056405135.1 Devosia sp. P1_H9
ATGGTGACGGTCGTCGCGGCACCGCCGTCGACGGCGATATCGAACGAGATATCGTCGGCTGCGTCGGTGAAGGTCACGGCCGCGAAGTTGGCGGTCGAGGTGAAGGTACCAGCGGTAGCGGCAGAGCCGGCGCCGGTGGTGTTGAGGTTAACGCTGACAGCCGTGGCGCCGACGGCGCCGTCCTTGAACGACAGCGTCTTCACCGAAGAGGTGCCGATCGAAGTGGAGTCGATCGAGAAGGACTGGGTCTTGAACGACTTGTCCTGGCGCGCCTGACGGAGCGTGGACTGCATCGACTCGACGGTCTTGGTGATCGACGAAAGGCCGTTGTCCGCGGCTTCGATGGTCTTGATGCCGTTGGACATGGAGTCGAGCAGGCTCGCCATATCCGAAGCACGAGAGTTCAGCGAAGAAGCGGTGAAGAAGTTAGTCGGGTTGTCGAGCGCCGAGTTCACCTTCAGACCGGTGGCGAGACGCTCCTGCGTCTTGGCCATGGACGAAGCGGTGGACTGGAGGCTCAGCAGGTTCGAGCGAACTGCCTTTGACAGATTTACATCAGCCATTTTGGAGGCCCTTTCTGGGTCCGTACTCAGTTACTAACCGTCTCTCCTGAGACGTCCCGGATCATTGGTCCCCACCGGCAAAAGAAGTCTTAAGTTCGTCCCGCGAATTGAAGTTTGTTGGTGGCATTCGAAGCAAAGTTAATGACTTGTTTTCTCAATGCTTCGAACTGGTACGCAATGGCGCGTAGAACGAAAAAAGGCGGGCCGAAGCCCGCCTTTTCGTGTCTGGAGGTGTTCGCCCTTAGAACAGGCGGAGCACAGCCTGGTCGGCCTGCGAGGCCATCGACAGCGCGGTCGACGACAGCTGCTGGCGGGTCTGCAGGGCGAGCAGGTTTGCTGCTTCCTCGTTGGTGTCGGCCAAGGTCAGGTTCGCCGCGCCGGTTTCCAGCGTGTTGATCATGTTCTTGGTGAAGTCGGTGCGGTTCTGCACGATCGACAGGTTCGAGCCGAAGGACGACGCCTGCGAGCGGAGCTTACCGAGTGCCGAGCCCAGGATCTCGAGCTTGGCGTCGAGCTTGGAGTCCGCGTCGAAGTCGGAGTTGACGACGTGGTCGATGCCGAGGGTGGTGTTGTTGATGGCAATCGGGTCGCCATTCTCGTTCTTGGCCTGGATGTCGATGGTCGACGTGCCGGTCTCGTTGAACGTCAGCTTCAGCTTGTCGCCGCGGAGCAAGTTGATGCCGTTGAAGGACGCATCGTCGGCGAACTTGTCGAGCTGGTCGCGCAGTTCGTTGAACTGAGTGACGAGGTTCTTGCGAACGGTATTGCCACCGATGTCGCCGGTACCGGTGGTGCCGTCGACTTCACCGTCGGTACCAACGCCGGTAACGGTGAGGTCTTCGGTCGAGAGGTTCTCGATGCGGAGCTTGCCGTTGTCGTTGGAGGCGCGGATCTTGTCCTTCAGCGAGGTGTTGGTGTTGATCTCCTGGACCAGGGCATCAACGGTCTTCACCGCGCCGGGCGCGACCGTTGCAGCACCAGCCGCCGAGGTGCCGGCGTCAAGGCCGATACCGGTGATGGTGGTGTCGGTGTCGGCGTCAGTCTCGGCGAAGTTGGTCACGGCAACCGCCGAGCTGGCGCCCGT
>NZ_JBFUCQ010000026.1:0-704 GCF_056405135.1 Devosia sp. P1_H9
AAGCCGATCAGCCGGCTGACCGATACGATGGGCGCGCTGGCCCAGGGTAACCTCGAGGTCGAGGTGAAGGGCGCTGAACGCAGCGACGAGATCGGCGACATGGCCAAGGCCGTGCAGGTGTTCAAGGAGAATGCGCTGAAGGTCACCGAGATGACCGAGGGCGAGCGGACGGCATCAGCGCAGCGGCGGGTCGAACGCACGCAGATGATGCAGGCGCTGCAGAAGGCGTTCGGCGAAGTGGTCGACGCCGCGATTGACGGCGACTTCTCCAAGCGGGTCGACGCGGAGTTCCCGGACGCGGAACTGAACGCGCTGGCGCATGGGGTGAACGAACTGGTGTCGACGGTCGATCGTGGGCTCGGCGAAACCGGCGAGGTGCTCTCCGCGCTGGCGCAGACCGACCTGACGCAGCGCGTCAACGGCCAGTATGGTGGCGCGTTCGCACGGCTCAAGGACGATACCAACGCGGTGGCAGAGCGGCTGACCGAGATCGTCGGGCAGTTGAAGGGCACTTCGCGTGGGTTGAAGACGGCGACGGGTGAAATCCTGTCCGGCGCCAATGATCTTTCCGAGCGCACCACCAAGCAGGCGGCGACGATCGAAGAAACGTCGGCGGCGATGGAGCAGCTTTCGGGCACCGTGCTGGCCAATGCCGAGCGCGCCAAGGATGCCTCAAATGTCGCGGCGACTGTGACCCGCACGGC
>NZ_JBFUCQ010000027.1:0-704 GCF_056405135.1 Devosia sp. P1_H9
AAGCCGATCAGCCGGCTGACCGATACGATGGGCGCGCTGGCCCAGGGTAACCTCGAGGTCGAGGTGAAGGGCGCTGAACGCAGCGACGAGATCGGCGACATGGCCAAGGCCGTGCAGGTGTTCAAGGAGAATGCGCTGAAGGTCACCGAAATGACCGAGGGCGAGCGGACGGCATCGGTGCAGCGCCGGGTGGAGCGCACTTCGATGATGCAGACGCTGCAGAAGGCGTTCGGCGAAGTGGTGGACGCGGCGATCGCCGGCGATTTCTCCAAGCGGGTGGAGGCCGAGTTCCCCGATGCCGAGCTCAACGCGCTGGCACATGGCGTCAATGAGTTGGTGTCGACGGTCGATCGCGGCGTCAGCGAGACCGGCGAGGTGCTTGCCGCACTGGCGAAGACCGACCTGACCCACCGGGTGCAGGGCGACTACCAGGGGGCGTTCCTGCGGCTTAAGACCGATACCAATGCAGTGGCTGAAAAGCTCGGCGAGATTGTCACCGGGCTCAAGCAGACTTCGCGCTCGCTGAAGACGGCGACGGGTGAGATTCTGTCCGGTGCCAATGATCTTTCCGAGCGCACCACCAAGCAGGCGGCGACGATCGAAGAAACGTCGGCGGCGATGGAGCAGCTTTCGGGCACCGTGCTGGCCAATGCCGAGCGCGCCAAGGATGCCTCAAATGTCGCGGCGACTGTGACCCGCACGGC
>NZ_JBFUCQ010000028.1:0-509 GCF_056405135.1 Devosia sp. P1_H9
GCGGCCCCAGTCACCGTGACGGTCTCGTCGTCGGTGTCGGTTGCCTCTTCGCCCTCGTCGTCAGTGCCGGTCGCCGTCACCGTGTTGGTGATGTCTTCGCCGACGTTCTTGACCACGTCCTCGGCGGTGATCTGGTAGGTCCAGGTCTCRCCGGTCTCGAGCAGMCCATCGCCATCGTCACCGCCGACAAAGGTGCCGTCGGCCAGGATGTCGCCCAGGATGTCGTCGTCGAGACCCGTGATCGTCAGAGGATCGGTCGCCGCTCCGGTGTTGGTCAGCTCATAGGTGTAAGTGATGTCGGTGGGCGTGCCCTCGACGATCGARCCGACGCYGGCGGTCTTGACCACTTGGATGGCAGGGGCGGCCCCAGTCACCGTGACGGTCTCGTCGTCGGTGTCGGTTGCCTCTTCGCCCTCGTCGTCAGTGCCGGTCGCCGTCACCGTGTTGGTGATGTCTTCGCCGACGTTCTTGACCACGTCCTCGGCGGTGATCTGGTAGGTCCAGGTCTC
>NZ_JBFUCQ010000029.1:0-443 GCF_056405135.1 Devosia sp. P1_H9
GCATCAACGGTCTTCACCGCGCCGGGCGCGACCGTTGCAGCACCAGCCGCCGAGGTGCCGGCGTCAAGGCCGATACCGGTGATGGTGGTGTCGGTGTCGGCGTCAGTCTCGGCGAAGTTGGTCACGGCAACCGCCGAGCTGGCGCCCGTGGTGGCCGAGGTCAGCACCAGCTTGCCGCCGCCGATCGAGGCGGTGACGCCGGTGACGCCCTGGGCCGTCAGAACGGCGTTCAGTTCGGCAACGTCGTCGAGCGTGTCGTCATTGTTGCCGACGGTCGCCAGAGCGGCCTGATCGATGGTGACGGTCGTCGCGGCACCGCCGTCGACGGCGATATCGAACGAGATATCGTCGGCTGCGTCGGTGAAGGTCACGGCCGCGAAGTTGGCGGTCGAGGTGAAGGTACCAGCGGTAGCGGCAGAGCCGGCGCCGGTGGTGTTGAGGTT
>NZ_JBFUCQ010000030.1:0-358 GCF_056405135.1 Devosia sp. P1_H9
AGGGAACGAAGCGGGACCGGCGAGGCGTTTGCCCCGTAGCGGTAGTCCGCGAATGAATGAGGCTCACGCCTCGCCGGCCGGCCGGGGTTTTGGGCCTATGCCACCAGTGCCGGGGCGCATCCCCTGCCGCATCGCGAGAACGTGGGACCTCGGTCGGCGGCCGGAATGCCAGCACCGCCTTCGTTGCTCCCGCCCGGCTCATGCGTGCGAGGCTTCGCTCCCTGGGCCGCTCCGCATCGAGCTGCCCTCGCGTGATAGCGGCTTGACCGGCGAACCGGTCCTTGCCGTGATGGTTTCCGCCTGAACTGCAGCGACCCGCAGCCCACCCGGTCTCCACCGCACCAACCACTCGTCATGA
>NZ_JBFUCQ010000031.1:0-323 GCF_056405135.1 Devosia sp. P1_H9
GCCAATGATCTTTCCGAGCGCACCACCAAGCAGGCGGCGACGATCGAAGAAACGTCGGCGGCGATGGAGCAGCTTTCGGGCACCGTGCTGGCCAATGCCGAGCGCGCCAAGGATGCCTCAAATGTCGCGGCGACTGTGACCCGCACGGCCGAGGATGGCGGTCAGGTCATGCGTCAGGCGACCGAGGCGATGGAACGGATCACCAACTCGTCGGGCAAGATCTCGAACATCATCGGCATGATCGACGACATCGCCTTCCAGACCAACCTGCTGGCGCTCAACGCCTCGGTGGAAGCGGCTCGTGCCGGCGATGCCGGCAAGGG
>NZ_JBFUCQ010000032.1:0-315 GCF_056405135.1 Devosia sp. P1_H9
TTGCTCCCGCCCGGCTCATGCGTGCCAGGCTTCGTCCCTTGGGCCACTCCGCATCGAGCGACCCTCGCGTGATAGCGGCTTGACCGGCGAACCGGTCCTTGCCGTGATGGTTTCCGCCTGAACTGCAGCGACCCGCAGCCCACCCGGTCTCCGCCGCACCAACCACTCGTCATGATCTCGCTTCGGTGCAGCGGATGGGCACAGAATCGCATGGGTGGGGAGTGGGGGGATAGATCGGCGCAAGATTCTCGCAACGCCTTGCCCAGCCTCGTGATTGTGGCTCCGCTCACCCCCACCCATCCCCCCGTCAGAGGG